>NZ_NQKY01000019.1 GCF_002252675.1 Synechococcus sp. BO 8801 | reverse complement strand
CACCACCACCCCGGGCCAGTGGCCGGGGAGGGGGGCGTCCAGCTCCAGCTCCAGGGCCTGGCCCAGCACCGGCTCCAGCTCCCAGGGGCCAGGGTCCACCCCCGCGGCCACCCCCGCTGCGGCCTTCAGCAGCGTGCCGCTGGCGGTCCCCGCCGCCAGCACCACCCAGGCCGCCCGCTCCGCGCCGCCCCCGGCCAGGTCCACCCGCCAGCCGCCGCCATCGGGCCGCAGGGCCACGGCCGCCTCCGCCCGCACGGTCAGGCCCCGTTGCCGGCCGTCCGCCGCCAGGGCCGCCAGGGCCGATCCCGGATCCAGCTGGCCGTCGCGGCCGGAGTGGAGCCCCGCCAGGCAGGGCTGGGGCAGGCCGGGCTCGAGCTGCTCCAGCCGGCGCCGGTCCCAGGGCTCCAGGGGCAGGCCCAGGGCCCGCTTGCGTGCCCCCAGGGCCGCGAGGCGTTCCTCCTCGTCCCCATCCGCCGCCAGCAGCAGCACGCCGGAGCGGTAGGGGATCGGATGCCCCCGTCGGGCCAGCTCCTGGCGCCACTGGGCCCAGAGCTCCAGGCTGCGCTGACGCAGGTCCCAGGCCCGGCCCCGCTCCCGGTGGAAGCTGTCGGCCATCAGGACCCCGAGGGCCGCCAGGCTGCCGCTGCGTTCGGGGCCCTCGCCCGGGGCATCGCCAGTGGCAGGCCCCTGGGCCGGATCGAGCAGCAGCACCGTGTGGCCGCGGCACTGGAGCCACCAGGCGCAGGCCAGGCCCACGATGCCACCCCCCACCACGATCACCGAGGTGCGGGAGGGGGCCCCGCCGGGGTGCGGATCAGGCGTCGCCGCTGGCGACCGGCTGGGGCGCGGGGGTGTTGGGCGAGGGGGCCGGCGGCACGGCGTTGGACACCTTGGCCTCGGTGCTGAAGGATTCGGCCAGGGCGATGGCTTCGGCCGGAATCACCTCGGCGTAGGAGCTGAAGCCGGTGGCCACCTTGATGTAGTCCTTGCGGAGGTTCTCGCCGTCCTGCAGACGGGCGGCCTCATCGAGCTTGGCCAGGGAGGCCTTCAGCTTGGTGGCCCGCTTGGCGGCCTCGGCCCGGTCTGCCGGCAGCAGACGCTGGTTGATGTAGAGCATCTGGCGACCCAGATCCTGCATCGGGCCGTGGATCAGGTTGCGGGTGAAGACCCAGTTGCGCTCGTTGACCAGATCGGCCAGTTCCGGCAGGCGCTCCTTCGCGGCCAGGAACCCTTCGGTCTGGCGGGCGATCAGGGTCATGTCGGCGGGGCTGATCGTCGGCGGCTTGCGGGTCTGGTCGCCCGAGCAGGCCACCAGGGAAACGCTGAGCACCAGGGCCACGGCAAGCAGGCTGAGGCGGCGCAGGACACCCATCAGGGAGAGGGGCGCGGAGATCGACGCGACGGCCATGGGACGGTGCAGTGACGTGGCTGGCGCCGTGACTTTACCGGCCCGCCTGCGCCACCATGACGGTTCCGACCGATCCGTTCCGGATTCATTGATGCGTTCCCCCACGGCGATCCTGCAGCTGATCTGCCCCGATCGGCCAGGGCTGGTGAGCGAACTCTCGGGCTGGGTGGCCGCCAACGGCGGCAACATCCTCCATGCCGACCACCACACCGATGCGGGGGCGGGGCTGTTCCTGAGCCGGATCGAATGGGCCCTGGAGGGGTTCGGCCTGCCCCGTGAGGCGATCGTTCCGGCCGTGGCGGCCCTGGCGGGGCGCCTCGGCGGCGAGGGCCAGGTGCACTTCTCCGACGCCCTGCCCCGGGTGGCGATCTTCGCCAGCCGCCAGGACCACTGCCTGGTGGACCTGCTCTGGCGCACCCGCTCCGGGGAGCTGCCGATGCAGGTGCCCCTGGTGGTCTCCAACCACCCGGACCTGGAGGCGCTGGCGGTTGATTTCGGTGCCCGCTTCGTGCACCTGCCGATCACGGCGGCCTCCCGCTCGGAGGTGGAGCAGGCCCAGCTGGCCCTGCTGGAGGAGGAGCGGATCGAGCTGGTGGTGCTGGCCAAGTACATGCAGGTGCTGAGCCCCGCCTTCCTGGCCCGCTTCTCCCAGGTGATCAACATCCACCACTCCTTCCTGCCCGCCTTCCAGGGGGCCCAGCCGTACCACCGCGCCTGGGAGCGGGGGGTCAAGCTGATCGGCGCCACCGCCCACTTCGTGACCGAGGAGCTGGACGGCGGGCCGATCATCGAGCAGGCCACCATGCACGTCGGCCACCGCGATGAGGTGGAGGACCTGATCCGCAAGGGCCGCGACACCGAACGGCTGGCCCTGGCCCGGGCGGTGCGCCTGTTCCTGCGCCGCCAGGTGATGGTCTACAGAGGCCGAACCGCTGTGTTTGATTGAGCCTTGCCCCGGGACCCGCCGTCGGTCCTTCGCTGCCGCCGCCGCTCCGGTGATCCGTTTCTCTGCCCTCGATGAGCGCCTGATGGCGCCCAAGCCGGCCGCCGCCACGCCGCTGGGCTGGCGCTGCTTCCAGCTGGGGATGTTCCTGCTGGCCAGCAGTGCCTTCCTGGCCGGCCTGGCCCTGCTGCTGGCCCTGATCCTGGGCAGCCGCGGCCGACGCCCGGTGCTGGCGGACCGGGTCAACGTCGTGCTCCTGGCGGCGGCGGTGCTGATGGTGCTGGGCTGCTTCCGGGCCGCCAGCAATGACCTGGCCTGGCTGGGGATGGGCAACTGGCTGCCCTTTTTCTGGGGGTTCTGGGGTTTCCAGGTGTATCTCGGCACCCCCGCCGCCCGCCGCCGGGTGGCGCTGGCGGTGGTGGCCGGCACGGTGCCGGTGATCCTCACCGGCCTGGGCCAGATCTGGTGGGGCTGGAGCGGACCCTTCCAGTGGCTGGGGGGCCTGATCATCTGGCACATCAAGGCCGGCGGCAACCCGCCGGAACGGCTGGCCGGACTGTTCGACTACGCCAACATCGCCGGGGCCTGGATGGTGCTGGCCTGGCCCCTGACCCTGGCGGCCCTGATCGAGGGCGGTCTCGGCTGGCGGCGCCGGGGGGTGGTGCTGGTGATCGCCGCCGGCCTGGTGGCGGCGGTGTTCCTCACCGATTCCCGCAATGCCTGGGGGGCCCTGCTGCTGGCGGTGCCCGTGGTGGCCGGGCCCGGCAGCTGGCTGTGGCTGCTGCCGGTGCTGCTGGTGGTGCTGGCGGTGATCGGCCTCTCCACCCTGCCCTGGGTGCCGGCGGCCCCGCAGGAGCTGGCCCGGCAGGTGGTGCCCGAGGCGATCTGGGGCCGGCTGATCGACCTCGACCACGGCGGCCAGCGACCGCTGGCGATCACCCGCCTGGCCCAGTGGCAGGTGGCCCTGGGGCTGATCGCCGAACGGCCCTGGCTGGGCTGGGGGGCGGCCGCCTTCAGCATCATTTACCCGATGCGCACCGGCTTCTGGCACGGCCACCCGCACAACCTGCCGATCGATCTGGCGATGAGCCACGGGGTGCCGGTCGCCGTCCTGGTGGTGGGCCTGGTGCTGTGGCTGCTGATCCGGGCCGGCTGGCTGGGCATGGCCGGCGGCACCCTGTTCGACCGGGCCTGGTGGGCCGCGGTCCTGGTGCTGGTGGCCCTGCACGCCACCGACATCCCCCTTTACGACAGCCGGATCAATGTGGCGGGCTGGGTGCTGCTGGCGGGTCTGCGCTGCTATCGCCGGCCAGCGCCTCCTGCCGATGCCTGAGCAGGGTGGCGGCTGGTAGCGGGCCCTCCAGATGGGCCCAGGGCAGCACGCGCTCCTCGCCCCAGGTGGCGTGGACCACCTCCTCCCAGGGCGGAGGCGCCGGCAGGGGGACCGGCAGATCCGCCGGTGCGGCCACCTCGCCGGCGCGGACTGCCCGGTAGGCCTTCTTCCAGCCGCCCTGGCTGTCGTGCTGGCCCCGGGCCGCGGCGATCACGGGCGCCAGGCGGCGGTCGCTGCGGGAGAGCAGGGCCTGGATCACGCTCCAGCCGTAGCTCTCGGGGCGCAGTTCGATGCCCTTGGGCTGCAGGCGCCGCGCCAGCCGCTGCAGGCGCTTCTCCGCCTCCGGCCGCACCCCTTCCCACTGGAAGGGGGTGTGGGCCTTGGGCACGAAGGTGCTCACCCCGAGGCTCAGCCGCAGGCCCGGGGTGGCCTTCTTCAGGGCCAGCAGCAGGTCGGCGGTGGCTTCGATGTCGGCCTCCTCCTCGCTGGGCAGGCCCGCCATGCCGTAGAGCTTCAGGCCGCTGAGGCCCCCCTCCCTGGCGTACCGGGCCGCCGCGAAGATCTCCTCGCCGCTCAGCTTCTTGTTGACCACCCGGCGCATGCGTTCGCTGCCGCTCTCGATCGCGATCGTCAGTGACTTGCTGCCCCGCCGGGCCAGGATCCGCCCCAGCTGGGGGGTCACCGTGGCGGCCCTCACCGAGCTGACGCTGACCCGGGTGCCCTCGAAGCGGTCCTGATCGAGCCAGGTGAGCAGGTCGGCGAACTGGGGGTGCTGGGTCACCGAAGCGCCCAGCAGGCCGAGCCGCTGGGTCACCGCCAGGCCCGTCTCCACCGCCGGGATCAGGCCGTTGTCGAGGGAGGCGGTGCGGAACGGCAGGGTCAGGTAGCTGGCCAGGCAGAAGCGGCACAGTTCCGGGCAGCTGCGGGCCACCTCCACCATGTGGATCGAGGGCCAGGCCGCCTCCGGCGTGATCACCGTGGAATGGCTGAGGGTGTTGCCGCGCCAGGTCTGCTTGGCGATGGTGGCCGGCAGGTCGGCGGCGGTGGGCTCCACCGCCAGCAGGGCGCCGTCGGCGTCGTAGCGGGGGGCGTAGAGCGCCGGCACATAGACCCCGGGAAAACCTGGGCCAGCTGCCGCAGGCGTTCGGACCGGGGCAGGGGGCGGGCGGCCTGGAGGGCGTCGATGAAGGCGGGCAGCAGCAGCTCGCCGTCACCGAGCAGCACCACATCGAAGAAGGGGGCCAGGGGCTCGGGATTGGCGGTGAGCACCGGGCCGCCGCCGAACACGATCGGGTCGTCCTCCCGCCGCTGGTGACTCCACAGGGGGATGCCCTGGCGCTCCAGCAGGTCGAGCAGCACCGGCCCGTCCAGCTCCCAGCTGAGCGACAGGCCGAACAGGTCGCAATGGCGGTGCGGTGGGTCCCCCTGGTCGGTGAACAGCCGCCGCACGTCCAGGTCGCTGCGGCGCGCCAGGCTGGCCCACACCACCTGGTAGCCCAGGCTGGTGATCCCCACCGAATAGCTGCTCGGGAAGGCCAGCACGGTGCGCAGGGCATCGGCGGCCGGCCGGGCCGGCTCGAACAGCAGCGTTTCCTGGTTCAGGGGGGGCGGCGGAACGGGGAGATCCAGCGTGTCACTTCAGGCGATCGGCTGGCGTCTCCCTAAACTCATGCGCTTTCAGACACGCCGCCATGCCCACCCTGCCCAGTTTCGTCGAGATCATCCTCGGGATCCTGGTGCTGTTCGGCGGCGGGGAACTGTTCGTCGCCGGTTCGGTCGCCCTGTCCCTGCTGCTGGGCATCCCCCAGCTGGTGATCGGCCTGACGGTGGTGTCCCTGGGCACCAGCACGCCGGAACTGTTCGTGAGCGTGCTGTCCACCCTTCAGGGGGATGCCGACCTGGCCGTCAGCAACGTGGTGGGCAGCAACATCTTCAACATCCTGGTGGTGCTGGGCGCCAGCGCGGCCATCGTTCCCCTGCGCGTCAGGAGCCGCCTGGTGCGGCGGGACGTGCCCCTGCTGCTGGGCATCTCGATGGCTGTGTGGGGCATGGCCTCGGGGGGCCGGCTCACCTGGCAGGCCGGTGTGGCACTGCTGTTCGCGACGGTGGCCAACCTCGTCTGGGAGATCCGCACCGCGTCGGAAGATTCCGAAGACGACGAGGACAACGAGAACGAGCGGTCCACCCCGCTGGTGGCGGCCTTCAAGCTGGCGGCGGGCCTGGTCCTGCTGGTGGTCGGCTCCCAGCTGCTGGTGCGGGGGGCCACCACGGCCGCCGTGGCCCTGGGGGTGAGCCAGACCGTGATCGGCCTGACGATCGTGGCGGCCGGCACCTCGATGCCGGAACTGGTCACCTCCGTGGTGGCCGCCTACCGGGGCAAGGCCGACCTGGCCATCGGCAACGTGGTGGGCAGCAACCTGCTCAACCAGATCGTGATCCTGGGCCTCTGCGCCGTGCTCTCCGGAGGCAAGGGGCTGGCGGTGGATCCGGTGATGGTGAGCCGCGACCTGCCGATCATGGTGGCCACCACCCTGGCCTGCCTGCCGATCTTCTGGACCAACGGGGTGATCTCCCGCCTCGAGGGCTGGATTCTTCTGGGCCTCTACGGGCTCTATCTGGTGGAGCAGGTCCTGGCCTCCACCGCCGGCGGTGAGATCGTCGACAACACCTACCGGTTCGTGGTGCTGGTGGCGGTGCTGCCCCTGCTGATGGTGTTCCTGGTCTGGCAGGTGCTGCGCTGGAAACAGCAGCGCAAGCTGCTGGCCGTTCAGGGCGGCGAATAGGAACGGGTAGGCCAGCCCTTGGGTGGAGCGTTGGTAGCGGAGCGCATGGCATGCATGGCGAAATCAACCAGCTGGCTGAATCAAACGCAACAGCTGCTCCCGTACGGCACTCTCCTCAGGCGATTGATCGAGCAGCTTGAGTAGCCATCCCACCGCGGCAGAGGGGTGTCCGGCCCGTTCCTCAAGATCCGCCAGGGCTGCCCAGATCATCCGATCGGCTTCAGGCCAGTAGAGATGGCGAAGGTAGGGATTGAGGCTGGCGGGGTGGAAGGCTCCAATCGGCCCTGGTCCGACCTGTCGGTGGCGCTCGATGATGTCGGCACCGCGCTGCAGCCAGAATCTTTCGCCCGCTTGTCGCCCCACGGCCCGAAGATTCACGGCCAGCAGGCAGATGGCTGGCAGGTAGTCCGGATCAATCGTCAGCAACTCGGCCAGTAGACGGGTCGCCTCCTCGTGCCGCTGCAGCTGGAAGCCATAGAGGGCCTCGCGGTAGAGGCGGGCCGTGCGGTAGTGGTCAGCATCCGGCTGATGGAGCGACGACAGCGCCAGGGGCAACTGGCGCACCCGATCGAGCGCCAGTTGGGCATCCTGCAAGTGAGCCGTGGCATGAAGCTCCGCCTCATCGAGCATCGGCAGCACGGGCCGGAAACGCTGGAAGAAGTCCACCATCTGCCGGTCCCGCTGTTCTGGGCCCAGGCCGAGGCGCAGCATCAGAGTTTCGAGCTGGGGCTTCTCCTGCAGGAGCAGCTGCAAGGCCGTTTCGACCATCTCAGCACCGAAATCGAAGCGCAATTGTTCATGCATGCGCTCCGCCACCTCGGCGCTGTAAAGCACGGCGCCACAACGCAGGCTGTTCATCAACATCGTCGACACACCCCGTGTGGCTGCATCGGCATGGCGGAAAACAACCTCCGGTAACACAACCCCATCGCTCGGGAGGGGGTCCGAGAAGGCTTCCGGCTGGGTCAGTCCCTCCTGTTCATTGAACACATCCTTGTAGAGATGGCCGACGCGCAGGCGTTGATCAACGCGGCAGTGGTAGCCACAGAGCCCAGCCAGCATCGAAAGGAAACGATCCTCATGGCCCCAGTCCTCCAGGAAGTCCGGAAAACCTTCCAGGCGTTCGTACACCTGCCGGCGGATGGCAAAGAAGCCGCCATTCACGAAGGGCGCCGTCACATCGACCAGGGGATCGGATTGAAGCCTCACCCAGGCAGGATTCAGATGGCACAGCCGCTTACTGCTGTAGATCGAGCCGGCGGTGGAGGCACCATTACGACTGTCAAAACAGTCGATCCCCAGCAGATCGCAGCCTGGGTTGCGGAAATGGTCCTGAACCTTCAACCAGAGATCGCTCTGGGGAAACTCCAGATGGGCATCGAGGAACACCAGGACCTCCGCACGGCAGCCGGCCGCACCCTGGCGACGGCCCCGGGAAACACCAATCCGGAAGGCCCCGCGCTGCAGTCGAACCGTTCCCTGGTCGCGACGTTGACGCCAGTGGGGTTCGTCGCAGAAGTCCGTGCTGCCATCGCTTGAGGCGTCGTCGTAGAGGGAGCACTCAAGGCCGCCCTCGGGGGGCGTGAGCGCCAATGCACCCTCAACAGTTCGCCTCAGATAGTCACCCTCGTTGCGGCTGCCGATGATCAGGCTGAGGCCTGGAGAAGTGGTCGGCATGGCTCAGCCGCTTCAGGGTTTGCCGATGGTGAGCGTGAACGAGCCGGGCGTGCCGCTGCGGGTCGGCACGGTGAGCAGCACGTCGAGTGGCAGCGTGATCTTGCCGTAGCCCCTGATCTCGAACGTCTGGCTGAAGGCGTCGAAGTCGACTCCCGGTGGCAGGGCACGTCCGTCCGCCAGGCGAGCGCGGCTTTTCTCTGGGATGGCACCGGGAATCCGTTCCTCGATCAACCCCTTAGGGATCTGGTAACTGAAGGAATCGGCGCGAGGAACGGGCCGCACCCCAGAGGTCGGCAGCAACTCGCCTGGGCTGATGGGTCGGAGCACCGGCTGTGCAGCACTGGAGGGCTGGGGCGCCAGTGCCGGCTGTGGAGACGCTTCCCCAGGTGCCATGGTCGGCGTGAGGACAGGCTGCGGTGCGGTCGTGGGCTGGAGCGGCAGTTTCCCGGGCGCCATGGACGGCGTGAGCAGGGGCTGTGGTGCGGTGGTGGGCTGGGTCGGTAGCTTCGGAGGCGCCATCGTTGGCGTCAGGACAGGCTGCGGAGCGGCAGTGGGCTTGGGCGGCAACTGCGTCGGCGCCATCGTTGGCGAGAGGACTGGCTGTGGCGCGGTCGTGGGCTGAGGCGGCAGCTTGCTCGGCGCCATGGTTGGCGTGAGGACAGGCTGCGGAGCGGTGGTGGGCTTGGGCGGCACCTGCGCCGGGGCCATGGTCGGCGTGAGCAGGGGCTGTGGTGCGGTCGTGGGCTGAGGCGGCAGCTTCCCAGGCGCCATGGTTGGCGTGAGGACAGGCTGCGGCGCGGTTGTGGGCTGCGGCGGCAGCTTCCCGGGCGCCATTGTTGGCGTGAGGACAGGCTGCGGAGCGGTGGTGGGCTTGGGCGGCACCTGCGCCGGGGCCATGGTCGGCGTGAGCAGGGGCTGTGGCGCGGTGGTTGGTTGGCGTGAGGACAGGCTGCGGAGCGGTGGTGGGCTTGGGCGGCACCTGCGCCGGGGCCATGGTCGGCGTGAGCAGGGGCTGTGGCGCGGTGGTTGGCTGAGGCGGCAGCTTCGGAGGCGCCATCGTTGGCGAGAGGACTGGCTGCGGCGCGGCTGTGGGCTGCGGCGGCAGCTTGCCCGGCGCCATGGTTGGCGTGAGGACAGGCTGCGGAGCGGTGGTGGGCTTGGGCGGCACCTGCGCCGGGGCCATGGTCGGCGTGAGCAGGGGCTGTGGCGCGGTGGTTGGCTGAGGCGGCAGCTTCGGAGGCCCCATCGTTGGCGAGAGGACTGGCTGCGGCGCGGTGGTGGGCTGAGGCGGCAGCTTCCCAGGCGCCATCGTCGGCGTGAGCAGGGGCTGTGGTGCGGTGGTGGGCTTGGGCGGCACCTGCGCCGGGGCCATGGTCGGCGTGAGCAGGGGCTGTGGCGCGGTGGTTGGCTGAGGCGGCAGCTTCGGAGGCGCCATCGTTGGCGAGAGGACAGGCTGCGGCGCGGTTGTGGGCTGAGGCGGCAGCTTGCTCGGCGCCATGGTTGGCGTGAGCAGGGGCTGTGGTGCGGTGGTGGGCTTGGGCGGCACCTGCGCCGGGGCCATCGTTGGCGTGAGGACAGGCTGCGGCGCGGTGGTCGGCTGCGGCACGGGCATCCGTGTTGGTGCCGGCGTCGGCCCAGCCGTAGGCGTCAGCTGTGTCTGTTGCGGCACCAGTGTCGGAGCCAGAATCGGAACAGCCGTCTGGGGATTGGGAGCGGCGGTGGGCTGCGGCGCGATGGTCGGCTGCGGCACAGGCATCTGGGTGGGTGCCGGCGTCGGTCCAACCGTCGGGATCTGCTGTGTCTGCTGCGGCACCAGCATCGGAGCCAGAATCGGAACAGCCGTCTGGGGATTGGGAGCGGCGGTGGGCTGCGGCATGGGCGGAGTTGGCCGCTGCCACGTGGACGTGCCTGAACCCTGGGGAATCGAGGCCTGGCCCGCCAGGGGAAGTGCCTGCTGGAGCTGCACCACGGTGGGAGTGCCCGGCGTGGTGACCTGCTGGTAAATCGGCGGTCTCACCACTTGGGTCGGTGGATTCTTCGGTGTGGTCTGGGGGTTGAAGCTTGACGCGTCGGTCACGTAAGTCCGACCTCCCACCATGTAGAGCACATGGGTGGGAGGCAGATTGCCGCTGGTGGTGAACTGCGGACGGCCGTTGCTGTCGGTGGTGAAGTGCCCTTTCCAGTAGGTCACTTCACCGGTGGTGGGGTTCACATAACGGCAACCACTGCAGGGGCTTGTCCCTGCGTACTGACCGTTATGCCCGTGATAGTAATAACCATCCTGACTGACAAAGCGCTGGCTGGTTCCGGCTTCCTGGGGCCTGGAGAATCCAGGATTCGTTTGCCCCTGATTGATCGCGAACGATCCGCCGGGAACGAGCACCATCTGGGTGGTGGGAGTTCCCGGAATCGTCTTGTCCCAGGTGATCACTCCCGTTTGCGGGTTGTAGGGCGCCTTGACGCCATTGCTGCCGACCACCGATGAGGCGCCGCCGTCGATGGTGACCTTCAGGGGGCCGGTGCCGAACTGGTCAACGAAATCCGGGTTCGTGAGTGCTGTCGAACCGGGCTGAACCGTGAGCGTTCCGGCGGTGAGCTTGCCTGAGGTCTGGTCGACACGAACACCTTCGGCATTCAGCAGAACGGCCCCGGCTGGCAACGTCAGGCCAAGGACGCTGGCCTCGTCCCGTTCTTCGGAGACAAGGTTGCCCTGGGCGTCGGTATGCGTCAGACGGCGCTTGAGGGAGCCCCCATTGGTGCTTTCCCGATGCCCCTCCTCGATCGCCTCGATGCCGTCATAGACGTAGAAATCAGCCGCCCGGAAGTTCGGGGAGAAGAAGAGATCGTTGAACTGACCGGCTTTGGCCCCGGAGGTGCTGATCACGAAACGCTCCAGGTCGTAGGTGGCCTGGAGTGAAAGGGTCGCCCGTTGGGGAGAGGGCTTGCCACTGATCTGGATGAAGCCGAAGCCAGTGGGCAGGCCAGGGGCCGCCGTGAACGTGTTGGTCGGCAACCCGGTGGTGCCGATCCAGAGGGAGCCTTCAGGCTGCACCCCATTGACGGTGGTGTTGACCCCATCCGTTCCGGTGGCTGCGCTGCGGGTGCCTCTGGTGAGGATCGTGGCCGTTGGACCCACGGTCACCGAGGGAGCCACGAGGGCGATCCCGCCTCCGTTGGTGGAACGGATGGTGCCATCCACCTGGATGGGGCCATCCCCATCGGCCATGACGATGCTGATCAACGGGGCATTCAGGCCAGGGCCATAGGCCTCGCCCGCAAGGAACCGCTGCTCAGCGCCGGCAGCGAGCGTGCCCGTACTGAGCAGGATGCTGGGCACGGAGATCAAGGCGGTGGAGCCCACCGTGATGCCCTGGTTGTTGATCAACACCACAGGGTTGATGGCCCTGAGCACCCCATCAAGCCGTGAGGCACCGCCACCACTGCGCACGTAGTTGAGAACGGCTCCCTGGTTCTGGAAATCGACCGTGGCACCGGGGCCGATGTTGAAGCTGCCCCAGCTGATCACCGCCCGGCCAGGGGTGGTGACGGTGAGCGTGCTCCCTGAGGTGGTCACGGTATGGGCTCCGCCGCCCACCTGTTGGGGACTGGTGGGCAGCACCTGGGCGCGGGCCATGGGCGGCGCGCTGGACTGGGCCAGCGTCAGGGCCACCATCCCTGTGTGCGCCAGGCGCCAGAGGAGGGCCTGCAAGGTGATCGAAACGGTTGGATCGGCGCGTTTCATCAGAACCACCACCGCAGGGAACCCCACACCCTGGCTCCCTTGTTGAAGCCGTCAGCATCGGTGTTATCAAGGCTGCCAGGGTTGTTGCCGATCGGGAAGCCGACCTTCACGGAGAGAAGCCAGTCGCCGGAGGTGCCCAGATCCACCCCAACCCCCGTTCCGGCCAGGCCAAAGGAATTGGGCTGCAGCGCATCGGTGAAGGGAGTGTTCCAACGCCAGATGTAACCGGCATCGATGAACGCCACAAAAGACAGCAGCGGAGATGCACGGTAAATCAGATCAAACTGGCCACTGAAGCCGCTATCCCCTGGTGCTTCTCCCGGTGGATAGGCCCGCACACCATTGGGATAGCCGAGGGACATCTTTTCGGCACCGTCAAGATTGTTGAAGGCTTTCTGGGCCTGGATGAACACCTTGGCCTGCCAACGCTCGGAGAAGACCTGATAGCGGCTATACACGAGACCCACCTTGTTGAAGCCACCATCGGTGTTGGCGGTCAGGGCATCGAGGGACAGATCATTGCTGTTGCCGGATCGATCCAGATTGCCAAGGCTGTATTGAAGCAATGCCGTGTTCAGGCCGGTGCCAAGAAACGCATCCTGCTTCTGGCCGATCAGCGAGAGCCGGATCACCTGGCTGTCTCTGTCGCGGACCTCCGTATTCTGGATTCTGTCGATGTAGCTGTTGTACTCAGCGCTGAGAGATCCCCAGAGCGATTGCATGGGACGTCGCCACAGGGGTTGCTGAAAGCCGAGGCGAATATTGCCAGTGCTGCCATTGATGTCCGCACTGAAGAGCTCATCAAGCAGCCGATACTTGTTGTAGTTGGCGTAGAGATTCAGTTGCCCGCCATCGGGTGTGACAGGGAGTGCAAAGTTCAGCGATCCCACCCAGTTACCCGTGCCGGAGCTGTTGCCCCACCAACTCCCCTCCAGAGAGGTCCGCTCGCCTCGACCCAGCAGGTTCGAACCCGTGAGCGTCAGATCAACGTCAACACTGCCAAGGAAGCGGTTGATCTCGTTGTTGACATTGAGCTCGCCGCTGGTGCGATCGGTGTCGAAGACGCTGAGCACCACATCGGTGGTGCCGGTCTCGGATCCCGGCTGGAGTCGGGAACGCACCTGCACCCCCGCCAGATCGTTGAGCTTGAGCAGGGCGGACGTGAGTTTGTCGAGACGCAGCAGACTGCCTTGGGCCACGGAGGCCCTGATCGTGGCCTTGGCGATGCCGTCGTTGAGGTGGTGCGGCACGGTGGAATCAATCTTGACCTCCCCCATGCGCGCCTCCGTGACGGTGATCATCAGCGGACCACCCTTGGGGCCGCTCGGATCGATCCGTACCAGAGCGAGAAGGCCACGGGAGCGATAGGCGTCGCGAATGGCGATGCGCAGAGTTTCCAGATCGCGCAGGCTGACGGGACGGTTCAGATAGGGAGCGGCCAGGGCTTCGAGCTGCCCCTTCCACTGCACCGACACCCCCTCGAAGCTCACACTGCTGTAGGAGAAGTCAGGCAGAGATTCCGGCAGTGGCTCTTTCTCCTGGACGGGTTGTTCGGGGACCTGCGGCTTGTTGAGCTGCTCCAGCTGGCGACGGTTCTGCTCGTCGAGGGTGTCGCGTAGGCGCTGGTCCCGCTCGTAACGCTGGATCGCTCCGGAGGGGAGCGACTGAGCCCAGGCATCGCCTCCGGTGCTTGCCAGGGCCAGCATCAAGCAGGCCCCGAGTTTAATGTTGCTCGCAGGCATTTGACAGTAAGTTTACTCCTATTGAAATCACTTTAGCACACTGCCCTGGCTTCTATTTACCGTCTAGTCCTGGAAACCCCACATGTTCGGCTGTGAATGGATTGGTGGAATGATGCGTTGAGTTCCCTGGGCAGGACGCATTGCCAAGGTCCTGGTCGACATCGTCATGGCCAAAAGGAAGCCCGCGTCGGCCAGAGATTCTGGCCATTCCTGTGAGAGCTTCTGCAAGGTATTGGCAGGAGAGCCCAGGCATGGACAGGACCCTGAAGGCCGTCCCTGCGCTTGGATGGAAGGTGAACAACAGATTCATACGAAGAGACGTGAAGAATGGTGCCTATGGATGTAGTTGTCGATCCTGGTCTGGGCAGCCCTCCGAGGTAGGATCTGATAAGCGTCTCGCCTAAGGAACCAATGCGTTCTCCCCTCGCCTGGGTTGCTTCTGGCCTTCTGGCGATAAGCATTCCCGCTGGGGTTGGGATGGCCCAGAGCGCGATCGAGAGCCAGAGGGTCACGTTTCGAGCCGGAGCTGATTCCACCCTGCTGAAGGGCCAGCTCAAGGGCGACCAGACCATCGATTACAAACTGCGCGCCGGCGCCGGTCAGACCCTGACCGTGGAACTCAAGGGTTCCAACCCCCAGAACTACTTCAATGTGATGGCGGCCGGGACCGACACCGCCCTGTTCATCGGCAGCAGCTCCGGCAACCGCTTCCGTGGGCCTTTGCCCAGCGATGGCGATGTCAGGGTGAGGGTGTATCTGATGCGGCCGGCGGCGCGCCGCAATGAAACGAGCACCTACAGCCTCAAGGTGGGGATCAGTGGTGCTCCCCTCGCCCCCGTGCCCGCATCCCGCGATGCCCTGATCCCAGGCACGCCGTACCACGCCTCTGCGGAGGTGCCGTGTGGGTCCGGCAGCAGTGCCAAGGCCGCCCGGTGCAAGGCCTCCGTGATCCGCCGGGTCAACAACAGCGCCACGGTGGTGGTGATGAACCCCGAGGGCCAGAAGCGTCAGTTCCTGTTCGTGAAGGGCAAGGCGGTTGCTTCCGATCAGCCCGAAAAGCTCACGGTGCAGCGACGCGGCGATGTGTCGGTGCTGGTGCTTGGGGAGAACGTCGAGCGCTACGAGATCGTCGACGCCCTGGTGGTGGGGGGTTGAGGGATAGCACCGTGAATCGCCCGTTGGTTGGTGTGTCCGCCCTGCTCCTTTCGATGACGGGGGCTCCGGTTCTCGCCATTCCCCCGCCCCCTGCTGACGACGTCCGGGTCGTGAAGGTCCTGGATGGCCGCACCATCGTCGTGACCCCCTACGGCGATCCGTTCAAGGTGCGGCTGGCCTGCCTCCGGCCCCCGCAACTCCCACAGAGCAGCTCGGGCCTGGCCGCCAAGGCCGCCCTGGAGGCCCTTCTCCAGCCCGGTGCCTGGGTGACGCTCTCGACGCGCAGCAAGGCCGCTGACGGCGTCGAGCTGGCGGAGATCACTCCCGTTGGTTCGAGGGTGCCGATCAACCTGAGCCTGGTGCAAGTCGGCCTGGCGGCGCTGGATCGCCAGGCCGCGAGCCCATGCAATCAGGAGATCTACCAAGAGGCGGAGATGAGAGCCCAAGCCCTGCAACTGGGACTCTGGAGGCCATCGCCGGGCACCCGATAGGGGGCAGCTCAGACCTCCGCCAGCACCTTCTCCTCCTCCTCCACGCTCACCACCCGCCCGGCATCTTCGAAGCCATCGATCTGGTCGAAGTTGAGGTAGCGGTAGAGCTGGTCGGAGAGGGGATCGATCTTGGCCGCCGCGATCTCCAGGTACTCGGCCGGGCTGGGAATGCGTCCCAGCAGGGCGCACACCGCCGCCAGTTCGGCGCTGCCCAGGTACACCTGGGCGCCGTTGCCGAGGCGGTTGTTGAAGTTGCGGGTGCTGGTGGAGAACACGGTGGTGTTGTCCTCCACCCGGGCCTGGTTGCCCATGCACAGGGAGCAGCCGGGCAGCTCCATGCGGGCGCCGGCGGTCTCGAACTTGGCGGTGTAGCCCTCGGCCCGCAGCACCTCATCGTCCATGCGGGTCGGCGGGCAGACCCACAGCCGGGCGGCGCTGGTGCCGGCCCCGTCCATCACCGTGGCGGCGGCGCGGTAGTGGCCGATGTTGGTCATGCAGGAGCCGATGAACACCTCATCGATCCGGTCGCCCGCCACCTCGCTCAGGAGCTTGACGTTGTCGGGATCGTTGGGGCAGGCCAGGATCGGCTCGCTCAGCTCGTCCAGGTTGATGTCGATCACCGCCGCGTACTCGGCGTCGGCGTCGGCCTCCATCAGCACCGGATCCGCCAGCCAGGCCTCCATCGCCTTGATCCGGCGCGCCATGGTGCGGGCATCGCTGTAGCCCCGGGCGATCATGTTCTTAAGCAGCGCCACGTTGCTGCGCAGGTATTCACTCACCGTCTCGACGCTCAGCTTGATCGTGCTGCCGGCGCAGGAGCGTTCCGCGGTGGCGTCGGTGAGCTCGAACGCCTGCTCCAGCTTCAGGTCGGGGAGCCCCTCGATCTCCATGATCCGGCCGCTGAAGATGTTCTTCTTGCCGGCCTTCTCCACCGTCAGCAGGCCCTGCTGGATGGCCACATACGGGATGGCGTTGACCACGTCCCGCAGGGTGACGCCGGGCTGCAGCGAACCGGAGAAGCGCACCAGCACTGACTCGGGCATGTCGAGGGGCATGGCGCCGATGGCGGCCGCGAAGGCCACCAGGCCGGAGCCGGCCGGGAAGGAGATGCCGAGGGGGAAGCGGGTGTGGCTGTCGCCGCCGGTGCCCACCGTGTCCGGCAGCAGCATGCGGTTGAGCCAGCTGTGGATGATGCCGTCGCCGGGGCGCAGGGCGACGCCGCCCCGGGAGCTGATGAAGTCGGGCAGCTCGGCGTGGGTCTTCAGATCCACCGGCTTGGGGTAGGCGGCGGTGTGGCAGAAGCTCTGCATCACCAGATCGGCGGAGAAGCCCAGGCAGGCCAGCTCCTTCATCTCGTCGCGGGTCATCGGCCCGGTGGTGTCCTGGCTGCCGACGCTGGTCATCAGCGGTTCGCAGCTGGTGCCAGGGCGCACGCCGGCCAGGCCGCAGGCCTTGCCCACCATCTTCTGGGCCAGGGTGAAGCCCTTGCCCGTGTCGACCGGGGCCACCGGCCGGATGAAGGCCTCCGAGGCGGGCAGGCCCAGCTGCAGCCGCACCTTGTCGGTGAGCGAGCGGCCGATCAGCAGGGGGATGCGGCCACCGGCGCGCACCTCGTCGGCGATGGTGCTGGGCTTGAGCTCGAAACGGGCCAGCACCTCCCCGGCCCCCGGCTCGCCGGCGGCCCGCTCGATCGTGCCGGCGTGGGGCCGGATCGTGATCACGTCGCCGCTGTTGAGGGCGCTCACGTCGCACTCGATCGGCAGGGCGCCGGAATCCTCGGCGGTGTTGAAGAAGATCGGCGCGATCTTGCTGCCGAGCACCACCCCGCCGCTGCGCTTGTTGGGCACGTGGGGGATGTCGGTGCCGATGTGCCAGAGCACCGAGTTGATGGCGGATTTGCGGGAGCTGCCCGTGCCCACCACATCACCCACGTAGGCGAGCGGGTGGCCCTTCGCCTTCAGCTCGGCGATCAGGGCCAGCCCCTCCGGCATCCGCGTCTCCAGCATCGCCATCGCGTGCAGGGGGATGTCGGGCCGGGTGGTGGCGTGGGTGGCCGGCGAGAGGTCGTCGGTGTTGGTTTCCCCGGTCACCTTGAACACGGTGACGGTGATCGCCTCCGGCAGGGGCGGCCGGGCGTGGAACCATTCCGCCGCCGCCCAGCTGTCCACCACCTGGCGGGCCAGGGGGTTGGTCTCGGCCAGCTCCAGCACGTCGTGGAAGGCGTCGTACACCAGCAGGGTGCGGCTCAGCCCCAGGGCGGCCTCTTCAGCGACGTCCGCCTCCGGGCAGGAGAGCAGCTCGATCAGGGCGCCGACGTTGTAGCCGCCGATCATGGTGGCCAGCAGCCGCGTGGCCTCCAGGGGGCTCACCAGGGGGCTGGTGGCCGTTCCCTTGGCGATCCCACTCAGCCAGCCCGCCTTCACATAGGCGGCCTCATCCACCCCCGGCGGAATCCGTTCGCTCAGCAGGTGCAGCAGGAAGGCCTCCTCGCCGGCGGGTGGCTGCTCCAGCAGCTGGGTGACGGCCTGGGCCTGGGGGGCGGTGAGCGGCAGGGGCGGCACGCCAAGGGCTTCGCGGGCCGCTGCGGCCTCGCGGTAGCTGGGCAGCAGCTCGGCGGGGGAGAGGGGGGCGGGGCTCGGGGAGGCGGACATATGGACGCAGGACCGCATGGGCATCCCTTCCATTGTTCTTCCCCGCGGGTCCGCCCTCTGGTGACGACGGCTGCAGAAGTCGGCGCTGGCATCGGTGCCGCCAGTTCGTAGGCTGGGGGGTCTGACCAATCCCCGCCGGCCGCCGCGCATGATCCCCACCTCCGATCTCCACGTGGTGGAAACCCGGCCGCTGGTGCCGCCGGCGGTGCTGCATGCGGAGCTGCCCCTGTCGGAGCAGGCGGCCCGCACCGTGCAGCAGGCCCGGGAACGGATCAAGGCCATCCTGCACGCCGGCGACCAGCGGATGCTCGTGATCGTCGGCCCCTGCTCGGTCCACGACGTGGCCGCCGCCCGGGAGTACGCCGAAGCCATCGCCCAGGCCCAGCGCCGCCATCGGGACGAGCTGGAGATCGTGATGCGGGTCTACTTCGAGAAGCCCCGCACCACCGTGGGCTGGAAGGGGATGATCAACGACCCCCACCTCGACGGCAGCTACGACATCAACACCGGCCTGCGCCGGGCCCGTTCCCTGCTGCTGCACCTGGCGGAGCTGGGCCTGCCGGCGGCCACCGAGGTGCTCGATCCGGTGGTGCCCCAGTACCTCGCCGACCTGATCAGCTGGACCGCCATCGGCGCCCGCACCACCGAGAGCCAGACTCACCGGGAGATGGCCTCGGGCCTGTCGATGCCGATCGGCTTCAAGAACGGCACCGACGGCAGCGCCGCCACCGCCATCAATGCCATGGAGGCGGCCGCCCGGCCCCACCATTTCCTGGGCATCAACAGGGAGGGCCAGGCCGCGATCGTGTCCACCACCGGCAACCCGGATGGCCACCTGGTGCTGCGCGGCGGCAAGAGCGGCACCAACTACCACGCCGAGGCTGTGGAGGCGGCGGCGGCCCTGCTGGCCAAGGACGGCCTGCCGGCCCGGCTGATGGTGGACTGCAGCCACGGCAACTCCAACAAGGACTACCGCCGCCAGGGGGAGGTGCTGCGCCAGGTGGCCGAGCAGGTGCGGGGCGGTTCGGTCCACGTGATGGGGGTGATGCTGGAGAGCCATCTGGTGGAGGGAAATCAGAAGATCTCCGCCGACCTGGACTCGCTCACCTACGGCCAGAGCATCACCGATGCCTGCATCGATCTGCCCACCACCCTGGATCTGCTCGTCGAGCTGGCCGAAGCGGTGCGCCAGGCCCAGGCCCGCAGTCTGGCCCTGGCCTGAAGGGCTCTGCTCTTCTCCAAGGCAGGTCAATCAGCACTCGAAAGGTGAGAGTGCTGATCCGATCTTCTGCAACAGAGTGTTCCTGGTGAACAGCTGACTGGCGTGCCCTGGGTACGTTTGGGGCCAGCAAGATCGTGGTGGGACGCTGATGACCTATCTCCTGCAGTTCTGCGGGTTGTCCGACCCCTTGCAGCTGTTCTATCTCGAGCAGAAATCCGTCGCCTCCCCCTCCGGCGGCCCACCCGCCCCCGGCCCGATCTACGGCGGTTTCCGCCCCTTCCAGCTCGATGACCTGCTGGACTGGGCCCTCGACACGGCCCGGGGCCGCTGCTGGGACGGTGAGGCGATCCAGCGGCTGGTGATCGATGTCTGGATGGAGCGGGCCGATGTGATCCGCCAGTGGCAGCTGCGGCTGCGGGAGGAGCCGGCCGAGCGGCTGCTGGTGGCCGGCATCGGCACCCAGCGCGACTGGGAGCTCCGCTGCGAGCAGCTCCTGAGGGCCTGAGCGGCGTCCCCTCAGTCGACCTCGAGGCCGAACAGGTGGCGCATGCGCTCCAGGATCGAGGTCTGGCGGCGGGCCGCATCCGGGGAGGAGAGCTTCTCCAGTTCCGAGCGCCGCTGGCCCACGATCGCCGCCAGCGCCTCCAGCACCCCGGCATCGTCCTCCACCAGGGGCATGAAGTCGTCCCGCTCCACCTCCAGCAGCACGCATTCCCCCCGCGAGCGCACCGTGGCCGTGCGGGGTTCGCCGGTGCAGACGGTCATCTCCCCGAAGATCTGATCCCGGCCCAGCACGGCCACCGAGCGCCCCAGGGGCGAGCCGTCGGCCTTGAACACCTCCACCTCGCCGTCCACCACCTGGAACAGGGCCACGCCCTCCTCCCCCTCGGCCACGATCGTTTCGCCGGAGCCGAAGCGCAGGCAGCGCACCTCCGAGGCGAGTCGGTTCACCTGTTCGGGGTCCAGCTGGGCGAACAGCCAGCTGCGCCGCAGCAGCTGGGCGGTCAGCGAGGCATCCACGCCGGTGGGGTGGGCCGGATCCCGCTGGGTCTGGCGCCGCTTCAGCTCCCGCACCGGGTAGGGCAGCTCCCAGCCCTGGCGCTCCAGGGCGTACCAGATCTGCTCCAGCAGTTCGCCGCGCAACCGCAGCCGATCGCCCTCCGAGGGCCCGCGCTGGTACCCCTGCAGCTCGTAGCGGATGCGGGAGTCCTCGTAGGAGCTGATCAGCACCTCCGGCTCCGGGTCGACGAGCACCAGGGGGTTCTCGGCCATCACCCGCAGCAGCAGCTGGCGCGCCCGGGCCGGCGGGATCTCGTAGCCCAGGGCGATCTCGAAGCGGTTCCCCACCGGCTCGTGCTGGCTGAAGCGCCGCATCGGGTTGTCCGCCACCGTGTTGTTGGGCAGGTTCACCGTCGAGCCGTCCTTGCGGCGCAGGCGGGTGCTCATCAGATGCAGGGACTCCACCGTGCCGCTCTCGTCGCCGACGCTGATCCAGTCCCCCTCCCGGAAGGGCGGATCCACCTGCAGCTCGATGCCGGCGAACAGATCCTTGAGCGTTTCCTGGGCCGCCAGGCCGATCACGGCCGTGAGCACCGCCGAGGTGGTCACCAGACCCACCAGGTTGAGGTTGGCGAGGCGCTGCAGCACCAGCACCGTGGCCAGGGCCGAGAGGCCCAGCATCAGCAGGTCCCGCAGGATCTTGGCGGTGGGTCGCCACCAGCCCAGGGCCTCCGGGCACTCCAGGGCCAGCCAGGCCACCAGGGCGATCAGGGCGTAGACGGTGGCCAGCTCGTCGACGGCGCCGAGCCACTGCACCCCGGCTGGTCGGGCGGTGCCGCCGATCACGCCCCACAGCAGCACCGCCACCAGCGGCAGCATCAGGGGCGGTGGCGGCAGCTGGAAGCGGCGGGTGGCCAGCCGCAGCCCCAGCAGGACCGCTGCCAGGGCCAGGCCGATGAGGATCCGCTCGATCGGTCCCATCAGCTCAGCACCCGCCACAGCCCGGCCACCGCCAGGGGCACGCTGATGTTGTCGATGCCCAGCAGGGCCCACTGCTCCAGCCCCGTGGCCACCAGGGCGATGAGGGCGATCGAGGCCGGCGCCGGGCCACCGCCCAGCAGCCCCAGGCTCAGCAGCGCCACCAGGCTGGCGATCCCCATGGCGGCGGTGCCCGCCAGGGAGCGGCGCTCGCCGAACACCGTCCAGCTCGGTGACGGGATCAGCGGGCCCAGCAGACCGGCCAGGCCGTCACCGAACGCCATCACCAGCACTCCCGCTGCCACCGTGTCGGGGTGGGCGGGCCACCAGAGCCACAGCATCAGGGTGATCGAGGCGCCGTAGGCGACCGTGCCGTAGCTGTGCCGGTCCACGTCCTCGATCGCCGGCAGCACCCGCACCCGGTGGTTGAGGGCGGCCAGCAGGGTGATGGCGGCGGCGGCGGGTATGGCGATCAGCCGTTCGACACCGAAGGCCCAGGCGATCAGCACCACCGGCCCGGCTCCGATATGCACCAGCTTGCGGCTCCATTCCCGCTGAGCGGGCCAGCGGCGGCGCAGGAGCAGGGCACCGGCGCTGAGCAGCGCCAGCCAGAGGGCCACGGCCAGCACACCCGTGAGCCGGGCCAGGTCGTCATGCTCCGGTGGAAGGACCAACGCCAGCAGGGAAGCTTGGGTCAGGCGGCCTGGTGAAGGTTGCTCATCAGGCGCAGTTTCATGATCGCCTTGGCCTCCAGTTGGCGCACCCGTTCGCGGGAGACGTTGATCTGGCGGCCGATCTCGGCGAGGGTGAGGGGTTCGGCGCCCTCAAGGCCGAAGCGCAGCCGCAGGATCTTCTGTTCCCGCTCGTTCAGCTGGGAGAGCCAGGCGCCGAGGTGCTCCTTCTGCAGATGGCGGTCCATCGAGTCGAAGTGCTCGTTGCTGGCCGGGTCGGCGATCAGCTCGCCCAGGGTGCTGCGATCCTCCTCGCCACGGGCGTGGGCGTCGAGGGAGGCGCAGGGGGCGCTCTGGGTCATCAGTTCCTCGAGCTCCTCCGGCTGCATGCCCATGGCATGGGCCAGCTCGAGCCGGTTGGGCTGGCGCCCGAGCCGGTGGGAGAGCTCGCGGGTGATGCGCCGCATCTTCGAGAGCTTCTCGCTGATGTGAATCGGCAGGCGAATCGTGCGGGCGCTGTTATCGATGGCGCGTGTCATGCCCTGGCGGATCCACCAGTAGGCATAGGTGGAGAACTTGTAGCCCATGGCGGGGTCGAACTTGTCGACGGCCCGCTCCAGACCGATCGCCCCTTCCTGGACAAGATCGAGCAGTTCGAGACCCTGGTTCTGATACTTCTTGGCGACGCTCACGACCAGCCGCAGGTTGGCGGCCATCATGCGGTCGCGGGCCCGCTGGCCCATGCGCAGCTGGCGCCTCTGGCGGGCGGTGAGCTCACCGTCGACGAGGGCCTGGAGCTTCTTGCCCGCCTGGACGTGGTGGGCGAGTTCGATTTCCTCAGCCGGTGTAAGAAGAGGCACACGGCCAATTGTGCTGAGATACCAACCGATGGAGTCGGCGCTGATGCGCCCCCCCTGGCGGGCCGTGGTTTTGGCTGTGGCTGTCGGCTTGGAACTGACTGAACCGCCGCTGGATTTCGTCCTGCTGGACGAAGCCCCTTCTGCACTGCTCTTCAGCAGCGAGAGGGCGGAATGCAGAGGTGTCCCCATCACCCCAGGCTCCCGAATGAATTTGGCCGGAATGTAGCACCGCAGGAAGGTTGAAACCCGGATCCGGCGGAAGATTGTATGTATTTTGACTGAAAGAAGTTGCTTATGTCGTGATGGCTACGCTTTGGCCTCCGGAACGAGGCCGCCGCGCCAGCGTTCCATCAGCAGCTTCTGGGTCAGTTTTGGCTCGCCGGAGTGCTGACGCTGTGCAAAGTGTCCATCGCTGTGCATGTGCCAGGCGCCCGTATCGGTGAGGTAAAGCTCAAGCAAGGCTTCGATCTGCTGCTGGAGCTTCGGGTCCTCGATCGGCGCCACCGCCTCGACCCGGCGATCGAGGTTGCGGGGCATCCAGTCGGCGCTGCCGAAGAACATCTCCGGCTGGCCGCCGTTGGCGAACCAGAACAGCCGGGAATGCTCCAGGAAGCGACCGATGACACTGATCACCGTGATGCCCTCGCTGACCCCTTCGAGCCCGGGCCGCAGCGAGCACATGCCCCGGATGATCAGCTCGATCCGCACCCCGGCGGCCGAGGCTTCGTAGAGCAGGGCGATGATCGCCGGATCCACCAGGGCATTCATCTTGGCCTTGATGTGTCCGCCGCGACCGGCCTTGGCATGGTCGATCTCCCGCCGAATCAGCCCCTCCATGCCCTTGCGCAGGGTGACGGGCGCCACCAGCAACTTGCGGAAACTCTGCTGCTTGGAGAATCCGGTCAAATAGTTGAACAGTTCCACCAGATCCTGGCCGAAGTCCTCCCGGGCCGTCAGCAGACCGACGTCGGTGTAGAGCGAGGAGGTCTTGGAGTTGTAGTTGCCGGTGCCGATGTGTGCGTAGCTGCGCAGGGATCCCTTCTCGCGCCGCACCACCAGCAGCACCTTGGTGTGGGTCTTGAGCCCCAGCACGCCATACACCACATGCACCCCGGAGCGTTCCAGCTGGCGGGCCCACTGGATGTTGTTGTCCTCGTCGAAGCGGGCCTTGAGCTCCACCAGGGCCATCACCTGCTTGCCGTTCTCGGCGGCGCGGATCAGGGAGGCCACCACCGGCGAATCCTTCGACGTGCGGTAGAGGGTCATCTTGATGGCCAGCACCGAGGCGTCGGCGGCGGCCTGGCTGAGGAATTCCTCCACCGAGGTGGAGAACAGGTCGAAGGGATGGTGCAGCAGCACGTCGCCGCGCCGCAGCACCGAGAAGATGCTCTCGAACTCCTCCTGCTTGATCGAACCGTCCTCCAGCTGGCTGCGCTGGGCCCGCACCAGGGCCGGCGCCGTTCGTCCCTTGTGGGGGGCGTCCCGCAGCTGGCTGAGGGGGATCGCCATCAGGCTCATCAGGTCGTCGAGGCCCAGGGGGCCGTTGGTGCGGTAGATGTCCGCCGGCTCCACGTCGGTGCCCTCCATCAGCAGGTGCACCACCTCCTCGGGCATCTCGTCGGCCACCTCCACCCGCACCACCTCGCCGCCCACCCGGCGCTTGCGCAGGCCCTCCTGCAGGGCCTCCATCAGGTCGTCGGCCTCCAGATCCCGCAGCTCCAGGTCGGCGTCCCGGGTGATCCGGAAGAAGTAGTGCCCCTCGATGGTCATGCCGGGGAACAGCCAGCGCAGGTTGAAGGCCACCAGCTGCTCGAGCGGAACCGCCGTGTAGCCCGGCGTGGGCACGACGCCGCTCAGCTCGGTGGGGATCGGCACGAAGCGCGGCAGGATCTTCTGGGGCACCTTCACCCGGGCGAACTGCTGGCGGCCCGTGTCCGGGTCGCGGATCAGGGCCGCCACGTTCAGGCTCAGGTTGCTGAGGAACGGGAACGGGTGGGCCGGGTCCACCGCCAGGGGGGTGAGCACCGGAAAGATCGCCTTGCGGAAGTAGTCGTCGGCCCAGGCCTTCTGGGCCTCGTTGAGCCGCAGATAGTCGAGCAGCTGGACCCCGTACTCGGCCAGATGGGTCTTGAGGGAGTGGCGGTAGTGCTGCTGCTGCATCTCCAGCAGGGGCCGCAGCTTCGTCTGGATCGCCTCCAGCTGCTCCTGGGGCGTCAGGCCGTCATCGCTGCGGCCGGTGACCCCCGCTTCCAGCTGTGACTTCAGCGAAGCCACCCGCACCATGAAGAATTCGTCGAGGTTGTTGCTGAAGATGGCGCTGAATTTGGCCTGCTCCAGCAGCGGCGTGTGCTCATCAAGCGCCAGGGCCAGCACCCGGCGGTTGAACTCAATCCAGCTCAGCTCGCGGTTGATGTAGAGATCGGGAGCGACGACCGGCTGCGACGACATACGGCGGGGCTCCGCGAGCATCAGAAAAGGCAAGGTAGCAATGGCGATCCCGCCGTCAGGGTGTCGCCTCTGCTTGACGGTGGGATCCTGCCGCCACCAGCCACACCACGACGGCCATCAGCAGTATCCCCAGCCAGAACGGACTGCGGCGGCCGATGGTCTCGTAGGCCAGCCCCGCCAGGGGTGGGCCGAGGAAGCTGGCCAGGCTCTGCAGTCCCTGCAGGCTGCCCAGGGCGGCGCCCTGGCCGCTGTCGGCGAGGCGCCGTGACACCAGGCTGCGCAGGCTGGGGGTCACCAGGCCGGTGCCCAGGGCCAGGATCGCCACCGCCGTGAACACCAGGGGCACGGCGTTGCCCTGATCCGCCAGGGGCACCAGCAGGAAGCCCGCCATGACACAGCCCAGGCCGATCTGGGTGAGGCGCCACTCCCCCAGCCGCTGCACCAGCGGACCGATCAGGCCCCCCTGCACCACCGTGGCCACCACACCGACCACCAGGAAGGCGCCCGCCGACAGGCCCGGGCCCCAGCCGAACGCCTGCTTGAAGTACAGCACCAGCAGGGCGGTGAAGCCGCTGAACCCCAGGAAGAACAGGAAGAAGGCGGCGCAGAGGCGCCGCACTCTCGGATCGGCGAACACCCGCTGCAGCTGGCCGAAGGGCTGCAGCTCCCAGACCCGGGGCAGGGGCAGCCGCTCGTTGGGCGGATGGGTTTCCGGCAGCAGGGTCACCACCACCACCAGGTTCAGCGCGGCGAACCCCACGGCGAGCAGCAGCGGCAGGCTCACGTTGATGCGGCCCAGCAGGCCGCCCAGGGCCGGGCCGAGGATGAACCCCAGCCCGAAGGCCACACCGATCAGTCCGAAGGCCCGGGCCCGCCGTTCCGGTGTCGAGATGTCGGCCAGCACGGCCGCGGCGGTGGCGGCGGTGCCGCCGCTGACCCCGTCGATCAGGCGGGCGGCGAACAGCAGGCCCAGGGGCAGGCCGGCGGCGGCGGCCTCGGGCCAGACGCGGCTCCAGGGCAGGATCACGGTGAGGGCGAACAGGCCCAGGCCCAGCACCGAGCCGGCCACGCAGGCGGTGATCACGGGCTTGCGGCCGTAGCGGTCGCTGAGGGCTCCGATCAGGGGGGTGAAGCTGAACTGGGCGATGGCGTAGCTGCCGGCCAGCAGGCCCAGGGTGCGGCCGTCGGTGGTGAAGTCCGCGAGCAGGAACGGCAGCAGTGGGAAGACGATGCTCTCCCCCAGCCGGTCGTTCAGCAGCGTCAGGAAGGCGCAGAGGAGGGTGGAGGGGCGCGAGAGTCGCACGGCCGGGCGCCGGGGATCGGTGCACCCTCCCATGCCGGGGTCACCCGCCCCGCCGACGGCCCAGGAGCCCCTTGATCCGGTGCTTGGCCCTGGCGACGGCCGTGCGCAGGGCCTGCCGCAGGGCGGCGGAGCGGGATTGGGGGGCCCGGTACTCCTGATGGAAGGAGGGCGGGATCCCCCGCAGGCCCTCGATGCGGCGGCAGGGGATCGGGTAGGGGCTGGACGGGGCGGCCCTGCCCTGCTGGTCGAGCTCCTCCAGCAGACGGCGCCACAGCAGGTAGCTGGCGTCGGCGTTGTAGTGGCCGCTGACGAGCTCCCGGGCCGCCGCCGAGCAGCGCCGCCAGAGGGCGGGATCGTCGGCCAGCCGCCCCAGGGCAGCGGCGGCCTCCTCGGGATCCTCCGACACCAGCAGGCCGGTGCGGCCATCGTCGACCAGCTCGGGGATGCCGCTGGGAATGCGGCGCACCACGGGCACCACGCCGGCTGCCATCGCCTCCAGCAGGGCGATCGGCAGCCCCTCGAAGTCGGACATCAGCAGGATGGCCTGGGCATCCAGCAGCCGGGCCTTCACCTGCTCGGGGGGCAGCGATCCGGTGAAGTCGATCGCCGCGGCGAGGCCGGCCTCGGCCACCTGCCGTTCACAGTCCGCCCGGGCATAGCCATCGCCGATCAGGGTGGCGCGGATGGAGGCCTTCGACCGGCAGGCCTGGATCAGCGTCCGGATCACCAGGGAGGCGCGCTTCTGGTGCTCCCAGATCCTGCCGCTGAACACCACCCGGAAGGGATCGGCGCGGACGTCCGTCGCCGTCGCCGGCACCTGCACGCCGTAGGGAATCACCCGGGCCGGCCGATCGATGCCCCTGGCGGTGCAGGCCTCGCGGATGTGGCGGGACACGCAGACCAGGACGCTGCCCTGGCGGGCGCCCCCGAAGGCCGCCACGGTCGCCCAGTAGTCGGGATCATCCGAATGCAGGGTGAGGGCCCAGGGCAGCCCCCGGCGGCCGGCCTGGGCCGCCGCCGCGTAGTGGGCCGGCTTGCACTGGGGCAGGAACACCGTCGGCCGCCAGTGGTTGAGGAAGGCCAGGGTGTCCCGGGCGTCCGCTGCGAGGCTGGCCCGCCTGGGCGTGGCGAACACCTCGATGCCCTGGCGCCGCAGGGTCTCGAACAGCGGCGGTTCGCCACGGCCTTCCGCGCTCCCTTCGCTGCTTCCTGCACCGGGGGCGATCACGAAATGGATGGCGACGCTGACACCATCGGCCGCCAGTCGTCGGGCCAGTCCCAGCACCCAGGTGGTGACGCCGCTGATGTCATCCGCCTGGCTGTAGTGGGCAAAGGCGACGCGCAATGACCACCCAGGGCTGCCGGGCCCAACGATAGTCGCGGCCACCGGGCCGGCCCGGTGGTGTCGCCTCAGCCGGTGGGCCAGCGGAGGTAGCGGCGGCGAAGTTGCGGCGACTGCAGCAGCCGCGCGTACAGCCCCAGGCGCAGGGGGCCGTGCAGGATCCGGATCAGCAGCTTCTCGGCCAGCGATGGCTTGTAGCGCCAGAGGTATTCGTAGAGAATCCAGTCCCAGCCGCCGCTGGTGGCCACGGCATGCCAGTGCCAGGCCGGCTTCGGCCGGGTGATGCGCAGCACCGAGGCGATGGCGGAGGAATATTCCGCGAAGCGGAGTCTTTCCTGGCCGCGGCTGACGGTGCTGCGGGTGGTCTTGTCGTGACAGCGGAAGCCGGAGAGGGCCTCGGCGTCGAAGGCCACGGTGCCACCCATCCGCATCAGGTAGTGGCTCCAGAACAGCCAGTCGCCGGTGCAGCGCCGGCCGGCGGTCAGCGGGCCGAGGGCCTCCAGGGTCGCGGCATCGGGCTTCCGGAACACCACGCCACTGGCATTGGCGATGACATTGCCCCGGTCCATGTAGGTGCGACACAGCTGCGACCCTTCGAGGGTGAAGGAGTGCTGCCAGCGCTCCGCGTCGAAGTGATCCGGCCAGAAACTCTGGTCGGCGATCGGATCGCCCGTGGCATCCATCGAGGTGGTGCGGCAGTACGCCAGCACGCTGCCGTTCTCGAGGTGGGTCACCATCCGTTCGAGAAACAGCGGTGCGCAGGTGTCATCCGATTCGGCGATCCAGATGTAACGCCCCGCGGCCATGTCCATGCCCTTCAGCCATTGCGAGCACGGCTGACCTGAGTTGACCGCATTGCAGACCAGCCGGTGGGGATGGGCCTGCAGCCGCTCCCTGATCACCGCGAGGGAATCGTCGCGGGAGGCGTCATCGAGAACGATCAGCTCGAAGTCCTGAAATGTCTGGTCGAAAATCGATCGCAGCCGCTCCCCCAGGAAGGCCCCGTGGTTGAAGTTGGGTACGATGACGCTCACCAGGGGCGCCTGGTCGGACCGCTTCATGTCGGCGCAGTGCCCAGCGCACCACCCAGCACACCGCCTGGCACACCACCTGGCGCCCTGCCCGGCTTCCGGCGGCCGCATGCCCCGCCCCGGCCCCTTCCCCCGATGCCTTCTGCCACCTTGCCTCCAGGGGCGCTGACCTGCAGCTGAATGATCATCGGATTCTGGATCGCCGTCACCGGCCTGGCGCTCGTGCTGTTCCTCGCCGTCCACCTCGGCGGCGTGCTGCTGGCCCTGGTGGATCCGCCGTCGTTCGAGAGCTATGCCGCCTCCCTGCACCAGCAGGGCTGGCTGCCCTGGCTGGAGGTCGCCCTGCTGGCGGCCGCTCTCGGCCATCCCCTGCTCTCGCTGCACCGGGCCCGCGTCAACCGCCAGGCCCGCGGCCCGGCGGCCGGCCCCCTGCGCAGCCGCCGGACGGGAGCGTGGGAGCCCCTGGCGGCCCTGGCGGGCCGGGCCATCCCCTGGAGCGGCTCGCTGCTGCTGCTGTTTCTCTTCCTGCACCTCGCCCAGCTGCGCTGGCATCGCCCGGCGGCGGGGGCTGAGCTGGCCGCCGTGCTGGAGGTGCTGGCGACGCCCTGGTGCCTGGCCCTCTACGGGGCCGCCGGGCTGGCGGTGGGTCTGCACCTGATCCACGGCACCGAGAGCGCCGTGCGCCGGCTGGGGCTGCTGGAGCCCGCCAATGCGGCCGCCCTGCGGCTGGGGGGCCGGGGGCTGGCCCTGCTGCTGGGGGCGGGCTTCACCCTGGTGCCGATCGCTCTGGTGCTGCGGCCCGCGGTCCCGCTGCTGGCCGGCGGATGAGCACGCCGATGCCGCTGGATCCGCGCCTGCCCGACGGCCCCGTCGCCACCGCCTGGCAGCGCTGCCGCGAGAACCTGCCGCTGATCAGCCCCAACCGCAAGCAGCGGCTGCGGATCCTGGTGGTGGGCAGCGGTCTGGCGGGGGCTTCGGCCGCCGCCAGCCTGGCCGAGCAGGGCTACCGGGTGCAGGTGCTCACCTATCACGACAGCCCCCGGCGGGCCCATTCCGTGGCGGCCCAGGGGGGCATCAACGCCGCCCGCAACTACGCCAACGATGGCGACAGCGTCGAGCGCCTGTTCCGCGACACGGTGAAGGGGGGTGATTTCCGCGCCCGGGAAGCCGGCTGCCACCGGCTGGCCGAGATCAGCGGCGCGATCATCGACCAGTGCGTGGCCCAGGGGGTGCCCTTCGCCCGGGAGTACGGGGGCACCCTCGCCAACCGCAGCTTCGGCGGCGCCCTGGTGAGCCGCACCTTCTACGCCCGGGGCCAGACGGGCCAGCAGCTGCTCTACGGCGCCTACCAGGCGATGCTGCGCCAGGTCGCCGCCGGGCGGGTGGAGCTGCTCTGCCGCCGCGACATGCTCGACCTGATCGTCCATGACGGCAGGGCCAGGGGGGTGGTCTGCCGTCACCAGCTCACCGGTGCCCTGGAGGTGATCAGCGCCGATGCGGTGCTGCTGGCGACCGGCGGCTATTCGAACGTCTTCTACCTGTCCACCAATGCCCTGAAGTCGAACGCCACGGCGATCTGGCAGGCCCATCGGCGGGGGGCCTGCTTCGCCAACCCCTGCTTCACCCAGATCCACCCCACCTGCATTCCCAGCGGCGACGCCCACCAGAGCAAGCTCACCCTGATGAGCGAGAGCCTGCGCAACGACGGCCGGATCTGGCTGCCGCTGCACCCCGGCGACGACCGGCCGCCGGCGGCGATTCCGGAGGCGGAGCGGGACTACTTCCTTGAGCGCCAGTACCCCAGCTACGGCAATCTGGTGCCGCGGGATCTGGCCTCACGTCGGGCCCGGGAGCTGTGCCTGGAGGGCCGGGGCGTCGGGCCCGGCGGCCGCTCCGTCTACCTCGACCTGGCCGGCGCCATCGCCCGGGACGGCACCGGGGCGATCGACGCCCGCTACGGGAACCTGCTGGAGATGTACGAGCGGATCACCGGCGACGACCCCAGGGCCACGCCGATGCGGATCTATCCCGCCCCCCACTACACGATGGGTGGGCTGTGGGTCGACTACCACCTGATGAGCACGGTGGGCGGCCTGTTCGTGCTCGGGGAGGCCAACTTCTCCGAGCACGGCGCCAACCGGCTCGGGGCCAGTGCGCTGATGCAGGCCCTGGCCGACGGATACTTCATCGCCCCGGCGACGGTGACGGGCTGGCTGGCCGGCGCCGGTGCCGGCGTCCTGGCGGACGACCACCCGGCCTGCCGGGGGGCCGTGGCGGCGGTGGAGGCCCGCATCGGGGCCCTGCGAAGCACGGGGGGAACCCAGCCCGTGGATGTCTTCCACCGCCGGCTGGGCCACCTGATGATCGACGCCTGCGGCATCAGCCGCCGCGCCGAGCGCCTCACGGCGGCGCTCACCGAGCTGGAGGCTCTGCGCCAGGACTTCCTCCGGGATCTGCGCCTCCCGGACCAGGACGGTGTGCTCGACGGCGAACTGGAGAAGGCCCTGCGCCTGGAGGACTTCTTCGGACTGGCGGATCTGATGCTGCGGGACGCCCTGGCGCGGGAAGAATCCTGCGGCGCCCACTTCCGCGAGGAGCATCAGACCCCGGACGGGGAAGCCCTGCGGGACGACGAGCGCTTCGCCCACATCGCGGCCTGGGAGCACCGCCCCGGCGGCACCCCCCTGCGCCACAGCGAGCCCCTCACCTACCGATCCGTTGTGCCGGGACCGCGAAACTACGGCTGAGCGGTTCGGGCCGGCCGAAGAAGAATCCCTGGCCCTGGTCGCAGCCCATGGCGAGCAGTCCTTCGTGCTGCTCGGCGGTCTCGATGCCTTCGGCGATCAGGCCCAGGCCCAGGTCGTGGGAGAGGCGGATCATGGCCTCGAGCACCACGGCCTTGCGGTGGTCGTTGAGAAAGTCGGCGATGAAACTGCGGTCGACCTTGATGGAGTCGATCGGCAGCCGCGCCAGCCACGACATGCTGGAGTAACCCGTGCCGAAGTCATCGAGATGCACCTTGACGCCGGCCTCCCGCAGGCGGCTCAGCTCGGAGGTGGCCAGTTCCGGGTGCTCGATCAGGATGCTTTCGGTCACCTCGATCACGGTCCAGCCGGGATCCACCCCGAGCCGTTCCGCCTGGGTGAGGAAGTAATCGCTGAGGCCGCTTTCCTTCAGCTGCAGGGGACTCACATTGATCGCCATCGTGATCTCCGAGCCCTCGGCGCGCAGCTGGCTGAGATGACGGAGGGCTTCGCTGATCACCCAGCGGCCGATCGGCAGGATCAGGGCCGTGCGCTCGGCGAGGGGGATGAATTCCGAGGGGGTGGCGATCGGCGCCGTGATCGCCCCGAGGCGCAGCAGTGCCTCCATCCCCACCACCGCCCGATCCTCCAGCCCGACGATCGGCTGATAGGCGAGGAACATGGCCTCGTGCTGGATCGCCCCCTCCAGCTGATGGCGCAGATGGATGTTCTTCCTGACCTTCTTGTCGATGGAGGAATGGTAAAATGCGATGTGCTGATCGTTGGTCTTGGCTTCGTACATGGCGAGATCAGCCCGCCGGATCAACTCATCCACGGTGATGTCCGGATCGTCCGAGATGGTGATGCCGATGCTCATTGACGGGCGGATCGTGTGGTCCTCCACCGACCAGGCCTGACCGACGGCATCATTGAGCCGCATCGCCAGCTGCAGGGCATCGGCCTCATTGAAGATGCCCATCGTCAGCACGACGAACTCATCGCCACCAAGGCGGGAAAGGATGTCGCCGAAGCGCAGGGAGTGCTGCAGCCGGCGGCCGATCTCGATCAGCAGGTCATCGCCGATCTGATGGCCGTGCAGATCGTTGATCTCCTTGAAGCTGTTGAGATCGCAGAACAGGATGCTGATCCGGCCGCCACTCTGGCGCTGGGTCTTGAGGGCGGCCCGGATGCTGACGTGGAGCCCGCGGCGGTTGGGCAGACCGGTGACCGGACACTCCATCACCTTGGTGGCCAGGGCGAGGCGTTCCAGTTCCAGGGCCCGGTTCAGGTTCTCGGTCTGCTGGCGACGCCGTTCGATCCGCTCGGCCTCGACCCGCAGCTGCTCGTAGGAGAGCAGGGCGCTGACGTCCCGGAAGCAGAAGATGAGCGGCCTCAGCCGCTCGCTGCGGATGGGCTTCCACTCGATCTCGATGGCCCGCAGCTCGCTGCGGTCCAGCACCCGGGTGAAGTGGCCCCCCAGGTCGCCGCCGGCGAGCACCAGCTCCGGGTTGAGCAGGGGGGCACTGTCGCAGTCGCGGGGCAGCTGGTCGTAGATCGATTCCCCCAGGACCGCCGGGGGGGTGCGGTCCACCAGCCGCGCGTAGCTGGCATTGCACCACAGCACCCGCCCCTCGCAGCTGGTGATCACCAGGGCATCGCTGATCGTGCCGAGGGCCGCCTCAAGCCGCCCCATCGACCGGCGAAGCTCCACGACAAGTTTTCGGTGATCGTTCACGCGGCAGCAGGGACCCGATCGGGCATGGCGGGCCGGAACCCTATTTCTGAAAATTGACTGAGTATTGCATCTTTCGCCTTGGGACCGGGGCCATTGCGGCGTGGATGACGCGGAACGACAACATCCCCGCCGCCTGACCGGCAGAATCAGCCCCGACGCCACGGCTGTCCCCGCCACGGCCGTTTCCATGCAGACCGTTTCCCTCACCCTGAGGATCTGGCGCCAGGCCGGTCCCGATCAGCCCGGCGGCTTCGAGGTCCATGGGCTGGAGGGGGTCTCCACCGACCTCTCCCTGCTCGAAGCCCTCGACCTGCTCAACGAACGGCTGATCGCCGCAGGGGCCCGGCCGGTGGGCTTCGAGCACGACTGCCGCGAGGGCATCTGCGGGTCCTGCGGCTTTCTCGTCAACGGCCAGGCCCAGGGACCCCAGCGGGCGACCAGCGTCTGCCAGCTCTACCTGCGCCAGTTCCGCGACGGCGCCGTGCTGACCCTGGAGCCCTTCCGCGCCCGGGCCTTTCCCGTGCTGCAGGACCTGGCCGTGGACCGTTCCGCCTTCGACCGGATCATCACCAGTGGCGGCTACTGCTCGATCAACACCGGCAGTGCGCCGGAGGCCAACGCCCTGCTGATCGGCCGGGAGCAGGCGGCCCAGGCCTTCGACACCGCCGCCTGCATCGGCTGCGGCGCCTGCGTGGCCAGCTGCCGCAACGCCTCCGCCAGCCTGTTCGTGGCCGCCAAGCTGGCGCACCTGGGCCAGCTGCCCCAGGGCCAGTCGGAGCGGCGGCAGCGCGCCCGGGCCATGCAGGACCAGATGGTCAGCGAGGGCTTCGGCAGCTGCAGCAGCCACCTGGAATGCGAGGCCGCCTGCCCCAAGCAGATCTCCGCCGACTGGATCAGCTGGATGCACCGCGAGTCCTGGCGCCGCCCCTGAGGCCTCAGGGGCCGGCCGCACCGCAGTGCCGGGCGATCACCCCTTCCTCATCGGCGGCGATCCGCAGCAGCTCGAAGGGCGCCAGCCAGGCCAGCGCCGCCTCCAGCTCCTCCCCAAGGGCCCGGTCGTGTTCACCGATGCCGCCGGTGAGGGCGATCACGTCGACCCCGCCCAGGCTGGCGGCCATGGCCCCGATGCCCTGCAGCAGCTGGTGGCGGAACACCGCGATCGCCAGCTCGGCGCCGGCGTGGCCTGCGGCGGCGGCCTGGCGCAGGTCCTTCATGCTGGCGCTCAGCCCCGAGAGGCCCAGCAGGCCGCTCTCCTGCTGCAGCCCGTGGTCGAGTTCCTCGGCCGTGACGCCCCGGCGCAGCTGGTGCAGCAGCAGGCCGGGGTCGATGGAGCCGCTGCGGGTGGCCATCACCAGGCCCTCCAGGGGCGTGTAGCCCATGGTGGTGGCGATGCTGCGGCCCCCCCGGATGGCGCAGAGGGAGCAGCCGGCGCCGAGGTGGCAGCTGATCAGCCGCAGCTCCTCGCTGCGGTGCTCGCTTTCGGAGCGGCGGGCCACGGTTTCGGCCACGTGCTGGTGGTTGAGGCCGTGGAAGCCGAAGCGCCGCAGGCCGCCGGCGCGCCAGCGGGCCGGAATCGCGTAGGTGCGGGCCGCCTCCGGCAGGGTGCCGTGGAAGGCCGTGTCGAAGCAGGCCCACTGGGTGATCCCGGGTTGCCAGCGGCTCAGCCAGCGCATCACCCGCAGGGCCGGACCGTTGTGCAGCGGCGCCAGGGGCACCAGCTCCTCCAGGACCGCGAGCACGGCGGCATCGAGCCGGACCGGAGCCGTGAATCGCTCGCCGCCATGGACGACCCGGTGGCCGGCCACCGTCAGCCCGTCAACCCGGCCGGCCAGGGCCCCGGGCAGCCAGGCGTCCAGCACCGCCTCCAGCCGCTCCTCGGGGGCCGACCCTTCCGCGGCGCCGACGCTCCAGCTGCGCTGGTCCCTCCAGAGGCAGTCCCCCGAGCGGGCGTGCACGGAGACCTTGAGGCTGGAGCTGCCGGCGTTCAGCACCAGCACCTCCCCAGCCACCTCGCCGGCCAGCGTCGCCGGCTCGGTCATCCCTGCGCGGACGCCGGGGGCGTCCAGCGCCAGTCGGTCACCTCCGGGGCATCGGTGCCATGGGTGTGGGCATAGGCCCGGTTGGAGAGGATCGCGTCCTGCATCCGCTCCTTGACGTGGGCGGCGCGGGAGCGCAGGAAGGGCACCCGGTTGACGACGTCGATGACCAGGTTGAAGCGGTCGATCTGGTTGTTCATCGCCAGTTCGAGCGGCGTGTTGATGTTGCCCTTCTCCTTGTAGCCGCGCACGTGGATGTTGGCGTGGTTGGTGCGGCGGTAGGTGAGGCGGTGGATCAGCCAGGGGTAGCCGTGGAAGTTGAAGATCACCGGCCGGTCGGTGGTGAACAGGGTGTCGAAGTCCCGGTCGCTGAGGCCATGGGGATGCTCGTTCGGCTCGGTGAGGGCGAACAGCTTGACCACGTTGATCACCCGGATCCGCAGGCTGGGGATCTCCCGGTGCAGGATCTCCACCGCCGCCAGTGTCTCCTTGGTGGGGATGTCGCCGGCGCAGGCCATCACCACATCCGGCTCATCGGGGGTGGCGCCGCAGTCGTCGTTGCTGGCCCAGCCGACGATGCTCACCCCCTTGGCCACATGGCGCCGGGCCTGTTCCAGGGTGAAGTACTGGAGGTGCTTCTGCTTGTCGGAGACGATGATGTTGCAGACGTTGGTTTCCTGCAGGGCCTCCTCCGCCACCGCCAGCAGGCAGTTGGCATCGGCCGGCAGGTACACCCGCACCACGTCACCGCTCTTGTTGCCCGCCAGGTCGATGAAGCCGGGGTCCTGGTGGGTGAAGCCGTTGTGGTCCTGCCGCCACACCGTGGAGGAGATCAGGCAGTTCCAGGGGCCGATCGGGGCCCGCCAGGTGGCATGCAGCAGGCAGGATTCCAACCATTTGGCGTGCTGGTTGAACATCGAGGCGATCACATGGGCGAAGGCCTCGTAGGTGTGGAAGAAGCCGTAGCGCCCGGTGAGCAGGTAGCCCTCCATCATTCCCACCAGGGTGTGCTCGCTGAGCATCTCCACCACCCGTCCGCTGCGGGCCAGTTCACTGCCGTTGAGGTCTTCAGGGAGGAATTCCTCCATCCACACCTTCTTGCTCACCTCATAGATGGCCTGCAGCCGGTTGGAGGCGGTTTCGTCGGGGCCGAACACCCGCATGGAGGTGGGATTGGCGCGGATGATGTCGCGAAGCAGTTCGCCGAGCGGGAAGGTGTTCTCCTCCTCCGTGGCGCCGGGGGCCACCACCTGCACCGCGTAGTCCTCCAGGGGCGGGAACTGCAGCTTGCGGCGCAGCAGGCCGCCGTTGGCGTGGGGGTTGGAGCCCATCCGCCAGTGTCCCTGCGGGGAGAGCGCCTGCAGGTCAGGCCGCAGGGTGCCGTGCTCGTCGAACAGCTCCTCGGGCCGGTAACTCTTGAGCCACTCCTCCAGCAGCTGCAGCTGCTCGGGATCGGTGTTCGGCGCCGCCAGGGGCACCTGGTGGGAGCGCCAGAATCCCTCCAGCTTCTTGCCGTGCAGGGAGGCCGGTCCGGTCCAGCCCTTGGGCGAGCGCAGCACGATCATCGGCCAGGCGGGGCGGACGGCCTCGCCGCTGGCGCGGGCCTCGGCGCGGATCTCCAGGATGCGCCCGACCGCCTGGTCCATGGCGGCGGCCATGGACCGGTGCATGGCCATCGGCTCGTGGCCTTCGACGAAGATCGGCTCCCAGCCGTAGCCGCGCATCAGGCTGGCCAGCTCCTCGTGGGGGATGCGGGCCAGCAGGGTGGGGTTGGCGATCTTGTAGCCGTTGAGGTGCAGCACCGGCAGCACCGCCCCGTCGCCGATCGGGTTGAGGAACTTGTTGATGTGCCAGGAGGTGGCCAGGGGGCCGGTCTCGGCCTCGCCATCGCCCACGCAGGCCAGGGCGATCAGGTCGGGGTTGTCGAACACCGCCCCGCAGGCGTGCGACAGCACATACCCGAGTTCGCCGCCCTCGTGGATCGAACCGGGGGTTTCCGGGGTGCAGTGGCTGCCGATGTGGCCGGGGAAGGAGAACTGCTTGAAGAAGCGGCGCATCCCCTCGCTGTCCTGGCTCTTGTCCGGGTACACCTCGCTGTAGCTGCCGTCGAGGTAGGTGGGCCCCAGCACGCCGGGGGCGCCATGACCCGGCCCCGACAGATAGATCATGTCGAGGTCGTGGCGGCGGATCACGCGGTTGGCATGGGCCCAGAGGAAGGCCTGGCCGGGGGAGGACCCCCAGTGCCCCAGCAGCCGGGCCTTGACGTGCTCATGCCGCAGCGGCTGGGCCAGTAACGGGTTGTCCCGCAGATAGATCATCCCGACGGCCAGATAGTTGGCGGCGCGCCACCAGGCATCGATCAGGGACAGCTCCTGCTCCAGTTCCGGCGTCATGGCCTGGGCCTCGAAGGGGGCCATCGTCGAGATGGTCATGGCCGTCACATGCAGGGGGCTGACAGGTCAACTTTCGCCCGCCTGCGTGGAAAAGAAGTTAAATCGACCGCTCTCCTTTGGGGGGGTCAGGGATCCGACATGGACCTCCCTCAGGGGCCCGGAGCCAGGGGGGCGTTCCAGCACTTCACGGCCGGCAGACCCCGGTAATCAGAAAGCACCGTGAGGGTGGCGGTGTCGAGCAGAAAATGGGCGCCGTGGCTGGGCGTCAGACCGATCCAGCGGGCCACGAACACCCGCAGCAGATGGCCGTGGGCGAACAGGGCCACCCGGCCGCCCTCCTGCCGCAGCCGGCCGATCACCCGGTCGACCCGTTCCCCCACCTGGGCGGGACTCTCCCCGTCGGGACAGCCATCCCGGAACACCATCCAGCCCGGCCGATCCCGCTCGATTTCCGTGCTCGTCAGACCTTCGTAGGCCCCGTAGTTCCACTCGACCAGATCGGGCTCGAGGCAAGCCTGAGCAGCCAGCCCCGCCAGTTCGCAGGTGCGCCGCGCCCGCTGCAGGGGGCTGCACAGCACCAGGGAGAACGGGCTGGCCGCCAGCAGCGGTGCGAGGCCGCGGGCCGCCTCCTCCCCGCGCGGGGTGAGCGGGATGTCGGTGTTGCCGGTGTGCTGGCCCGAGAGGCTCCAGGCCGTTTCGCCGTGACGGATCAGGACCACCTCAACGGGGCCGGTGGAGGTGGCGGTTGGGCCGTTCTGAATCGTTGTCACGGAAGGGCTCTCGGGGGATGACGTCGTGACACTCACTTAAGCTCGGTGCTCCGGCCGGAGTGGTGATGGGGGTGGCCGCAGCGGACGCCCGAACGTCCGCCGGGAGGCTGCCCGTCGCTGTCGTGCCCCCGCCATCTTGAGCCTCCCCGCCACGCCTCCCTCCCCCTCCGACGGCCCGGCCCGGGCCCAGTGCCCCTATTGCGGTGTGGGCTGCGGCCTGGAGATGAAGCCCCCCGCGGCGGCCACCGAAGGCGGCGAAGCGATCTGGACGGCCCGCGGCGACCGCCACCATCCCTCCTCCCTGGGGCAGGTCTGCGTCAAGGGGGCCACGGTGGGCGAGACCCTGCACCGCAACCGCCTCACCACCCCGCTCTACCGGCCGCGCACCGACCAGCCCTTCGAGCCGATCAGCTGGGACCGGGCCTTCGGCCTGATCGAGGCCCAGGTGCGCCGCACCCTGGCCGAGCAGGGACCCGACGGGATCGCGATCTACGGCTCCGGGCAGTTCCTCACCGAGGACTACTACGTCGCCAACAAGCTCATCAAGGGGGCGCTGGGCAGCAACAACTTCGATGCCAACTCGCGCCTTTGCATGAGTTCGGCCGTGTCCGGCTACGTGCGCAGCTTCGGCAGCGACGGTCCCCCCTGCTGCTACGACGATCTCGATCAGGCCGACACGGTGCTGCTGATCGGCACCAACACGGCCGAGTGCCATCCGGTGCTGTTCCAGCGGCTGTTGAAGCGCAAGCGCAAGCAGAAGCAGGACCTGCAGATCGTGGTGGTGGATCCCCGCGCCACCGCCACCAGCGACGCGGCCGACCTGCACCTGGCGATCCGGCCCGGCACCGACCTGGCGCTGCTGCATGGCCTCGGCCATCTGCTGCTGGAGCAGGGGGCGGTGGATCGGGCCTACGTGGCGGCGTCCACCGAGGGCTTCGAGGCGCTCGCGGAGCTCTGGGCGGGCTGGACGCCCGAGAAGGTGAGCCTGTTCTGCGGCATCGAGGAGCAGCAGCTGCGCCAGCTGGCGGCCCGCTGGGCGGCCAGCACGGGCGTGGTGAGCCTCTGGTCGATGGGGGTGAACCAGAGCGTGGAGGGCACCGCCACCGTGGCGGGGATCATCAACCTGCACCTGGTGAGCGGCCAGATCGGCAGACCCGGGGCGGGGCCCTTCTCCCTCACCGGCCAGCCCAATGCCATGGGGGGCCGGGAGGCCGGGGGGCTGGCCGGGCTGCTGCCGGGCTACCGCTCCGTCACCGACGCCGGCCACCGCGCCCAGATCGAGCGGCACTGGGGCCTGGCGCCGGGGAGCATCGCGCCGGCTTCGGGCCTCACCGTGTGGGAGCAGATCGAGGCGATGGAGCGGGGGGCCCTGGGGCTCTGGTGGGTGGCGGCCACCAATCCGCTGGTGAGCCTCCCCTGGCTCGATCGGGTGCGGGCCGCCGTGGCCCGCTGCCCGCTGGTGGTGCTCAGCGAGGCCTACGCCGGCACCGAAACCGCCGCCATCGCCCACCTGGTGCTGCCGGCGGCGCAGTGGAGCGAAAAGGCCGGGGTGATGACCAATTCCGAGCGCCGCGTCACCCTGTGCCCGGCCTTCCGTGCGCCCCCGGGGGAGGCCCGTCCCGACTGGGCGATCTTCGCCGAACTGGGCCGGCGCCTGGGCTTCGAGGAGCAGTTCCGCTATGGCTCCTCGGCCGAGGTGTTCGCCGAGTTCGTGGCGATCACCGCGGGCCGGGTGTGCGATCTGAGCGGCCTCAGCCACGGGCTGCTGCAGGAGCACGGTCCCCAGCAATGGCCCTTCCCCGCCGGCACGGCGCCCGGCGGCGGTGCCCCGCGTCTGCACACCTCCGGCCGCTTCCCCACCCCCTCCGGCCGGGCCCGGTTGATCAGCGAGCAGCCGATGGGCCTGGGGGAACCCCCCGATGGCGACTACCCCCTGGTGCTCACCGTGGGCCGCTATCTGGAGCAGTGGCACACCATGACCCGCACCGGCCAGGTCGAGCGGTTGCTGCGGCCCCATGCCGAGCCGCTGCTGGAGGTCCATCCCGCCGACGCCCGGGCCCACGGACTGGTCGATGGTGGCCGGGCGCAGGTGAGCTCCCGGCGGGCTGCCGTGACGGCCCGGGTGCTCGTCACCGACCGCATCCGCCAGGGCACGGTGTTCCTGCCGATGCACTGGGGGGCGGCCCAGGAGCAGGCCTGCGAGGCCAACCGGCTGATGCATGCCCTGGGCTGCCCCATCTCCCAGCAGCCGGAGCTCAAGGCCGCGGCGGTGACGCTGCAACCGGTGGCGGTTTCTTCGACACAGGCGCTCGCCGACGCTTCAGCCGATCGGCCCCCAGCCAGCCCCTGAGCCGGCGACCAGCGGCTCCACCAGCCCGGGCGCCAACCGCAGGTCACCGGCCGGGCCACGGCAGGTTTCGATCAGCCGGGCGCGGCGGAGAAGGGAAAACTGCTGGGTCACCGTCACCCGCGTGTGGCCGATCAGATCGGCGATCTGGGCGTGGGTGAGTTGGAGCGGCAGCACGTACCAGTCCTTCTGACGCCGGCCGATGCGTTCGGCCAGCAGCCGCAGCAGGGCCGTGAGCCGTTGCTCGGCCGTGGTGAGCCGGCGGATCAGCAGCAGATCCACGGCCCAGTCATTGAGGCTGTGCTGCCCGGGCTGGGGGGCTTCCACGCCGCATTCGCTCAGGTGCACCGGGGTGATGGCCTCCAGGTGCATGGTGGCCCGTCGCTGAAACTCCAGCGGCAGCTGGTCGCCGGCCTGGAGAAATCCCAGGGTGATGGGCTGGCTGTCGGTGGAGGACAACGACACCTTCAGCAGCCCCCGTTCGATCAGGAAGCAGCGCACGCCATCCTGACAGTCAGGTTCCAGCAACAGGGTGTGGCCTTCGGCGATCGTGACCCCTTCAGGGTGTGGCGGCCTCACTGGTCGTCGTGGGCGAAACGGCGGTAGAGGAAGTCCAGGGCGTGGTTCCGGTAGTCGTAGTACTCCGGCATCTCCATCAGCTGGGCCCGCTGGCGGGGACGGGGGAAGGGCAGTTCGAGGATCTCGCCGATCGTCGCCGCCGGGCCGTTGGTCATCATCACCACCCGGTCGGCGAGGAACAGGGCCTCATCGATGGAGTGGGTGATCATCAGCACGGTCACCCGGTGCTCCTGCCAGATCTTCAGCAGCTCCTCCTGCAGCTCCTCCTTGGTGATCGGATCGAGGGCGCCGAAGGGTTCATCGAGGATCAGCACCTTGGGCTGCAAAGCCAGGGCCCGGGCGATCGAGACCCGCTGCTTCATCCCTCCTGAGAGGCTGCCCGGCTTCTTGTCGGCGGCCTCACTCAGCCCCACCATGGCCAGGTGGCTCTCCACGATCCGGCTGGCGTCGCCGTTGCGTTTGAGGTGGGGGAACACGTTGTTCACCGCCAGGGCCACGTTCTCGGCGGCCGACATCCAGGGCAGCAGCGAATAGTTCTGGAACACCACCATCCGGTCCGGTCCCGGTTCCCGTATCGGCACCGACTCCAGTCGCACCTCGCCGCTGGTGGGCTGGCCGAAGCCGGAGACCAGATCCAGCAGGGTGGATTTGCCGCATCCGGAATGGCCGATGACGCAGATGAACTCCCCTTCGGTCACCTCCAGGCTGATGTTGTCCAGCACGGTGTAGGGCCCGTTGGGGGTGGGGTACACCTTGCTGACCCCGTCGATCACCAGGAACGGTTCGGCGGCGCCGGTGGTGGTGGGTTGGGGCGTCGTCAGGGTCTGCATCTGGGCGAAGGAGCGGAAAGGGAGGGGAGGGCGTGGGGTCAGCGGCCGGCCGGGGCGGGCACCGGGGCGTCCGCACTCCGGGCGGGCGGCGGTGGCAGGGGTGCCGGGGCCACGGTCACCTGGCCCTTGATGGGCAGGCGGTCGAGGTAGCTGAGGGGATCGAGCGGGTCGAGGCGATCGCTTTCGAACGCCGCCGCCACCGCTGACGGGGGGCGCTCCGCGGCCGGCAGCCCCAGGGCGGCGGCCGCGCTCCGGAACAGGGCCCGATCCTGCACGCGCTCGGCCACCTCCTGCCAGTTGCTGGGGAAGCTGGTCAGGCCCCAGCGGCCCAGCTGGCTCAGGATCCAGACCGCCTCCGCCGGGTTGGGCTCGTTGACCTCGGGGCCGAAGAAGCGGTTGAAGGAGGGCATGGCGGTGGGGGGGCCGGTGCCGCGGTCGTAGGCATCGACGAGACCCGGCCGGATCGTCGCCACATCGGTGCCCACGTACGGACCCTGGGAGAGCAGCTCGGCCAGCTCCTCGCGGTGGGCAGGGTCTTCGCAGTAGCGGCAGGCCTCCAGCAGCGCCTGCACCAGGGCCCGGTGGGTGCGGGGGTAGGCGGTCGCCCAGGCCTCCTTCACCCCCAGCACCTTCTCGCCGTGGCCGTTCCAGAGCTCCACATCGGTGGCGATCACCGTGCCGAGACCCTCCAGGACGGCGCGGGAGTTCCAGGGTTCGCCGACGCAGTAGCCGTCGATGGTGCCCGCCTTGAGGGCCGCCACCATCTGGGGCGGCGGGATCACCAGCAGTTCCACGTCGCGCTCGGGGTGGATCCCCGCCGAGGCCAGCCAGGCCCGCAGCATCAGGTTGTGCATCGAGGCCGGATGCACCACGGCAAGCACCGGCCTGGACTCCGGGTGGGCGGCGATCCAGTCCTTGAAGTCGGCCAGGGTGTTCACCCCGGCCTCGTGGAAGCGGCGGTGCAGGGTGATGGCATTGCCGTTGCAGCTGAGGGTGAGGGCACTCACCATCGCCAGGGGCGGCTGGCCGCCGCAGCCGAGGGTCATGGCGATCGGCATCCCCGCCACCATCAGCGCCCCGTCGAGCACGCCCTGGCGCACGTGGGTCTCGAGGGTTTTCCAGTTGCTCTCGCGCCGCAGCCGCACCTGGGTGAGGCCGTGTCTGGCGAAGAAGCCCTTCTCCTGGGCCACCACCAGCGGCAGGCAGTCGGTCAGGGGAATGAAGCCCAGCTCCAGGTTCACCTTCTCGAGGCCGTCGGCGGCGACCGGCTCGGCGGGCTTGAGCCGCTGCTGCCGGGCCCGGCGCTGGTCCGTCAGAAAGTTGACGATCTCGGCGCGCAGCCCGTAGTAGCGGGGGTGCTCCACCGTGCCCAGCTGGGTGCGGGGCCGGGGCAGGGGCACCTCGAGAACCTGGTCGATGTGGGCCTCGGGGCCGTTGGTCATCAGCACCACCCGGTCGGAGAGCAGCAGGGCTTCGTCGACGTCGTGGGTGACCATCAGGGCGGTGACCTTCGCCTCCTGGCAGATCCGCATCAGCTGCTCCTGCAGGTTGCCCCGGGTGAGGGCGTCGAGGGCGCCGAAGGGCTCATCGAGGAGCAGCAGCTTCGGCCGCAGGGCCAGGGCGCGGGCGATGGCGACCCGCTGCTTCATGCCGCCGGAGATCTCCCGGGGGTACTTGTCGGCGGCGGCCTTCAGGCCCACCAGCTGGATGTGGTGCTCGATGATCGCCTCCCGCTCCCGGCGGTCGCTGGCGGCGATCACGTTGTCGACGCCCAGGGCGATGTTCTGGCGCACCGTGAGCCAGGGGAGCAGCGAGTAGTTCTGGAATACCACCATCCGATCCGGGCCTGGATCGGTGACCTGCCGGCCGTTCATCAGGATGCCGCCCTGGGTGGCGCTGGTGAGGCCGGCCAGGAGGTTCAGCAGGGTGGACTTGCCGCAGCCGGAGTGGCCGACGAGGGAGATGAATTCGCCTTCGGCGATATCGAGAAAGATGTCCCTCAGGGCCACGTATTCACCCCCGCCGGGCAGGGGGAAGGCCTGGGTGACGTGGTCGACGGTGAACAGGGCGGCCATGGTCAGGCGGCTCCCTTGCTGAGCTTGCGGCCGACGAAGGCCACCAGGCGATCGAGCAGCAGACCGACGATGCCCACATAGATGATGGCCAGCACAATCTCGCTGGAGCTGCCATCGCCCCCAGAGTTGTAGGCATCCCAGATGAAATAGCCAATGCCGCCATCGGCCTTGAGCATCTCGGCGGCCACGATCGCCAGCCAGGCCAGTCCCACGGCGATCCGCAGTCCCGCGAACACGAAGGGCACCGTCGCCGGGATGACGATGTCTTTGATGTAGGCGCTTTTTCGCAGCTTCAGCACCCGGGCCACGTTGATGTAGTCCTCGGGAATCTGACGAATGCCCACGGCCGTGTTGATGATGATGGGCCAGATCGCCGTGATGAAGATGACGAACACGGCCGAGACGGCGGAGTCCTGAAACACCATGAGGGCGATCGGGAACCAAGCCAGGGGCGGCACGGTGCGCAGCACCTGGATCACGGGATCAAAGCCCTTGCCGAGGAAGCGGCTCATCCCCAGCAGGCCGCCGATGGTGATCCCCACCACGGCGGCCAGCCCATAGCCCATGGCCACCCGCTGCAGCGAGATCAGGATCTGCCAGGCCAGGCCCTTGCTGGTGCCGCCATCATCGAAGAAGGGATGGATGATGTAAGGGTCCCAGGTGTCGGCGACGACATTGATGGGCCCTGGCAGGCGGGCAACCCCCAGGATCAGGGACACCAGCTGCCACACCACCAGAAAGGCGCCGATGCAGATCACATAGGGGGACACCCAGGAGACCCAGATCGGCGTGATCCTTCTGGACCGGTTGTGGGGTGCTGCTGCGCTGAGGGCCATGGGGGAAGGGTGGGAACGGGCTGGAGGAACAAGGGAAGGGGCGTCTTCCGTGTCAGGACATGGCCTTGATCTTGAGGGCGTCCAGGTAGGCCTTCGGATTCTCCGGATCGAAGACGACACCGTCGAAGAAGGTTTCCTTGCCGCGGGAATCACTGGCGGGAATCGCCTTCTCCTGCCCGATCGCCTTGGCCGCCTCCTTCCAGAGATCGGCCCGGTTCACCTGGTTCACAAGGGCGTCGATGTCAGTGCTGGCGGGGAGATAGCCCCAGCGCATGTCTTCAACGACGAACCACTGGTCGTGGCTCTTGAACGGGAAGGAGGCGTTCTCGCTCCAGAAGCGCATGCGATACGGGCTGTCGGTCACGACGCGGCCGTCGCCGTAGTCGAAGTTGCCGGCCAGCCGTGGCTTGATGTCGGCCACCGAGGCCTTGAAGTACTTGTCCTTCGAGGTGATCTCGCAGAGCTCGTCGAGGTTGGCGGGGTCTTCGCACCACATCTGGGCTTCCAGGACCGCCTTCAGCAGGGCCTGGGTGGCCTTGGGGTTCTTCTCTACCCAGTCGGCACGCATCGAGAAGGATTTCTCGGGGTGGAACTTCCAGAGTTCACCGGTGACGGCGGCGGTGTAGCCGAGCTTCTTGTTGACCAGGCGCTGGTTCCAGGGCTCGCCGACGCAGAAGGTGTCCATGGTGCCGGTCTGCATGTTCGCCACCATCTGGGGCGGGGGGACCACCACCAGGTCGGCGTCCTTGTTGGGGTCGATGCCGTTCGCCGAAAGCCAGTAGCGCATCCAGAGGTCGTGGGTGCCGCCGGGGAAGGTGACGGCCGCCTTGAACTTCCTGCCGGTCTTGGCCGTGGACGCCACGGCGTCGGCGAGGCCGGCCTTGTTGTCGATGGTGAGCTTGTTGGCCAGGAAATCCTTCGAGACCGAGATTCCCTGGCCCTGTGTATTCAGCCGGGCCAGGGTGGCCATCGGCAGCGGCTGCTGGCTCTTGGTGATCTTGCCCGCCGCCAGCAGCAGGGGCATCGGCGTGAGGATGTGGGCGCCATCAATGCCGCCGCCGCCGCCGCCCAGTTCCAGGTTGTCGCGGGTGACGGCCCAGGAGGTCTGCTTCATCACCTTCACATCGGGCATGCCGTGCTTGGCGAAGAAGCCCTTCTCCTTGGCGATGATCAGCGGGGCGGCATCGGTGAGGGCGATGAAGCCGAGAGTCACCCCGGGAACTTCAGGCGCATCGGCGCCACCTCCGGCCGGGGCCGGGGTGGGGGCGGCCGCTTCCTTGGTGCCGCCACAGGCACTCAGCCAGATGGCACCGGCCGTGGTGCCGGCGGCGGTGATCAGAAACTTGCGACGGGAAAGATTCGACATGGAGCCGGAGGGGGAGCCAGGGGGGACCGGAGGGACGCACCAGCAGGTGCATGGGTTCTCAGGACGGGCTCCACAACGAAGCGCACCGTGCTGGCGAAGATTGGGTTGGCTGGCGCGCATGCTGACCAGACACGCATCAAGAGACCACGGCGACAGCCCTTGCCAGGGTCGCGACGGTTACCGATTCGGATTTTCGAGCGGTCGGCTCAGCCTTCCGGCGCGGCCAGCTGGCGGCGCAGCCGCTCGCCGCTGCGGGCCACGAGCAGGGCCGTCGCCTGGGCGAGGGCGTCCTCGAGCCGTTCGAAGCGGCCGGCGAACCAGAGGTAGGCCGCCACGTTCCAGCGCAGCGCCGGCACCAGGGCCCCTTCGCCGCAGAGGGCCGCCAGGGCCTCGGTCCGCCAGGCTTCCAGGCCCTGCCACGGCACCTCCGCGCTGGTGATGCCGTGGTCGCGGGGGTGGAGCAGGATCCGCTCGGTGGTTCCGTGGCGCACCCGGGCGGTGATGCCGGCGCGGGAGGTGGGCAGGTCGGTGGAGCCCTCCAGCCCCTTCACCGTCAGCAGGTCGGTCTCGCCGCAGTCCTGCAGGGCCTGCCAGGCGCGGGTCTCGGTGGGGGGATGGACGAAGCCGCTGACCAGCAGGTGCTCCCCCCGGTGCGGCGTCCAGAGCAGTTCCAGGCTCGCCACCGGCGGCCGTTTGCCGATGGCGTCCCGCACCGGCACCAGCCGCTCCGCCCAGACGAAATGGTCGGGCTGGTGGGTGAGGGCCAGGCCGTGGCGATCAAGGCGCCGCTGCACCGCTGCGAGCGACAGGCCGGTGGAAGGGATGCCGATCGCCTCGAACAGTTCCGCCAGGGTGACGCCGAACTTCACCGGCATCGGATCGCCGCCGTGCAGCACCACCGGCACCGCGTCGCTGGCCAGCACCAGGGCCACCAGGGGCAGCAGGGGGGCGGTGCGGCTGCGGCCGTCGTAGGGCACCCCGAAGCAGAGCGGCCGCCGGCCGGGGGTTTCCAGCACCGGCCCGCAGCGCCGGTAGCTGTCGAGCATGCCGGCGAGTTCGGTGGGGTGGGGGCGGCGGATCCGGTGGGCGATCAGGAAGGCCCCCATCTGGGCGCCGTCGACCAGCCCCTGGAGCATCAGGTCCATGGCCTCGGCCGCCTCCTGGCGATCCAGACCGGTGCTGGTGTGCTCGCCGCTGCCCACCTTGCCGATCAGCTCGCGGAACCGGGCCCGCTCGGGGCCGAGCGCCTGGAGGCGCACCAGACGCCGATCCACGGCACCGTTCCGCGGCGGCGCCATCCCCGGCAGGGAGGCCTCAGGTTCCGGACCAGCCGGTTCTGGTAACAGTGACGACATGGGTGGACGGTTCCATGCCGGAAACTAAAGCCTCCTGATCGGTGGGTTCGCGCAGCTTTCCCCGGCGCTCCCCGACACAACGATCCTTCCGGACGACGCAGCTCTCATCGGCGTCCCGGAATCCCGTCTCGCCGGACCGGCTCGAGACGCCCTCACCCGAAGCAACCCCGAGGCAGCCCGGGGCTCAGCTTCCGCCCACCTGCCTGGCAGGAATCCGCCGCATGGCTGGCCATGCGGACCGCCGTTTTCGCATGAACAGCACCGATACCAGCACCGATACCAGCGTCGCCACCGACACGTCCACCCCGCCCCCGGAGGCCCTCAGCAAGGTGGAACGGGCCAAGGCGGAGCTCTGCGGCCTCGACCTGGCCCCGCAGCTGGCGGAGCTGGCCGCGGCGGGCTGGGAGTCCCTCGACGAGGCCACCCTGACGATCCGCCTCAAGTGGCTGGGGATCTTCTTCCGTCCCGTCACCCCCGGTCGCTTCATGGTGCGGCTGCGGCTGCCCAACGGCGTCATCCGTGCTGAACAGCTGGAGCTGCTGGCCGACGCCGTCGACCGCTGCGGCGAGCACGGCAGCGCCGACATCACCACCCGCCAGAACCTGCAGCTGCGGGGTCTGTTGCTGGAGGACATGGCGCCCCTGCTGGCGGCGATGGAGCGGGTGGGCCTCACCAGCCGCCAGTCGGGCCACGACAACCCCCGCAACATCACCGGCAACCCCCTGGCCGGCCTCGATCCCGAGGAACTGATCGACACCCGGCCGCTGGTGGACGCGATCCAGGCCCGGCTGCTGGCCGATGGCGGCCCCCGCAACCTGCCGCGCAAGTTCAACGTGGCCGTCGGCGGCGCCCCCGACAGCTTCCTGCTCCACAACGACCTCGCTTTCCTGCCGGCACCCCATCCCCAGGAGCCGGCCGGGCCGCTCGGCTTCACGGTGATGGTGGGCGGCTTCTTCTCGGCCCAGCGCAACGAACTGGCGGTTCCCCTCGGCCTGTGGCTGCGGCCCGACCAGCTGCCCGACTTCACCCTGGCCCTGCTGCGGCACTACGACGCCCACGGCAACCGGACCCAGCGCAACAAAAGCCGGCTGATGTATCTGGTCGATGGGCTGGGGCTGGAGGCCTACCGCGATGCCGTGGTGGCGGCCTATCGGCAGCTGGCCGGATCGGCGGCGACGGCTCCGCTGCCCCACGACGGCCGCCATCTGGTGGTGCGGCCCCCCCGCGACGGGCTGGGACTCCAGGCCCAGAAGCAGGCGGGCCTCCACTGGGCAGGCCTGCATGTGCCGATGGGGCGCCTCGACGCCGCCTCCATGCTGGAGCTGGCCCGCCTGGCCCGCACCTACGGCAGCGGTGAGCTGCGCCTCACCGAGGCCCAGAACGTGCTGATCGTCAATGTGCCCACCGACCAACTCGCGGCGCTGGAGGCAGAACCGCTGCTGGAACGGTTCCGCCTGGAGCCCGGCGCCCTGCAGGCCGAAGCGGTGAGCTGCACGGGCAGCCGCTACTGCAGCTTTGCCCTGATCCCCACCAAGCGCACCGCCCAGGCGGTGATCGACGAACTGGAGCGGCGGCTGGAGCTGCCCGAGGCCGTGCGCAGCCACTGGACCGGCTGCCCCAACGCCTGCGGCCAGCCCTACATGGGTCAGATCGGCCTGATGGGGGCCAAGGCCCGCCAGGACGGCCAGATGGTGGAGGCGGCGAAGATCTTCCTGGGGGGCCGCCTGGATCAGGACCCGCAGCTGGCCGAGCTGCACGAGAAGGCGGTGCCCCTCTCCGAGCTCCCGGATGTGCTCGAAGGGTTGCTGGTGGAACGCTTCGGTGCCCGGCGGCGGACCGCGCCGTGAGCGCCCCGTGACGGCCGCCCGCGCCTCCTGGGAGCCCCGGGCGCTGCCGGCCGGCGGCAGACCCGAGCGCTGGCCCTGGCTGCAGGGCCTGCGGCGGGCCCGGGACCTCGACCTGGAGCCCTGGCTGCAGGCGGTGGAGGCGGGATCGCTGCGGCCCGCCCCTGACCTGCTCGCCGCCCTGGCCGAGCGGCTCGATGGCCCGCCGCCGACCCCGCCCTGCTGGCCGTGATCGGCCGCCACCGCGATCCCCGCTGCCGCACCCTGCTGCGGCAGGCCCTGGCACCGTCCGCCGCCTCCCCCGCCGACGGCTCGGCAGCGGCGGCACGGGCCGTGCTCCTGCTGCCCCTGCTGGGCCATCAGCGCCACCCGGACGATTTCCCCCTGCTGCGGGACCAGGCTCTGGCCCCCTTGCCGCTGCAACGGCGCCGGGCCGCCCTGGAGGGCCTGGCCGTGGGGCTCGGGGTCTGGCCGCCGCTCCCCCTGCGGCAGGCGCTCGGCGCCCTTGTGGGGGATCTGGACCCCGCCCTGGCCGCCACGGCCGTGGATCTGCTGGCACGCCTGCCGGGGGGAGGGGAGGACCTGGCCGCCCTGGATCGCCGCCGCCTGGACCCGGAGCTGGCGCGGCGCGTGGAGCGGCGCCTGGCGGCCGGGCGATCATGAGCGCACCCCAGCGCGCGTGAGGCGAGGCCGATGTTCCGTCACCTGCTGGTGCCCACCGACGGCTCCGATCTTTCCGACGGCACGATCCGCCGGGCGGTGAGCTTTGCCCAGGAATCGGGGGCCACCATCACCTTCCTGCACGTGCTCGCCAACCTGGCGATGCCGCCCCAGGGCTCCCTCTATGGCGATCCGGTGCTGCTCGATCCGGCCGTGGTGGAGCAGTTCACCCAGGCGGAGCGGTCCTATGCCGACGAGCTGCTGGGGCGGGCCAGGGCCCTGGCCGAGGAGGCCGGGGTCCCCTGCGACACCGCCATCGGTGAGCATCCGGTCGTCTACGAGGCGATCATCGACGCCGCCACCCGCCACGGCTGCGACCTGATCTTCATGGCCTCCCATGGCCGCCGCGGCCTCGCAGGGCTGCTGCTGGGCAGCGAGACCCAGCGGGTGCTGACCCACACCGAGTTGCCGGTGCTGGTGTTCCGGCGCCCCGGGCCCGCCGCCGGCAACGGTCAGGAGTCGCCCTCGGCTCCGGCCGCGCCGGCCTCCTGAAGGCGCCAGCGGCGCACCACCTCGGCCACGTCCAGGCCGTCGAGGTCGACCTGGGCATTGAGGCGCTGCATGGTGGCGGCGGGGATCCGGCCGGCCAGCGCCTCGATCACCGGCACCAGCTCCGGGCGCCGTCGCAGCGTCGCCGCGTTGAACACGGGCACCGCGTCGTAGGGGGGGAAGTAGTGGCGGTCGTCCCGCAGCTGCTGCAGGTCGAGGGCGGGGATCAGGCCGTTGGTGGTGTCGCCGGCGATCAGGTCGACGCGCCCCTCGGCCAGGGCGCGGTAGGTGAGGCCCAGATCCATGGCCTCGGGCGGCTGGGCGAAGCGCAGCCCGTAACGCTGGGCCAGGCCGGCGAAGCCGTCGGGGCGGTTGAGGAACTCGTAGCCGAAGCCCGCCCGCCAGCCGGGGGTGTGGGGGGCCGCCTCGCTGATCGTGGCGATCCCCAGCTGCCGGGCCTCGGATCGGCGCACCAGGATCGCGAAGCTGTTCTCGAAGCCCAGGGAGGGGAACACGGTGAGCCCGAAGCGCTCGCCATAGAGCCGGCGCGTCTCCTCGAACACCTCCCGCGCCGGATCGGGCGTGTCCGGCGGCGGAGGGGGCTGGCTAAGAAGCGTGGTCCAGGCGGTGCCGGTGTACTCCACATAGCCGTCGATGCGGCCGCTGCGCACGGCGGCGTGGATCAGGCCGGTGCCCCCCAGGCCGAAGTCCCGCTTCACGTTCAACGGGGTGGCGGCCTCGATCTGCTGGGCCAGCAGTTCCCCCAGGATCAGCTGCTCGGTGAAGCTCTTGCTGCCGATCCGCACCGTGCCGGCGCCGGCGGCCGGCAGCAGCTTCAGCGCCAGCACGGCCCCCAGGGCCAGTCCCGCCAGGCCCCAGGCGAGCCGCAGCAGCCGTCGCCGCCCGCCGCTGGGGCCCTTGGCGCGGGGCTGGGCCAGCCGCCGTTCCAGCCACCCCAGGCCGCCGTCGGCGAGCAGGGCGATGGCGGCGGCCGGCAGGGCCCCGGCCAGGATCAGGCCGTTGTTCACCGTGGCGATGCCCCGGAAGATGAACACCCCCAGGCCGCCGGCGCCGATGGCGGCGGCGATCGTGGCCACCCCCACGTCGATCACCGTGGCCACCCGCAGGCCGGCCATCAGGGTGGGCAGGGCCAGGGGCAGCTCCACGTGCAGCAGCACCTGACGCTCGCTGAGGCCGAGGGCATGGCCGGCCTGCTTCAGCCCCGGAGGCACCTGGGCCAGGCCGGTGACCAGGCCCCGCAGCAGGGGCAGCAGGGCGTAAAGGGTGAGGGCCACGATCGCCGGGGTGGTGCCGATCCCCCCCAGCAGCGGCACGGTGAGCAGCAGGCCGAAGATCGCCAGGCTCGGCACCGTCTGGACGGTGCTGGCCACCGCCAGGACGGGCCCGGCCCAGCGGGGCCGGCGGCTGATCCACAGGCCCAGCGGCAGGCTGATGGCCAGGGCCAGGCCGATGGCGGTGCCCACCAGCAGCAGGTGCTCGCCGCTGCGCTGCAGGATCTCCCCCGCCAGGGCGCCGTCCCACCAGGCCGGCGGCCACCGCGAGGTCATGGGGCTTCGGCCGGCGTCAGGGCCCGGGTGGCCTGGAACACCGGCACGCTGACGCCGATCAGCAGCAGGGCCCAGCCGCTGTTGGCGGTGTCGTTGAGCAGGGCGCCCACCAGAAAGGCGATCGATCCCACCAACACGATGGCGGTGCTCCACGGGTGGCCCCAGGCCTTGAACGGCCGTGGCCGCTCCGGCTCCCGGTGGCGCAGCACGAACAGGCAGACGATCCCCACCAGGTAGAGGCTCACGTAGAGGAACGCGGCCAGCCCGAGCAGGATCGTGAAGTCGCCGCAGAGCACCAGCAGGGCCGAGGCCAGACTGGTGAGCACCAGGGCCACGGTGGGGGTGCCGCCCCTGTTCACCCGGTCGACCAGGGGGCTGAACAGCCTGTCCCGGCTGAGGCCGTAGAGGATGCGCGGCGCGCCCATGATCGAGGCGTTGATCAGGCCCGCCAGGGACAGCAGCGCCAGCACGGTGATCGCCTGGCCGCCGAAGGCGCCGAACAGCAGGGCGGCCGCGTCCGCCACCGGCAGGCTGGAGACGGCGATCACCTTCAGGGGCAGCACCCGCAGCAGGGCCAGGTTGAACAGGGTGTAAATGGCGATCACGGCCAGCACGCCGCCGATCAGGGAGCGGGGCAGGTCCTCCTGGGGTTCGCTGAACTCCTCGGAGAAATAAATGGGGCTGTGCCAGCCGTCGTAGGTGGTGACGATCGCCTGCAGGGAGAACACCAACGCCACCGCCATCCCCGTCCAGCCCGCCGGGGTGGCCAGGGCCGTGGCGGCGGTGGGGATCGCCGCGCTGGCGGCGGCGCGGCTGTCGGGGCCTCCCAGCAGGAAGCAGGCCGCCACCACCGCCAGGAAGGCGGTCGCCTTGGCCAGGCTCAGCAGCTTCTGGCTGCCGCTGCCGGCCTCCACCCCCAGCAGCTGGATGAGGGTGAACAGGGCCACCACCCCCAGCCCCACCAGCTTCCCGGGCAGCTCCAGGCCTGGCACCAGGAACAGCGCGTAGTCGCCGATGGTGACCGCCACCCAGGCGATGCCGGTGCAGTGGCCGATCCAGTCCATCCAGCCCACGGTGAAGCCGGCGGCATCGCCGAAGCAGCGCCGGGCGTAGACGTACCAGCCGCCGGCCAGGGGCAGGCTGGCCCCCAGCTCCGCCACGGCGATGGCGCCGAGCAGGGCGTAGAGGCCGCCGGCCAGCCAGGCCGCCACCACCCAGGGGCCGCTGCCCAGCTGGGCCGCCACCAGGCCAGGGGTGCGCAGGATGCCGGCGCCGATGGTGCCGCCCACGGCGCCGGCGATGCCGAAGGTCACCCCGAGCACGTTGAGCAGGCGGCCCGGGGTCTGGGCGGTCGCGGGCTGGTCCGGGACCACCGGATCGGGGGGAGTGGCGGGAGTCAGGAGGCGATCACCCGTTCCAGCAGTCCGTGCAGCTCCTCCAGCTCGTGGCGGCTCAGCAGCCAGTCGCCCTCCAGATCCTTGGTGACGCGGGCCTCGAGGATCCAGCCATCCTCCGTGCGCACGAGGGCGAAGTGGGGGGACTGGAAGGGGGCGGCCATGGGCTGGCGGGAGGGAGGCTGTCCCTCCTGCTTAGCCAGGGCCGGTGGGGCGGGCAGCGCCAGATTCGCCAGCAGCGGCGGCGGCCCCAGCTGCTCGAGCCGGAACGTGGCGCCGTAGCTGGGGGTGGGCTGCTGGGAATAGAAGCGGGCGGGGGCTGGCCTGCCCAGGCGTGCGCGGCCTCCGGCCACCAGGGCGGCGGCCCGGCTGCGGGCCCGCAGGGCCTGCAGTACCAGCGCCTGCAGCCAGTCGGGCGCGGTGCTCCAGCCCAGGGCGGCGCAGGTCTGGCGGTCCAGCAGGCCCAGCAGACCCCGCCGCAGGGCGGGGCGCAGGGCGGCGGGCCAGTCGGCCAGGAGCATGGCCAGGGTGGCGTCGGCGATGCGCCGGTTGGTGGCCGCCGGGGCGAAGGCCTCCCGCTCCACCCGTTCGTTCAGGGCCAGCAGGTCCGCCAGGCTGGGTGGCAGGGCCGCGATGCCCATCCGCTCGCCCACCCCGCGCCAGAACAGGAACAGGTGCTCCTGTTCCAGGGGGGTCAGGGGCCGCCAGCCGTAGCGGGCCAGCCAGCGGATCGGCTCGGCCACGAAGGTGGAGAGCACGTAGAGGAAATCGTCGTTGCCGATCGCGTAGTGGCCGTGGATGCGGTTCATGCGCTCGATCACCGCGGCCCCGGCCGGGCTGTCCAGGCCATGGCGCAGCAGTTCGGCCACCATCAGCCCGGTGTCGTCGTAGCGCTTGCGGGGTCGTTGCTCGAATTCCCCGGTGCGGGCCAGCAGCCCGGAGATGGAGGGCACGCAGAAGGTCTTGAGCAGGGCCAGCTCCAGGGCCCGGGTGAGGTCCCAGGGAAACAGCTCGCCTGCCAGCCGGTGGGCGGTGGCTTCGGCGGCCCGCAGGGTCGTGTCGGCGTCGGCGTCGGCGGCAGGGTCGGTGGGGGAGCGCATCGGGGGCCTCAGAAGCGGGAGCCGGGCTGCTGCAGGAACACCCGTTCCTCAGGGCTGCTTGGCCGCCCGAGGATCTGGTTGCGGTGGGGGAAGCGGCCGAAGCGGGCGATCACCGCATGGTGACGGCGGGCGAACTCGCTGGTGCGGGCGTCGGTGTGGCGCTCGAACAGGGGCAGACCCAGCTCCTGCACCGCCAGATCCTCGCTGTGCATCAGGGGCATCAGCCAGAACGGCCGCCGTTCCGGTGCCGGCTCCGCCTCCACCCAGCCCGCCTCCACGGCCCGCAGCGTCAGGGCCAGGGCCTGCCCATCGCCAGCGAAGGCGCGGGCCTGGTCGCGCCAGATCTGACGGGGGAACTGGTCGAGCACCAGCAGCAGGGCCAGGGCGTCCACGGCGCTCTCGCCCCAGGCGGCCCGGTTGCCGGCCAGGGCCTGGTCGGTGAGGGCCCCGAACCGTTCCCGCACGATCCGGTCGCGGTCGGGACCGGGTCGGAACCAGGCGGAGGAGGGCGTCTCCTGAAACCAGAAGTGCAGCACCTCCTGCGGCGTCGGCATGGCTCAGACGAGGAAGCGGTGCAGAAGAAATGGAAGCACCATCAGCAGCAGGGCGATGACCACCAGGGCCGGCAGGTGGCTGATGCCGTAGGGAACCACCACCAGCAGCACGCCACTGCCCAGGGCCACCGCATGGGCCTGCTTGCGGCCATAGAGGACGTAGCCCAGCCCGATCGACCCGATCACCAACGTCAGGAACTGGCGGAGGCTGGGATCGCTGCCCATGGAACCTGGCCCGGAGCGGCGGACGCCCCCATGCTGGGGCTCCCATCGCCGTCCTGCCCACCCATGACTGACCTGGTGGTGATCCAGCACCTGGAGCGGGAAGGACCGGGCCGTTTCGGCGAGGAGGCCCGACGCCGGGGCTGGGCAGTGACGGTCTGCCGGCCCGACCTGGGGGAGCCGATGCCCCGGCTCGGGGCCGACCAGGCCCTGCTGGTGCTGGGGGGACCGATGGGGGTGGGCGACATCGGATCGCCGTCCTTCCCCTGGTTGGCGGCGGAGGTGGCCCTGCTGCGGGAGTGCCTGGCGTGCGAGCGCCCGGTGGTGGGGCTGTGCCTGGGGGCCCAGCTGCTGGCCTTCGCCGCCGGGGGGCAGGTGGTGCCGCTGACGGCGGGGGACCCGCCGGTGCGGGCCTACGAAGTGGGCTGGGGGCCGGTGGACTGGACACGGTCCGAGGGTCAGGAACCGGTGCTGGCGGGGCTCGGGGCCGGCCTGCCGGCGCTCCACTGGCACGGGGACCGGATCAGGCTGCCCGCCGCCGCCACCCTGCTGGGGTCAACGCCCCTCTGCGCCGAACAGATGTTTCGCATCGGCCATCACGCCCACGGGCTCCAGTTCCACGCGGAGGTGACGGACGCCGCCCTGGAGGTCTGGCTCGAGGAGGACGGCGACTACGTGCGCCAGGCCCTCGGACCCGACGGGGTGGAGCAGATCAGGGCCGGCCGGGAGCGCTGGGGGGAGGAGGGGGAGCGCCTGGGGCGCCGGCTGATCAACAACCTGCTGGATCGGGTGGGCGCCCTGCTGGGGGGGTATCCCCTGCTCTGAGGGCCAGCCCGTCGGCCAGCTGGCGGCGCCGGTCCTCCACCGCCCCGTCCTCCAGCAGCCGCTCCGCCCGGGTCAGGCCCGCCTGGAGGCTCTCGCTGATCCCGGCGCGCCAGAGCAGGAAGCCACCGTTCCAGATCAGTCCGGGCCGCAGGGGTCCGGAGCCCGTCAGGGCCTCCCGGGCCTGGCCCCGCCACTGGGCCACGCTCTCCAGCGGCACCTCGGGGGCCCCCAGGCCGTGGTCGCGGGCCCGCAGGATCAGCCGCTCCGCGTCACCCGCCGCTGACCCCTGCCGGTGGGAGGCGATCGCCACCCGGTTGGTGGGCAGCTCCACGCCCCCCTCCATCCCCTTGATCAGCAGCAGATCGTGCTGGCCCGTGGCGGCGAGGGCCTCAGAGGCCAGCCGCTCGGTGGGGGCGTGGACGAAGCCGCTGACCTGCAGGTGGGGTCCGGGGTGGCAGCTCCAGAGCAGTTCCAGGGTGGCGACCGGCGGGCGCTTGCCGACCTGCTCCCGCAGCGTCACCAGCCGCTCGGCCGCCGGGAAGTGGGCCGGCTGGTGCAGCAGGGCCAGCCCCTCCGCGGCGAAGCGCCGGTTCACCGCGTCCCAAGGGAGGCCGCGGCGGTCGAGGTCGAGGGCGGCCAGGGCCTCGGCGGTGGTGAGGCCGTACTTCACCGGCATCGGATCGCCGCCGTGCACCACCACGCCGGCCCCCGCCGCCAGCAGCAGCAGGGCCACCAGGGGCAGCAGCGGCGCGGAACGGCTGCGGCCATCGAAGGGCACGCCGAAACTCAGCACCCGGCGGGGGCTCGCCGCCAGCCGCGGGCCGCGGCGTGCGTAGCTGTCGAGCATGCCGGCCAGCTCCTGGGGCTCGGGCCGCCGCAGGCGATGGGCGATCAGGAAGGCGCCGGCCTGGGCGTCCGTGCAGCGCCCGTCGAGCAGGTGATCGAGGGCTTCGCCGGCCTCGGCCCGGCTCAGGGCCCGGCCGCTGCGTTCGCCGCTGCCCAGGGCGGCGATCAGCTCGCGGAAGCGGCGCTGGTCGGCCCCCTGGGCCTCCGCCCGCTCCTGCCGCCGCTGCGCCGTCCATTCCCCCCCGGGGCTCGGCGTCGACATGCGCGGCGGCCTCCTTACGGTGATCCCTAGGGTGAGGGGCATGCCCGGGATCATCGCAAGCCCCCTTCTGCTGGTGGTGCATGGCCGTGCCGGTGGCGTCATCCCCGCCGAACTGCAGGCCCTGGCCAGGGAGCTGGAGGCGGGGCGCGGCGCTCCGGTGGGGCTGGAGGCCCTGACGGCGGGCGAGCCGCCGGAGGCCCCCCGCGGCAGCGCCGCCGCCCCCCTGGCCCTGGTGCCCCTGTTCCTCCTGCCCGGCAGCCATGTGCGCCGGGACGTGCCGCGGATCGCCGAGCGTTGCCGCCGGGGCGGGCCCGTGCGGCGTCTGCCGTTCCTGGGGGCCTGGCCCGCCTGGCAGAGGGCCAGGCCCCCAG
>NZ_NQKY01000046.1 GCF_002252675.1 Synechococcus sp. BO 8801 | reverse complement strand
CGGGGCAGAACCTCTTCAGGGAAGATGAAGTTTTCGTGCGGTTGGTCGGCAGGCGCCATCCAGGCACGCAGACCTTCGTTGAGCAGGATGTTCTTGGTGTAGAACGTCTCGAATTCAGGATCCTCCGCCGCGCGGATCTCCTGGCTCACGAAGTCGTAGGCCCGCAGGTTGAGGGCCAGGCCGATGATGCCGATGCTGCTGGTCCACAGACCCATCACCGGCACGAACAGCATGAAGAAGTGCAGCCAGCGCTTGTTGGAGAAGGCGATCCCGAAGATCTGGCTCCAGAAGCGGTTGGCGGTGACCATCGAGTAGGTCTCCTCTTCCTGGGTGGGCTCGAACGCCTTGAAGGTGTTGGCCTGGTCGCTGTCCTCGAACAGGGTGTTCTCCACCGTGGCGCCATGGATGGCGCACAGCAGAGCACCGCCGAGGATGCCGGCCACGCCCATCATGTGGAACGGGTTCAGGGTCCAGTTGTGGAAGCCCTGCAGGAAGAGCAGGAAGCGGAAGATCGCCGCCACCCCGAAGGAGGGCGCGAAGAACCAGCTGCTCTGACCCAGGGGGTACATCAGGAAGACACTGACGAACACCGCGATCGGGCCGGAGAAGGCGATGGCGTTGTAGGGACGGATGCCGACGAGACGGGCGATCTCGAACTGGCGCAGCATGAAGCCGATCAGGGCGAAGGCGCCGTGCAGGGCCACGAAGGGCCAGAGGCCGCCGAGCTGGATCCAGCGGACGAAGTCACCCTGGGCTTCCGGGCCCCAGAGCAGCAGGAGGCTGTGCCCCATGGCATCAGCGGGGGTGCTGACGGCGGCGGTGAGGAAGTTGCACCCCTCCAGGTAGCTGCTGGCAATGCCGTGGGTGTACCAGGAGGTGGCGAAGGTGGTGCCGGTGAGCCAGCCACCCAGGGCCAGATAGGCCGTGGGGAACAGCAGTAGACCGGACCACCCCACGAAAACGAAGCGGTCGCGCTTGAGCCAGTCGTCGAGGACGTCGAACCATCCACGCGTGGCCGGTGCACGCCCTAGGGCGATCGTCATGGG
>NZ_NQKY01000045.1 GCF_002252675.1 Synechococcus sp. BO 8801 | reverse complement strand
GCACTCATGACCGCCACTCTCCAGCAGCGCTCCGGCGCTTCGGTGTGGAACCAGTTCTGTGAGTGGGTCACCTCCACCAACAACCGTCTCTACGTCGGTTGGTTCGGTGTGCTGATGATCCCCACCCTGCTGGCCGCCACCATCTGCTTCATCGTCGCCTTCATCGCGGCGCCCCCCGTCGACATCGATGGCATCCGTGAGCCCGTCGCCGGCTCCCTGATGTACGGCAACAACATCATCTCCGGCGCCGTTGTTCCTTCCAGCAACGCCATCGGCCTGCACTTCTACCCCATCTGGGAAGCCGCCAGCCTCGACGAGTGGCTGTACAACGGTGGCCCCTACCAGCTGGTGGTCTTCCACTTCCTGATCGGCGTCTTCGCCTATATGGGCCGCGAGTGGGAACTTTCCTACCGCCTCGGCATGCGCCCCTGGATCTGCGTCGCCTACTCCGCCCCCGTGGCGGCCGCCAGCGCCGTGTTCCTGATCTACCCCTTCGGTCAGGGTTCCTTCTCCGACGGCATGCCCCTCGGCATCAGCGGCACCTTCAACTACATGCTGGTGTTCCAGGCTGAGCACAACATCCTGATGCACCCCTTCCACATGCTGGGTGTGGCCGGTGTGTTCGGTGGCTCCCTGTTCTCCGCCATGCACGGCTCCCTGGTGACCTCCTCCCTGGTGCGTGAAACCACCGAAAGCGAGTCCCAGAACTACGGCTACAAGTTCGGCCAAGAGGAAGAGACCTACAACATCGTGGCTGCCCACGGTTACTTCGGTCGCCTGATCTTCCAATACGCCTCGTTCAACAACAGCCGCAGCCTGCACTTCTTCCTGGCTGCCTGGCCCGTGATCGGCATCTGGTTCACCGCCCTGGGCGTGAGCACGATGGCCTTCAACCTGAACGGCTTCAACTTCAACCAGTCGATCCTTGATGGCCAGGGCCGGGTGATCAACACCTGGGCCGACGTGCTCAACCGTGCCGGCCTCGGCATGGAAGTGATGCACGAGCGCAACGCTCACAACTTCCCCCTCGACCTGGCTGCTGCCAGCGCCACCCCCGTGGCCCTGACCGCCCCGGCGATCGGCTGATCCAGCCCCTCC
>NZ_NQKY01000018.1:45455-67745 GCF_002252675.1 Synechococcus sp. BO 8801 | reverse complement strand
GGGCCCCGCCGTGCTGGAGGCCGCCGCCCGCCAGCTGGAGGAACGGGGCCTGTAAGGCGGCTCAGACCTCGGCGCCGCCGTAGTCGCCGCCGCCGTACTCACCACCGCCACCACCGCTGCGGCGCCGGCGGGAGCGACCCGCCTCGAAGGCATCGGGGGCGGCACCGCCGCCACCAGCTCCAGCGCCGCCGTAGCTGCGGTCCTCCCAGCCCTTGGCCCCGGAACCGCGGTCGGCGCCGTAGCCGCCGCCACCGCCGCCATATCCACCGCCGTAGCCACCACCCCCGCCGCCATAGCCACCACCGCCACCACCGCCGTAGCCACCACCGCCGCGGCGCGGACCGCCGCCGCCGCCACCACCGCCGCTGCGGGGTTCCGCCTTGTTGATGCGCAGGGGACGTCCCATCAGCTCGGCGCCCTGCAGGGCATCGATGGCCTTGGTCTCGGTGTCGGCATCGGCCATCTCGATGAAGGCGAAGCCACGCTTGCGGCCGGTGTCGCGCTCCAGGGGCAGGGAGCAGTTGACCACTTCGCCGAAGGGCGCGAACAGTTCAGCCACGTCTTCCTGCTCGGCGCGGAAGGGAAGATTGCCGACGAAAATACTCACTGACCGATGAGGGGGAACCGATGGGGCGCGCGGGCGCCCGAGACCCCCCAAGATTAGACGTAGACACGCGATTCCAACGCCCGCCGGGGGAGCTCAGGGGGTGCGATCGAGGCGTTCCCGCGCCAGGGCCAGCTGCTCGGCCACCCGCTCGAAGCCCGTGCCGCCCTCACTGCGGCGGGCCGCCACCACCTGCCGCGGGGCAATCGCCGCATGGATGTCCGCCTCGAAGGCGGGATGGAGCTGCTGCCAGCGCTCCAGGGGCAGATCCGCCAGCAGCCGCTGCTCCAGCAGGCAGGCCTTCACCAGCCCACCGACCAACTGGTAGGCCTCCCGGAACGGCACACCCCGGGCCACCAGGTAGTCGGCCACATCGGTGGCATTGGAGTAATCGGCGGCCACGGCGGCCTCCAGCCGGGCGGGGCGGAAGTCGAGCCCCTCCTCGAACAGCACGGCCATCGCCTCCAGGCAGTCGAGGCAGGTGCGCACGCCGTCGAAGAGGGCTTCCTTGTCCTCCTGGAAGTCCTTGTTGTAGGCGAGGGGCAGGCCCTTGATCATCGTCAGCAGCCCCATCAGATGGCCGAAGACCCGGCCGCTCTTGCCGCGCACCAGTTCGGGCACATCGGGATTCTTCTTCTGGGGCATCAGGCTGCTGCCGGTGGCGCAGCGGTCGGTGAGCCCCACGAAGCCGAACTCCTCGCTGGCCCAGAGGATCACCTCCTCCGCCAGGCGGCTCAGGTGGGCCATCACCAGGGACAGGGCCGCCATCGTCTCGACGGCGAAGTCCCGGTCGCTCACCGCATCGAGGCTGTTGGCGTAGATCGCCTCGAAGCCCAGCTCGGCGGCGGTCTGGCGGCGGTCAATCGGCACCGGCGTCCCCGCCAGGGCCGCCGCCCCAAGCGGGCAAATGTTGACGCGGCGACGCACGTCGGCCAGGCGCTGGCGGTCGCGCTCGGCCATCTCCACGTAGGCCAGCAGGTGGTGGGCCAGGCAGACCGGCTGGGCCCGCTGCAGGTGGGTGTAGCCGGGGATCAGGGTGTCGGGGTGGGCCTCGGCCCTCGCCAGCAGGGCCCGCTCGAAGCGCACCAGGGCGGCGTCGATGGCATCGATGCGGCGCCGCAGCCACAGGCGCAGGTCGGTGCCCACCTGGTCGTTGCGGCTGCGGCCGGTGTGCAGTTTCTTGCCGAGGGGGCCGAGGAGCTCGATCAGGCGCCGCTCGACGGCGAAATGGACGTCCTCCGCCTCCAGGCCCGGCGTGAACTGCCCGGCGGCCGCCTCGGCCCGGATGGCTTCGAGCCCTTCGATCAGGCGCTCCGCCTCCGGCTCACTGATCACCCCGCAGCGGCCCAGCATGCGGGCGTGGGCGACGGAGCCGTCGAGATCCTCCTGGAGCAGGGCGATGTCGAAACCGATCGAGGCGTTGAACCGCTCGATCGCCGGATGCAGGCCCTGCTCGAAGCGATCGCTCCAGGTGGTGGGGGAGGGGTCGGCGACCATCAGGGCATTCCGCTCAGCCCCTCAGCTTGCCATTCGTCTCAGGTGGGGGGCAGGGAGGGCAGCACCACCCCGTCCCGCACCTTCAGCACCACCATCGAGGCGTCGTCCTCGAGGCGGCGGTCGCTGCCGACGAAACGGTCAAGGCGATCGAACAGCCGATCCAGGATCGCCTGGGCCTCGTGGGCGGCCCGGCAGGCGCCCTGGAAGGCCTTCAGCAGCCGCTCCTCGTCGAAGCGCTCGCCGCTGAAGCCGCTGGCTTCGGTCACACCGTCGGTGTAGTAGAGGATCACGTCGCCGGGCTCCAGCTGCAGCTCGCCGCAGCCGTACTCGGCCTCGCTCTGCAGGCCGATCAGCAGGCCGGGGGTGTCGAGCCGCTCCACCCGGCCCGACTGGCGCCGCCAGACCAGGGGCGGATTGTGGGCCGCGTTGGCGTAACGCAGCAGGCGGGTGCGGGGGTCGTAGTCGGAATAGAAGAGGGTGACAAAGCGGTGCGAGTGGGCCAGGTCCTCCTGGGCCAGCTGGTTGAGGTCGTGGAGGATGCGGTCGGGCGGCAGTCCGCTGAGCACCTCGGCCCGCAGCATGCCCCGCAGCAGGGTCATCAGCAGGCCGGCCGGTACCCCCTTGCCCATGACATCGCCCATCACCAGCGCCCAGGGGGCCTGCTCGCGCCGGTGGCCGCTGAGCTGGGGCTGGGTGGGGATGAAGTCGTAGTAGTCGCCGCCCACCTGGAAGGCGGGGCGGCAGAGGGCCGCCAGCTCGACGCCGTCGATCACGGGGCAGTGGTCGGGCAGCAGCTGGGACTGGACCTCGGCGCCGATGCTCAGCTGGCGGTCGAGCCGCTCATGGCGGCGCCGGTCCTGCTGCAGCACCTCGTTCTCCAGCGCCACACCGGTGAGGTCGGCCACCAGCTGCAGGTGCCGGCGGCGCACGTCGCTCCAGCTGTAGCCGCGCCGGTCGCTGAACACGTAGAGCCGCCCCCGCTGGCGGCTGCGGGCCACCACGGAGGTGGCGAACACCTGGTGGGCGCCGAGCAGGCGCTGGATCAGGGGGTCGAGCAGCACCGCGACGGCTTCGTCGCCCTCCTGGTTCTGGAGCTGCCCATCGGGCAGGGCGGCCAGCTGGCGCAGCACCTCGGCGCTGCGCTCGCCAGGGGTGGCCTGGAGCTGCTCGCGCCAGAGGCGGCCATCGGCGTGGAACACCACGAGCAGGCTGCCCTCCGCCTCCACCAGGCGCGCGGCCACCAGGGGCACCAGCTCGAGGAAGCGCTTGAGGTTGGTGTAGCTGCGCAGGGCGAAGGAGAGGGACGCCAGCAGCTCCAGGTTGCGGCGCTGCTCACGGCCGAGGCTGTCGAGCAGCTGGCGCAGCGAAGCCGCGACGGACAGCCCCTGACCGGGACGGGACGCCGTGGTGGGGGTGGGATGGGGCTGCGGAGGCGGCAGGCTGCTCACCGAGCGGCCGCAAAGGACACGCAAGGTAGCAGCGGCAGGCGGCTCCAGCAGGCGGGCAGGCCCTCAGGAGGCGAGCAGGGCCTCGACGAACTCGAAGCTGTTGAAGGGCCGCAGGTCGCGGATGCCCTCGCCGGCACCGATGAAGCGGATCGGCAGCCCCGCCTCGGAGGCCACCGCCAGGGCGACGCCGCCGCGGGCGCTGCCGTCCAGCTTGGTGAGCACCACTCCGGTGAGACCGGCGGCACTGGCGAAGGCCATGGCCTGGCGCAGGCCGTTCTGGCCCTGGCTGGCATCGAGCACCAGCAGCGATTCCACCGCCGCCTCCGGCGCCAGCTTGGTGATCGTGCGCCGCACCTTGCCCAGTTCCTCCATCAGGTTGTGCTTGGTCTGCAGCCGCCCGGCCGTGTCCACCAGCACCAGTTCGGTGCCCTTGGAGCGGGCGGCGCCGATGGCGTCGTAGACGACGGCCGCCGGATCGGCGTTGGAACTGGGATTGGCGACCACGGCCACGCCGCTGCGCTCGCCCCAGACGCTCACCTGCTGCACCGCGGCGGCCCGGAAGGTGTCGGCGGCGGCGATCAGGCAGCTGTAGCCGCTGCGCACCGCCAGGTTGGCCAGCTTGCCGAGGGTGGTGGTCTTGCCGACCCCGTTGACGCCGACGAGCAGCCAGACGTTGAGCCGATCGCGCTGGGGAGCCAGCAGGGCGGTGCCGCCGGCGCGGATCGGCTCGTCCAGCAGGCCGCGCAGCTGCTCCTTGAGGAAGCGGAGGCCTTCGGCCGGGTCGACCACCTCCTCGTTGAGGCGGCGTCGCAGGGCTTCCAGCACCTGGTCGGTGGCCTTCACCCCCACGTCGGCGCGCAGCAGGGTGGACTCGAGGTCGTCAAGCACCGCCGGGGTGAGGGGGTCGTCGCCCAGGTTCTCCAGCAGCTGGGTGACAAAACCCTTGCGGGTCTTCTCGAGGCCGCGCCGCAGCCGGCCCAGCCAGTCGATCTCCTCCAGCGAGACGTCTTCAACGCTGCGTCCCTGGGCCGCCAGCACCTCCGCCGACCAGGTGAAGGTGTCATCGAAGGCGCCGAGGCTGGGGTCGGCCCGATCGGCGTCCGCTGCCGCGGGGGCGGCCGGTGTGGCGGCGGCCGGTGCGGCTGCCAGGGCGGGCTCAGCGGGGGCGGTGATCTCCTGGAGGCGCTGCTGACGCTGGGCAGCGGCCTGCTCCAGCAGGGACAGGCCGGTCGCCACGGGCGGGGCGGCGGGTGTGGGCGCCGGTTCGGGTTCGGGTTGGGTGGCCGCTGGCGGCTCGGGAGCGGCTTCGGGAGCGGCTTCAGGAGCGGGTGATGCCTCGGCTGCCGGAGGCGCTGCGGCCTGGCTGTCGGCCTCCTGCTGGGCTTTCAGCCGGGCATAGGCCTGACGGGCCCAGGCCAGGGCGTCCTCGTCGACCCCGGGGCCAGCCGGCGCGGCGGGGGCGGCAGCAGCAGCCGGCGCGGAGTCGGGGGCGGCCGGCGCGGCCTCGGACGGGGGCACGGCCACCGGGGCCGTGGCTTCGGGCACGGCCGGAGCCACCGCGCCCTCAGGCTCTTGCGGGGACTCGAGCTCCGGCTCCGGCGAGGGCGCAGGTGTGGGTGCAGGTGTCGGTGCGGCGGCGGGCGCCGGGGCGGGCTGGGCCAGGGCCCGTTTGAACCAATCGAAGACCATCGCGTTCCTGATCAGACCCGGGCGGCGGTGAAGCGCCGCAGCACGCCGTTGATCATGCGTCGCCCCTGCTCGTCGCTGTAGCGGTTGGCCAGCTCCACCGCCTCATTGCAGGCCACGGCGGCGGGGGTGCCGAAATCCTCCAGATCCACCACCGCCAGCCGCAGGATGTCCCGGTCGACCCGGGGCAGGCGGGTGAGGCGCCAGCCCTCCATCACCGCATCGATGCGGCCGTCAAGGGCTTCGCGGTCGCGCAGCACCGCCCGGATGCGGCCGATGGCATCGCGCTGCACCGCCTCCTGGTCGGCCAGCAGCAGCAGACGCGGCAACTCCAGGCTGGCGGAGAGGCGGTTGAGGGCGTGCTCGGCGTGGGTGAGGCCCTCCTGCAGGTGGCGCCGCACCGTGGGCAGCTGCTTCTCCCCCTGGTCCTGCAGCTCGCTGTCCAGCAGCCGCTGCTGGGCCTGCTGGAGATCCTCGGCGGAACGGTCGAGGGCCTCACGCACGTGCTGGCTGAGGCTGGTGACGGCCTGCTGCAGCAGCAGATCGAAGGAGCCGGAGGGGGCTTCGGCGCCGCTGCCGCGGTCGCTGACCTGACCCAGCATCAGCAGGGCCAGTTCACGGGCAAGGGTGCGACTCTGCATCAGGAGGGTTGGGGGGCGCGCAGCTGGGCCAGCAGGCTGGCGAAGCTGCGGTTGGAGGTGGGTTCCCGCTCGTCGGGGCTGACGATGCCGGCGGAGATGATCGTGCGGAAGGCATCCTCGACGCTCAGCTCGATGTCCTTGACCAGACGCTCGGGCACCACCGCGTACCAACCGGTGGTGGGGTTGGGGGCGGTGGGAATGAAGACGCTGAGCATGGTCTCGCCGAAATCGGCCTGGATGGCCGTGCCCAGCACCCCGGTGACGAAGCCGACGGCATAGAGCCCCTCGCGGGGGTATTCGACCAGCACCACCCGCCGGAAGCGGGCGGAATTGCCCTGGAGGAAGGTTTCCAGCAGCTGCTTGAGGGTCTTGTAGACGGAGCCCGCCAGGGGGATGCGCAGCAGGGTGCCCTCACCGAACTCCAGCAGCCAGCGGCCGACGATGTTGCGGGCCATCAGACCGATCAACAGGATGCCGAGGAGCGGCACCAGCAGTCCCACCCCCAGGTTGATCAGGTCCTGGAGGAGGGGGTTGAGGGTGTTGAACGGGTTGAACTGCTTGGGGATCGACGTCAGGAAGGCCAGAACGAAGCGGCTCACCGTGGTGGCAAGCCAGATCGTGGTGGCCAGCGGAATGACCACCAGCAGACCGGCGATCAGATCGTTCTTGAGATCCTGCTGCAGCCTGTTGCCCAGGGGCTGATCGGAACTGGGACTACTGGATGGGACCAATGGATGGGGTCCGGAGGGGCGAAACCCTAACGGTAACGATCCACGGGGGTCTTACAGGACACTGCCGAGGCAAAGGATCGTGAAGGCGATGATCAGGACCACCGCGCCGAGGGATCCGCCGTAGCGGCGCTGGCTCAGGGTGACCTTGCTGGTCTGCTCGGTCTGCTTGAACTGGGTCTCAAGCTGGTCGAGCTGGCGATCGACGAAAGCCCGGGCCGACTGGGTCTTCTGCTCCTCGGTGGCGCCCGGGGGCACCTGGCCGGTGGATTCGGCCTGCTTGATCAGCTGCTGGAGCAGGGCGGGATCCTTGCTCTGCTGGCGGGCCATCTCCAGCTGACCGCGCTTGGCGGCGAGCTGCTGGTCGGCCTGCTGCTGCATCTGCTGGTCACCGCCGAAGGCGATCGGCAGCGAAGCGGTCAGCAGCACGGCCAGCAGACCGCTGATGATGCAGACGGTCCAGAGGACGGGGGTGCGCTCCTCCGACGGGTCTTCCAGGCGGGAGGAGAGGTACATGAGCAGCAGCCCGATCAGACCCATCGGGGCCTGGCCGATCAGTCGCTCCACCACCAGCTGGCGGAAGGCCTCCTCCTGCCAGTCCCAGAGGGTGAGCACGGCGACCAGCTGCAGGACGAGCAGCACCACCAGGGTGATGCCCATCCAGCGCAGCAGGGGACTGAAGCGGGAGGAGGAAACGGCAGCCACTCAATGGAGGTCGGATTCGTGGGACTCTACCGGCAGCCCTTGAGCACGCCTTCGTCCCCTAGCGCAGTGGCGGCGGCACTGCGGGCCAGGGCCGAGGGGCTCGGCTTCGCTCCGGTGGGGCTTGCGGCGGTGCCGGGAGGCCCGCGGCTGCCGCTGCGCACGGCCGCCCTGGAGCGGTGGCTGGCGGCGGGCCACCAGGCGGGGATGGGCTGGATGGAGGATCCCCGCCGCCGCCGGATCGAGGCGCTTCTGCCGGGGGTCCGCAGCATCCTTGCTGTGGGCTGGAACTACCACGTGGCCCGGGAGCGGGCGCCGGGCAGTCTGCGGGTGGCCCGCTACGGCTGGGGCCGCGATTACCACCGGGTGATCGACGGCCGCCTGCGGCAGCTGGGGCGCTGGCTGGAGGAGGTCGCACCGGGCACCACCTGGCGCGCCTGCGTCGACAGCGCCCCCCTGCTCGACAAGGCCTGGGCGGAGGAGGCGGGCCTGGGCTGGATCGGCAAGAACGGCAACCTGATCCATCGCCACCGGGGCTCCTGGATGCTGCTGGGCCACCTGCTCACCAGCCTCGACCTGCCCCCCGACCGCCCGGCTGAGCCCCTGTGCGGCGCCTGCACGGCCTGCATCGACGCCTGCCCCACCGGCGCCCTCGACGAGCCGTTCGTGGTGGATGCCCGCCGCTGCCTCGCGTACCACACGATCGAGAACCGCGACGAGGCGCTGCCGGCGGCGATCGCCGGGCGGCTGGAGGGCTGGGTGGCCGGCTGCGACATCTGCCAGGAGGTCTGCCCCTGGAACCAGCGGCCCCTGCCCGTCGCCACCGACAGCGACGTGCAGCCGCGCCCGTGGCTGCTGGATCTGCGCGGCGCGGAGGCCCTGGGCTGGAGCGACGGCGACTGGGACGAACGGCTGCGGGCCTCGGCCCTGCGGCGGATCCGCCCGGCCATGTGGCGGCGCAACATCCGGGCAGCCCTGGCGGGCAGTTGGGGACAACGGGGGACGGCTCCCTAGGCTGGTGAGATTCGGGGTGATTCCGTGGGCCGGCGGTTCTGGCGACTGTTCTCCTCCCTCTGCCTGGCCATGCCGCTGACGGCCACCCCCCTGGTGGGCTACGCCCTGCCGGCACGGGCGCTGGTGCCGTTCGTGTATCTGCCGCAGGAGAAGGAACTGGAGGGGGCGGGGCTGGGCATCGCCCAGGCGGCGGCGCGGCTGCTGCGCCTCGGCCAGGCGGAGGATGCGGCCCGGCTGGCGGAACTGACGGTGCGGCTGCTGCCGCAGGACCCCCGCGGCTGGGTGCTGCTGGCGGAGGCGGAGCTGCGCAGCAACCAGATGGAGAAGGCCAAGGTGGCCCTGGCCCGGGCCAAGGAGCTGGATCCCAACAACGCCGGCATCTGGTTCGCCGAGGGCTCCCTGGCCCTGCGGGACGGCAAGCCCCAGGACGCCATCGGCCTGCTGAGGCGGGGGCTGGAGCTGGACGGCAAGAACGCCGGTGCCTACTTCGATCTCGGCAACGCCCAGATCCTGCTGGGCAACACCCAGGAGGCCCTGGGCTCGTTCGAGCGGGCGTCGGGGCTGCGCAAGGACTTCTGGGAGGCGATCAACAACCAGGGGCTGGTGCTGTACGAGAGCGGCCGCGTCAACGACGCCATCGGCCGCTGGCAGCGGGTGCTGAAGATCAAGCCGGACATCGCCGAAACCTCCCTGGCCCTGGCGGCGGCCCTGTTCGAGCGGGGGCCGGCGGAGCGGGCCCAGGCCCTGAAGCTGGCCGAGACGGCCCTGGCGGAGGAGCCCAACTACGTCAAGGAGAAGTTCCAGAAGGAACAGCTCTGGGGGCCCAAGCTGCGGGCGGTGACCGCCCAGCTGCTGGCCCTGCCGGAACTGAAGGCGGCGGTGGAGCGGGCCCTGGCCAATGCCACCGACGGGGACGGGGTCAGCAGCGAGGAGTCCTGAGCCCGGGGGGCTCCGGGCGCCATCTGTAGGCTGAGCGCCCTGAGCCGCTGCCCCAAAGGACCGGATGCCGGACGAGCGCGTCCAACCGATCGCCCTGCATCAGGAGATGCAGCGCTCCTACCTCGAGTACGCGATGAGCGTGATCGTGGGGCGGGCCCTGCCGGACGTGCGCGACGGGCTCAAGCCGGTGCAGCGGCGCATCCTCTATGCGATGCACGAGCTGGGGCTGACCCCGGACCGGCCCTACCGCAAGTGCGCCCGTGTGGTGGGCGACGTGCTCGGCAAGTACCACCCCCACGGCGACCAGGCGGTCTACGACGCCCTCGTGCGGCTGGTGCAGACCTTCGCCAGCCGCCACCCGCTGCTGGACGGCCACGGCAACTTCGGCTCGGTGGACGACGACCCGCCGGCCGCGATGCGGTACACGGAAACCCGGCTGGCGCCGATCGCCAACGAGGCGATGCTCGATGAGATCGGCAGCGACACGGTCGATTTCGCCTCCAACTTCGACGGCTCCCAGCAGGAGCCGACGGTGCTGCCGGCCCAGCTGCCCTTCCTGCTTCTCAACGGCTGCACCGGCATCGCCGTGGGCATGGCCACCAGCATCCCGCCCCACAACCTGGGCGAGGTGGTCGATGCCCTGATCGCCCTGATCCGCAAACCCGACCTGGCGGAGGAGAAGCTGCTGGCGATGGTGCCGGGCCCGGATTTCCCCACCGGCGGCGAGGTGCTGCTCGGCAGCGGTGTGCGCGACACCTACGCCACCGGCCGGGGCAGCATCCCGATGCGGGGCGTGGCCCACATCGAGGAGGTGCAGCCCGGCAAGGGGCGCCACCGGCGCGGCGCCGTGGTGGTGACGGAACTGCCATACCAGCTGAGCAAGGCGGGCTGGATCGAGAAGCTGGCCGAGCAGGTCAACGACGGCAAGATCGGCGGCATCGCCGACATCCGCGACGAGAGCGACCGCGAGGGGATGCGGGTGGTGATCGAGCTGCGGCGCGACGCCGAACCCCAGAAGGTGCTGGAGGAGCTGCAGCGGCGCACGGCCCTGCAGAGCAATTTCGGCGCCATCCTGCTGACGCTGGTGAACGGCCAGCCCCAGCAGCTGAACCTGCGCCAGATGCTGCAGCAGTTCCTGGAATACCGGGAGCTGACGATCATCCGCCGCACCAACCACGCCCTCAAGCGCTGCGAAGACCGGCTGGAGGTGGTGCAGGGGCTGATCAAGGCCCTCGACGACCTCAAGCGCGTGATCGAGATGATCAGCGAGGCGCGGGATGCCGCCACGGCCCGGGCCAGCCTGCAGGTGCACCTGGACCTGAGCGAACGCCAGGCCGATGCGGTGCTGGCCATGCCCCTGCGGCGGCTCACGGGCCTGGAGCAGGAGGGGCTGCGCAAGGAGGCGGCCGATCTGGAAGAGGAGCGCACCCGGCTGCGGCACCTGCTCAACGACCGCGACACCCTGCTCGACACGATGGTCAGCGAGCTGAAGGGGCTCAGGAAGCGCTACGCCACCCCGCGCCGCACCCGGCTGGTGGAGGGGGGCGACGCCCTGGTGGCCCAGCGGGCGGCGGCGGTGCGGCCCAACACCGAACTGCAGCGGCAGCAGGCCTTCGAGGCCCTGGCCGGCGACGGCCGGCTGCTGATCCAGACCGACGGGGCGGTGCGGATCGTGACGCCCCAGATGCTGGGCCGGCTGCACCTGGATCAGGCGGCCGAGCTGGGGGAACTGCCGCCGCCGGCGCGGCTGATCCTGCCGGTGGCCGAGCAGCCGGCGTTGCTGGCCTTCAGCGCCGGCGGCAAGGTGGCCCTGCTGCGCTGGGAGTTCGCCGGCCAGAACCCCGGCAGGCTGGAGCGCTTCCTTCCCGACAGCCTCCACGGGGAGACGGTGGTGCAGGTGCTGCCGCTGCCCCAGCCGCCGTCGGGAAGCATCGGGCTGCTGAGCACCGATGGGCGCTTCAAACGGCTGCCGATCGAGGACTTCCTGGAGCTCTCGGGCCGGCCCGCCACGGTGCTGAAGCTGAAGGAGGGGGTGGCCCTGCAACGGGTGGTGCCCTGCCGGGAGGGGGAGGATCTGGTGGTGGCCACCAGCACCGGACGGATGCTGCGGCTGGCGATCAACGACACCAACCTGCCGGTGCTGGGCCGCACCGCCCAGGGGCCGATGCTGCTGCGGCTGCTGCCCGGCGAACGGGTGGTGGGGGCGGCGCGGGCGGCGGCGGGCGGCAACGTGCTGCTGGCCAGCCGCCGCGGCCAGGTGAAGCGGCTGCACCTTGACAGCCTGCGGCCCTGCCAGCGGGGCGCCATGGGCCAGATCGGCCTGCGCTTCCTGGAGCGCGACGACGCCCTGGTGGATCTGCAGGCCGGCGACGCCGGCGTGATCGGCGTGACCCTGGAGGGGCCCGAGGGCCGCAGCCTGCGGCTGGGCGCCGACCAGCTTCCAGCGGAGGACTGCGGCGGTGCCGGCGTGGCGCTGGAGCTGAAGGCCGGCGATGCGGTGCGGGAACTGGTGCCACTGCTCGGGGGGCCCTAGGCCGGCCGCCGGAAGATCAGCACGTGCTCGCTGGCCATGGCGGCGGGGTTCTCCACGAAGATCTGAACCAGATCCCAGCCACGGGCGGCCTGGTCATGGATGGCCTGTTCGTACGGGGACGGATCGATCTGGCCGGCGGTGTAGGCCACCGGGACCCTCAGGAAGGTGTAGGTGTTCATGGAGAAGCCAGCCGAGCGAGCTGTTCGGCCATGGTGGCGGTGCGGCCGTCAGCGCTGATGTCTGCAGCGATGCCGCTTTCACCCCTCCAGTTCGATCCGCATCTCCACCATGGTGGGGCGCAGTCCGGCGCCCTCGAACAGGTGCCGGGCGGCGGCATTCTGTGACGATGCACTGAGCATCAGGCTGCCGGAGCCCAGGGCGATGGCGGCCTCCTTGGCCGCCGCGAGCAGCCGGCGGCCGATCCCGCCGCTCCTGGCCTCGGGATCCACGTAGATGTCGTGCAGCCAGGCTCCGGCACCGCGCAGCTCCACCAGGCTCATCGGCTCCATCCGCACGAAGGCGTAGCCCACCGGTTGGGTACCGGCCTCGGCGATCAGCAGCACCACCTCCGGACGCTGGAGCTCCGCCTGGAAGAACGCCGCATAGGCGCCCTCGCCACCCGGCGGCACGGCGAAACGGTCGGGATCAAAGCCGACATGCAGGCGTGCGAGGGCGACGCCATAGCGGGCCAGCACCGGCACGTCCGTGGCCGTCGCCCGGCGCACCGTCAGGAGCGGTTCGTGCACACCACCACACCACAACACCGGCCAACGTGGCACACGTCAGGTCCGGGCGGCTCCCCCGGGCCCCTGCCGACGTTCGAGCAGGGTGCGCATCAGCTCCTGGCCCTTGCCGGGTGTGCTCCAGGGGCAGACCTCGATGCAGATGCCGCAGCCGCGGGTTTCGGCGAAGTAAGGAGCGCACTTATCGAAATTCACATACCAGCGCCGCTGGCCGCGCACCAGCTGCTTCTCCGGGAACAGCGCGTGCGGGGGGCAGTTGGTTTCACAGATGCGGCAGTGGGCGCAGAGGTCGTCCACACCGATGTCCCTCGGCTGATCGACGGCCAGGGGCAGATCCGTGAGCACGGTGGCCAGACGGACATTCGAGCCGAATTCGGGGGTGATCATCGAGCCGTGCTTGCCCAGCTGGCCAAGGCCGGCCGCGATGGCGATGGGCACATGCAGCACCTCCGTGCTGGAACCCGGCGCCAGATTGGTGGACGCCTGGGCCGGATAGCCCAGGGCACGGATGGCGTGGGCCAGCCGGATCGCCACCCGGTTCACGTCCAGGTAGGTCCGCATGATCTGTTGATTGGAGCGCTCACTGGGGGTGTGCAGCATCTCCTCCCGATCCATCGGCACGGCGACCGCAATGGCGTAGGCGAAGTCAGGGTTGGAGTCGTGGTAGCAGAACTCCGGACGCAGGCGGGTGATGCCCACCGATCCGGCACCGATCCGGGTGGCCAGGGCCTTGATGTGGGCGGAGGCCTCTTCGGGGGTGCCGAGGGTGGTGACACCGGGCGCCACAGGTCCGACCCGGGCCCGGTCCTGCCAGAACATCCGCACGATCAGCCGATGAATGGCGGTGGGCTCCATCACCTGGAAATACCAGTCGAGCTTTCCCCAGGCCCGCCTGTAGGAATCACCGAAGAACACGTGGTCGGGCCGGCGGGGGCGCTCCTCCCCCAGGCCATTGATGGCGTTCCCGGAGATGGGTGGCTGGCGAAAGGCGAAGGGATAGGCGGCGGCGGGATACTCCACCTTCATGAACCGCGCCCGTTTGCGGACCGGACCGGGGTTGGGGGTGATGTCAGCCGGCACAAAGGCCAGATGGTCGAAGCGCTGGCTCTGGGGTGGCCCCGGGATGTCCTCCAGCCAGATCACATCGCCGCGGTGAATCCGGCGCTGCTGCATCCAGCGCAGCAGGGGAAACACCGTGTGGGTGGCGATCGCCACCGCGATGGTGAAGGCCAGGCGACTGGCGCCCAGGATCCAGAGCCGGCGGCGATCGGCGAGGACGTCCCCGGGACCTGTGGGTGGAACGAACTTGTGCATGGCCATGGCGCTCAGGGGTCCGCTCGGGAAGGGGTGGGGTCGTCGCCCTGCGGCGGGGCGGAACCCTGGCCCGCCAGAAAGGTGCCCACGCAGACCTCGCTCCAGGCCCCGGGGTCGGGGAACGGTTGCGGGGTGAGGCCGAGCAGGGCACGGATGAAGCCGAAGCCCTCCCACAGACCCAGCAGTTGCTCGGCCAGCTCCGCGGCCGGGAGGCTGGAGCGCAGGTCGCCGCGGTCGAGCCCCTGCTGGATCAGCTGGGCCAGGTCGTTCTGGGTGCGTCCGTAGGCGGAGTCGTAGAAGTCGCCGGCCAGTCCCCTGTTGCCGCGCGCCTCCTCGAACATCAACTGGGCGAACCGGATGATGTCGGGGTGGTTGAGGAAGTCGAGCAGGTTGGTGCCGTACTGCACCAGGGCGGCTCGGAACGCTGCCGCGGTGGCCACGGTGATGGGGACGCCCCGCTCGAACCCATCCACCTCACGCTCGACAACGGCCCGCAGCACGGCCTCCATGCTGGGGAAATGCTTGTAGAGCGTGGCCTTCGAAACCGACGCTGCCTTCGCCAGGGCATCGGTGGAGACCCTGGCGAAACCCTGCTGAAAGAACAGCTCCCGGGCGGCCGAGAGGAGGCGGTCTCGGGGTGGAGCGGCCATGGACAGGGGGCGTCCGACGCAAGATACGGTACCGTACCGTACTACTCAGACGGAGTTGAGGGGCGCCTCGGGGCAAGCGACCCTCCATGGTCGGGGCGTGGCCTTGGGACCAGGTGTCAGGCCTGCTCGGCCCGGCCCTGGCCGGCCTTCCAGTCGTCGGTCAGCACGCCGGCGAATCCCCAGTCTTCTTCGTCGATCTCCTGAATGACGACTTGGGTGTGTTCGGGCTTCTTCGCCAGGACCGTGACGAGGGACGCCGTGATCTCCTTCACCAGCTGGGCCTTCTGCGCCCGGGTGGCCCCACGGGTGATCTGCACATTGACGTAGGGCATGGCGTCTCGAAAGCGGAGAGAAATCGGGAAGACAGGGCCGCCGAGAGACTCAGTCGCCGAAGACGGGGCGAAAGAAGCTGCGCTCGTAGCTGATGATGCAGCGGGTATCCTCCGCATACTGGAAGGCCGCCTGACACTCCGGATCGTCCAGTGACCTGGCGCGATAGGTCTCGTAGGTGGCCAGACTTGGGAACGAGAACAGGGCCAAGGCGACATTGCTGGCACCCTCCGAGGGGAGGAAGTAGCCGTGATGCTGGCCCCCATACTTCTCGACGAGCGGAATCCAGCTCTTGCCGTAATGCTCGAATTCCTTGAGCTTGTAGGGATCGATGATGTAGCGGAGCGAACAGGTGATCGTCAACGGTGCAGAGCACAACAGGGGCTACCCCAGCAAGACTAGGCGCTCAGGCTTGAACCTGCACAGAATCGAGGTGGTGCCTCGCTGGCGCTACCAACTGGACACCAGTTCCCGGAGCTTTGACTGTGCGGTGTCCAACCCCCTTCTCTCGGCATCGTCACCAAGATCCAATCCGTTGGCCTGGATGAATTGAAAATCCTTCACACCCATGAATCGAAATGCATGGCGCAGCCCAGGCTCCAGGCAATCCCACCCTTCAAAGGGCGAGCCAGGGCCGTACTCGACACCGCGGGTCGTGATGAAAAGCACCTTCTTGCCCTCGGCCAGCCCGCTGAACTGGCCGTTCTCAAGGAGGAACGTGCGTCCCACGCGAACCACCTGATCAATGTAGGCTTTGAAGTTGGATGGCATACCAAAGTTGTGCATGGGCACGCTGAAGACACAATGATCCGCCGCCAGAAACTCATTGACCAGCTCATCGGAAAAGGCCAGCAGCTCAGCCATGTCACCTGTCAGGGCTTCCGGGGGTGTGAAGTCGGCGGCGATCCACTCTTCGGTGATGTGGGGAACAGGTGTCAGGCGTAAGTCCCGATACGTCACGGCGTCATCAGGATGGCTGTTCAGCCAGGCATCCATGAACTCCCGCGCCAATCTTCGAGACCTGTATCGTTCACTCCGTGGGCTGGAGTCAACATGCAGGATGTTTGCCATCGCGTCAGCCATGTTGTTGGTCAACAGCCAGCGACTAAGCCGGTCACTCGCTGGCGTAAAGTAGCAACCAGAAGGTCACTCGTTACCAAAAGGAAGCCAGTCCATCCCCATGACTGAGCCCAAGTGCTGTCCGCTGGAAAGCCTGCTGAAAAACATCTCCGGCCAATGGACGGTCTTTATCCTCTGGATTCTTGAGACCAATGGTGCCCTTCGCATTGGGGAACTGGGACGCGAGGCGAATCCATCCATACGAAACCTCAAAGCCGAGTGGCAACGATGATGCCACTCGCCCATGACAGCTTGGTCATGTGGAATCTGGTGTCGGAGACGAGCTGATGGATTAAGTCGTCGACGTTGGAGGCATGGCCATCAGGCCAGTTGGCCTGCGGAAGCATATCGTCAATGATGTAGAGGCCACCCTTGCTGAGCAACTGTAGGGTTTGATCAAGCAACCGATACTTGCCAGACCATGTGTCCGCAAAGATGAAGTCGTACTGGGCACCCCCCTGCGACTGCAGGAACGCATCGCCATCGGCGCAGACAATCTCCAGCCGAGGATCCGAGCCAAGGTGCTTGTCGAGTATCCCCAGGAAGGACGCGTCATTGTCCACGGTCGTCAAAGACGACGTCTGATCCATCCCATCAAGAATCCATGCCGTCGAAAGACCCGTTCCCGAGCCCAGCTCCAGAAAGCGACCGGACGGCTTTGAAGCGGCCAGGGTCCTCAACAGCGAGCAGGTCAATGGGTCTGAAGCCATCGAAAAGCCTGACGCCACCGTGTCATGCCACAGGCCCTCCATGGCCCTGGGTTGGTTCAGCTTCTCCTGGTCGTTCATCGCACGACCTTAATGGATGGCTACCGATGGCGTCATCCAATGTCTTCCCGTGATTGCGTCGGATGGGACTGGGCCTGGATTGCAGCGATACCTTCAAGGTCAACGATGAACACCACAGATCCAACCATCCTCGACGACCGGGAAAACCGGCTGGTCGGCATCTGCTTCTCAGCAGTCACCTGGACGGAGAGTCAGGCCAGGCGGGGGTGGTTCAGCTAGGCTCCCACCATCATGCGTGTGCTGCAGGCTGCATTCATTACCCTGGTTCTTGGCTTGATCCTCGCCACCACTCTCGGGGGCGGAGGATTCTTACTGGTGCGCAACGTGCCGATGATCGTCGAGGGATGGCAATCACGGTCCTGGCCTGCGGTGGTGGGGGAAGTGATGAAATCGGAGGCGGTGGCTAAGCCCATCATCATCGATTCAAGGCGGGGCGCTGTAGGAACCCATGTCGTGCGGCTGCACTACGCGTTTACCGTGTGGGGGCGCACGTACTCAGGCACGCGCCAAAGCCTTGACGACGTGGGAATCATCAAGAGCGCTGAGGTGGCTCAACGCGAGGCTGAGTCCTTACCCGTGGGTCGCCCTGTACCTATCTTCTACGATCCCCGCGACCCCAGCAGGTCGCTGCTGAAACCGGGAGTACCGGTTTCCGGCGTTCTGGGAAGCCTCTTCGGCGCCATGCTGGTGGCCACCGGTATGGCGCTGGTCGCGATCGGACTGCATCTGCACTCGTACCATGCCAGGCGTCGCAGAAAGCGGCAGGCCTGAAGCCAGCTTTTCAAGGGCTTCACCCCCGATTCGCTCAAGTTCCCCTCACCTGGGCCTGGTCCCCGTGACCACCCTTCGACCCACCACCACGGTGACGAAAAGTAGAAAGGCAGCCAGCAGAGCGTTGAGCAGGAAGAAAAAGAAGAACGCGATCGGATTCGTGCTGATCGTGTAGGCACTGCTGGACACGTGATAGCCCCTGGAGACGATGCTGATTTCACCACGCACCAGTGCATGGCAGAGGAGGAAGACAAACCCGCCCGACATCGCCAGGAGTGGTACGAGCAGGACGCCGCCTAGCCAACGGCGCCATCGCTCGATCGGAATACGCGAGTGATCCTCAGGGACCATCACAGCGGCTGTCCTTCGAGGGTCGGCATTGGAGGCGAGGCCTGCTGGCATAGCGCATAGTGACACTGAACGAAACCGAACGGAAAGGCTCTGGATGACAACAGACGCAGATTCGTGTCGGCTGGCAGATCACCAAACAGCTTGATCCCTGAGCCCAGCAGCAGCGGGATGAGCGTGATCGTCAGCTCGGTGATCAGCCCAGCTTTCAGGAAGCCCTGGATGGTGCGTCCGCCATCGATGTAGAGGTGGTGGTGGCCCGCTGCAGCGGCCCGTTCCACGACCTCGTGGGGCGTGGCAGAAAGCACCTGGACCGAGTCCGGCACTCCGGCAGGACGGCTTCGCAAGGTGGTGCTGAGCACATAAACCGGCAGGCTGCCATAGGGCCATTCAGGAAAGCTGAGGACCTTGTCGAAGGTGGCCCGTCCCATGACGATCGCATCGACCGTCTGGATGAAGTCGGCGTAGCCGCAATCTTCACCGGCGGGCACGGCGGCGTTGGCGCGCTCCAGCCAATCGATGGAGCCGTCGCTGCGGGCGATACAGCCATCGAGACTGGTGGCGATATAGACGGAGCACCTGGAGGATGCATACGCTTCAGGATGGCAGAATTCCCGCTTCTTCCCCTCAAAGGATTCATACAGGGCCCGGTGCCTGGCGAGTCCGTATTCGTCGGATCGGGTTTCGTAGGAGCCAACCCACTGCAGGAGGTTGTCGAGATTCGCGTCCTGTTCATCGCGGGAGCTGAATTTCTCGGGCTCCCAGGGCCTGGAGCGGCAGTGGGCCAGGCAGGCCTCAACGCCGGGATTCAGAAAGATCAGTTCATCGGCACTGGCCAGGACGGGCTCCAGGATGTCTGCGTAACAGCCTTCGATGATCCAGCTGTCCTGCTCGGAGATCCAACGCCTCACGTCCTCGACACTCTCCTGAAGGGGACGCCGTTCGGTGCCGCCCTGGAACGCGACCTCATCCAGCGATAACCGGGCGGCCGGCTGCCTGGCGATCAGCTTCCTGGCCAGGGTGCTCTTGCCGGCCCCGGCATTGCCAAGAATGATGACCTTCATCGATCAACTGACGCAGGGACCAAAGAGTTAAACAGGCTATCTCATCCGTCGGTAAGCCCAAGAGGCAACCAAAGTCCTGATCGACAGCTCTGAGTTACAACCCAGATCTACTGCCCTCTTTGCAGGAACCAGGCCATCGCCTTCCCCTGATGCTCACGGATGAAATCCGCCTTGAAGCTGTTGTAGTCAAGTGGGTCCTCGAAATCCATTTTCGCAATCCTGAGTTTCAAGCTCTCATACGCAAGTCTCACCTCAGAATGCGCCCGTAGGTAGTCACGGAAGGCGATGTGTCGCCTCCAGTGATCAGTCCCGCGCTCCATCACATGAATGTTCGCGATGGAGTCGTAATCACGGCCGAAGGCCAGCGCATCTGCTGGACCGATGACGCGAGGCAGGGGCCCGGCCGACAGGGCCTGGAGACTGACGAAGAAGCGCCTGTACGGCATGGCGCCCGTGAACGCTTCCACATAGGTGTAGCCGGCGGCCAGCAGGGGATCGATCACCGCATCCAGTGGGGATGGATCCGGCAGGCCGACAAGGATGTCGATGATCGGCTTGGCGCTGATGTCGCCCAGGGAGGTACTGCCGATGTGATCGACGAAAAGCCCCGCTATCGGCAGGGCTTCCAGGAGGCGCTCCCTGTGCCGTTCGAAGGCCTCCGTCCAGGCCGGGTTGGGGGGTTCGAGCCTGATCTTCATGGTCGTGTCGGGCGCTTTCGCTCAGCGGCAAGGTGAGCCCTGCTGGGCTGCCACGGCATGGGCGGCCGGCGCCTGAAGATCACGACGCAACAGCCAGACGGGGCTTTCCAGCTTGCCGGCTGTGGCCATCATCTCCCTCTCCACGGTGAATCCCTGCCGCTCCCAGAACCGACGAGCACGGGGATTCTGTTGTTGGACGATGAGTCGCACCGTGGTGGCCCCCTCCTGGGTCATCTGTTGCCGCAGGTGTTCCCAGATGGCCGTTCCGGCTCCCGCACCGCGCCGCTCGGGATGAAGCAGCAGCAGACCGACGTACCACTCCTGCGGCCCAGGGAAACCAGCCAACAGCTCCACCACCCCGACCAGTTCACGGCCAAACTCCACGCCAACGAGGCTTTTCTCTCCGCTGCCCACGTCCGGCGCGAGGGGACCAAGCAGCTCGGCTGCCGTTTCACAGCCACCGGGCTGAGCTTCGATGCACTCGAAGAAGTCGCTGCAGGCGATGCACAGGCTCTCGAGGCGCTGGCGATCGGCCTGCGTGAGGGGCCTGAAGGAGAGTGCTGAAGCCATGGTGCTGCGGAGGCTTCAGTCGCCGCCGTCCAGGGCCAGGAGCTGGCGGCGCAGCAGCCCGGCCAGGAGCTCACGCTCCTCGGAGGTGGTGCAGTGCTCCAGCCGTTCCCGCTCGTTGCCAACGACCACAGGCAGCACCGTCTCCACCAGCTGGGCGCCCCTGGCCGTGAGCCGCACCAGGACGCTGCGCCGGTCGGTCGTTTCACGGTGTCTCTCCACCAGGCCGTCGGCCTCGAGGCGATCGATCCGGTTGGTCATGGCACCGGAGGACAGCATCAAGGCGCCGTAGAGCTCGGTGGGGGTGAGCTGGTGCGGTGGGGGCTGGCGCCGGAGGGTGGCCAGCACATCGAAGGACCAGAGGCTGAGCCCATGGGGGGCCAGCAGGGCTTCGCGCTGGCGCTCCAGCAGCCGGGCGATGCGCAGGATCCGCCCCACCACGGCCAAGGCGGAGACATCCAGGTCCGGGGAGGCCTGCTGCCACTGGCCCTGGATCAGGTCGATGCGGTCGGAGGCCATGGGCCGAGGATAGCTTGACGTCAAGACAACTCACCCCTAGCTTCGGATCAAGTCTCTTGATATCGAGATGTCTTGCCTGTCCCTCCCCCGCTCGCCGGCGCCCGTCGTCCCCGTCTCCTCGGCCATGGCGATCGCCCTGGCCCTGCTGGCCGGTGCCCTGCTGCCGGTGCAGGCGGCCATGAACGCCCGGCTGGCCCAGTCGCTCCAGTCCGTTCCCCTCGCCGCCCTCCACTCCTACCTGCTGGGTTCGCTCACCCTGATCGGGCTGCTGCTCAGCGGCCTGCTGCCGGCCCCCGACTGGCGGGCGATCGGCACGGCGCCGCGCTGGACCCTGCTGGCCGGGGTGCTCGGCGCCTGGTACGTGAGCTCCAGCACCCTGGTGATCCCCCGTCTCGGCGCCACCCTCACCCTCGGGCTGGTGGTGGCCGGCCAGGCGGTCGCCGGCCTCGTGATGGATCACCACGGCTGGCTGGGGGTGCGGCGCCAGCGCCTCGGCGCCCGGGGCTGGGCGGCCATGGCGCTGTTCCTGGCGGCCATGGTCCTGCTCACCCAGTCGGGGGGTGGGCGATGAACCCCCTCTCCGCCGTGCTCTGTGCCTTCTCGGCGGGCAGCCTGCTGTCGCTGGGCGGGGCCGCCAATGCGCGCCTGGGCGGCACGCTGCGCTCCGCCGTGGCCGCCGCCACGGTCAACTTCCTGGTGGGTGCCGCCGCCCTCGGGCTGCTGCTGGCCCTGGGGGGTTTCCGTGCCGGGCCCATCGAGCGGCTCGCCGCTGTCCCGCCCTGGGCCCTGGGCGGCGGCATGCTCGGCGCCCTCTACGTCACCCTCTCCACCCTGGTGATTCCCCGGCTCGGGCTCACTGCCACCACCATGACGGTGGTCTGCAGCCAGCTGATCGGCTCGCTGCTGATCGACCACTGGGGCTGGCTGGGGGTCCCCCAGCAGCCGAACGGGACCGCCCGCTGGCTGGCGGTGCTGCTGCTGCTGGTCGCCGTCGCCCTGCGCCGCCGTGATGGCTGACGCAGCGAGCGACCTGCGGATGGGGGTGGCCTGCGCCGCCTTTGTGGTGATCGGCGCGGTGGAGGCGGCCCTCGGCGTGCTGGTGCCCTCCCTGCTGGACACCTTCACGCTCAGCACCGGATCGGTGACGCTGCTGCTGGTCAGCCAGATCGTTGGCTATCTGCTGGCGGCCCTGCTGAACGGCATGGTGAGCAGCCGGCTGGGTCTGGACCGGCTGCTGCTGATGGCCTTCACGCTGCTGGCCTCGGCCCTGCTGCTCTACGCCCTCACCCCCCGCTGGGACCTGATGGTGGCCACGGGGGTGGCGGTGGGCCTGGGCATCGGCCTGGTCGACGCCGGCCTGAACACGGCCGTGGCGCAGCACGCGGCCGGCGCCCGGCTGATCGGCCCGCTGCATGGCTTCTACGGCGTCGGCGCCGTCACGGGGCCGACGATCGCCACCACGGTGCTGGCCCTGGGGGGCGGCTGGCGCCAGGTGTATCTGGTGCTGGCCGGCCTGGGCGGCCTGGTGCTGCTATGGCTCTGGCAGCAACGGCGGGCCGGCCCGGGGCCGCGTCCCGCCGGGGCCGC
>NZ_NQKY01000018.1:0-45345 GCF_002252675.1 Synechococcus sp. BO 8801 | reverse complement strand
GGCGGCCGGCCGTGGGGCTGAGCGGGCTGGTGCTGCTGGCGGCGGTGGGCCTCGAGGCCTCGATCGGCACCTGGGCCTTCAGCGTTCAGCACCTGGGCCGCTCCCAGGCCGCAGTGGCAGCCGGCATCGGCGTCAGCCTCTACTGGCTGGGGCTGACGGCGGGCCGCTTCGGTTTCGGCGGGCTGGTGGGGCGGCTGGGGGTGATCCGGTGGATCAGCGGCTCGCTGGCCCTGCTGTTGGCGGCCCTGATCGGCTGGTCCGGTGGGGCCGCGCCCTGGCTCGCCCTGCCGCTGGCGGGGTTCGGCCTGGCCGGGATCTTTCCCGCCACGATCCTGCTGATCCCGCGGCGCCTGCCCGTCGCCCTGGTGCCGGCCGCCGTCGGCCTGGCCACCAGTGCCGCCAGCGCCGGTGCGGTGGCCGTGCCCACCTCGCTGGGCTGGATCGCCGCTGACCTGGGGCTCGCCGCCGTGCCCGCCCTGCTGATCCCCGTGGGGCTGGCCCTGGCCGGCCTCCATGTCCTTCTCCTGCCTCGCCATGGTTGACATCGGACTGACCCATGTGGCCCTGCCCGTCACGGATCTGGAGCGGAGCCTGGCCTTCTATGCCACCTACACCGGCCTGCGTCCCGTCCACCGGCGGGACGGCGGGACGGGGCTGCGCGTCGCCTGGATCAGCGATGGCACCCGGCCCTTCGTCGTGGTGCTGATCGAGAGCGGCGTGGTGGAGGCGCCGTTGCGGCCCCTGGGCCATCTCGGGGTGGGCTGCGCCAGTCCGGAGCGACTGCTGGAGCTCTGCGCAATGGCCCGCAGCGAGGGGGTGCTGATCGCAGAGCCGCGGGACGATGGCCCGCCCGTGGGGCTCTGGGCCTTCCTGCGGGATCCCGACGGCCACACCCTGGAGCTCTCCTACGGCCAGGAGATCGGCCTCGCCTCCACCCCCACCCCTGAGACGCCATGAACCTCGACAACGACCTGCAGTGGCTGAACGAACCGCCGCGATGGGAACGAGAGGCCGCCACCGGCCGCCTGCGGCTCTGGCCGTCGGGCCGCACCGACTTCTGGCAGCGCACCCACTACGGCTTCGAGGCCGACAACGGCCATGCCCTGCTGCGGGAGATGGACGGTGATGGGCTGCTCACCTGCCGGGTGACGGCCCATCCGCGGCACCGCTACGACCAGGCCGGACTGCTGCTGCGGCTATCGCCGGCCTGCTGGATCAAGACCTCGGTGGAATTCGAACCGGACGGCCCCAACCGGCTCGGCGCGGTGGTGACCAACGCCCAGGCCTCCGACTGGTCGACCCAGCCCCTGGCCCGGGAGATCCGCACGGTGTGGTTCCGGCTGCGCCGCGAGGGCCGCGATGTGATCGCCGACGCCAGCCTGGATGGGGAGGACTGGCAGCAACTGCGGATGGCCCGGCTGCAGGAGCTGGGCGAGACGGGACCGGCACAGGTGGGGCTGTATGCCTGCAGCCCAACGGCGGCGGGATTCCAGGCGGAATTCGATCACGTCGCCTACGCGCCGGGAAGAATGTCGTAGTGCATGACGTCTTCCCGGGTGCCGAGCTTGGTGTAGAGCGCGACCGCTGGGTCATCGCCGTAGTCGGCCTGGACGTAGATCACATGGATGCCGCGCTGCTGGGCGATGCGCCTGATGGTGTTGATGAGTGCGGTGGCGATGCCCCGGCGCCTGAACTCCTCCGCGACGGCCAGGTCGTAGATGTAGAACTCGCTGCGCTCCTGCTCAAACTTGGGAAGGACGTAACCGGCCAGGCCGCCGACCATCTGGTCTGCCGCAAAGGCGGCGACGGCCATGAAGGTGTCGCTGGCCAGGAGCCTGGTGAGGTAGGCGTCACTGGGTTGATGGTGGAGGTAGGACTCGGGGTCGTCGAAGGCGTCGCTGAAGAGGCCCAGCATCTGGCGAAGCGCCGGGGCGTCCGTGGGGCCGAGGACCCGGATCGAAGCGGGGCGGTGGCTCATCGGAGGGCCAGATAGACAGCGAGGACCTGGAAGCCGACACCAAACGACAACCAATAGGGCCAATCCGACGGTGCGGTGTTGTCGAGGACGGCGGATGCCGGATGGCGTGGGTTGTAGTAGACCCTGACCCTGCTTCCCTGGGGGTAGGGCTTGATGACCGACTCCATCGCCGCACGGCTGACGCCGTACCCGGAGAACGAAGCGCGGAAGCCAACGTAGGTTTGGCCGCCAACTTCATAGTGATAGCGAAGAATGGGCTTGGTCGTTTCCAGGCGTGCGTCGTCCACGCGAGATTCGGTGACGCGACCCATGACGCTGGGCCACTGCCGGCACTGCTGGGAGCGCAGCTTCAACCACACAGACAACCACACCAGGGCGGCGCCTGCGAGGAGCGAGAACGCAGCGAACACCATGGGTACAGATGCGAAGCCAGCTCTTGAGGTTACGCAGTAGCGGGTTACGCCGTACTGCCTGGAGCAGACGGGATGCAGCTGGCTACCTCGGCCAGAGCGTCGCAGGGACCATCGAGCGGCACCGCTCTCGGGCAGAGCTTCTGAAGCAAGGCGAGAACGTGATTGACGTTGAGCGGATCCATCGACCCCCAGCGCATGGGCGACCAGAAACGCAGCAAGAATCCCGCGCGGCGCGTTGCTGATGAGATCCGAGCCTGACCATGTCCAGAACTCCTGAAAGGCGACGCCTAGTGGGATGCCATTCGCGTGTAGGGGCTGTGAACCGCTCTTGCGGTGAGTTTCGAGTCGCTCGTGGTTCATCGTCAATCGCCACTAATCTGCCTAACGTTTGCTTCTGCTGCAGCAGCAAGCGGCGTCATACCGCACCCAAGTCGGCGCGCCCGCTGAGCGGCCGGGCGTACACGAGGAACTCTCGGGTTCCGTCGCGGAAGTCGCGGCTCGGCACCCGCTCGAACTGGAGCCGGTGGTAGAGGCGCTGGGCGGTGGTCATCGCGGCTTGCGTCCACAGCCAGGCAACGGTGGCGCGCTGCGCCTCAGGGGCGTCGAGGAGGGCGGTGACCAACGCTTCGCCGACGCCACGACCGCGGGCATCGGCTCGCACGGCCAAGAGATGCACCTCGAGCTCATGTGCGGCGGCGATCCGGCACGCGGGCCCGCCACCGGGGACGAGGGTGACGGTGCCGAGCAGCGTGCCCGACGCATCGTGTGCGCCGAACGTGAACCCACGCGCATGGACCGCGTCCGCTCGGAAGAGCGCGGTGGCGCGGGCCGCCTCCGTGAAGCCGGCGGGGACGTAGGCGTCGTGGAGCAGTTGCTCAAGCGCCGCGTCGTGGCGCGGGCTGCGGACAAGCGGCTGGATAATGAACTCGTCGATCACGCGCGTCGGTAAAACGTTCGAGTGAACCGGCCGGCCGTAGCGGGTCCGGTGGTTCAACGAGGGGTTAGGCGGCGCTGTGTCCGGCAAGGCGTGCACCTGGCCTTAGATGACTTGGCCAATGCGCAGGAGATTGCCGTCAGGATCGACGATGGCAAACTCTCGGAGACCCCACGGCTTGTCTTCGAGTCTGTCCATGCGTGGGATACCTGTGCGTGGTAACCCAAGGGCTGAGCACGCTTTGTAGAAAGTATCTACGTCTTGGACTCTGATATAGCAGCCAGATGAGGACTCTGCAGGTTGGAGATCCATGTGCGTGAAGAAATGCAGTTCGACTGCACCACGCCTGAAGATAGCGTAATCGCTGTTGAAGGGGTGCGCTCCGCCTTCGAAGCCGAGTCGTCGATAGAACTCTGTAGTCGAGGCGACTGATCGAGATGGCATCGTAGGGATGGCGAGATCGTAGTTCTGCATCGTGGTGGGACTCTCTTTGTTTGCGCCGCCTAACGCCTAGTTAACCTGTAATTTCGGTACGAAGTTATCAGGTTGAACTAGATGTTAGATTGCTCCTAATCATCAATTTCGATTTCTCCTGTCTTGTATGTTACTGCATATCCAGCAACACTTACGCAGTCGCCGCAGTCTTCACAATAGAGGTCGCCACCACGAGCCGAGATCTGCTTTGCTCTTAGTTGCCTCTTGCCTATTTCATCAGACCAATATGGAATCAGTGAGCAGTGTGCAGAACCCGTAACTGGATCTTCAAGAATTGTTGACTGTGGTGTGAAGTAGCGAGATACGAAGTCTACAGAAGAACCTACTGAAGACACGCACAAACCACCCGGATCAAGATTAATCTGGTTAAAGATCGCCGTGTTGATCTGTAATCTAGCTACTTCATCCTCTGTGTCGTAGATGAATAGATAATCTCTGGCCTTCAAGACCTTAGAGGGTTTGAGACTGACAGAATCAAGGAGTAACTCTGGTGCGATGGCAGACTCGGGTACGCGCCTTGGGAGCAACATGGTTATTCTACCATCGGAAATACCGACATTGAGTTCATCAGTGTTTGAGCGAAACGTCACATTCTTTGTGGGTTCGAGATAGTTTGCTACAACATGGGCCGCAGCTAGAGTTGCATGACCGCAGAGGTCCATTTCAATATCCGGTGTGAACCATCGAATCTTGTAGTTACTCTGCTTGCCAACAATGAACGCCGTCTCGGCCAGACCATTCTCTTTTGCAATACTCATCATTGTTTCATCAGAGAGCCAATAGTCCAAAATACAAACACCAGCCGGATTTCCGGTAAAGATCTTCTGGGTGAAGGAGTCAATATGGTAGTAGGGTATCCTCATTTGGTCTCCAAATTTCCTCAGTCAATCTAACGCTAAATGGGCGGACCCGGTTAAAGCGTCCATGCTTCAACCCCCATCAGCCTAAACCAGTTAAGGCATGTGTGTAGAAGTCCTTGATCCACAGCCTGACGGCAAACGATGCCGGGCTCATCCAGCCACAGGTCCCAAGCCTTAGGCGGACCCGCAGAAGACCGTTCAGTGGGCTACAGCAAGTCGGCCGGACTGCTGACGCCTAGGGGCCCGCGGTTCAGCACATGGGTGTAGATCATGGTTGTCTGCACATCCTGATGCCCCAGCAGTTCCTGGATCGTGCGGATGTCCTGGCCCCGCTCCAGCAGGTGGGTGGCAAACGAATGGCGAAAGGTGTGCGGTGTCGCCGGCTTGATGATCCCCGCCGCCAGCACCGCCCGCCGCACAGCCTTCTGGATCAGGCTGGGATCGAGATGGTGCCGGCCCTGCTCTCCGCTGGCTGGATCGCGCCAGCGTTGCCGCTGCGGAAACACCCACTGCCAGCCCCATTCCGCGGCAGCGTTGGGGTACTTCCTTGCCAGCGCATGGGGCAGCGACACACGGCCGCAGCCCTCGGCAAGATCCTGACGATGCACCTCCCGCACGGCAACCAGATGTGCCTGTAGCTGCTGGCCCACACTGGTGGGAAGCAGGGTGCGGCGATCCTTGCCGCCCTTGCCGTCGCGCACCGCTAGCTCATGCCGGTGGAAGTCGAGATCGTGCACCCTCAGCCGGAGGGCTTCCATCAGCCGCAGGCCACTCCCATAGAGCAACCCGGCCACCAGTCCCTCCACGCCGGCCAGCCGCTCCAGCACCGCCCTCACCTCCTGGGGCGTCAGCACCACCGGCAGCCGCCGCCTTGTCCGCGCCCGCACCAGATCTTCCAGCACCAGGTCGTGCCCCAGCAGGTCCCTGTACAGAAACAGCAGCGCCGCCAGCGCCTGGTTCTGGGTGGAGGCGCTCACCTTCCGCTCCACGGCCAGGTAACTCAGAAAGGCATTCACTTCGGTGCTTCCCATCGTCCGAGGGTGTCGCAGGCGGTGAAACCGCAGGAACCGCCGCAGCCACTGCTCATAGGTGTTCACGGTGCGGCGGGCGTAATGGCGCACCTGCAGCTCCTCGCGATAGCGCTGGATCAGGCCGGGGGCGCTGCTGGCGTCAGCCATGGGCTCAAGCGTGTGGGTGGTCTCTTGAGGGTTCCCCAGCCGGGCCCACTCCCCATCCACACGCTCTCTAATCTGTACATACCCCATGTACAGACGCCCTCCATGGCGCGCGTCTCCGTGACCCACCTGCGCCAGAACCTGCCGGCCTGGCTCAAGCGGGTTCAGGCCGGGGAAGCCATTCAGGTCACCTCCCACGGCCGGGTGATTGCCCGTATCGAGCCGGAACAGGACCCGGCCGAGGAGGCGCGCCGCTGGCTGGAGGGGCTGGCGAGCGGCGTCACGCTGGGGGATGTCATCACCTCGATCGCCGATGGCGACGCCGATCTCGAGGGCGCCGGTGATGCTGACCATCTGTGACACCCATGTCCTGCTGTTCTGGGCCCATGAACCGGCCCGGCTCTCCCGTCGCGCCGCGGCGGCCGTGGAGCAGGGGCGCGCCCAGGGCCAGCTGGCCATCGCCGACATCAGCCTCTGGGAGCTGGCCCTGCTCCACGAACGCGGACGCCTGAGCCTGCCGGACGCCGTGCCCCCGGCGCTCTACCTGCGCCGCCTGCTCGAAGCCCTGCGACTGGAGGTGCTGCCGATCACCGCTGAGATCGCCCTGCTCTCCCGTGGCCCCCAGTTCCGCCATGGCGATACGGCCGACCGTCTCATCGGCGCCACGGCCCTGCAGGGCCGGCGGCCCCTGATCAGCGCCGACGACAAACTCCGCGCCATTCCCGAACTGGAGACGATCTGGTGAGCGCCCCCCTCGTCATCCGCCCCCTGCAGAGCGCCGACATCGCCACCGTGACCGGCTGGGCGCGGCGGGAGGGCTTTGCGCCGGGGGTGGGCGATGTGGCCATCTACCGCCAGACCGACCGCCAGGGCCTCTGGGTGGGCTGGCTCGGCGACGATCCGGTGGGGTGCATCGCCGGGGTCCGCTACAACGCCGCCTACGGATTCATCGGCCTGTTCCTGGTGGTGCCCGCCCAGCGGGGTCGGGGCTACGGGGTGCAGCTGTGGAAGCAGGCGCTGGACCATCTGGCCGACGTGCCCTGCATCGGCCTGGAGGCCGCCCCCGACCGGATCGACGACTACGCCGGCTGGGGCTTCGCGCCCGCCTCCCCCACCACCCGCTGGCAGCGGCTCGCCGCCCCAGGCAACCCAGCCCCGCCGCCCGCTGCGCCGGAGCCCCCCTGGTGCCTGTTGGAGGGCGGCGCCATCCCGGCGACCGCCGTGCAGCGCTTCGATGCCGAGCGGGAACCCTCGCCCCGCCCCCACTTCCTGCGCCAGTGGCTGCGGCATCCGGCCGGCACGGTGCTGGCCCTGGTGGACCGGGCCGGCGCCTGCCATGGCTTCGGGCGGGTGCGGCCCTGCCTGCTGGCCGACGGCGACGGCTGGCGCCTCGGGCCCCTGGTGGCCGGCAGTCCCGCCGCCGCCCGGGCCCTGCTGGAGGGCCTGCTGCAGCGCCATCCCGGCACGGTGCTGATCGATGCCCCCGGCGCCAATGCCGCCGCCGCGCCGCTGCTGGCATCGCTGGGGTTCAGCCCGGCCTCCCGCACCCTGCGCATGTACCGGGGCGTGCCGCCGGCGGTGTCGCTGGCGGACGTGTACGGGCTGGCCTGCCTGGAGCTCGGCTGATCGCTATCCACGGATGGTACCGTTAATCAGTACCATTCTGGAATGAAGCGAAAGAACCAGCGCACTCTTGAGCTGATCTTTTCCCGACCTGTGAGCGGCAATGTGCCGTGGAGGGACGTGGAAGCGCTGTTTCAGGAACTGGGTGGGGATGTCACCGAGAGAGCAGGCAGCCGCGTCGCGGTCGTTCTGTTTGGTGAAGTCAGAGTCTTCCATCGACCCCACCCATCGCCTGATACAGACAAGGGTGCTGTCGCATCGATCCGAAAATGGCTTGAAGAACACGGAGTGACGCCATGAATCTCATGACACTGGATGGCTACCAGGCCAAAATTGAATACGACCCGGACACGGATCAATTTCGTGGGGAAATTCTTGGCCTATCTGGAGGTGCCGACTTCTATGGCTCAACTCCTGATGAGCTTCGCCGTGAGTTCAAGAAGTCTTTGGAGGTTTTCCTTGAGGTCTGCAAGGAACAGGGAATTGAACCCCGTAAACACTTTTCAGGCAGGTTCAATCTAAGAATCTCGCCTGAACTTCACAAGAAACTGGCGATGACTGCGGAGGTACAAGGAAAGAGTCTCAATAGGCTCGCCCAGGAAGCTCTTCAGAAAAGTGTGACGACATAGACGAGCGGACAGCACGGCATTGGAGTGCACGATCCATCACCGGTTCCCTGCCTGGAGCTCGGCTGAACCCCAGCCCAGCGATGGCTCCCCTACCTTCGATCCCAGGCCCCCCACCCCGGGGACCAAGGCAGCCGTGATGAAGCGCTCGATCCTCCCGTTCCCCGGCCTGGTGCTGCTGTCGCTGGCCCTGGCGGCACCGCTGCGGGCCGCGCCGATCCCCCTGATGGAGCCGGCGGGCATGGACCTGCTGGTGGCCAACGGCGCCGCCAGAGCCGACTACGGCCCCCTGGCCGAGCAGTTCCTCACCCAGGCCAACCTCGCCTACTGCGGTGTGGCCAGCGCCGCCATGGTGCTCAACAGCCTCGCCGTACCCGCCCCGGCCGTGCCGGGCTACGGCCGTTACCGCTTCTGGACCCAGGACAACGTCTTCGAGGTGCCGGCCGGCCGCCAGGTGGTGAGCGCCGAGGTGGTGCGGCGCCAGGGCATGACCCTGGCCGAGCTGGCCGGTCTGCTGGGGGCCCACGGGGTGAAAGCCGAAGCGATCCACGGCGACCAGCTCAGCCTGGAGCAGTTCCGCGCCCTGCTGCGCGCCAACCTCAACCAGCCCGGCGACCGCCTGCTGGCCAACTACCTGCGCCCGACCCTCGGCCAGGCCGGCGGCGGCCACATCGCCCCCCTGGCCGCCTTCCACGCCCCCTCCGACCGGGTGCTGATCCTCGACGTGGCCCGCTACCGCTACCCCTCGGTGTGGGTCCCCGTCGCCGACCTCTGGGCCGCGATCCGCACCCTTGATTCCACCTCGGGTCGCAGCCGCGGCTTGGTCACGATCCGGCGGCTGCCGGGGGCGACACCACCTCCAGGAAGCGTTCCGCCACCCGGTCCCAGCTGAACGGCCCCACGTGAGCGCGGCCGAAGGCCCGCTGCTCGGCCTGCAGCGCGGAATCGGTGAGCAGTTTGAGAATGGCCTCGGCAAGGCCCTGGGGATCCCGCGGCGGCACCAGCAGGCCGGCCTTCCCGTGGGGCACCACCTCGGGAATCGCCGTGGCCGTGGTGCTCACCACCGGCAGGCCGCTGGCCATCGCCTCGAGGAACACGATCCCGAAGCCCTCCTGGATCGACGGCAGGCAGAACACCGCACTGCGGCGGTACCACTCGCGCACGGCGCCGTCGTCGGGCAGGGCCCCCAGCAGTCGCACCACCTCACCAAGCCCCAGCCGCTCCACCAGCTCCCGCAGTGCCCCGTGCTCCGGCCCATCGCCGATCACCACCAGCCGGGCGCTGGGCAACCGCTGCTGCACGCCCTGGAACGCCGTGATCAGATCCCCCACCCGCTTGCGGGGGTACTGGCGCGCCACGCACAGCACCGTGTGGGGCTCGCGAGCGGCATCGTCCCCGCCCGCAGGATTCCATAGGCCGACATCGATCCCCTCCGGCACCAGCCGCAGCCGATCGGCCGGCACGCCGTAGTGGGCTTCGATGCGCTCGCAGCAGTAGCGACTGGTGGAGAGCACCAGCGGCGCCCGCCTGGCGTTGAGGCGCTCCAGCCGCGACAGACCCCAGAGCATCAGCCGCGGCCAGCCGCTCTCGCAGCGCGACTCCTCGGCCAGCACCCCCTTGATGCAGCACACGTAGGGCACCGGGCAGCGGTGCGCCACCCGGAAGCCGTCGATGTCGAAGCCCACCACCAGGTCGTAGCGGCCCTCGGCGGCCGCCAGGCGCCGGGGCAGGGTGAGGTTGAACCAGAGGCGGCGCAGCAGCAGGTTGCGGGGCCAGGCGCCCTCGGGCACCAGCCGCTCCACCGTGTGGCCCCGGGCGATCAGGGCCCCGGCCAGGCCGCCGATGGCCGCCGCCGTGCCGCTGCCCTCGGCCACGTCCTGCAGCCAGGAATCGAGAAAGGCGATGCGCATGCTGGGGCCGGCCGCCGGGCCTACACCCGCGCCGCCAGGCCGGTGGGCTCGAGCATCAGCTTGCTGTTGCGCACCTCCTCATCCATCTCGATCGGGTACTGGCCGTCGAAGCAGGCGGTGCAGAAATGGCTGGAGTTGGCCTGGGCCGCCTCCACCATGCCGCCCTTGGTGAGGTAGGCGAGCGAATCCACCCCCAGGTGCCGCTCGATCTCCTCCAGCGTCAGCCGCGCCGCGATCAGGTGGTCCTGGGTGTCGGTGTCGATGCCGTAGAAGCAGGGGTGGGTGACGGGCGGCGAGCTGATCCGCATGTGCACCTCGGTGGCACCCGCATCCCGCAGGGCCGCCACCAGCTTGCGGCTGGTGGTGCCGCGCACGATCGAGTCGTCGATCACCACCACCCGCTTGCCGGCGAGCACATCGGGCAGGGGGTTGAGCTTCACCCGGATGCCCGCCTCCCGCATCGCCTGGGTGGGCTGGATGAAGGTGCGGCCCACGTAGCGGTTCTTGATCAGGCCGTCGGCGAAGGGGATGCCGCTCACGTGCGAATAACCGATCGCCGCCGGGATGCCGGAATCGGGCACGCCGATGACGATGTCGGCCTCGACGGGCGTTTCCCGGGCCAGCACCTCACCGATCCGCACCCGGTAGCTGTAGAGCGACTCGCCGAAGAAGCGGCTGTCGGGCCGGGCGAAGTAGATCATCTCGAAGACGCACAGCTTGCTGGGCTCCTCGCACCAGCGCTGCCGCTCGGGGATCGGATCGGCCTGGCGGAAGTGGATCAGCTCCCCGGGCTGCACATCATCCACAAAGCTGGCGCCGATGATGTCGAGGCCACAGCTCTCGCTGCTGGCCACCCACTGGCCCTGCTCCGGTTCCCCCAGCAGGCCGAACACCAGCGGCCGGATGCCGTGGCCGTCCCGCAGGGCGAACAGCCCATCGGGGGTGCCGATCACCAGGCTGAAGGCGCCGCGGCAGCGGCCGGCGGCTTGGCGGATCGCCGCGTTCCAGCCCAGCCCGGAATCCACCGCCTCCTGCAGCGCGAAGGCGATCAGCTCCGAATCGGTGGTGGAGGTGAACTCCCCGGCCAGGTGCGCGAGCGAATCCCGCAGCTCTGCCGCATTCACCAGGTTGCCGTTGTGGGCCAGGGCCAGGGGCCCCAGGCGCGTCATCAGCACCACGGGCTGGGCGTTGCAGACCTTGCTGCTGCCGGTGGTGGAGTAACGGTTGTGGCCCACGGCCAGCTGGCCGGGCATCCGCTCCAGCACGTCCTGGTCGAACACCTGGCTCACCAGGCCCATGTCCTTGTGCAGCCGCACCTTGACGTCGTCGAAGACGGCGATGCCGGCCGACTCCTGGCCCCGGTGCTGCAGGGCGTAGAGCCCGAAATAGGTGAGGTTGGCCACCGCCTGACCCGACGCCAGCACGGCGAACACGCCGCAGGCCTCCTCCGGCTTGTCGGGGCGGTCAGGGTCGATCAGGGCAGCGTGCGCATCGCGGTGATCGGCGAAGGGCACGGCAGGCTCAGACCAAGGACCGAGTTCATCTTGGCCCATTACCTGTCGGGTGGGGGGCCGGCCTTGCCCAGCCGGGCGGGGATCGCCTGCTCGTAGGTGTGGCGCAGCTGCTCCACCGCCAGCGCCAGCAGGGGCTCGCCGCCCCGCGCCACCACTAGGCGGGAATCCGCCGTGACCGTGCCCAGGCGCTCGGCCGGCACGGCCGCACCGGCCTCCGCCAGGGCGGCTTGCCAGGCCGCCTCCTGCTCCGGCGCCACGCTCACCAGCACCCGGGCCCCGCCCTCGGCGAACAGCAGCCGGTCGGGGCGCCCCGCACCGGCGGGCAGATCCAGCGCGGCCCCCAGGCCGGAGGCGATGCAGGCCTCCGCCAGGGCCACCGCCAAGCCGCCATCGGAGAGGTCGTGGGCGGAGCGCACCAGGCCCGCGGCGATGGCCGCCCGCAGGAAGCCCTGCACCTGGCCCTCCAGGGCCAGATCCGTCAGGGGCGGGCGGCCCGTGAGCCGGCCGTGCACCACCTCCAGGTAGCTGCTGGCCCCCAGCCCCAGGCGTTCGTCGCCGCTCTCCTGCAGCGGCACCCCCAGCAGCCAGATGGCATCGCCGGCCTGGCCCCAGGCCAGCCCCGTCACGTGGGCCAGGTCGTGGACCAGTCCCACCATGCCCACCACCGGGGTGGGGTGGATCGGCTGCATGCGGCCGTCCGGCAGGCGGGTCTCGTTGTACAGGGAGACGTTGCCGCCGGTGACCGGCGTGGCCAGGGCACTGCAGGCCGTCGACAGGCCCCGGCAGGCCATCGCCAGCTGCCAGTAGCCGGTGGCGGTGTCGGGGGAGGGGAAGTTGAGGTTGTCGGTGACCGCCAGGGGCTCGGCGCCGCTGCAGGAGAGGTTGCGGGCCGCCTCCGCCACCGCCGCCATGGCGCCCCGCTCCGGATCGAGGGCCACCCAGCGGTTGGGGCAGTCGACCGTCGCCGCCACGCCGCGGGTCGCCGCCTCCATCGCCCCCTCCCCCTGCTGGGGCCGCAGCCGCACCACAGCCGCATCGGCGCCACCGGGCAGCACCACGGTGTTGGCCTGCACCTGGTGGTCGTACTGGCGGTAGACCCAGCGCTTGCTGGCAATGGTGGGGTCATCCAGCAGACGCAGCAGGGCGTCGCCCCAACCCAGTGATCCAGCGGCCAGCTCCAGGCCGCCGGCATTCGAAGCCGCCGGCAGCTCGGCTTCGCTCCAGCCCCAGTGGGCCTGGATCTCGGCCGGGGGTTCCGCCAGCAGCTCGTGGTGGTTGATCGGCGTGTCGTCCGCCAGGGCGCTGGCGGGCACCTCGGCCGCCACCTCGCCGTGCTGCAGCACCCGCACCACGTTCTCCTCCAGCACCCGGCCCACCACCGCCGCCTGCAGGCCCCAGCGGCGGAAACGCTCCATCAGCGGCTCCTCCCGGCCCGCCGCCACCACGAACAGCATCCGCTCCTGGGACTCGCTCAGCAGGAATTCGTAGGCCGTCATGCCGCTCTCCCGCGCCGGCACCCGATCCAGATCCAGTTCGATGCCCAGGCCGCCCTTGGCGGCCATCTCCGAGCAGCTGCAGGTGAGGCCGGCGGCGCCCATGTCCTGGGCCGCCACCACATCGCCGCTCTTGAAGGCCTCCAGGCAGGCCTCGATCAGCCCCTTCTCCAGGAACGGATCGCCCACCTGCACGGCGGGCCGGTCGTCGAGGGAGGCCTCGGTGAGCTCGGCGGACGCGAAGCTGGCGCCGCCCATGCCGTCGCGGCCGGTGGTGCTGCCCACGTACACGACCGGATTGCCCACGCCCACCGCCCCGGAGCAGACGATGTCGTCGGTCTCCATCAGGCCCAGGGCCATGGCGTTCACCAGCGGGTTGCCGCCGTAGCTGGGGTCGAACGCCACCTCCCCGCCCACCGTCGGCACGCCGACGCAGTTGCCGTAGTGGGCGATGCCGGCCACCACCCCCTCCATCAGGCCCACGTTGCGCTCGTCCTCCAGGGGCCCGAAGCGCAGGGCGTTGAGCAGGGCGATCGGGCGCGCCCCCATGGTGAAGATGTCCCGCAGGATGCCCCCCACCCCGGTGGCCGCCCCCTGGAAGGGCTCCACCGCCGAGGGGTGGTTGTGGCTCTCGATCTTGAAGGCCAGCCGCTGGCCTTTGCCCAGGTCCACCACGCCGGCGTTCTCGCCCGGCCCCACCAGGATGCGGGGGCCGCTGGTGGGGAACTGGCCCAGCAGGGGGCGGGAGTTGCGGTAGCAGCAGTGCTCCGACCACATCACCCCGAACATGCCCAGCTCGGCCCGGTTGGGGGGTCGGCCGAGGCGACGCACGATCTCGTCGTAGTCGCCCTGGCTCAGGCCCTCCTTGCGCAGGGCCTCGGGCACCGAGAAGGACGGGGTCGAGACAGGAACCACCGGGGGGCGCGGCAACGGCCCTCCAGTATCAGATCCAGGGGTCGTCGTCCCCGTGGGGCTCCCGGCCCCGGTAACGGTCGCGGCGCGGCGCCGGCTCCACCGGGGGCGCTTCCCGGGTCTCCCGGAACTCCCGGGGCGGTGCCTGGGGCTCCTCCTCCTCGGGCCAGTCCTCGAGGGGGTCGGGTTCGTCCGGCTCGCCGGCGTAGCGCTCCTGGGGATAGGGGTCGGCCCCGGCGGGGTCATCGTCGTAGGGGTCGCGGCGCTCCCGCGCAGGGTCCGGGTCCAGGTCGGGCCAGGGCCGCTCCTCGCGGAAGGCATCCGGCCAGGGGGGCTCCTCCAGCCAGCCCTCCAGCCGCTCCTCGACACGGCCGCCCACCTCCTGCACCTGCTCCTTCCAGCGCCGCGAGCGGCGCAGCAGCTGCTGGCGCACGCTGGCGCGGGCCACCGGCAGGTCGTCGAGGCCCCGCAGGGCGGTGAACACCCGGCCGGGCTGCTGGTCGACGATCCGGTCGGGGCTCAGGCGCCAGCGGCTGGTGCCCGGCAGCCGCGGGTCGCTGCGGGCCACCAGGTAATGCAGGATGCGGCCGCTGCGCAGCTCCACGGCGGCGTCGGCCACCAGCCCCAGGGGCACGTCATCGGCGCCGGTGAGGGCCGCATCGATCAGGGTGGGCAGCCGCTCCAGGGTGGCGGCGTCGGTCTCCGCCGGCTCCCCCTTCACGAACACCTCCTGCTCCCCCAGCCCCCGCAGCTGGTCCAGCCGCCAGACGAGCCGCTTCTGGGCAAAGGCCGAGGGCCGGCTGGCCCAGCCCAGCAGCCGGTGCACCGGCGGGTGCATCCAGGCCAGCACCCCGGCCCCCCGCTCGAGGCCCTGATCGCACCGCACCTGCCGCCGCAGCAGATCGCTCAGCAGCAGCTGGTCGGGAAGACCCACGGGCTCAGCTGGTGCGGATCTGGACGGGCATCACCAGGTAGGTGAACGCCTCATCGGCCCCCACCGGCGCCAGCACGGCCGGGGTGGTAGCGGCGTTGCACTGCAGCACCACCTGGTCGGAGCCCATGGCCTTGAGGCCATCGAGCAGGTAGCGGACGTTGAAGGCGATCTCGATCGCCTCCCCCTCGATCGTGGCCGCCAGCGATTCCGAGCCGCTGCCCACGTCCTGGGCGTCGGCCCGGATCGTGGCCGTGCCGGCGCCCGGGTCGGCGCTGATCTTGACCACGTTGTTGTGCTGGTCGGCCAGCACCGCCACCCGCTCGAGGGCGGCGATGAAGGCGCGGCGGTCGAGCACCATGCGGCGCTGGAAGGAGGCCGGGATCAGCTGGCGGTAGTTGGGGTAGGTGCCGTCGAGGCTGCGGCTGGTGAGCACCTGGTCGGCGGAGAGCACCACCACCTGGCCGCGCTCGCAGAACAGGCTCAGGGGCTCCTGGGAGCCGCGGCCCGAGAGGATCCGCTCCAGCTCCCGCAGGGATCGGGCCGGCACGGTGACGGCGAAATCCTCGCCATCGGCGGCGGGCGGCTCGCCGCCGGCGGCCTCCACGGCGTGGGAGAGGCGCTGCACGGCCAGGCGGTGGCCGTCGGTGGCGGCGCACTCCAGGCCCTCGCCATCGAGGCGCAGGTGGACGCCCGTCAGCAGCTGCTTGTTCTCATCGGGGCTGCTGGCGAACAGGGTGGCCCGCAGGCCCTTCACCAGGGCCTCGGCGTGGAAGCGGATCGGCGTGCCGCTCTGGGCCAGGGGCAGGTCCGGGTAGTCGTCGGCGGGCATCCCCCGCATCTTGTAGCTGCCCGAGAGGTTGGTCAGCTCCAGCTGCTCTTCGCCCTCCGGGCAGCTGAGGCTGATGGGGCTGTCGGTGGCCAGGCGGGCGACGATCTCGCCGAACATCTTCGCCGGCAGGGTGATGGCACCGCTGGTCTCGACGGCGGCGGGCAGGCTCGTCTGGATGCCGAGGCTGAGGTCGAAGCCCGTGAGGCTGAGGCGGCCGGTGCCCGCGTCGGCGGTGAGCAGCACGTTGGCCAGCACCGGATGGGTGGGGCGGGTCGCCACCGCCCGGCTGACCAGCTGGAGGCTGGCGCTGAGTTCAGCCTGGGAGCAGACCAGCTTCATGGCGGGGGCCGGCGAGGGCGGCACGGCGTTCGTGAGGCCCCACGGTTTCACAGGGCGCGCCAAAGCGCAACGGGTGGCTCCCCGACTGTTCAGAGGATCAATCAAGGATTGAGAAGAAGAAAAACAGCCCGTCGCAGTAGGGGCGGGGGAAAACGGGTAAAGCGGTTCACTCCCCTTTCTCTCACTGGGTTTTACGGGCTCGATGGCTGGGGAATCGGCGCCGCAACGGGGCCGTTTCCAGGGGTTTTCCACCGATTCCCGGTCCTGGGGAATCCGGGGGCCGCCCACGGGGGGTTTCCCTCCCCCGGCTCTCCCGGCGTGCGGTGGGGAATGTCCCAGGATTTCCCCAGACGGTTGGGCCGCCGTCAGGTCCGAAAAGGTCCGAGCTGGCGGCTCAGAAGCCCATCACCTTGGCGACGGTCTCGGTTTCGGGGGCGATGCCGGTGTGGAAGGTGGCGTCGTTGTTCTCGATCGCCGTCGTCGGGTCCTTGAGGCCGTTGCCGGTGAGCACGCACACCACCGTGGCGCCGGCCGGCACCTCCTCCCGTCGCTTGATCAGACCCGCCACCGAGGCGGCGCTGGCCGGCTCGCAGAACACCCCTTCCCCCTGGCCCAGCAGCTTGTAGGCCTCGATGATCTCGGCGTCGGTGACGGCCATGAAGTCGCCGTTGCTCTCGGTTCGGGCCTTGATGGCGTTTTCCTTGTTCACCGGATTGCCGATGCGGATCGCCGTGGCGATCGTGTCGGGCTGCTCCACCGTGTGCCCCAGCACCATCGGGGCGGCACCGGCGGCCTGGAAGCCCATCATCCGCGGCAGGACCGTGCTGTGGCCCGCCTGGCGGTACTCCTTGAAGCCCATCCAGTAGGCGCTGATGTTGCCGGCGTTGCCCACCGGGATGCAGAGCCAGTCGGGGGCCTCGCCGAGGGCATCGACCACCTCGAAGGCGGCCGTCTTCTGCCCCTGCAGCCGGTAGGGGTTGAGGGAGTTGACCAGGGTGACCGGGTAGCGGTCGGCCACGTCGCGCACGATCGCCAGGGCCCGGTCGAAGTTGCCCTGCACCGCCAGCACCTCGGCGCCGTAGAGCAGGGCCTGGGCCAGCTTCCCCTGGGCCACGTAGCCGTCGGGGATGAGCACGAAGGCCCGCATCCCGCCCCGGCGCGCGTAGGCCGCCGCCGCCGCCGAGGTGTTGCCGGTGCTGGCGCAGATCACCGCCTCCGAGCCCGCCTCCTTGGCCTTGCTGATGGCCATCGTCATGCCCCGGTCCTTGAAGGAGCCGGTGGGGTTGAGGCCGTCGTACTTGAGGAAAACCTTGACGCCCCGGCCCACCCGTTCGGCGATCACCGGCGCCGGAATCAGGGGGGTGGCCCCCTCGCGCAGGGTCACCACCGGCGTGGCGTCACTGACGGGCAGCCAGCTGCGGTAGGCCTCGATCAGCCCCGGCCAGTCCTGCATGGTGGGCTGCCGGCCCATACGTCGCAGGGCTCGAAGCAGGGGCACGGGGGACAGCGGCGAGGCTGACGTCAATGTAGGGCTCCGGTCTGGGGCGTCAGGGGGCAGGGGCGGCCGGCGCCGGCGTGGCGGCTGACGGCGCCGGGGCCGCCTGGGGCTCGTTGCCCCGCAGCCCGTCGAGGGGGGACTCGGAGAAGAAGCGCACCAGCTCGCTGATCGAGGAGGCCTTCGAGGCCAGCCCCATCAGGGCCGGGATGCTCACCTCCAGCTCCCGGGTCGGGTAGGCCCGCAGGAAGGTGATGGCCGACAGCGACCCCTTGCCTTCGTAGGTGCCCAGCACCATGGCGGCGCGCAGGGCGGGCACGCCGGCTTCCGGGGCCCGCAGGGGGAACAGGATCCGCGCCAGGCGGGCCAGGATCGCCTCACCGATGCGGGTGTTGAGCAGGCGGCTCATCAGCACGATCGGCAGCTTCACCGATTCGTTCAGCAGCTTGCTGACCTGCTTGGGGTCCTGGCGGCCCAGCCGCAGCACGTCGGCCAGCAGGCCCCGGGCCTCGCCGGTGGTGGCCAGGTGCTCCAGGTCGGCCACCGGGATCGAGCGCCGGAAGGCCCCGCTGGTGAACACCAGGTTCTCGGTGGCCATGGCCGCGGGAGTCGAGCAGCACAGCCCCAGACCCAGGACAGCGGCCACGAGCCTTCGCCGCTTGTTCACGCTTGTCTCCCTATGGGTGCGATCGACTCTACGGATCTCAGGCACCGCTGACACCGGCGGCCTGGCGCACCGCCGGTGTCACCAGCACATCGCGCAGCAGGTGCACGACGCCCCTCTCCGCCAGACCTTTCGCCACCTGCAGCCCCATCCGGCGCAGATCCGGCTCCCCCAGCACCCGCGGCAGGCGCTTGAGCAGCAGCGACGGCTCGAAGCCGGGCAGGTCGCGCAGGATCGCCAGCAGCTCCTGGATCGGCTCCAGGTCCAGCAGCGGTGGCGTCGCCGCGCTGGGGGGCAGGGCCCGCAGCCCCGGCGGCAGCAGGCGGGGCGGAAGCCGGCGGCCGAGGCGCAGGGTGGTGTTCCAGGCCAGGGCATCCATCTGCTGCACCAGGGCATCGACGAGCTGCTGGCGCAGCAGGCCGCCGTTGGGGGAGAAAAGGAAATCCAGCACCTGGTCGAGCAGGCCGTCGAGGTCCAGCTGGTCCTGGAGGGAGGCGCTGGCCACCAGGCTCTCCAGCCGCTGCCAGCGGAACTCCTCGCCGTCGTAGAGCATCTCCCGCAGGCTGCGGCGCAGCTCGGGATCGGGATCCTCCATCAGCCGGCGGGCGAAGTAGGGGTAGGCGGCGCCGAGGATCTTGAAGTCCGGGTCGACGCTCAGGGCGATGCCCTCCAAGGTCACCAGGGAGCGGATGATCAGGGCGTAGTACGGCGGCACCTGGAAGGGGAAGCGGTACATCACCCCGGAGAGGTCGTCGGTGACCGCCTTGAAGTCCATCCGGCTCACGCCCATCTCCAGGGCCTGGCCGAACACCGTCTCGAAGGCCGGCACGATCGGCTCCAGGTCCACCGCTTCCCCCAGGAAGCCCAGCTGCACGAAGTCCTTGGAGAGGGCGCCGAAATTGCGGTTCACCAGGTGCACCACCGCCTGGATCAGCCCGGTGCGCGCCTCCCGCGACACCTCGCTCATCATGCCGAAATCCAGGTAGGCCAGGCGCCCGTCGGGCAGGGCCAGCAGGTTGCCGGGGTGGGGATCGGCGTGGAAGAAGCCGTGCTCCAGCAGCTGCTGCAGGCTGCAGTTCACCCCCACCTCCACCATCTGGTCGGGGTCCACCCCCAGGGCGCGCACGGCCTCGAGGTTGGTCAGCTTGACGCCGTCGATCCATTCCATCGTCAGCACCCGGCGGCTGGTGGCCTGGCGGTAGATGGCGGGGACGGCGATGCGGGGGTTGTGGCTGTGGAGGCGGGCGAAGGTCTCGGCGTTGGTGGCCTCGTTGATGTAGTCCATCTCCTCGAAGACCCGCTTGCCGAGTTCATCGATCAGACCGACCAGATCACTCTTGATCAGGCCCACGTTCTTGTTCAGCCAGCCGGCGATGTTGCGGACGATGTAGAGGTCGAGGGTGATCTGCTCCCGCAGGCCCGGCCGCTGCACCTTCACCGCCACCCGTTCGCCGCTCATCAGCACCCCCCGGTGCACCTGGCCGAGGGAGGCGGCGGAGATCGGCTCCTTCTCCAGCGAGGCGAAGATCGTCTCCACCGGAGCGCCGAGGTCCTCCTCGATGCAGGCCATGGCCAGGGCGCTGTCGAAGCCCGGCAGCTGGTCCTGCAGCTGGGCCAGCTCCTCGAGCAGGATCGGCGGAATGATGTCGGGCCGGGTGGAGAGGGCCTGGCCCGCCTTGATGAAGGCGGGGCCGAGGGCCACCAGCAGTTCGGCGCACTCCCGGGCCCGTTCCCGTGCCCGGGCGGGGTTGGCCAGCTGGCCGGTGAACCAGTCGAAGCCCACCCCCAGCAGATAGAGGCCGATCGGTACCAGGGTCTGCCAGACCCGCCGGGCCAGGCGCATCGGGTGGCCGGCGTAGATGCGGGTGATGGCGGCCGGGTCGTAGCTGAGCAGGCCCGCCGCCTCCAGGAAGTCCCCCATCTCGACGCCCATCTCGACGGTGGCCCCCGGGCGCTCGGGGGTCACGGCGGGGGCGGGGGGGGAGGAAACCATGGCTGGGAGGTACCGCCGCGGCGCCGGCAGGCGAAACCCCCTTCTAAACGAAAGTCACAGCCGCTACGGTCGGGCCACGTACCGATCGCTCGCCGGAGGCCTGGGTGCTCACGGGTCTGCGCCTCGAGAACATCGCCCTGATCGAGCGGCTGGAGCTGGTGTTCTCGGCCGGGTTCACGGTGCTCACCGGCGAGACCGGCGCCGGCAAGTCGATCCTGCTGGATGCCCTCGACGCCTTGCTGGGCGGTGCCCAGGGCAGCCAGGGGGCCCGCCTGTTGCGCCGCGGCGCCGAGCGGGGCCGCATCGAGGCCAGCTTCAGCCTGGCGGCCCCGGTGCGCGACTGGCTGGAGCGCCAGGAGCTCGACGCCGAGGACGACGAACTGCTGCTCAGCCGCGACTGGCGCCTGCAGGACGACCGGCTCACCAGCCGCCACCGCCTCAACGGGGTGGTGGTGAGCCGCAGCCAGGTGCTGGAGCTGCGCCCGCTGCTGCTCGATCTCACTGTGCAGGGCCAGACCCAGCAACTGGGCCGCCCCGGCCAGCAGCGCCGCTGGCTGGATCGCTTCGCCGGCGAGGAGCTGGCCGCGCTTCTGGAGGCCACCCGTGCCGCCTGGCAGGGCTGGAAGGGGGAGGCCGATGCCCTGGCGCGGGCCCGCGCCGACCGGGACCGCTTCGCCCGGGATCGGGAGCGGCAGGAGGAGCTGCTGGCGGAGCTGGAGGCCGCGGCGCTGGAGGATCCCGCCGAGCGCCAGCGGCTCCAGGGCGAGCAGGACCGGCTCGCCCACGCGGTGCGCCTCCAGGAGGGGGTGATGGCCCTGATCGGCCGGCTGGTGGAGGGGGCCGAGGCCGCCCCATCCGTGCTCGATCACCTGGCGGCCTGCGACCAGGAGCTGCAGACCATGGCCGGCCTCGATGCCGGTGTGGCGCCGCTGCACGGGGCCTGCGCCGACGCCCTCGCCGGGCTGCAGGATCTGGCCCGCGACCTTGACCGCTACGGCTCCCTGCTGGAGAGCGACCCCGACAGCCTGGCCCTGCTGCAGGAGCGCATGGCCCTGCTCAAGGCCCTGGAGCGCCGCCATGGCCAGTCCCTGCCCGAACTGATCGCCCGGCGCGACGAGCTGCGCGAGCAGCTGGCCGGCGCGGATGCCGAGGCCGCCCTGGCGGGCCTGGAGGCCGCCGAAGCCGCCGCCCGCCAGCGGCGCGATCGGGCCAATGCCGTGCTCACCCAGGCCCGCACCGCCGCCGCCCGGCGCCTTGAGGAGCAGCTGATGGCGGCCCTGCGGCCCATGGGCCTGGCCAACGTGCGCTTCGCCGTGGCCCTCAGCCCCGCCGAGGCCGGCGAGGAGGGGGCCGATGCGGTGCAGTTCCTGTTCTCCGCCAACCCGGGCCAGCCGCCGGCGCCCCTGGTGGAGGTGGCCTCCGGCGGTGAGATGAGCCGCTTCCTGCTGGCGCTGAAAACCTGCCTGGCCGCAGCCGACTCCCACGTCACCCTGCTCTTCGATGAGATCGATGCGGGGGTGAGCGGCCGTGTCAGCGGCGCCATGGCCCAGCTGCTGCGGCGCCTCGCCGAGCGGCGCCAGGTCTTCTGCATCACCCACCAGCCCCTGGTGGCCGCCGCCGCCCAGCACCATTTCCGGGTCAGCAAGAGCGTTGAGGCCGGTCTCACCCACACGCGGGTGTCCCACCTGCGGGACACTCGCGAGCGCCAGGCGGAGCTGGCGGAACTGGCCGGCGGTGATTCCGGCGAGACCCACAGCTATGCCGCCAGCCTGCTGGGCGTTGAGGGCACGAGCGAACCCGAGAAGGGGAGACGGGCGGCTTGAGCTCCACTTCTGACTCCGCGACAGAACATCCGGCCGTTCAGTTGGCTACGGGGATGGGCCGATGGCGAGCCAGCTCCTGTTCATGGCCATAGGCGGCTAATTGGGTTTCGATCTGCAGCCGCACGATGTCTCGATACTCCATGAAATGCTCGTTGTGGGCGCAGACAGCGAGGTATTGCTCCGCCACCTTGGGGTTGGCCCAGAGAATGTGGAACAGGTGGTGCCAGAAGGCCCAACGGGTGGAGCGTTTGAGACCCTGGCGCCAGCAGACGATCAGCAGTGCCCGGAGCACCGCCAGCTCGGGAAGCTTGAAGGTGCTCTTGACCCTGGGGGGGCCGAGTTTCAGGAAGTAGCGATGGACCCGATCGAGATACCTGTGGGGTTCGTAAAGCTGGCAGAACGCCTCCACATACTCCTGGGCGATGCCTTCCACCGGCCGGGTCGGCACGAAGTTCATCAGGGTGGTCTGGTTGATGTTGCCGACCTTATCGATCAGGCGCCCTTCCTTCTCCAGCCTGTGCCAAAGGGCCGTATGGGGAAGTGCCTGCAGCATGGCGAAAGTGGTCGTGGGGATCCCCGCGGCTTCCGAGAAGGCGACGATCCGCTGGCCAGCGCCCTCCTTTTCACCATCAAAGCCGATGATGAATCCCGCGATCACCCGCAGGCCTGAGCGCGTCACCTTGTCGACGGATTCGAGCAGGGGTGAGCGCGTGTTCTGGAACTTCATCGTGGCGGCCAGGCTGTCCGTGTCCGGTGTCTCGATGCCCATGAAGACGGCCGCAAAGTTGCAGGCCAGCATCTGATCAATGAGCTCCTGGTCATCAGCCAGATCAAGGGAGGCCTCCGTATCGAAGCGGAACGGAAACCCACGGTCCCTCTGCCATTGCTCAAGGGCTGTGAGCATCATCTTGACGTTGCGCTTGTTGCCGATGAAGTTGTCATCCACCATGAACACGCCTCCGCGCCAGCCGATGGCGTAGAGGCGGTCGAGTTCGCTGATCAGTTGCCCCGGCGTCTTGGTGCGGGGCTTACGGCCATAGAGCACGATGATGTCGCAGAATTCGCATTGGAAGGGACAGCCGCGCGAAAACTGCACGCTCATCGAGTCGTAGGCACTGAGCTCGAGCAGGTCGTAGCGGGGGATGGGTGTGGCGGTGACATCCGGTTTCACGCCCTCGGAGCTGAAACGGCCGCCTGTTTCGCCACGGTTCCAGGCCTCGACGAACAGCGGCAGGGTGATCTCGCCTTCATCCAGAATCAGGAAGTCGGCCCCGGCGGCAACGAGTTCCTCGGGAGTTGAGCTTGGGTAGGGCCCCCCAACAGCCACCGGCTTGCCGTGGTGTCTAGCCAGATTGATCTGGCGAATGATGTCGTCTTTCTGGACGATCATCGCTGACATGATCACCAGATCAGCCCATTGCCATTCTTGCTCTGAAACGGGCCTGATATTGACATCTACCAGCTTGAAATCCCAATCCTGGGGCAGAATGGCGGCGACAGTGATCAGGCCGAGTGGTGGCAGCAGAACCTTTCGGTTCACCAATTCAAGGATCTTCTCGTAGCTCCAAAATGTTTTCGGAAATTCAGGGTAGACGAGCAGAACGTTCAAGCTTGGGTATCCATGGCTGGCGCTGAGTTTCAGCAGAATCTAACCAGATAAAATCTGTCCTAGCACGGAAAGCGCGCTTTTCCATTCCAGCTGAGGTCCTGGCATCCTTCCAGGGCCAGGAGCTGCCGACGGGAGCCACTCGATGGCGGGATCTCAGCTGCTGTCGATTGCGAAGTGCTTTGAAGATGGCCAAGATGTAGTGATTGATATTTTTGGATCATTCCTTTGGTTCCTTCAACGGTTTTCAAAATGATTCGCTGGCTTGGAGATTGGCGGCCTCAACCTGCAGCGATCCGCCACCGCCGCCAGCAGAAGGGCCACTGCGGTGGTGATCAGTAGCGTGACGATCTGGGAAGCCTGCAGGGACGCCAGGCTCAGCAGCCGTTGCAACCGGGGAGTGGCCATCAGCAGCAGCCACAACCCCAGGCCGATGCCGGCACCGGCGGCGGTGATGCGGCTGCGGGGATCCCCGTTCAGCCACACCAGTCCGCCACCGGCCATCAGGAGCAGCGAGAACACCAGGCTGCGGCGTGATTCGATGTCCGTGTCGGGCCAGAAGGCCAGCACCAGGGCCGCCACCATCACCACAGCTCCCTGGGTGAGGGAGTGGCGCCAGGTGTCGGGGCCGAACAGGGGGGCCTCCGGCGGGCGGGGCGCCTGCTGCATCAGCCCCGGCGTGGCCGGCAGCGCCTCGAACACCACCGTGCAGGCCGGATCGATCACCAGGTGCAGCAGGGCGATGTGCACCGGCAGCAGGATCAGGGCCTGGCCCGGCAGCAGCAGCGGCACCAGGCCGAGGGCGGCGATCGGCAGGTGGATCGCCAGGGTGTAGCCGAGCGCCCGGTGCAGGTTGGCATCGACGCGCCGTCCCAGTTCCAGGGCCAGCACCAGATCGCTGAAGGTGTCCCTGAGCAGCACCAGGTCGGCGGATTCCCGCGCCACGGCGGTGCCCCGCTGGCCCATCGCCACGCCGATGTCGGCGGCCTTGAGGGCGGGGGCGTCGTTGACCCCATCCCCGGTCATGGCCACCACCTCACCGGCGGCCTGCAGGGCGCGCACCAGCTGGAGCTTCTGTTGGGGCATCACCCGGGCGAACACCGACACCGCGCCGATGCCCGCCGCCAGCGCCTGCGGGGTGAGGGCCTCCAGCTCGGGGCCGGTGAGCACCGGTCCCGGCGGCAGGCCCGCCTGGTCGGCGATTGAGCGGGCCGTCACCGGGCTGTCGCCCGTGATCATCACGACGCGCACCCCTGCGCCCCGGGCCGTGGCGATCGCCGCCGGCACCTCCGCCCGCAGCGGGTCCGCCAGGGCCAGGAAGCCCACCGGCTCGAAGGGGTAGTCGTGGGCGGCGGCGGCCGGCTCCGTGGCGGCCGACGGCGGCGGTGGGTCGTGCTGGGGGGCGCCATCGAGGCCGCGGGCCACCGCCAGCACCCGCAGGCCCTGGCGGGCCAGCCCATCGGCGGCGGCCAGCAGGCGGGTGGTGCCGGCGGCATCGAGATGACACAGATCGGCGATCGCCTCGGGGGCCCCCTTGGCCGCCAGCTGCTGCTGCCCATCGCCGTCCCGCCAGAGGCGGGAGAACACCAGCAGATCGCTCTGCAGCGGGTACTCCCGTTCCAGCGGCCAGTCGGGGTGCAGGTGCTCGCTGCCGTCGAGCTGGTCGGTGGCGAGGCGCTGGATCGCCCGTTCCATCGCATCCACCGGATCGCCCCGGCTGGCCAGCACCGCCAGCTCCACCAGCTGGTGAAAGGGTTCCTCCAAGCGGGCGCCGGCCTGCCAGATCTCCAGGTCCGGCCAGGTGAGCAGCTGCTGCACCCCCATGCGGTTCTCGGTGAGGGTGCCGGTCTTGTCGACGGCGAGCACCGTGGCGCTGCCCAGGCTCTCCACCGCCGCCGGCCAGCGGGCCAGCACCCCGATCCGGGCCAGGCGCAGGGCGCCGAGGGCCAGGAACAGGGCCAGCACCACGGGGATCTCGTTGGGCAGCACCGCCAGGGCCAGGGCCAGGGCCGCCAGCAGGGCCCGGGGCCAGTCGCCGCTCGACGCTCCCTGGATCACGGCCAGGGCGGCGCAGAGGGCCAGGGCCATCACGGTGAGGCGGGAGGTGAGCCGGCGGGTCTGGCGCTGAAGGCGGGTCAGCGGCGGCTGCACCGTGGCCAGGCTCTTGCCGAGCCGGCCCAGTTCCGTGGCCTCTGCCACCGCCACCACCGTCGCCCAGCCCCGTCCCCCCGCCACCAGCGACCCCGCCAGCACCCGCTCCCCCGGTTCGGTGCGGGCCACCGGCAGGGATTCCCCCGTCAGCAGGGACTCATCCAGCCACAGCCCCACCGCTTCGGTGAGCGCGGCATCGGCGGCCACCCGATCCCCCTCCTCCAGGCGCAGCTGGTCCCCCAGGCGCACCTGGTCGGTCGCGAGCTCCAGCTCCTGACCATCGCGGCGCACATGGGCGCGGGGCGCCGAGAGGCGCGCCAGTTCCGCCAGGGCATGGCTGCTGCGTTGCTGCTGGACGGCATCGAGCAGGCCGATGCCCAGCACGAAGGCCAGCAGGATCGCCCCATCGACCCACTCCCCCATCAGGCCGTAGAGGAGGCCGCAGGCCAGCAGCAGCAGCGTGGTGGGCTCGAGCCAGTTCATCGGGATCCGTCAGCGACACCACTCCCCAACCTGGGCAGGGCGCCGCAGCCGAGGCGGCGATGACACCAACCTCAACGCTGGTCCGGCTCAGTGGTGGAACCCCGAAGCGGTCGCCTCACTGAGGGCGGAGTGGCCGGGGTGGCTGGCGAAGAAGTCGAGCGACTGGCGGATGTTCTCCAGCAGCAGATCGGCCAGATCCCGGCTGACGCCGTGGCGCACCAGGATCCGCTGCACGGTGATCCCCTCGCAGTGGGCCGGCAGGCTGTAGGCCGGCACCTGCCAGCCGCGCACCCGCAGGCGGTCGGCGAGGGCGTAGAGGTTGAAGGTCACCTCACTTCCCTCCCGGATCTTCCAGCAGAGGGCGGGGATGCCCGCCTGATCCTCGCCGCCGTAGATGATCTCGAACGGGCCCATCTTGCCGATCTCCCTCGCCAGGTACTGGGCCGTGGCGTAACAGGCGGCATGCACCTTGCGGTAGCCCTCCCGGCCCAGGCGCAGGAAGTTGTAGTACTGGCAGACCACCTGGCCCCCCGGCCTGGAGAAGTTGAGGGTGAGATCGCGCATGTTGCCGCCCAGGTAGTTCACCCAGAACACCATCTCCTCTGGCAGATCCACGGATTGCCGCCACAGCACCCAGCCCACGCCCAGGGGTGCCAGGCCGAACTTGTGGCCGGAGGCATTGATCGAGCGCACCCGCGGCAGGCGGAAGTCCCAGACCAGGTCGGGGGCGCAGAAGGGCGCCAGGAAGCCGCCACTGGCGGCATCCACGTGGATGGGGATGTCGAGGCCGGTGCGGGCCTGCAGGTCATCGAGGGCGGCCGCCAGCTCCTGCACCGGTTCGTACTGGCCGGTGAAGGTGACCCCCAGGGTGGGCACCACGCCGATGGTGTTCTCGTCGCAGTAACGCAGGGCCGCCTCGGGGCTGAGGATCAGCTGGCCGGGCTCCATCGGGATCTCGCGGTGCTCGATGTCCCAGTAGCGGCAGAACTTGTGCCAGCAGATCTGCACCGGCCCGGTCACCAGGTTGGGCCTGTCGCTGGGTTGTCCCTGCCGCTTGCGCTCGGCTTCCCAGCGGCGCTTCATCGCCAGGCCGCCGAGCATGGCGGCCTCGCTGGAGCCGGTGGTGGAGCAGCCGATGGCGTCATCGACCGCGGGGGCGTGCCAGAGATCGGCCACCATGCGGGCGCAGCGGGCTTCGATCTCGGCGGTCTGGGGATATTCGTCCTTGTCCTCGATGTTCTTGTCGATGCACAGATCCATCAGGGCATGGACTTCGTCCTCCACCCAGGTCTGGCAGAAGGTGGCCAGGTTCTGGCGGGAATTGCCATCCAGCATCAGCTCGTCGCGGATCGCGGCGAACACGGCGCGGGGGTTGTGTTCCTTGCTGGGAAAATGGCTCTTCGGCAGGGTGACCGAGAGATCGGAGGAGGAGTAGATGTCGTCCTCCAGGGAGTATCGGGCCGCCGCTCTGTCGTGGAGGGTCATCAATCGCACCGGCGCTCACCTGGCCGGTTCAGGCTAGGAGCGCGCTGGGCCCGTGCCGCCGACTTCACCCTTCAAGGGGAAGCGGCGGTGTCCCCGCCCCCGGGAGCCCCCCGAACCGCCACCGCAGCCCACCGCCCCAGGAGATCCCGTTGCCATTGCTCCAGAAGGAGCCGCCCACATCCAAGGCACTGGCGACGCGGTTCTGGCCCAGAAGCGTCAGTGATCCGGGTTCAGCACCCAATCGACTTCAGAGCTCAAGGCCAGGTTGAGGCCATGGCCAGACCATCGCGCCTCGGCGGTGCGATCCATCGTCCCGAACTGAAGGGGGCGATTGGATCGGTATCGATGGACACGTTGCTGAACTGGTCAGTGGACTGTCCACTGGTTCCGTAGCCGAAGACGCCGCCCATCTTCCAGTCGTTGGAGAGCCGAGACTCCAACCCCTCGGACGCCTGGGTGTTGGAGGCATCCAGCAACAGGGCCCAGCGGCGGCTGACGCCCCCGGAGCGGAAGGATGCTCAGCAGGCCACGAACAATCCATGGGAAAAACCCCCTGCATCTTGTCGAGCAGGACATCCGTACCCACCGCGTGAAACTCAATCCAGAAGACAATGCATTTTCATGGGCACATGTGGATGCCGATGTGAGAGAAAGGCAAGTCTCTTGATTGGCGAGCGGGACGCCCTGTGCTGGTCGCTGTAGAACAGAGACACACGCACCAGCGCCTTGGCCGGTCTGCAACCGCGGCAGCTGCTGGACGCACCGGGCCTGCGCACGGTTCTGCACACCAGGGCGTTCGGCCAGTGGGACAGCCTGGTGGCCAGCACCCTCGGCCATCACCGCAGCCGGTTGTTGCCGGGCTCGCCGCCGTTCGAGGCCCAGATCCGCTGCGGCGCCGTGGAGGAGTTCCAGGTGCTGCTGCTCAGCGGTCGCGGCCGGCTGGAACTGCAGCGGGAGCAATGCGGCCACGGGGTGCTCTGGATACCGCTCCGGGGGCTGACCCAGGAGTGGATCAACGGTGTCGAGCGGGTGGCGGAACCGGGCATGGCCCTGCTGTTCCGCCCGGGCGATGCCATGCGGGGGCGCACCAGCGATGCCATCACCGGTCTCTCGATCCTGATTCCCCAGCCTTGTCTCCGGGGTGCGGCGCCGCCGTCTCCGCTGCTCGACCAGGGGCACGCCAGCCGGCAGCTGATCGCGGCCGGGCTGCAGCTGGCCCGGGCCGCCGCCTGGGAGCCGGGGGGCTCGCAACATGCCGCCGCGGCCCTGGAGGAGGCCCTGCACCAGTGGTGCCACCCCCCCGACAGCGACCAGGGCCCTGAACGCATCACCGCCCGGCGTCGGCGCCAGGCCGTGGCCGATGCCCGCGACTGGATCCAGGAGCACCTGACCCACCGTTTCCGCATCGAGGAGCTGAGCCGGGCCATGGACCTCTCCGTCCGCAACCTGCAGTACGGCTTCCAGGAGGAACTGGGGCGCTCGCCGATGGCGGAGGCCAAGCGGCTGCGCCTCTGCCGCCTGCGACAGCTCCTGCTGGAGGCCGACCAGGACCACCGCAGCATCGCCGAGTTGATGCAGGCTGCCGGACTCCTGGCCTGCGGCGGCACCGCTGCCGACTACCGCCGCCGCTGGGGGGAATCCCCGCGCGGCACCCGTCGGCGCCGGACAATGGAGACCTGACGCCGGAACCCGGCATGGGTTCGCCCCCCGCCACCAGCAGCACCAGCACCACCAGCAGCACGGAGGCGGCCTTCGCCCGCTTCGATGCCCTCCCTCCGGTGGAGGTCGCGTTCATGCTCGGAGCCTGGACGGGGGAGAGCGTCCCCACCGGCCACCCGCTCGACGGCGCCCTGGAGGCCTTCCACTGGCATGGCAAGCGCTTCGACAGCGCCGAGGAGGTCCATCCGCTGGTGTTCCACACGCTCGGCGGCGGCCTCACCTGCCTGGAGCCGAGGGCCATGGGGCCGGGGCTGCGCCTGAGCGGGCGTGTGCCGATCCCCACCGCGCCGCTGGCCGGCCGTCTGTTCCAGCTGCTGCTGCCACTGTTCAGCACACGCCGCTCCGGGGCCCGGCTGCGGATGACCCGCTACCGCGGCGTGGAGAGCGCCACGATGCAGTACGACCACCTGCCCATCAACGATGTCTTCCGCAAGGTGGACGACGACACCGTGCTGGGGGTGATGGACCTCAAGGGCATGGAGACCCCCTTCTTCTTCCTGCTGCGCCGCGAAGGACCGGGTCCGTCACATTCCGTTACGATTTCAGCGAAGGAGGACGGCTCCGGCTGACGGCTCTCCCCCAAACGCTTTTCGCTTCCCGATCGCCATGCGCTGGACCGCCGCCGACATCCCTGACCAGTCCGGCCGGATTGCCCTGGTCACCGGTGCCAACAGTGGCCTGGGTCTGGAAACGGCCCGGGCCCTGGCGGCCCGCGGCGCCACCGTGCTGCTGGCCTGCCGTTCCCTGGCCAAGGCGGAACAGGCCCGCGAGGAGCTGCTCACCGCCGCGTCCTCCACCGGCGCCATCGACGTGCTGCCCCTGGATCTGGCCGACCTGGCCAGCGTGGCCGCCGCCGCCGGGACCGTCGCGGAGCGCTACGGCCGCCTCGATCTGCTGATCAACAACGCCGGCGTCATGGCGCCGCCCCGGTGCCTCACCCGCCAGGGTTTCGAGCTCCAGTTCGGCACCAACCACCTGGGCCACTTCGCCCTCAGCCTCGCCCTGCTGCCCCTGCTGCGTAACCGGCCCGGTGCCCGGGTGGTCACCGTCACCTCCGGGGCCCAGTACTTCGGCCGCATCGCCTTCGACGACCTCCAGGGCGAGCACCGCTACGACCGCTGGCGGGCCTACGGCCAGAGCAAGCTGGCCAATGTGATGTTCGCCCTCGAGCTGCAGCGGCGCCTCGCCGACCAGGGCAGCCCCGTTCTCTCCCTGGCCGCCCACCCCGGCATCGCCCGCACCAATCTCCAGCCCGCCTCGATCGCCGCCACCGGCTCCCGCCTCGAGCCCCTCGCCTACCGGCTGATGGATCCCCTGTTCCAGAGCGCTGCCATGGGGGCCCTGCCCCAGCTGTTCGCCGCCACCGCGCCCGAGGCCAGGCCTGGTGGCCACTACGGCCCCGACCAGTTCGGCGGCATGCGGGGCTGGCCCACCGAGGTGCGCATCGCCCCGGCCGCCCTCGATGCCGACCAGTGCCGGCGCCTCTGGGAGGTGAGCCTGGAGCTCTGCGCCGCCGCCGCCCCCTTGCCGGCGCTGGCCTGAGCCTGTCCCAGGGCCATCCCCCGTAGACTCATCGGCTGCCGACCGCCCCCCATGCCCCGTGCCCGCGTCGGATCCTCCAGCAAGAGCGCGGCTCCCGGCAACGGCACCTCCGGCAAGCTGCCGGAGGATGCCGTCCCCTCTCCCGACCAGGCCCTGCGCACCCTCACCGGCGGCAGCCTCGAGGATGTGATCCGGGTCCGTGGGGCCCGCCAGCACAACCTGCGCAACGTCGATCTCACCATCCCGCGCAACCGCATGGTGGTGTTCACCGGGGTGAGCGGCAGCGGCAAGAGCTCCCTCGCCTTCGACACGATCTTCGCCGAGGGCCAGCGGCGCTACGTGGAGAGCCTCTCCGCCTACGCCCGCCAGTTCCTCGGCCAGGTGGACAAGCCGGACGTGGATGCGATCGAGGGGCTCTCGCCCGCCATCTCGATCGACCAGAAGTCCACCAGCCACAACCCCCGCTCCACCGTCGGCACGGTGACGGAGATCCAGGACTATCTGCGCCTGCTCTACGGCCGCGCCGGCGAACCCCACTGCCCCCAGTGCGACCGCTCGATCAAGCCCCAGTCCATCGACGAGATGGTGGACCAGATCCTCACCCTGCCCGAGGGCACCCGCTACCAGCTGCTGGCCCCCGTGGTGCGGGGCAAGAAGGGCACCCACGTGAAGCTGCTGGCCGGCCTGGTGGCGGAGGGCTTCGCCCGGGTGCGGATCAACGGCGAGGTGCGCGAGCTGGCCGACAACATCGAGCTCGACAAGAACCACGCCCACCACATCGAGGTGGTGGTCGACCGGCTGGTGGCCCGCGAGGGCATCAACGAGCGCCTCACCGATTCCCTGCGCACCGCCCTCAAGCGCGGCGAGGGACTGGCCCTGGTGGAGGTGGTGCCCAAGGCCGACGAACCCCTGCCCGAGGGCGTGGAGCGGGAGCGGCTCTACTCCGAGAACTTCGCCTGCCCCGTGCACGGCGCCGTGATGGAGGAGCTCTCGCCGCGCCTGTTCTCCTTCAACAGCCCCTACGGCGCCTGCCCCGACTGCCACGGCATCGGCCATCTGCGCAAGTTCACCGTGGAGCGGGTGGTGCCCGACCCCTCCCTGCCGGTGTACGCCGCCATCGCCCCCTGGAGCGACAAGGAGAACAGCTACTACTTCTCCCTGCTGTTCAGCGTCGGTGAGGCCTTCGGCTTCGAGCTCAAGACCCCCTGGGACCAGCTCACCGACGCCCAGCGCACGGTGCTGCTGCAGGGCAGCCAGGAGCCGATCGCCATCAAGGCCGACAGCCGCTACCGCAAGAGCGAGGGCTATGTGCGGCCCTTCGAGGGGATCCTGCCGATCCTGGAGCGCCAGCTGCGCGATGCCAGCGGCGAATCCATGCGCCAGAAGCTCGAGAAGTACCTGGAGCTGGTGCCCTGCGAGAGCTGCCACGGCCTGCGGCTGCGGCCCGAAGCCCTGGCGGTGCGGGTGGGCCCCTACGCCATCCACGAGCTCACCTCCGTGAGCGTGGCCGTCACCCTGGAGCGCATCGAAGCCCTGATGGGCGTTGGGGCCAGCGAAGGGGCCGAGCCCCTGCTCAGCAGCCGCCAGATCCAGATCGGCGACCTGGTGCTGCGGGAGATCCGCATGCGCCTGCGCTTCCTGCTCGATGTCGGCCTCGACTACCTGAGCCTGGACCGGCCCGCCATGACCCTCTCGGGCGGGGAGGCCCAGCGGATCCGCCTGGCCACCCAGATCGGCGCCGGCCTCACCGGCGTCCTGTACGTACTCGACGAGCCCAGCATCGGCCTGCACCAGCGCGACAACGACCGCCTGCTGGCCACCCTCACCAAGCTGCGCGACCTGGGCAACACCCTGATCGTGGTGGAGCACGACGAGGACACGATCCGCGCCGCCGATTACCTCGTCGACATCGGCCCCGGTGCCGGCGTCCACGGCGGCCACATCGTCGCCGAGGGCTCCCTCGACGACCTGCTCAACGCCGAGGCCTCTCTCACCGGCGCCTACCTGAGCGGTCGCCGCTCCATCCCCACCCCCGCCGAGCGCCGCGATGCCGGCAGCCGCCGGCTCACCCTGGCCAACTGCACCCGCAACAACCTCCAGGGCATCGACGTGGAGATCCCCCTCGGCCGGCTGGTGTGCGTCACCGGGGTGAGCGGCAGCGGCAAGAGCACCCTGGTGAATGAGCTGCTGCATCCGGCCCTGGAGAACCGCCTCGGCATGAAGGTGCCTTTCCCCTCCGGCCTTGAGGAGCTGCGGGGCATCAAGGCGATCGACAAGGTGATCGTCATCGACCAGTCGCCGATCGGCCGCACCCCCCGCTCCAACCCCGCCACCTACACCGGCGCCTTCGATCCGATCCGCCAGGTGTTCGCCGCCACGGTGGAGGCCAAGGCCCGCGGCTACCAGGTGGGTCAGTTCAGCTTCAACGTCAAGGGCGGCCGCTGCGAGGCCTGCAGCGGCCAGGGGGTGAACGTGATCGAGATGAACTTCCTCCCCGATGTCTATGTCCAGTGCGACGTCTGCAAGGGGGCCCGCTACAACCGCGAAACCCTGCAGGTGACGTTCCGGGGCCACACCATCGCCGATGTGCTGGAGATGACGGTGGAGCAGGCCGCCGAGGTGTTCGCCGCCATCCCCCAGGCCGGCGAGCGTCTCAGCACCCTGGTGGACGTCGGCCTCGGCTACATCAAGCTGGGCCAGCCCGCCCCCACCCTCTCCGGCGGTGAGGCCCAGCGGGTGAAGCTGGCCACCGAGCTCTCCCGCCGCGCCACCGGCAAGACCCTCTACCTGATCGACGAGCCCACCACGGGCCTCAGCTTCTACGACGTCCACAAGCTGATGGACGTGATGCAGCGTCTGGTGGACAAGGGCAATTCGATCCTGGTGATCGAGCACAACCTCGATGTGATCCGCTGTGCCGACTGGCTGGTCGACCTCGGACCGGAAGGCGGTGACAAGGGGGGCCAGATCGTGGCCGTCGGCACCCCCGAGACCGTGGCCCAGAACGCCGCCAGCCACACCGGCCGCTACCTGCGGCACGTGCTGGAGCAGCATCCCCCCATCCCCCTCGCGGCCTGACCCATGGCTGAACTCACCCCCACCCAGGCGGCCCTGCTGCGCATCGTCTGCACCGTCGCCTGGGCCGACGGCGAATGCTCCACCGCCGAGCGGGAGCTGTTGGCCGAGCAGGTGGCCACCCAGTTGCAGGGCGACAGCCCCAATGGCCTCGGCGACGCGCAGCTGGAGGCCTTTCTGGCCGAGCGGCTGCCGGTGGCGGGCCTGGACGATCTGGTGACCCAGCTGCCCGGCTCCGACGACCGCCAGCTGGCCCTGAAGCTCGGCTACATGATGGTGCGGGTGGGCCGGCGCTCACCGGCGGAGTCCAGCATCAACGCCCAGGAGCGGGTGGCCTATCGCCATCTCGTGGAGCTGCTGGGCCTCGCCGATGCCCGCATCCAGGAGATCGAGTGGGCGGCGGAGGCCGACCTGCCGAAGAAGGAGGGGCTGGCCCAGCTGCTGGCCGAGCTCACCGCCGGCTGGCGCACCCCGGACGACGGCCGGGGCCCGGCCGCCTGAGGCCTCAGGGCAGCGGCTCTTCGCCGCTGCCGCTGGGGTAGGCCTGGTTGCTGTCCGGCATCCAGTAGCTGAGGTCGTTGTGCCAGTAGAGCCGGCCGGGCACCCGCTGGGTGCTCAGCTTCGTCTTGCCGAGGGCGGACATCAGCTGGGTCATCTCGATCGGCGACAGGTCGGTGACCATGTCATTGCCGGCGATCTCCAGCAGGGCCGGCAGCTTGGCGATCGTGGCCGGCTGGGCCAGCTTGCTGAACACCTCGGCCATCACCTGGCGCTGGCGTTCCATCCGGCCCAGGTCGCCCCGCTCGTCGTGACGGAAGCGCAGGAAACCCTCCAGGTCCTTGCCCTTCAGCAGCTGTTTACCGGGGTAGAGGTCGATGTAGAGGCCCTGGGCGTTGTCGACGTAGTACATGCGCTTGGGCACATCCACCTCGACGCCCCCGAGGGCTTCGGCCACCTTGTTGACCGCGTCGAGGTTCACCTTCAGGTAGCGCTCCACCGGGGTGGCGAGCAGGGTGCCCACTTCCGCCTTGGCGGTCTGGATGCCGCCGAGGGCGAACAGGGAGTTGGCCTTCACCACCCCCAGCTGGGGCGATTCGATGAAGGTGTCCCGCGGCACCTGGGTGATGTGGGTGATGTCGCCATCGAGCCGCACCGTGAACATCACGTCGGTGTTCTCGCCCACGGCATCGCGGCCGAGCACGAGGATCGGGCGGTTCTCGATCGTGAGGGGATTCAGCACCGCGCCGATGCCCCGCGAGCTGGGGATCAGACCCGCCAGGAACGGGGCGATCCGTGCCGGCAGGGGGCCCGCCATCAAGGCTCCGACGGCGACGCCGACGCCGAAGGTGAGCAGGGGCCGGCGGCGGGACCGGTGCGGCGCCGGGGGCCGCTGCTTCGGATCGGGCCTGGTGCTGGTCTTCTCAGGCAGCGCCACCGCCCCGAGTTCCCTCTTCTGCCGGGTCTTCCGGGAGCGAGGGAGCCTCGAGGGGGAATGGGCCTGAGTCATTGTGCTACCCGCAGGGGCGCACCATAGGGCTCAAAGCGGCGAAAAACCAGTGGTGGTGGCGGTTTATCGGCTGGTCTGCACCTGCACGCGGGCCGCGGCCGCATCGGCGCGCCCGCGGGCGTCCGCCTCATCGTCGCCGCGGGCCAGGGCCACCCCCAGGCGCCGCCAGGGCCGGACCTCGGGTTTGCCGAAGATCAGCACCTGGGTGTCCGGCACCGCCAGGGCCTCTTCCAGCCCCACATAGCTGGGGCTTCCGGCTCCCGGAGGCACGTCCGCTCCGGCCAGGATCACCCGGGAGGCCGCCGCTCCGAGGCTGCGGATCTCTGGGATCGGCAGCCCCAGCACCGCCCGCAGGTGCAGCTCGAATTCGCTCAGGTTCTGGCCCACCAGCGTCACCAGGCCGGTGTCGTGGGGCCGGGGTGAGAGCTCGGAGAACACCACCTCCTCGCGGCCGGGCTCACCGCAGAGGAAGAACTCCACCCCGAACAGGCCGGCGCCGCCCAGGTCGTCGGTGACGGCCTGGGCCATCGCCTGGGCCGCCGCCAGCTGCTCCTCCCCCAGCCGGGCCGGTTGCCAGCTGCACTGGTAGTCGCCCCGTTCCTGGATGTGGCCGATCGGCGGGCAGAACAGGGTGGGCCCCTGCCACTGGCGCACCGTCAGCAGGGTGATCTCCAGGCTGAAGCGCAGGAACTCCTCGACGATCACCCGCGCCCCCTCCCCCCGGGCACCGGCCATCGCCGCCTCCCAGGCGGCTTCGATCGCCTCGGGCCCGTGCACCACGCTCTGCCCCTTGCCCGAGGAACTCATCACCGGCTTCACCACCACGGGCCAGGCCAGGGGCGCCGCCGCCGCCGCCAGTTCGGCGGCGCTTTCGGCATAGGCGAAGCGGGCGGTGCGCAGCCCCAGCCCGGCGGCAGCCAGGTCACGGATGCGGTCGCGGTTCATGGTCACCGCCGTGGCCCGGGCGGTGGGGATCACGGTGAGACCTTCCGCCTCCAGCTCGGCCAGGGCATCCACCGCCAGGGCCTCGATCTCCGGAATCACCACATCGGGCCGGTGGCGCCGCACCACCGCCTTGAGGGCGTCGGGGTCGGCCATGGCCACCACCTCGCTCACCTGCGCCACCGCCATGGCGGGGGCACCGGCGTAGCGGTCGACGGCGATGACGCGGCAGCCGAGCCGCTGGGCGGCGATGGCCACCTCCTTGCCCAGCTCGCCGCTGCCCAGCAGCATCACCGTCCGCGGGAAGGGGGAAGGGCCTGGTGCCATGGCTGGGGTGGGGTGCGGATCAGGCGATCCTGACGCGGCGCGCGCCCCTTCCCCTAACGTGCCGCGATGCCTGCGGCTCTCCCCGTGATCTCCCAGGGCTTCGGCCCCCTGGCCTCCCGAATCCTCGCCTTCAGCACCGCCGGTGACGCGGCCAACGGGCTGCTGCCCTTCGGATGGAGCGTCTCGGACTTCCAGACCTGGACGCTGGTCTACCTGGGCGTGTCGTCCCTGGCCTTCGTGGTGGTGTGGCTGGTGGGCTACCTGCGCCGCTGAGCGGCCGGGCCCCCCACGCATCTGGCCCCCTCAGGCGCCGGGCTCCTCCAGCAGGGTGAGCTGGCTCTCGGCCGATTCCTCGCTCACGAAGCCGTAGGCCCCGAACACCGCCGGATCGGGGTGGGTGATGCGCTGCCCCTCCGGGTGGCGCTCCACCTTGAAGCCCTCATCGGCCATGCGGCGCATCAGGGCCGCCGCCTCCTCGAACCGTGACGCCATCGCCTCCAGGCTGGCGCAGTCGGCGGTGAGGCCCGTTTCCTTCCAGGTGAAAAACGCCATGGCCGGGGGTGCGACGGATCGGTAGGCAGGGTCGCCGCGATCGACGACAGGGGGCGGCTGCTCAGGGCAGCAGCACCAGTCCCACCAGCACCAGTATCAGGCTGGCGCCCCAGAGACCGAGCACCACGCTCTGCTCCGGCAGTCCACCGAGTTCGAAGTGGTGGTGCAGCGGCGCCATGCGGAACAGGCGCCGCCCCTGGCCGTCGGGGCCCTTGGTGGCCTTGAACACCCCCACCTGCAGGATCACCGAGAGGGATTCGGCCAGGAACACCCCGCCCATCAGCAGCAGGGGCCAGAGGCTGTCGGTCAGCAGGGCCACCGAGGAGAGGGCGGCCCCCATGGCCAGGGAGCCCGTGTCCCCCATGAACACCCGGGCCGGATGGCGGTTCTGGCTGAGGAAGCCGAGCCAGCAGCCCGCCATGGCGGTGCAGAAGGCGGCCAGCACCGGATCGCCCCCGTGCCCCCGCAGCATCAACTGCAGCCCCATGCCCGTGAACACGATGGCGCCGCAGCCGGCGGCCAGGCCGTCGAGCCCGTCGGTGAGGTTGGTGGCGTTGCTCTCGGCCAGGAACACAAACAGGGCCAGCGGCCAGATCAGCAGCCCGAGGGTCAGCACCCGGCCGAAGGGCAGCCCCAGATCCCCTGGCACCCCGCCCCCCAGCCAGCCGCCCTGGTGGGCCCAGACCAGGAAGCCGACGGCGGCCAGGGCCTGGAGCAGCAGCTTGCCCCGGGGGCTCAGGCCCGTGTTGGTGCGCCGGGTGAGGCTGCGCCAGTCGTCGACGGCGCCGATCGCCATGTAGGCCAGGGTGACCGCTGCCACCGCCAGCGGGCGGGGATCCTCCGGGCTGATCAGCCCCCCCACCAGCACCCCCACGGGCACCACCAGCAGGCCGCCCATGGTGGGGGTGCCCGCCTTGCTGTGGTGGGCCTGGGGCCCTTCGTCCCGGATCACCTGGCCGAGCTTCAGGGCCCGCAGGCGCGGCACCCCCAGGGCCGCCACCCCGGCGCTGACCAGGGCCGCCACCACCAGCGGCAGGGTCAGCATGGAATTGGCCACCAGGGCATCACTGGCCAGGCAGGCGGCCAGCAGGATCAGGGCGAGCAGGGCCGCAGGGAAGCGGCCGTCGCGGGAGGCCATCGGAAATGCTGCAGGGTGGAGCCGGAGCGGACCGTCAGTCCTCCCAGTCTTCCTCCGAGGGCTCGTCGGCCGGGTTGTAATCCTCCTTCTCGCCCATCAGCGCCGACAGCTCCTCCTCCTCCACCGTGCTCACATCGGTGCTGGCGGTCTCCTCGTCGGCGACCAGGCGGCCGCTGGCCTCCAGCAGGCTCAGCAGATCGGGCTCATCCCGCAGCGGCAGCACCGGCGCCGGCTCGTTGCGCCGGTAGCGGGTCAGGGAGGGGTTGATGGTGTCGAGAATGCTCATGCCGTCAGGCTGGGTCGTCAAGGACCGACTCACCACTCTATCGCGCCGCCCCCATGACCCCAGCCAAGTTCCTGGAGGTGGGCCGTCTCTGGTCGGCGGCCCTCCTGCTCAGCACCCTGCTGGCCGCCGCCGGCCTGCGCTGGCCCCAGCCCCTGCCGGTCCAGCCGGCGGTGGTGGCCGCCCTGGTGCTGGGGCCGCCGCTGCTGCTGGCCCTGGTGGTGCTGCTGCGCTGGCGGCTGCCGCCGGCGGACCAGGGGGGAGAATGACCCCCAGGCGCCAGAATCGGTCGCCACAGCGCAGGAGCGGCACGGATGGCGACGTTGGGGCAGCAGGGGGCGGGCGCTGAATCGCCCATGGGCACACCGCGTGCCGAGCGGGTGGTGCTCGCCTATTCCGGTGGTGTCGACACCAGCGTCTGCATCCCGTACCTGATGCGCGAGTGGGGGGTGAAGGAGGTGATCACCTTCGCCGCCGACCTCGGCCAGGGGGACGAGCTGGAGCCGATCCGTCTCAAGGCCCTGGCGGCCGGCGCCAGCCAGTCGCGGGTGGACGACCTGATCGATCCCTTCATCCGCGAGTTCGCCTTCCCGGCGATCCGCGCCAATGCCCTCTACGAGGGGCGCTACCCCCTCTCCACGGCCCTGGCCCGCCCCCTGATCGCCCGCCGCCTCGTCGAGGTGGCCCGCGAGGTGGGGGCCGACGCGGTGGCCCACGGCTGCACCGGCAAGGGCAACGACCAGGTGCGCTTCGACGTCGCCATCGGCGCCCTGGCCCCCGACCTCAAGGTGCTGGCCCCGGCCCGGGAGTGGGGCATGAGCCGGGAGGAGACGATCGCCTACGGCGAGCGCTGCGACATCCCGGCGCCGGTGAGCAAGAAGTCCCCCTATTCCATCGATCTCAACCTCCTGGGCCGCAGCATCGAGGCCGGCCCCCTGGAGGATCCGATGGTGGAGCCGCCGGAGGAGGTCTACGCCATGACCCGGTCGGTGGCGGACGCCCCGGCCGAAGGCCAGGTGGTGGAGATCGCCTTCGAGCAGGGCAATCCGGTGGCCATCGACGGCGAGCGCCTCGATCCGGTGGCCCTGATCCGCCGGGCCAATGCCCTGGCGGGGGCCCATGGCTTCGGCCGTCTCGACATGATCGAGAACCGGGTGGTGGGCATCAAGAGCCGGGAGATCTACGAGACCCCGGGCCTGCTGCTGCTGATCCGCGCCCACCAGGAGCTGGAGAGCCTCACCCTGGCTGCCGACGTGCTGCGCTACAAGCGCCAGATCGAGATGAGCTGGGCGGATCTGGTGTACCAGGGCCTCTGGTTCGGTCCCCTCAAGGACGCCCTTGACGGCTTTCTCGACCGCACCCAGGCCACGGTCAACGGCCTGGTGCGGATCCGGCTTCAGAAGGGCAGCGCCACCGTGGTGGGGCGCTCCAGCGCCAGCGACAGCCTCTATGTGCCAGACATGGCCACCTACGGCGCGGAGGATCTCTTCGACCACCGGGCCGCCGAGGGCTTCATCTACGTGTGGGGGATGCCTACGCGGTTATGGGCCGCCCGTCGTCGTGGCGACTGATTTTCTGGGGCGCCCCTTCGCCGCCCAGCCGCAGGGCCCGCTTCAGGGCCTGGCCCCAGCCCTGCTTCCTGGCCACCGTGGGCAGCAGCAGGGGCTGGGGGCGGCCTGAGCCCGGGGGCGGCCCATCGGCCGCGGCGGGGTTGAGGCTGTAGAGCCGGTCCCGCAGGGCCTGGTTGTCGGCGAGCAGGTGCTTCTGGTGCTCCATCACCGTGGCCAGGCGCTGCTGGAACTTGCGCTCGAAGATCTCAGGAAGGTCTTCCAGCATCTCGTGCAGGGCCTTCAGCTCATCCCGGGCGGCGGCCAGCTCCATCTCAAGCTGCTGGGCGTCGGGACCGGTGGTGGTGATCGCCAGGCTGGTGGGCTTGGCCGTGGCCACCGCCGGTGCTGCCGCCGGCATCGCTGATGTCGGCGGGACGGGCTCCACGGCAGGCCCCAGGTCGTCAGTGACGGGCTCGACGGCCATGGGGGCCGGATCCGCAACGGCCGGAACTTCTCCGAAACTGAAGCTGGCCGGCGGTGGCACCGGAACGGAGGCCACCGGCTGGCCGGGCGTCAGGACACTCGCCGCCGGCGGCGCCGGGCTGGCCGGCCAGCTGGTGGGCGGAAAGGCCGGCTGGGCCGGCAGGCCACGGGACGCTGGTCTGCCTTCCGGGCCGACCTCCTCGCCGGCTTCCTCGCCGGCTTTGGACTTGTCCGTCGCAGTCATCGCCTAGCACCCATTGGGGGGAATGTAGGCCCAGTGATCAGCGGAGAACAAGCCGGATCAGGCCGTCGCCGCTTCGGTGGGGGCCACTTCGACCGCTGCGCCGGGGACGCTGCGGGGCGGGGGCATGGGGCCGTCCTGGATCACGGTCAGGTAGCGGATCACGTCCTCGGAGAGACGCATGGCCCGCTCGAGCAGGGCCACCTGCTGGCCGTTGCCGCTGTGGTTGAGCTGCACGTAGATGCCTTCCCGATGCTTGGCGATCGGGTAGGCCAGGCGGCGCTTGCCGCGCATCTGGGTGTCGAGCACTTCGGCGCCGGCCTCGACGACGATGTCGCGGTACTTGGCGACGTGGGTCTCGACTTCCTCCTCCGGGATGTCCGGCCGGAGGATGTACATCGTTTCGTAGTAGGGCTGCGTCATGGTCGCCTGTGGAGGGGCTGAAGGGCACCGGGGCCCGTCAGCGACGGATCCAAGACCTTATCGCAGCGCCGTGGCCCCCTTCAGAAGAGCTGCATCCGCACCGCCTCGGAGACGGTGGGGATGTCGGCCTCCTTGCCCCGCAGGCTCTGGATCACCGAGAACAGCACCAGCAGCACCGTGCCCAGGAAGATCGTGTTGGAGAGGGTGCGGATGGCGAAGCCGGCGCCCAGGGGCGCCAGCACCGTGTCGAAGGCCAGGCTGAGCAGCACCAGCACGATGTCGATCAGGATCGCCTGCAGCACGTTGAAGCGGATCGGGTAGGGCACCTTGGGGTTGCGCACCACCAGCAGGAACAGCAGCAGGAACAGCACCAGGCCGCCGAAGGGGATGGCCTGCTCCAGGACCACCAGGGGCAGGGCCGGCAGCGCCAGCCACCCCAGCAGCGGGAACATGTCGAACAGGGCCTGGCCGAAGCGCAGGGCGTCGCTCAGGGGCAGCAGGTAGGCCAGGGCTCCCAGCAGCCGCTGCCAGATCGGAGGACCTTCCATGGGGGCGCTGGCTCGGGTGTGGACGGTCCCCGCAGGCTAGGGGGCCCCCAGCCTGGCCAGGGCGGCGTCCCGCATGGCGATCACCGGCACGTCCGGCCGGCCGCTCCAGAGCCGCAGGGAGGCGGCCCCCTGCTGCACGAGCATCTCCAGGCCGTCGATGGTGCGGCAGCCCCGTTCAGCGGCCAGGCGCAGCAGGGTGGTGGGCCGGGGGATGTAGATGAGGTCGTAGACCGTGGCGGCCGGCCGCAGCAGGGCCACCTGGGCGGGATCCAGGGGCGAGCGCGCCGCCGCCGCCGGATCCCCGCCGGAGGCCATGCCCAGGGGCGTGGTGTTCACCACCAGATCGGCGCCCGCCAGCGCTTCGGCCAGGGGGTCCGGCTGACCGTCCGCCCCGGGTTCCCAGGCCAGGGGCTCCAGGCCGGGGGCCCAGTCGGCGCAGGAGGCGAGGAAGCGGCCCAGGCGGGTGCTGTCGCGGCCCGCCACCCGGATGCGGCCCAGGCCGAGCTCCACCAGGCCCGCCACCACCGCCCGGGCACTGCCGCCGCAGCCCAGCACCAGGGCCTCGCGGGCGGCCAGGCCCCGCAGCGGCGCCAGGAACCCCTCCACATCGGTGTTGGCGCCCAGCCAGCCGCCGCCGTCCCGTCGCACCAGGGTGTTCACCGCCCCCAGCCGCTGTGCCAGCGGTGTCAGCTCCCGCGCCAGGGCGGCCGCGGCCTGCTTGTGGGGCAGGGTGACGTTGAGGCCGCGGCAGTCGATCGCCTCCAGCCCCTGCAGCACCACGGCCAGGTCCGCGGCCGCCACCGGCAGGGCCAGGTAGGCCCAGTCGAGGCCCAGCTCGGCGATGGCGGCGTTGTGCATCGCCGGTGAAAGGGAGTGGCGCACCGGATCCCCCAGCACCCCCGCCAGGGCGGTGCCACCACCGATCACCGGTGCTGCCTGTGGGGTTGGCATGGGCTCGCATGGGCAGCTGCCGCCCGACCGTAGGTCCGCCGGATCCCAGGCTCCGACAGGCCCAGACCCCCTTCCCGGTACGGCACCGGTTCGGGAACCACCCCTCGCCTGGGTGAACCCTGGATGCGGAAGATGGCTCCAGTCAGAACTTCATCCACACCAGGAGGTGGTCATCCATGGGCAAGGTCGTCGGTATTGACCTCGGCACCACGAACAGCTGCGTCGCCGTGATGGAGGGCGGCAAGCCCACGGTGATCGCCAACGCCGAGGGCTTCCGCACGACGCCGTCGGTGGTGGCCTACACGAAGAACCAGGACAAGCTGGTCGGACAGATCGCCAAGCGCCAGGCGGTCATGAACCCGGAGAACACCTTCTATTCCGTCAAGCGCTTCATCGGCCGCCGGGTCGATGAGGTCAACGAGGAGTCCAAGGAAGTCAGCTACGGCGTCGAGAAGGCCGGCTCCAACGTCAAGATCAAGTGCCCGGTGCTCAGCAAGCAGTTCGCCCCCGAGGAGATCTCGGCCGAAGTGCTGCGCAAGCTGGCCGAGGACGCCGGCAAGTACCTGGGTGAAACCGTCACCCAGGCGGTGATCACCGTCCCCGCCTACTTCAACGACTCCCAGCGCCAGGCCACCAAGGACGCCGGCAAGATCGCCGGCCTCGAAGTGCTGCGGATCATCAACGAGCCCACCGCCGCGGCCCTGGCCTACGGCCTGGATCGCAAGAGCAACGAGCGCATCCTCGTCTTCGACCTCGGCGGCGGCACCTTCGACGTCTCCGTGCTGGAAGTGGGCGATGGCGTCTTTGAGGTGCTCTCCACCAGCGGTGACACCCACCTCGGCGGCGACGACTTCGACAAGGTGATCGTCGATCACCTGGCCGACAACTTCAAGGCCAACGAAGGCATCGACCTGCGCCAGGACAAGCAGGCCCTGCAGCGCCTCACCGAGGCGGCCGAGAAGGCCAAGATCGAACTCTCCAGCGCCACCCAGGCCGAGATCAATCTGCCCTTCATCACCGCCACCCCCGAAGGGCCCAAGCACCTCGACCTCACCCTCACCCGGGCCAAGTTCGAGGAGCTCGCCTCCAAGCTGATCGACCGCTGCCGGGTGCCGGTGGAGCAGGCCCTCAAGGACGCCAAGCTCTCCACCAGCGAGCTCGACGAGATCGTCATGGTGGGTGGTTCCACCCGCATCCCCGCGGTGCTGGAGCTGGTCAAGCGGATCACCAACAAGACCCCCAACCAGACCGTCAACCCCGATGAGGTGGTGGCCGTGGGTGCCGCCATCCAGGGCGGTGTGCTGGCCGGCGAGGTCAAGGACATCCTGCTGCTCGATGTCACCCCCCTCTCCCTGGGTGTGGAGACCCTCGGCGGCGTGATGACCAAGATGATCACCCGCAACACCACCATCCCCACCAAGAAGTCGGAGGTGTACTCCACCGCCGTCGACGGCCAGACGAACGTGGAGATCCACGTGCTGCAGGGCGAGCGTGAGATGGCCTCCGACAACAAGTCGCTGGGCACCTTCCGCCTCGACGGCATCCCCCCCGCCCCCCGTGGCGTGCCCCAGATCGAGGTCACCTTCGACATCGACGCCAACGGCATCCTCAGCGTCACCGCCAAGGACAAGGGCAGCGGCAAGGAGCAGAGCATCTCGATCACCGGCGCCTCCACCCTCAGCGACAACGAAGTCGACAAGATGGTGAAGGACGCCGAGGCCAACGCAAGCGCCGACAAGGAGAAGCGCGAGAAGATCGACCTGAGGAACCAGGCCGAGACCCTCATCTACCAGTCCGAGAAGCAGCTGGGCGAGCTCGGCGACAAGGTGGGCGCCGAGGACAAGGCCAAGGTGGAGGGCTTCGCCAAGGACCTCAAGGAGGCCCTTGAGAAGGACGACTCCCCGGCCATCAAGGCCAGCCTCGAGGAGCTGCAGAAGGCTCTCTATGCCGCCGGTGCCTCCGTGTACCAGCAGGCCGGGGCCGAAGGTGCCGCCGCCGGGGCCGCCCCCGGTGGCAATGGCAACGGCACCGCCTCCGCCGCCGATGACGTCATCGACGCCGAGTTCACCGAGAGCAAGTGATCCCCGGGCCGCCCGGCCCGGATCGCTCGGCACCAAGCCCCCCTCGGGGGGCTTTTTTCATGGCCTGCCGCGGTGTTCAGGTGCCGGTGGGGCGGCTCTCGATCTGCCCGGCCACCCAGGCGGCGCTGGCCGGCGCCAGCAGGATGCCGTTGCGGTAGTGGCCGCCCGCCAGCAGCAGCCCCGGGGCCGGCTGCTCCAGCAGGGGGGCCGGCCGGCCGACGGGGCGGGGCCGCAGGCCCTGCCAGCGG
>NZ_NQKY01000017.1 GCF_002252675.1 Synechococcus sp. BO 8801 | reverse complement strand
GGGGTGGATGCCGCCGGTCTGGCCCGGCTGGACCGGCTGGAGGGCTACCCCCGCCTCTACGACCGCCGGCCCCTGGCCCTGGCCGACGGCCGCCACGCCTGGGTCTATCTGGGGCGGCCCCACCAGGTGCGCCACGTGTCCGCCATCGCCGATGGCTGCTGGCTGGGTCCGGCGCCGGGAGCGGCCGTGCGCCGCAGCCAGATGGGCCTGGCCGTGGTGCTGGCCCTGGGCGGGGCCGCCCTGCTGGCGGCCGCCCTTCCTCCCGCCGCCCTGGCCTTCGACACCCTCTCCACCTGCAACGCCTGGCGCGGCAGCCATGGCAGCGCTCGGGTGCTGCTGGGCAACAGCCTCGGCGCTGCCCTCTACCTCACCAAGAAGCAACGGCTGCAGGAGAGCCCGGCTGATGCGCCCGTGGCGCTTTACAGCGACAGCGACCTGCATCGGGTCTGCGGGCGTTAGCCGCCGGCCACCAGCCAGCGGCCACCGGTCCCAAGCCCCAGTGCCAGCCAGCCCAGGGCCAGCCAGCTCCAGCGCAGGGGCTGCAGCAGTCGCCGCAGCAGCACCACCGAACCCGCCACACCCACCGCCACCACCAGGCTCTGGCAGAAGGCGATCACATGGCTGTCGGCGCTCCATCCGGGCAAGCGGGCAGCCAGCTGGGGCCACCAGGGGCTTGCGCTGACCGGCAGCACCAGCCCCCCCTCGGCCATGCCCAGGGGCAGATGGTCAGCCAGCATCAGGGCCCACAGCAGGGGCAACAGCGCATAGAGGGACAGCCGCAACCGGGAGGCCGCGACCTCCGGACGTCGTCCCCAACCGCGCAGATGGCGGACCAGCAGAAAGGCCCCCGCCGGCAGGGCCAGGGCCAGGGCCGCGAAGGCCAGCCGTGGCAGCAGCGGACCGTCATGCAGGTTCGCCGGAGCCAGGGCCACGCCACCCAGAAGCCGTTGCCAATGGTGCAGGCACACCCCACCGGCCAGCACCAGGATCAGGCCTGCCTCCCCGGCGGGTGGGGCCATGTCCCGCTGCAGATCCGCGGCGGGAGGCCGCAGCCTCAGCTGCACCGAGCGATGGGGGCAGGCCTGGGCGCAGGTGAGGCAGAGCACGCAGTTGCGGTTGTCCTCCAGGTGGGCCGGATGGGTGCCCAGGGGACAGCCGGCCGTGGCCAGGCCCTCGCCTTCGGCCGGCCCCCCCTTGAAGCAGGCGTAGGAGGTGCAGCTGCCGCTGCAGATCCCCGCCTGGGCCCGCAGCTCACTGATCGCCAGCTTGGCGAACAGGGCGTTCATGCCCCCCACCGGACAGAGATAGCGGCACCAGAAGCGCTTCTCGAAGCGCAGCGAACCGACCACGGCCCCAAGGGTGATCAGCAGCAGCAGGCAGCTGCTCAGCCAGGCCGAATTCTCCAGGTTCCATACCGCCTCCCAGAGCAGGATCGCGGCGAAGCCGGCCGCCAGGATCGGAGCCGCCCAGGCATCGCTGTCGCCCCGGGGCCAGCGGGCGGGCTGCCAGCCCAGGGCCCCGGCGATCCGCTGGCTGATCTCCCCCCAGACCATGAAGGGGCAGAACGAGCACCACAGCCGGCCCACGACCGGGTAGGTCAGCAGGATCACGGGCCACCACCAGGCCCAGAACATGTTCAGGGCCCCGTTGTGCTGCCGGTCCTGGGGACCGAACCAGAGCCAGAGGTTCACCAGCACGAACACCCAGCTCACCACGCCGAACAACAGGCCGTTCCAGAGCAGCGGCGACCGCATCAGGTCCCGCAGCTGGGGTTTCCAGCGCCAGAGATCGAAGCGGGCGCGCTGGGAGCGGCGACCGGTCCAGAACACCTCGTCGGGCAGGACGGCGGGCCGGTCGTCGGCGCACTGGCGCAGGGCCCGCTCGATCACCAGAGTGAGTTCCCGGATGTTGCCGGGGAAGTCGTAGGTCTGGAGCCGCTTGACCAGCCCCTCACTCACCGCGGGTGGGGTCGCCCAGCCCAGGCTGCGCGCCTTCTGGCGCACCCCGTAGCGCAACCATTCGCCCAGGTCCTGGCGCCGCACCCGTAGAGGCGGCACCCGGATGTGGCGGCAGCAGGCATCGAAATCGGGCGCCGTGGCCTCGGCGGTGAGGAACACCCGTCCCGGGAAGAAACGCTCGCGGCCGTCATCCGGTGAGACCCAGCGGCCGCTGCGGGCCAGCTCCAGCAGGGCCGACCGCAGCTGCGGATCGGCCTTGTCGATCTGATCGAGCAACAGGCCGCCGGCGCCGAGGCAGTCGAGCAGGGTGAGGCCATCGGCCCCGGCCGCGAACAGTTCCGCCCCGTCGGGGCGCAGCAGAGCGGCGTTGAGCTGCACCAGCAGCTGCTTGCGGGCCGCGGATCCGAAGTGGATCAGGGCCGCGATGTTGTCCTTCTCCAGCCCTGGCTCGCCGCTGATCAGCACGGGGCCGCCAGAGCCATCGGCGGCGGCGTCGCGGATCGCCTCCCGCAGCTTCTGGGCGTAGCGGCTGCTGCCGACGACGCCCCGCCGGACCCGGCCCAGCAGATAGGGCGCCAGCCGCAGCAGAGCGGCCCTGGCGTTCTCGGCCGCATCCTGCTGGGTGGACGTCATCGGCGCGGGCCCTGCTCCTGGGAGTCTGGGCGGAGAGAATGCCAGCGTTACGCTTCGCCCACCGATCGCGCCATGTCCGTCACCCTCCACGGCGCCCCGAACTCTCCGGCGTGAACCCTCCTGCCGCCGCTCCCTTCCACTGGCGGGGCCACCGCCTGGAGCTGCTGGCGGAGAAGGTCCTCTGGGATCCGCAGCAGGGGTTGCTGCTCCTGGCCGACCTGCACCTGGGCAAGGCGGAATCGTTCCAGTGCCAGGGCATCCCGCTGCCCAGCGACGGGGATGCCGCCACCCTCAATGCCCTGCTGGCGGTGGCCCATCGGCTCCAGCCCCGCCTGGTGGTGGTGCTCGGCGACCTGATCCACAGCCGCCTCGGACTCACCCAGGAGCTGCGCCAGAAGCTGGCGGCCCTGCCTTCCCTGCTGGGCTGTCCCCTGCGGCTGATCGGCGGCAACCACGAACGGGGCAGCTGGCTCGAGGGCCTGGTCCAGGAGCCCTCCTTGACCATGGGCCCCCTGTGGCTGAGCCATGCCCCGGAGCCCACGGCCGGCCGGCTGAATGTCTGTGGCCACCGCCATCCGGTGGCCCTGGTGGGCCGTGGCGCCGACCGGTTGCGGTTGCCTTGCTTCGCCTACGACCCGGCCCTGGAGCAGCTGGTGCTGCCGTCGTTCGGCGCCCTCACCGGCGGCTATCCCTGTCCCGACGGTGAGGCGCTCTGGCTGGTGGCCGATGGTGCCGTCGTGAGCTGGAAACCCGGAAGGGAGGCCTCCAGCCGGCGGGCCCGGCGTGTCGCCTGAACGCAAGCAGAAAGGCTCAACCTGCCGCCGCCAGGGCCCGCACCACATCGCCACGGGTGAGCACCCCCACCAGGGCCTCCTGGTCGTCGAGCACGAACAGCCGCTGGGTGCCCCGGTCGTGCAGCAGGCGGGCAGCCGCCGGAAGGGTGGTGGTGGCGGGGCAGCTGTGGGGTTTGGAGCCCATCACATCGCCCACGGTGCTGCCCAGCACCTGGTGCACCTGCTTGTCCCAGTCGAGCGGGTTGCGCAGATAAATCACGGCATCGAGCAGCATCACGTAGGGGCCGGCATCGAAGCCGCTCTCGCGCACCATCAGGTCCTGCTCGCTGAGTTCCCCCACCAGGGCTCCGAGCTCATCGAGCACCGGCAGGCCGCTGACGTGGTGGTCGCTCATCAGCTGCACGGCCTCCTGCAGGGGGGTGGTGGTGGTGACACTCAGCACGGGGCTGGTCATCACCTCGGCCACGCTGCGCTCGACGACCATGCGGATCTCCTCGGTGATGGCATTCTGCTGGTGAACGGGACCCCTCCCCTGCGACGCCTCGCCGATCTGCTGACGCTTGCCCGGGCCGTGCTGGGGTTGCCCCTGCTGCTGGCCCTGGCCGGCGGACGGCCCGCCCTGGCCTGGGTGCTGCTGCTGCTGGGCGGCCTGAGCGACTGGGCCGATGGCGCCCTGGCCCGCCGTGCCGGCGGTGGGTCGGTGTGGGGGGCACGGCTCGATCCGCTCACCGACAAGATCCTGATCAGCGCCCCGCTGCTCTGGCTGGCCCATACCGGCGGCCTGCCGCTGTGGGCGGTGTGGCTGCTGCTGGCCCGGGAGTTGCTGATCTCCGGTTGGCGGGCCGGCCAGGGCAGCGGCGGTCCCGCCTCGCTGGGGGGCAAGGCCAAGACGATCCTGCAGTTCCTCTCCCTGCTGCTGCTGCTCTGGCCGCCGGCCTGGGGCCTGGGTCAGGGGGCCGGGCTGGTGGCCGCCCTGCAGGCCGCAGGCTGGTGGCTGTTCTGGCCGTCGCTGCTGCTGGCGCTCAGCTCGGCCCTGGGGTACCTGCGGGCGGGTCAGCGGGTCTGAAAGCCCGTGGGGATGGGCTTTCCACTCCGCTGATCCGGACCAACAAACTAGAACTTCACCTTGACGCCGCCTCCGTAGGTGAATTGAGAGCCTGTCGAGAAGACTTCATAGCCAACACTGACGTACAGGTTTGTATGGCTGGAAACCTGGATATCCACCGCACCGTCGATCAAAAGTGTATTCGTGCCACGATTCTCACCCTGGGTCACGAAGCTGCCCGCGGCAGGAGCCGAGGGAAGAGAAGAACTCAAGGACCGGTTACCGGCATCATTGGCAAGGGCATCCACCTGATAGGCCAGAGCCAGTTTCGGAGTTAGGGCAGCAGTTCTCGCCTTGTTCAGTGCAATCGGACTTGAGGCAAGTTCGAAGCCGATGGTGCCGACGAGGCTATCGGCACGATTTCCTTCGATGCTGAGGTTAAGTGGCTCTCCACCACTCTCGGTAAGGCCGCTCTGTCCATAACTTGCCCAGGCAACACCTACGAAGGGCTTGAGAAGGACCTGGCTTCTGGAGGAGGGCTTCGAAAGATTAACCAGGTAATCTGCATTCAATGCCACAGTGTAACCGTCTCCGGCTAGCGAGCCTTGGACGGGGGTGCCATTCCCAATGAAAGCAACATTTCGGCTTCCGGTGGTGTTGTAGTTGGCGTACCCAATGAGGCCACGTACACTCCAATGTCTTGATGGTTTGTACAACCCGTAGATGGAAGCACTGTTGACATTCGATGACACCATCGCGTTGGTCAGGGACATATTGTTGAGCGCAGAGGTTCCATAGCCGTAGGCGGCTCCAATCGTCCACTGCTCAGACGGCTTGAACTCGATTCCGTAGAAGCTGGAGAAAATGCCGGAATCATATCCAGACAGTCCTCCGCTTCCCTGAACGCTGCTTGTCGCATTGGCTGCCTGGACAAAGACGCAGAGCGGTTGATGGCGGCGGTTTGCCGTCTTGCCCTTCTCTGGGTTGACGACCCAGCCCGTTGCCGAGCATTGGCCAGCCTGATTCATGAGAAGTTCTCTCTGCCGCTTCAATGTTTCGATGCCCACGCTCTGGAAGGCTGCGTAGGGCTCGGGCGAGAGAGAATCGATCGCTGCCGTGAGCTGCCCAAAGGAGGGCAGAGACAGCAGTTGGGATGTCGCAAGGAGGAAGTCTGGCGAGATCCCGGAAGCGACGGCCTGACCTGACGTGAAACCGGTGAGGCCGATGGGGATACCGAGACTGTTGGCATTGTTGGTCGTGGCAAGAGCCAGTCTCTGGAAGACGCGGTCAACGGCTCCAGCGGTGGCCAACTGGTTGACACCATTCCGGCCGAGGAACTGAATGGCAGAACCTGTGGGACCAATACCGTTCCTTGGTCTCCACTGGACATCGATGGTCCTGGGATTTCCATCCGCCCCCTGAACCAGGGTCGTGCCTGCACTGAGCAGTGCGCTGTTGACGCCACTCTGATTCAACGTCAGAGCGTTCAGATTGGTGAAATCGATGCTGTTGGATGCATCCACCAGCACATAGGAAAAAATAGGCCATGGCACACCCCCGCCAGAGGCGACCAGCTGGACATTGCCCGTGAGGTTCGTCACATTGTTCATGACGTTGATGCGGTCGTTGAGTGGGCCCTGAATCTCCGCTTCAAAGGTACCGCCATTGAGATTCAGGTTGGCGACCGTGATGGCTCCGATTGAATTTCCAGGTGCAATCTTTCCTCCGCTTTCGATCGTTGTTGTCGGCAAGAAACCTGTTCCGCCAACCGTGCCTCCGGATTGCACAGTCAAGCCAGAGGACGATGCCAGTGACCCGTTGACAAAGACGGTCGAGTTGCTGCCAACAACTGTAGCTCCGGTGAATGTGCTGATTCCGGTGAGGTTGGTGCTTCCGGCAAGCCCGGAATTGATGAATGCCAGGGCTCCGGGACCTGAGAAAACCCCACTGAAGGTGGAGTTATTTCCGTTAAGATCAATGCTGCCGCCTGCGCTGCCGACCACGTAGCTGGTGGCAAAGCTGCCAGGCCCTTCCACGATCAGCGTGCCTCCGGCGAATGTTGTGCTGTAGGGACTGCTGGCGATGGCAGGGCTGCCTGGCACGATCCCTTCCGATAGAAGCGTCAAGAACCAGGAGTTGATGGAGAGGGGATCGCCCCCTGCCAAGTCCGTGAAGATCAACGTCCATAGGCCCGATCCATTCTGGCCGAGAAAAGCTGAAAGGGACTCCGTTGGTCTGAATGATCCGGTCTCCAGAGTCGATCCAGAAACCGTGGATGCGGCGCTGTCTGCAAAGGTCCATGTCGCTGTACCGCCCGGTGTCTGGCCACCCAAAGCTCCTCCCGGAACCAGAGTTCTGGCAATTCCTGCTGGGCTCAGGAGTTGAAGTTGAATTTCGTCGTTAAAGGAAAAACCGATACCCTGGCAGACCCCAGATGCACTGATCGGGTCATCACACTTTGTCAGGTTGATGGTTGTGGAAATGCCACCGACATTGCCACCGAAACCGAAGAAATCGAGAGACGTGCTTGCCGATCCGCCATCAACTTGCAGGACGGGTGAGAAGACTGCGGATCGCGTTATCGACTGAGCGGATGCCGGTTGATGGATCAGGCCCGTGGCGGCAACGAGACCAATCAGATACAAGCCAACCGGGTTCCTCTCCGTCATCATTTCGGCATCGAAAGAAGCCTGGGAATCTACCGGTCAGGTCTCCACGCCTGGATGCAGGCTGGCCTCTGTCTGCATATGAACATCAGGCTGCTGTCCGGTCACATCCTTGGCGACGGCATGGCGGCTTCCGGCGCCATGGAGCCAGAAAGGTGTTGAACCGCGTCGATGGAGAGTTCATCGTTGCGGTGTCACGGGCCCTGGACTTTGAAGTCGCTTGCCTGTCCATGGGCGGCCCCTCACCCCAGCAGGGCCTCGTCGCCGCTGAAGTCGGGCGTGGTGGGCATCCGCAGGGCGTAGTCGTTGGTGTAGCTGTCGGCCAGGGTGGCCTCCAGGTCGAAGGCCGGCTCCCAGGCCAGCTCCCGCCGCACCCGGTGGGTGTCGGTGAGGAAGTGGGCCAGGCGCAGGGGAAAGGCCTTGCGGGCCTTCTTGTCGAGGCCGGCGGGATCGAAGCTGCGGATCTCCACCGTCTCCGGATCGGTGCCGCAGGCGCGGGCGGCGGCGGCCACCAGGCCCCGGAAGCTGATGCCCTGGGAGCCGGTGCAGTTGTAGATGCGGTTGGCGGCGGCCTCCACCTCGATGCAGCGGGCCATGGCGGCCGCCAGGTCGGCCACGTGGCCCAGCTGGGTGATGGTGCTGCCGTCACCGGGCAGGGGCACCGGCCGGCCGTGCACGATCCGATCGAAGAACCAGCTCTCCACCGGGTTGTAGTTGCCGGGACCGACGATGTAGGTGGGCCGGAAGCTGGTGAAGGGGATGCCCTCCTGGCGCAGCCAGGCTTCGGCGTCGAGCTTGCCGGCGTGACGGCTCTGGGGATCGGTGGGGGAGTCCTCGTCGAGGGGCCATAGCTCGCTGTCGGCGTAGACCCCGGCCGAGCTCACGTACACCAGACGGTGGGAGGGGGGACCGGTGCGCTCGATCACCTGGCGGGTGTCCTCCAGGGTGCGGCCGGAGCTGTCGACGATCACATCGAAGGGGCGGTCCTGGAGGGCCGCCAGGCCTTCGGCGCTGCTGCGGTCGCCCTGCAGATGCTCCACCCCCGCCGGCACCGGCTGGCGGCCACGGGTGAAGAGGCTGAGCTCATGGCCTGCGCCCAGCAGCCGGTTGACCAGGGGGCGCCCCACGAAACGGGTGCCGCCCATCACCAGGATCCTCATCGCCATGCCGCGTCGGTGAGCGCCATTCAAGCGGCCGGTCCGGATCAGGGGCCGCAGGGGAGGGGCTGGCCCAGGCGCTCGAACGGCAGCGGCAGCAGTTCCAGCAGCACCGTTCCGGGCGGCCCGGCGCTGCCGTCGGCCACCGGCAGCGGCACCGGCCGGTAGGTGCGGCCGTCGAAGCGCAGCTCCTTGAGACCGTCGGGCGCGCCGTGCAGGCTGGCGGGCATGGTGAGGTCCAGCCAGCCGCGGTGGCGGTTGCTGACCACCGTCAGGGGCGACTGGAACAGGCCGTTCTCCGCCACCAGCTCCAGGCTGCCGTCGTTGTCCCGGAAGATCAGCAGGCTGCAGCCGCCGCTGGAGCAGGAATAGGAGCCCACCACCACCGCCACGGTCTCCAGACGGCCGTCGCCGTCCAGGTCGACCCGGTTGTGCAGGTAGCGCAGGGGCCCCACGTCGGCGCAGACCGGCCGGGTGGCCGTGGCACGGGCCTGCTCCCACTCGGTCTGGTCGGGATCGCCGGCCGCCGCGGGGGGGGACGCCACCGGGCCGGCGAACAGGCGGGCCCGCAGGGCCGCCTCCAGCCGGGGATCGGGGCGGTTGATCGGCGGAATCACCGAACCCGGCGGTGCCAGCGGGGGCGGTCTGTCGCGGGGATCGGGGCCATCGGGCCCCAGCAGGGAGCGCGGCGGTGGGGCCGGCGGCGCCAGCGGAGGGGGCGCCAGGGGCTGGGCCGGCGCCGGGCCAGCGCCGGCGAAGAGCAGCAGCAGGCCGAACAGCCGCAGGGGCCCTGTCCTCTCAGGCTGCATCGGCCCCGTCGAGGCTTTCGAGATGCCGTTCGATGCGATCGGCCAGCGCCAGGCAGCGGTCCATCTCCTCCCAGAGCAGTTCCCGGCGCCGCGCATCCACCGCGTAGGAGCGGTGATGGAGATCACGGCCCTGGTAGCGGAGCGCATCCCTGAGGCGGCGCCAGTCGTCCGGGGCGAGGTGGAGAGGTCCGAAGTCGGGGGCGGCGAGGTCGGGAGGGGAGGGGGCCATCAGGTCCGCATCATCCGGGCAGCGTCATGGCACAGGATGGATCCGACAGCGGCATTGTCCCCCTTTCCATGCAAGTCATCCCCGCCATCGATCTGCTCGACGGGCATTGCGTGCGACTGCATCAGGGCGACTACGGCCGCGTCACCCGCTTCAGCGACGATCCGGTGGCCCAGGCCCGCGAGTGGCAGCGCCAGGGGGCCACGCGCCTGCACCTGGTCGATCTCGACGGGGCCAGGAGCGGCGAACCCCGCAACGACGGCGCCGTTCAGGCCATCGCCGCGGCCCTGGAGATCCCGGTGCAGCTGGGGGGAGGGGTGCGGACGGCGGAGCGGGCCGAACAGCTGCTGGGCTGGGGTGTGGACCGGGTGATTCTGGGCACGGTCGCCGTGGAGAACCCGGCCCTCGTGCACGACCTGGCGGCCCGCCATGCGGGCCGCATCGTGGTGGGGATCGATGCCAACGAGGGCAAGGTGGCCACCCGTGGCTGGATCGAGCAGAGCACGGTGGAGGCCACGGCCCTGGCCGCCAGCCTGGATGGCACCGGCGTGGCGGCGATCATCAGCACCGACATCGCCACCGATGGCACCCTGGAGGGCCCCAACCTGGCGGCCCTGCGGGCCATGGCCCAGGCCACCTCCCTGCCGGTGATCGCCTCGGGCGGTGTGGGCAGCCTCACCGACCTGCTCAGCCTGCTGAGTCTGGAGCCCCTCGGTGTGGACGGGGTGATCGTGGGGCGGGCGCTGTACGACGGACGGGTGGAGCTGGCCGAGGCGCTGCAGGCCCTCGGTGATGGTCGGTTGCAGGATCCGTTGCAGTTGCCGATCGCCTGAAGCCGGCCGGCCCCCGAAGCGAGGTCCATACCGGTGATGAGGCAATTGCCCTATAACAGAGCCAATGTGTTCTGCGGCAACGTTTGCCTTCTCCGACGACCACCGCATCCTCCGCGGCCTCCGGCCGCCGTGGCGAGGCCGGTGATCGCCATGCGGTGGCCACAGCCCCGTCCCATGTGGAGGACGTCTACCAGCGCTGCCGGGAGCTGGGCATGCGGCTGAGCCGTCAGCGGCGCATGGTGCTGGATCTTCTCTGGGACGAAAAGAGCCATCTCTCCGCCCGCGACATCTTCGAGAAGCTCAACAACCAGGGCCGCCACATCGGCCACACGTCCGTCTACCAGAATCTCGAGGCGCTGCAATCGGCCGGCGTGATCGAATGCATCGAGCGGGCCAGTGGTCGGCTGTATGGCTATCGCGCCGATCCCCACAGCCATCTGACCTGCACCCAGTCCGGCGCCATCCACGACCTCGACGTTCTCCTCCCCGACCATCTCCTCCAGCAGATCGAGGACCAGACGGGCTTTGCGATCGAGTCGTACACCCTGCATCTCTCCGGCCGCCCCCGCCCCTCCTGAAGCCCCGGCACTGGAGAAAGCCCAGCGCTTTGGGTAAGGTCGGGCGATCAGTTTCGTGGCAACGTGGGACGACGTCCGGCACAGCCCCTTCCCCAGCTGCTGCTGTTCGCCGATCCCCTGGAGCGGGCGGGCCTCACCAGCTGGCTGGAGGCTGCTGACACCAGCGCCGATCCCGATGGCTGGGGTGGCTGCCGGGTGGTGGTCGACAGTGGGGAGCTCCAGGGGGCACCCCAGCTCGTCCTCTGGTGCCTCGGCAGCCTTCCCGAACCCCAGGCCCTCGATGCCGAGAGCCGCCGGCTGCTGGAGCGCTGGTATCCGGCGCCGCTGCTGCTGCTTCTGCCCTCCAAGCACCCATACAGCAGCGATGTCCTGCTGCAGCTGCCGGCCCAGGGCCTGATCGAGCAGGCCGATGCCGAAACCCTGCGGCAGGCGGTCACCACGCTGCTGGCGGGCGGCCGGGTGCTGGCCATTGCAGCGACGCGTCGGGGCGACGAGCCGGGCCCCTCCGTGCCGATGGGCCTGGGTCAGTGGCTGCTGCTGAGCGGCCTGCAGCAGATCGATGCCGAACTGCGCCTATGCCTGCGTCTGCTGGATCCGCCGCCGGTCGACCTGCTGCCTCTGCTGCTGCTGCAGGGCCGGGTGCGGGAGCTGCGACTGGCCCGGCGGCTGCTCCTCTGGCTCTGGGGGCCCGTCAGCCTGGCCTGGAGCCAGCCCCTCGATGGCCCCGATGGGGCGCCAACCGCCCCCACCCCTGGTGTGGCGATCACCCTGCGACAACGCACCGCCGAAGGCCTCTGGGAGGCTCTGCGGGGCCGGCTCACGGCGGCGGCCGCCGCCGGCCCCAGCAACAACAGCGGCCAGCTGCTGGCCCTCGACGGCCTCCATGCCTCCCGCCGCAGCGACCTGCTGCTGGGGCTGCTGGAGCAGTTCCACCGGCTGCGCCAGCGCCTGCTGCAGGACGATCCCCGCGGCGAGCAGCTGGAGCGGCTCTGGAGGGAACTCCAGCCCGAGCTGCGTCAGCAGGCCCTGCGCTCCATGGCCGGGTCCTACGTGCAGCTGCCCATGGAGGGCCGGCTGTGCCCGGTGGCCGAGACGCTGCTGCACCGCAGCAGCCTCGACGCCGACGACCTCGAGCTGCCCGATCCCGCCGCCATGCTCAGCCCGCTGCTGCAGGCCCGTCCCCTGCTGGTGGACGGCCGGCTGGTGGCGCCGGATGAGCCCCAGGCGGTCCTGTATCTGGAGCTGCTGCTCAGCAACTGGCTGGTGCGCAGTGCCGAGCTGATCAGCGCCGAAGTGCTGGCGGCCTGCGCCGAGTGGCCCGAACTGCGCCGCTACCTGCTGCGCCCCGAGCTGCTCGCCACCCGCAACCTGGAACGGCTGCGCAACCAGCTCAACGCCCAGCAGCGCTGGACCAGCTGGTTCGAGCGGCCGATCCACCTCTACGAGAGCCGGCGTCCCCTGTTCCGATTGGGCGACGGCGCGATCGACTGCGTGGACCTCACCGAGCCCCGCGATGCTGAGCTGCGCCAGCTGGGCTGGGTGCAGCAGGCGGTCACCCTGGCCCTGGAGGCCCGCGATGCCCTGGGCCCCCAGCTGCGCAGCCTCCTGAAGCGCCTCGGCGATCTGCTGGTGGTGCTGCTGACCCAGGTGCTCGGCCGGGCCATCGGCCTGGTGGGCCGCGGCATCGTCCAGGGGATGGGCCGCAGCCTCAACCGCTGAGGCGGCCGGGTACCACGGCACAATGAGCCCACCCGCCCGTGTCCCCTTGCCCCGTTCGCTGTCCCGGCCCTTCGCCGGCCTCTGGGCCCTGCTGCTGACCGTGGTGCTGGGGCTGTTCTGGGCCCCGGGTCAGGCGGCGGCCAGCCTCGAGAACGACCGCTACGACGGCAACATCTTCGCCCTCTACGCCGGTAACGGCTCCCTGGTGCCGCCCCGCAGCAGCCTGGCCCAGTCCCTCGACGAGCACCGGGTGGCGGTGCTCGTCTACTACCTCGACGACAGCAGCGTCAGCAAGCAGTTCTCGCCGGTGGTGTCGGAGCTGCAGCGGGTCTGGGGCAACGCCGTCGACCTGATCCCCCTGGTCACCGATCCACTCCAGAACCGGCCCGATGGCGGCGTGGCCGATCCCGCCCACTACTGGGACGGCCTGATTCCCCAGGTGGTGGTGATCGACGGCTCCGGCCGCGTCGTCTTCGATCGCCATGGCCAGGTGAGCGTCGATGCCATCAACACGGCCGTGAGCGAAGCCACCGGCATCCCGATGGCGCCTGGTTCGGGTAACAGCGCCACCTTGAGCTTCAACGAACTCAACAGCGAAGTGGTGGCGTCCCGCTGATGCCGGCCACCCGCACCGAAACCGACAGCCTCGGCCCGGTGGAGGTGCCGGCCGAGCACTACTGGGGCGCCCAGACCCAGCGCTCCCTCCGCAACTTCCCCTTCGGCGCGCCGATGCCGCTCGCCGTGGTGCAGGCCTTCGGCCAGCTCAAGGCCGCCTGCGCCGAGGTGAACGCCGCCCGGGGCGTGCTTCCCGACCACCTGGCGGCCCTGATCGTGGCCGCCGCCGAGGAGGTGAGCCGGGGCCAGCTCGACGCTGAATTCCCGCTGCGGGTCTGGCAGACCGGCTCAGGCACCCAGACCAACATGAACGTCAACGAGGTGATCGCCAACCGGGCCATCGCCGCCACCGGCGGCGTGCTGGGCAGCAAAGTGCCGGTGCACCCGAACGACCACGTCAACCTCAGCCAGTCGAGCAACGACACCTTCCCCGCTGCCATGCACATGGCGGTGGCGATCGAACTGCATCAGCGGCTGATCCCCAGCCTGGAGGCGCTGATCGGCGCCCTGCGCCACAAGGCCGAGACCTACGCGGGCCTGATCAAGATCGGTCGCACCCACCTGCAGGATGCGGTGCCCCTGAGCCTGGGCCAGGAGTTCGGTGGTTACGCCTCCCAGCTGGAGCTGGGCCTGGCGGGCCTGCGGGCCACCCTGCCCCAGGTGCTGCAGCTGGCCATCGGCGGTACGGCCGTGGGCACCGGGCTCAATGCCCCGGCAGGGTTCGGTGAGGCGGTGGCCAGCCGGCTGGCTGAGCGCATCGGCCTGCCCTTCACCAGCGCCCCGGACAAGTTCCAGGCCCTTGCGGGCCAGGAGGGTCTGGCGGCCGCCCACGGGGCGCTGACCGTGCTGGCGGGCAGCCTGATGAAGATCGCCAACGACATCCGTTGGCTGGCGAGCGGGCCCCGCTGCGGCCTCGGCGAACTGGTGCTGCCGGAGAACGAACCGGGCTCCAGCATCATGCCCGGCAAGGTGAATCCCACCCAGTGCGAGAGCCTCACCATGGTGGCCGTACAGGTGATGGGCAACAACACCGCCGTCCAGATGGCGGCCAGCCAGGGAAATTTCGAGCTGAATGTGTTCAAGCCCCTGATCGCCCACAACCTGCTGGAGAGCATTGAGCTGCTGGCGGGGAGCTGCGGCACGTTCCGGGAGTTCTGCATCGAGGGCCTGCGGGCTGATGTGGCCCACATCGAAGCCCAGCGGGACCGCAGCCTGATGCTTGTGACGGCCCTGACGCCGGCGATCGGCTACGACCGGGCCTGCGCCATCGCCCGCCATGCCCACGAGCACCGGCTCAGCCTGCGGGAAGCGGCCCTGGTGCTGGGGGAGATCAGCGGGGAGGAGTTCGACCGCCTCGTCAGGCCCGAGCAGATGGTCTGAGGGTGAGGGTCTGGGAGCGGCCCGGTTGATTTTCTGAGGATCGTCCGTAAGATCTACGAAATACCCATGGTGTGGTCCTTGAGTTGTGTCCCTGATGACGTTCTTCGGCTTCAGGATCCATTCAAGGATGGCCTTCTTCCGGGAGGCCCACCTCTGAGTTCCCCGGTCTTCCTACCGGGCGACGAAGAAGGGGAACCCTACGACTGAAATGTCCCAGAGCCCCCGTTCCGATCCCCCTCCCCCGTCTGCCCGCGACGTTCTCTGCCGCGCCCGGTGGTCCATGCTCCGCAGGATCAGCGCCCGACGCAGCCGCCCTGAATCCTTACAGCTGGGGAACTCCGGGATGGCTGGGTTCACCCTGATCGAGCTGATGATCGTGGTGGCCATCGTGGGGATCATCAGCGCCGTCGCCTTGCCCCAGTATCGCCGTACCGTGGCCATGGCCGAAGCCTCCAGCCGCGTCCTTGAAACGATTGCCTTCGGCGAGCGATGTGCCGTGGCCCACAAGTCCGGGCTCCACGCCATGATCGCCCAACCCTCCGGTGGAGCCACGCAGTTCTGCAACGGCGCCTCCACCCGACAGTTCGACAGCCGTCGCTGGTCCGGGGACGCCACCGGGGTCCTGTGCATGGGATCGCCGGCCGCCACGAGTCATCGGCAGGCCAGGCTGCGTGTCACCGTCACAGGTGTCGTCACCTGCACCTTCCTGAATTGATCGTCCCGGAGAGGGCACGGATCCCTTCGATCGATCCAGAACCTGCTACTCAGAGCAGGTTGGCGGCCAGCTCGGCCAGTTCGGAGCGTTCTCCCCGCATCAGGGTGATGTGGCCGGAGAGCAGCTGGCCCTTGAACCGCTCCACCAGCCAGGTGAGCCCGTTGCTTTCCGCATCCACGTAGGGATTGTCGATCTGGTAAGGATCACCGGTGAGCACGATCTTGGTGCCTTCCCCCACCCGGGTGACGATCGTCTTCACCTCATGGGGCGTGAGGTTCTGGGCTTCGTCCACCACCATGAACTGGCGGGGGATCGAGCGGCCGCGGATGTAGCTGATCGCCTCCACTTCCAGCAGGCCCATGCCCTTGAGGTCGCTCCAGTTGCTGCGGGGCGGGCGGTGTCCCCCCCGGACGGGCTGGCCCTCGTCGCCACCGAGCAGGAAGTCGAGGTTGTCCACGATCGGTTGCATCCAGGGGGCCATCTTCTCCTCGAGATCCCCGGGCAGAAAGCCCATCTCCTTGCCCAGGGAGATCACCGGGCGGGTCACGAGCAGCCGTTCGTAGAGGTGCTCATCGGCCACCTGGTGCAGGCCCGCCGCCAGGGCGAGCAGGGTCTTGCCGGTGCCGGCCTTGCCCACCAGGGTCACCAGGGCCACCGCCGGATCGAGCAGCAGATCGAGGGCGAAGGACTGCTCCCGGTTGCGGGGCTGGATGCGGCCCATCTTGGCCTTGGCTGACTTCTGCAGCGGCTGCAGCGTTCCGGTGCGGCCGTTGTAACGGGCCAGCAGGGTGTGGGCCGGCTGGGCCAGATCCACCAGGGTCACCCCCTCGTTCGCCTGCAGCGGCGAGACGGCAACCGGCTGCTCCGGGATGGCATCCGCCGGCAGGCCGTCGCCGGCCTTGACCCGGTCCATCAGTTCGGCGCTCATCCAGCGCTCGCAGAACCCCGGGTAGAGGTCCGCCATGTCCACCTTGTCGGTGGTGTAGTCCTGGGCGATCAGGCCCACCGCATCGGCCTTGATGCGCAGGTTGGTGTCCTTGGTGACGAGCACCACCGGCGGCTGGCTGCCCACCACCTCCTGCAGGCGCTGCTCCAGGGCCACGGCCAGGATGTTGTTGTCGCCGTTGCCCGCCTTCAGCTCGGGGGGCAGCTGGCGCAGGGTCTCGCTGCGGCAGAACACCACCTTCAGGGTGCCGCCGCTGACGTCGTCGATCGGCACCCCCTCGGCCAGGTTGCCCTTCTCGCGCAGCTGGTCGAGCAGCCGTGACACCTGGCGGGCGTTGCGGCCCTTCTCGGAGGGGTCCCGCTTGAAACGGTCGATCTCTTCGACCACCTCGATCGGGATCACCACCTGGTTGTCCTCGAACCGGTTCAGGGCCTGGGGGTCATGCAGCAACACGTTGGTGTCGAGCACGAAGGTCTTGCGCATGCCTGTGACCTGCCGGTTCCATGGGGCCGAAGCTAGGTCCGCGGGCGCATCTACGCTCCGGCCGGACATTCCCTGACGTATCGGCTTGCCGTTCCCCGTTTCCTGCCTGCTGGTTCTGCTGCTGCTCCTCGGCCTGGGCCTGGTGGTGCTTGAACTGCGCCATCGCCTACGGCCCGCCTCCCCCCTGCAGCTGCTGCCGGGATCCTTCCAGGTGCGACGCCGGGCCCAGGGCCTGGAGATCACCGGCGAGATCCGGATCCGCAACCCCCACCCCCGCATGGAGGTGATGGTGCCCGAGATCACGGTGGTGCCCACCCTGCTGGGCCGCAGTGACGTCAGCCAGGTGCGCCACGAGCTGCACATCACGCCGCTGCACCCCGACGAGGAGGCCCGTCCTGATGGCTACTGGGCCGCCTACATCGTCAAGGGCCGCAAGACCACCGCCGCCCACATCCGCCTCAACCTCACCGCGCCCGGCGGCCTGGATCTGGAGAGCGTGCTCGACACCCTCTGGATGGACATCCACTGGGTGAACTACGGCCCCTTCGGCCGGCTGCAGCGGCGCCAGGGGATCCTGCTGCCGCTGCAGAAGCCGGAACCAGGCGACCCATCCGCCCCGGGCTGGCGCGAAGGGGAGCGCTGCCGGGTGCTGCCGGTGCGCACCCACCTGCTCGGGGTGCTCGACGATCCGCTGGAGGTGCTACAGCGCTACACCTCAGGCCTGCTGCAGCCGGGTGATGTGCTCACCATCGGCGAGACGCCCCTGGCGGTGATCCAGGGCCGCTATCACCACCCCTCGACGGTGGAGCCCTCCTTCCTGGCCCGCCTGCTGTGCCGGGTGTTCCACCCCACCAGCTCCCTGGCCACGGCCTGCGGCCTGCAGACCCTGATCGATGTGTCCGGCCCGGCCCGGGTGCTCGGTGCCTGGGTGGTGGGCACCGCCCTGAAGCTGGTGGGCAGCAAGGGTTGGTTCTATCGGCTGGCGGGCGAGCAGGCGCGCCTGATCGATGACATCACCGGCACCACGCCCCCCTACGACCAGACGATCGTGCTGGGCCCGGACCAGCCGGCCGCCTGGTGCGAGCAGATGGCGGCGGCCCTCGGGGTGTCGGTGGCGGTGGTGGACGTCAACGACCTGGGGCGGGTGAAGGTGCTGGCCGCCAGCGGCGGCACCGATGAAGCCCTGCTGATGCGGGCCCTGCGCCCCAATCCCGCCGGCAACGCCAACGAGCGCACGCCTCTGGTGCTGGTGCGTCCCACGTAGAATTCTGATACGACGTCGCCAGCACCCGCCGCGTCGTTTCCGATTCGCCCACGCCCCCCTCTCCACCGTCGTCTGCCGTGCCAGTGCCTGCCGTGCCAGTGCCTGCCCAGGGCAGAACCTCCCCCACCTGGACGGTGGAACCCCTGCAGGGTTGGCACCTCCCCCTGCTCGATGACCCCGCCTTCCTGCCGCTGCAGCCCCTGCTGCAGCGTTCGCTGCTGCTCGCCCTGCCGGAGCAGCTGCTGACGGCGGTGACCAGCCGCCGCCCGGTGGCCGCCCAGGTGCTGGTGGCCCTGCAGCGGCAGGGGCTCACCCGCCAGCAGGCCCTGGGCCTGATCGTCTGCCGCCGCCTCAACCGCAGCGGCACCTGCTGGCAGGTGCAGCACCTGCGCCTGGCCCTGGCCGCCACGGAGGGGGCGCCCCTGGCTGGGGATCTGCTGCGCCAGGCCATCGGCCGGGTCAAGGGCGCCGCCAGCTGGATCGCCACCGCCTCCAGCCTCGACACCCCCCGGCTGGCCACCCTGCGGGAGCAGGGCTTCCAGCCCCAGCGCACCGATCGCCTCTGGCGCTGGCAGCTCCCAGCCGACCGGCCTGCCCCCGCCGCTCCAGCCGATCTGCAGCTTCGCCCGCTCAACCGCCGCACCGCCCCGCTGCTGTGGCATCTGGAGCAGGCCACCTGCCCGGCCCACCTGCGCCAGCTGCAGGACCGCCGCATCGAGGACCTGCTCGACCAGAGCCGCAGCCATGGCTGGATGCTGGTGGATGCGATCCGCAATGAGGCCGTGGCCGGCGTGCGCTGGCTCGATGAGCATCCCGGCGGCGGCCAGGCGGTGGAGCTGAGCGTCCACCCCGGCTGGGGCCATCTGCTGGGCAACGCGGCCGAGTCGTTGCTGCACCGCATCGCTCAGGGGGGCGGCAGCCTCTGGCTGCGTTGCGAAGTGAGCGACGGTGAGCGCCAGCGCTGGCTCCAGGCCCTCGGGGCCGAGGCCCATGGCGAGGAGGTGCTGATGGCCCGCAGCGTCTGGCGTCGTCAGGAGGGCCAGCCGGCCAAGCGGGCGGCGCGACGCATCGAGGCGGTGCTGGAGCAGCTGCAGCCGCGGCGGCGTCCCATGCCCACCCCCACCGGCCCCCTCGGCAGCCTGCCCACCGCCCCCCTGGTCCTGCGCTGAATGGCGCCGCCCAGCCCGCGTTCGGTGCTGGCCCTCGATGTGGGTCGCCGACGCATCGGGCTGGCGGGCTGTGATCCCCTGGGCGTCACGGTGACGCCCCTGCCGGCCCTGGCCCGGGGGGAGTTCCAGGCCGACCTGGGCCGGCTGCTGGAGCTGGTGCGCCAGCGGCGGGTGACGGCGCTGGTGGTTGGCCTTCCCCTCGATGCCGGCCAGAGGCCCACCCCCCAGGGGGTCCACTGCCGCCGCTACGGCCTGCGGCTGGCCAGGGCCCTGGCGGCCCTCGGCCAGCCCCTGCCCCTGGCCTGGGTGGATGAGCACGCCAGCAGCTGGGCGGCCGGCGAGCGCTTCGGCCTACACGGCGACCGCAGCGGCCGGCTCGACAGCGCCGCGGCGGTGCTGCTGCTGGAGCAGTGGCTGCGGGAGGGGCCCGAACCGCTCGATCCCGCTGCGTTCACGGCCGCGTTCACGGCCGATCCGGTCGCCCCGGCGGCCATCGCCGTGGGCAGTCGGGCCGGCGCTGATTCATTCTGAGAAGACCCGCTTCCTCTTGATGGCCTCCGACCCCCCTGCGATGACGGGCTCCGGCGATGTGCCCACCGTGCAGGTGCGGGACGGCAGCGGCCGCCAGCTGCTCTGCTTCCTGGAGCAGCTGATCCCCCTCGACGGCCACGACTACGCCCTGCTGACCCCGGTGGACACCCCGGTGTGCCTGTTCCGCCTGCGGGAGGACGACGACCCCGAGCTGGTGGAGACCCTCGATGCCACCGAGCCGATCCTGTCGGTGGCGGATGTGGTGCTCCAGGAGCACGATCTCACCCTGGTGCGTTCCGCCGTCACCCTCACCGTCAGCGGTGAGCTGGAGGAGCCCGATCCCGACGACCTCGAGGACGAGGAGGGCGATGATGACAGCGAGACCTACGAGCTGCTCGTGAGCTTCATGGCCGGCGATGAGGAGTACGGCCTCTACATCCCCCTGGATCCCTTCTTCGTGGTGGCCCGCATGGACGGCGCCGACGCGGTGATGGTGGAAGGGGAGGAGTTCGAGCGGGTCCAGCCCCGCATCGAGGCCGAGCTCGACGAACGGGAGAGCGACGACTGATGCTGCGCGATCTGCTCACGCCCGACTGGCTGCCGGGAACGTCCCTGGCGCACCTGCCCCTGCAGGAGCTTGTCGATCGTGGCATTCGCGCCCTCGTCCTCGACGTCGACCGCACCCTGCTGCCGCGCCGTCAGGCCACCATGCCCCTGCAGGCCGAGGTGTGGCTGCGCCACGCCCGTGAGCGCATGCCCCTGCACCTGCTCAGCAACAACCCCTCCCGCCGCCGCATCGGGGCGGTGGCCGACACCATGGGCCTCCCCTACACCACCTCGGCGGGCAAGCCGCGGCGGGCGGCCCTGCGCAAGGTGCTCCAGGACCTCGCCCTGCCCCCGGCCGCGGTGGCCTTGGTGGGCGACCGGCTGTTCACCGACGTGCTGGTGGGCAACCGCATGGGCCTGTTCACGGTGTTGGTCAAGCCGATCGATCCCGACGGTGAACCCTGCCGCCAGGACCGGCTGCAGAACCTGGAGCTGCGCATGGCCCGCTGGGTGGGCTCGGTCCCGGGCTGATGGGGACCTCCGGCACACCCGCCGCCGGCGGCCTGCGGCGTGTGATCAAGGTGGGCACCAGCCTGCTGCGGGGCACCCCCGAGCGGCCCACGGCGGCGGTGATCGCCGATCTGGCCGCCAGCTTCGGCCGCCAGCAGCGCCGGGGCGACCGCCTGGCCCTGGTCACCAGTGGCGCCGTGGGCCTGGGCTGCGAGGCGCTCCGCTTCAGCCGGCGCCCCACCGAGGTGGTGGCCCTGCAGGCGGCCGCCGCCGTCGGCCAGGGCCGGTTGATGGGGCTGTACCAGGAGGCCTTCGCCGTGCGGGGGATGGCGGTGGCCCAGGTGCTGCTCACCCGCAGCGATCTGGCTTCCCGGCGCCGCTACCAGAACGCCTGCCGCACCCTGGAGCAGCTGCTGGAGTGGGGGGTGCTGCCGGTGGTGAACGAGAACGACACCCTGGCCACCGACGAACTGCGCTTCGGTGACAACGACACCCTTTCGGCCCTGGTGGCTGTGGCGATCGGCGCCGATGAACTGGTGCTGCTCACTGATGTCGACCGCCTCTATTCCGGCAACCCCCGCACCGATGCCGATGCCAGCCCGATCGAGGAGGTGCGCGACCTGGCCGAACTGGAGCGCCTCAGCCACGTGGCCGAGGGGGGCGGGCAGTGGGGCACGGGCGGCATGACCACCAAGCTGGCGGCGGCCCGCATCGCCACCTCCAGCGGCATCCGGGTGCGCCTGGCCGATGGCCGCGATCCGGCGGTGCTCGATGCCCTGTTCGCCGGCGAGAAGGTGGGCACGGTGTTCCAGCCCAGCGCCACCCCCCTGGCCGACCGCAAGAGCTGGCTGGCCCATGCCCTGCTGGTGAAGGGCAGCGTGCGGGTGGACGCGGGCGCCGAGCGGGCCCTGCTGCAGCAGGGGGCCTCCCTGCTGGCGGTGGGCATCCGTGAGGTGGAGGGCCACTTCTCCCGGCGTGACGCGGTGCGGGTGCTGGCCAGCGACGGCCGCGAACTGGGGCGGGGCCTGAGCACCCTGAGCAGCGAGGAGCTGCGCCGGATCATGGGCCTCAGCAGCGAGGAGGTGCGCCGCCGGCTGGGGCCGGTGGGGGATGCGGTGGTGCACCGCGACCAGCTGGTGCTCACCTGCCTGCCGGCCTGAACGCCTCGGCCACGATCGTGGCGGCTGCGGCGAGCACCCCATCCTGTGCCTGGGCGGCCGGATCGACCTGGGTGTGGAAGATGGCCAGCACGATCGGCCCCCGCTCCGGCGGCCAGAGCACGGCCACGTCGTTGGCGGTGCCGTAGGCGCCGCAGGTGCCGGTCTTGTCGCCCACCCGCCAGCCCGGCGGCACCCCGGCCCGCACGCGCCGATCGCCGGTGGTGTTGCCGATCAGCCAGTCCTGCAGTCGACGGCGCTGGGGCAGGTCCAGGGCGCTACCGAGCACCAGGGCCTGGAAGCTGGTGCCCATGCCGCTGGGGGTGTCGGTGTCGCGGGGATCGCCGGGGATGGCGGAGTTGAGGGCGGTTTCCCAGCGATCGAGCCGGAAGGTGCGGTTGCCGGTGGAGCGGGCGAAGGCGGTCAGGCCGGCGGGGCCGCCCAGGCGTGCCATCAGCTGATTGGCGGCGGTGTTGTCGCTGTACTGGACGGTGGCGGCGGCCATCTCCGCCACCGTCAGGCCGCCTTCGAGGTGCTGCTCGGCGATCGGCGAGTGGGTCACCAGATCCTCTCGGCCGAAGCGGATCCGCTGCTCCAGGAAGCCCGGCTGCCGCTGGCTCCTGTGGAGCACGGCTCCCGCCAGGATCGCCTTGAAGGTGCTGCAGAGGGGAAAGCGTTCGTCTGCCCGATGGCCGATCCGGGCACCGCTGGCGGTGTCGATGGCGAACACCCCCAGTCGTCCACCGGAGCGGGCCTCCAGCGCCGCCAGCGCGACCTCCGCTGCGGCTTCCGGCTTGACGGGCCCCGGGGCAGCGGGCGCGGCAGCGGCGGGCGCGACGGCGATGTCTGGCAGCAGCGCCACCAGGGCTGCCGCCAGGCCTGCAGCCAGGGACTGGGTGCTGCGGGGGGCCATCGGGTCCATCATCCCTGCGTCCGATCCAGCATGGCCTCCAGTTTCTCCAGCAGCTCGGCCGCCTCCCGCTCACCGGAGAGGCCGTCCACCACGATCGGCGGCCGGCGTTCGCTCCAGAGGATCACCCGGGGGTCGGGGCCGCCCAGCAGCAGCGCCCCGGTGACCAGCCGCAGCGGCAGCTGGCGGCTGGGCTGGCCCGGGCGACGGAGGCGGAACTGGTCGCCCGTCAGGGAGAGCTCCTGGGGGCACCACTGCCGGTAGCTGCCGATGCCGGCGGCACCGAGGGCGGCGACCACCAGCAGGGCCTGGACCACGGTCCACTCCGGCAGGGCCAGCGACAGCAGGCCCGGCAGGGAGAGATCCAGCACCAGGGTGGTGGGTTCGCTCAGGCCCAGGCGCGGCCCGAACATCCAGACCAGGAAGCCGCCGTACTTCACCATCACGGTGTTGAGCACGGCGACGAACAGCAGGTAGCTGCCCTGCTCGGCGAAGGAGCGCCACCACTGGGCCGCGCCCACGCCGCGGCGGCGGCGGATCAGGCGTGTGGCGGAAGCTCCCGTTTCCACCATCCAGACATCGTCCGGCTGCGGCCCTTCCGGCCGGGACCCGGCGAGCTGGCGGGCCTCAAGGGCGCCGGCCAGGCGCAGGGGCACCGCCAGATCGGCGGCCAGGGCGTGGGCCTGCTGCCAGGCGCCGGAGAAGCTGGCGGCCCGGGCCAGCAGGTGCTCCCCGGCGGGATCGGCCACGGCAAGAACCAGATCCCAGCCAAGGGGCCGCTCCCCCAGCGGCGGCAGCTGGACGCTGGCCTGGCGGATCAGCACGGCCGTGATGGCGGCCCGCTCCACCTCCAGCCGTTCGCTGCCCCCGGGCGTGTCCACGAACAGGTGGAGGCGGTCACCCCAGCTCTGCAGCTGCACCCGCCGCAGCACCGGCGCGCCGTAGCCCAGCCGGGCCATCAGCCACTCCATCGGCAGCAGGAACAGCAGCAGGCCGAGCACGTAGCCGGCGGCCCCCTGGAGGCTGACCAGCAGGCAGAGGCCGGAGAACAGCAGGAAGGCCAGCAGGCTGACGAGCGGGTTGGCGGGGACCTCGTCCGCGATCAGTTCCCGCCAGATCATGCGCTCCAGGGCCAGGGCCAGCCCCTGTACGGAGCGGCGCAGCAGCACCAGTGGGGTGAGCAGCAGCCCCAGTCCGTTGCGCCGGGCGCCGCGAACCGTGGCGCTGAACGCGATCAATCCGCCAGCAGGGGCAGGCCGGCCGGTGGGACCGCCAGCAGCAGGCGGCGCTCACCGTCCACCTGCTGCTTGAAGCGGCGCCACTGGGGCGAGGCGATCACCTGCTGGCTGATCGCCTCGGCGAGGCGCTGGCCGGCCAGCACATCACTGGGGTAGTGCATGGCGCAGTAGGCACGCACGTAGCCCCCCTGGAGGCCCACCGGCAGCAGCCGCTCCCGGCGCTCCGGCAGCAGGTCGGCCAGCAGCAGGCTCGCGGTGGCAAACCAGGTGGCATGGCCGCTGGGGAACGACCAGGAGCTCTCCAGGGGCAGACAGGGCTTCAGATCGGGGTGGCTCAGGAAGGGGCGTGGCCGCGCCACCGCATCCTTGAGCTGATCCTTGAGCCCATCGGCCCGCTCGAGGAAGGCCGGCAGGCCCGCGTGGAGAAGGGGGGAGGTGCGGGCCAGGTCGGCGCCCACGGCGGCATCGAAGACGCTGAGATTGCGGTTCAGGAAGCGCCAGCTGTGGACGATCCCCGCCGGCGTGCGGCTGCGCTGGTTCCAGCGCAGGATGGCCAGATCGTCGAGCTCCAGGCGGCTGCCGGGGGCGGGTGGCTCACCGAGCACGGTGCGGTAGGCGGCCGGCTGCAGCACCAGGCCCGCCGCCGGATCCGCTGGCTGGGCCAGCGCCGGCCCGCCCGGCGCCGGTCCTGCCAGCGCCCGGGAACCCGGCAGCAGGGCGGTCTGCAGCAGCAGCAGGCCGGACAGCCACGGTCCCGGGCGCAGGGTGTGCATGGCTCCGGTGCCGGCGGCGGGGTGGCAGCACCGTAGGGGTGCTCCGCAACTCAGAACCGTTCGTCGCCGATGGCGGGCAGCACCAGCTCGCGCACGAAGGACGCCGGCGAGAGCTGCAGCAGGGCCGAGACGATCCGGACCACGTCGTGGAGCGGAATCTGCCGGCCCTCACCGCGGCCGGCGGCCGCCTCGGGCGTCACCTCCAGGCCGTCGTCGGTGTTCAGGTAGCCCAGCTGCAGGCAGGTCACCGCCAGTTGCTGGTCCCGGAAGCTCTCCCGCAGGGCATCGGCGATGCCGCTGAGGGCGAACTTGGAGGCGCCGAAGGTCACCTCCGGCTGCCCGCTCTGGCGCAGGCCGGAGGTGGAGCCCGTGAGGATTAGCTGGGGCCTGGGGGAGTCGAGCAGGCGCGGAATCAGCCGCCGCAGCAGCATCAGGGCGCCGGTGATGTTGATGGCCACCATGGTGGCGATGCTGTCGTCGGGATCCTCCAGGAAGCTGTAGGCCTCGCTGAAGGCGTTCGCTTCCCAGACGCCGAGGTTGTAGATCAGCACATCCAGCTGGGCAGGGGCCTGCTGCTCGATCCACCGGGCCGCCGCCAGCGGCTCCGCCAGATCCGCCTCGATCCAGCCGAGATCGACGCCCGCCGGCAGCCTCAGGCCATCGGGCCGTCGCCGCGAGACGCCGATCACCGTGTCGCCGGCGCTGCCCAGACCTTCGACAAAGGCACGGCCAAGCCCGCGGCTGGCCCCGACCACCATCAGTTTCATGGATCCTTTCCGGCAGGGTTTGTCGATGTGCGGGCCATGCTGGATCCAGTACCGGAAGCTGGGTAACCCCCCGTCTGCCCATGACGTGGTCCCCTCGCTCCCCGTTGGCTCTGCTCCGGTGGGGAATCGCCCTGGGCGTGCTGTTGCTGGCCGATGGACCGCCTGCGGAGGCCGTCCATCCCCAGGGCCAGCCACCGGTGCCGCGGCAGCAACAGTGGCTGGCCCAGCCGCTGGGCGAGCGCTATCCCCAGACCCCTGCGCAGGTGTGGGAGTGGATCGACGAGGCCAACGCCCTGGAGGCCAAGGGGGCGAACGGGAAAGCGGCGGCGCTGTGGGAGAAGGTGCTGGCCTGGCGCCAGAAGGCGCTGGGGCCCGACCATCCCGATACGGCCACCAGCCTGAGCAACCTCGGGCTGCTCTATGTCAGGGAGCGCGCCTTCGCCAGGGCCGAGCCCCTGCTGGCCCGGGCCCTGGCGATCCGAATCCGGATCCTGGGGCCAGATGACCCCCTCACTGCCCTCAGCCTCAACAACCTCGCCTGGCTGTCGTTCAACCAAGGCCGCTACGCCAACGCCGAAACCCTCTACCGGCGCGCCCTGGCGATCGCCGAGAAGGCGCTGGGGCCCGAGCACCCAGGACTCGCCCTGGGCCTGACGAACCTCGGGCTTCTGTACAACGCGCAGGGCGCCTACGCCAAGGCCGATGCCGTGTATCGGCGCGCCCTCGCCATCAGGGAGAAGGCGCTCGGACCCGATCACCCCGACACCGCCACCAGCCTCAACAACCTGGCGGCGCTGTACATCAACCAGGGCCGCTATACCGAGGCGGAGCCCCTGCTGCGCCGCACCCTGGCCATCAAGCAGAAGGCACTGGGTGACAATCACCCCGACACCGCCACCGGCCTCAACAACCTGGCGGCGCTCCAGGAGAACCAGGGTGCCTTCGCCAGGGCCGAACCCCTCTATCAACAGGCCCTGGCGATCAACGAAAAGGCGCTGGGCCCGGAGCATCCCGCCACGGCCACCAGCCTGAACAACCTGGGCCTGCTCTACCGGAACCAGGGGGCCTATGCGCGGGCGGAGCCCCTGCTGCGCCGTGCCCTGGCGATCCGGGAGAAGGCGCTCGGCGCCGGCCACGCCGATACCGCCGCCAGCCTCAACAACCTGGCCATGCTGTACAGCGATCAGGGCGCCTACGCCCGCGCCGAACCGCTGCTGCGCCGTGCCCTGGCCATCCAGGAGAAGACGCTGGGCCCCGCCCACCCCGTCACCGCCACGGGCCTCAACAACCTGGCGGTGCTCCTCGACCAACAGGGTGCCGCCGAAAGGGCCGAGCCGCTGCACCGACGCGCCCTGGCGATCCGGGAGCAGGCCCTGGGCCCCAACCATCCCGATACCGCCGGCAGCCTCAACAACCTGGCGGATCTCCACCGCCTTCAGGGCGCCCACGCCAAGGCGGAACCCCTCTTCCTGCGGGCTCTGGCGATCTACGAGACCGCGCTGGGGCCCGATCACCCCACCACCGCCCTCAGCGTCAACAATCTGGCCAAGGGATACCTGAGTCAGGGGGCCGAGGCCCGGGCCGAACCCCTGCTGCGCCGCGGCATCGGCAGCCAGTCCCTGTTCCTGCAGCGGGAGGCCCCCTTGCTGCCCCAGGCCCGGAGACAGGAGCAGATCAAGGCCCTCGGCAACGTCTGGGAGATCCCCTATTCCCTTGGGGTGAGCTCACCGGCGGGCGCCTCCCTGGCCCTGTTCACCCGCCTGAACCGCCACGGTCTGCTGCAGGACATCGAACGGCGCCAGGCCCAGCTGGGCCGTGGCTCCCCAGCCCAGCAGATCCTGGTGAGCCAGCTCACGGCCCTGACGGCCCGGCTGGCCGATGTGAACCTCAGTGAGCCGCAGCGCCGGACGCTGCAGCGGCAGCGGGAGCGGCTGGAGCAGGAGCTCTACCGCCAGCTGCCGGCCCTGACCCCGCGCCTGGTGGACGCCGCCCAGGTGGCCGCCGCCCTGCCCGCCGATGGGGTGCTGATCGAATTCCAGCGCTTCCGCCCCTATGACGCCCGTCAACCGGAGGCCAGGAGCTGGGGGGCAGCGCGCTATCTGGCAATGCTGCTGTTCCCCGATGGGTCGACCCGCGCGGTGGACCTCGGCCCGGCGGCGGCCATCGATCCCCTGATCCAGCGGGCCCTGGCCGAGAGCCTGGCCCGCAACCGCCCCGCCGGACCGTTCTGGGCCCAGGTGAGCCAGCAGGTGCTGGGGCCCCTGCTGCCGCAGGTTCAGGGGCGGCGGCGGTGGTTCGTCTCCCCCGATGGCGAGCTGAGCCGCATCCCGTTCACGGTGCTGCCGGCGGCCACCCTGGGCCAGCAGGTGGAGCTGCGGATCCTCACCAGCGGCCGCGACCTGCTCCGCCTGGGCAGCCCCGGGCCCGGAGGCCAGCGCGCCCTGGTGCTCGCTGCCCCCGATTTCGGTGGCCCAGGTCAATGGCAGCCGCTGCCCGCCACGGCCGCCGAGGGGCGCTGGATCGCCGAACGTCTCGGCGCTGCCCTGTATCAGGGATCCGCCGCCACCACCGCCGTGCTGCAGGAGGCCCGCGGCCCCAGGGTGCTGCACATCGCCAGCCACGGGTTCTTCACCACGGGCAGCGACGATCCGCTGCTGAACAGCGGCATCGTGCTGGCGGGCGCCAACCACAGCCACCAGGCCAGCGACGACGGCTATCTCACCGCCAAGGAGGCGGCCCAGCTGCAGCTCGATGGCACCGAGCTGGTGGTGCTCTCCGCCTGTGACACCGCCTCCGGAACCCTGCAGACCGGCGAAGGGGTCTACGGCCTGCAGCGGGCCCTCACCGTGGCCGGCGCCCGCTCCACCCTGCTGTCGCTGTGGAAGGTGGACGATGACGCCACGGCGGCGTTCATGCAGCGCTACGTCGCCCTGCTCAAGCGGGGAATGGGTCGCATGGAGGCGCTGACGGCGGTGCAGCAGGAGTTCCGCAGCAATCCGCCGGAGCCGGACTGGGCCGACCACAAGTTCTGGGCCGCCTGGCAGCTCACGGGTGATGGGGGGCCGATCCCCGGTTTATGAGCCAGGCGCTGCACACCAGGCAGACTGAAAGCCGGCCGTGTGTCGGTGTTGCCAACCCATGCGAAATCACCGGGGGTCTGCGGTACTGGGCGCTCTGCTGGTCACCGCCTCGCTGCTCGCGCCGGTGGCCCCTGGGGCCGCTGCCCCTGAACTGGACGCCATGGTGGCCTCCATTGACGGCCAGCTTCGCCAGAGCTGGAACGCGGATCCAGGCACCGCCAGGCTGCCCTGGCCGGCCATCGAGGTGCTTCCCGCCGGCCAGACGCCCCAGTCGGCCTGTCCCGGGGCCGGCAGCGCGGCCAGCGAGGCCGGGAGTGTCCAGAGCTCGGCCCTCTACTGCGCCGCCGGTGGCAGGGTGCTGCTGGATCGCACCCGGCTGGCGAAGGAGGCCAGCCGCCATGGGGAGTGGGGCGTGGCCTACTGGGTCGGGATCGGCCTGGGCACGGCGATCCTGGGCCAGCGGCCAACGGCCCGTCGTTCAGCCGCCGCCGCCAACCTTCAGGCCAACTGTCTGGCGGGGGTGTTGATCGGTGGCACCAGCCTCCAACCCACGCCCCAGGACCCCCCCAGGCCCGACCAACTCGTTGCCCCGGCCAACGGGGCCTATGGCACCGCTGCGGCCGAGCAGATGGGAACCCGCAGCCAGCGCTCCTATGCCCTGCTCACCGGCTTTGGCATGACGGAGCTGGCTGGCTGCTCCGATGGGGCGATGGCCCAGCTCGCCAGGGACCAGGTGCCCGATCCAGCGCTGCTGGGCGCCCTGGCCACGGGGACAGACCGGGCCGCGTTCAACACGATGGCGGTGATGAACCGGCGCTGCAGGAGGCTGCCCAACTCCCCCTGCCCGAGGCGTGTGCCCCCCTTCACCGGCCAGAAGTGAGGCACCCCCGGAACCCGTGAGCAGCGAACCCCCGATCACGCCCCATGGAGACAGTGAGACGCTGCCCCCGAAAGGCATGCCGGGATCCCGGACCAGGGCGAGATCGTTGCACCTGCCGGCCTGGATGCGCTCGCCGTCGCTGCACGAATGGGTCAGGACGCTGGGCATCATCATCGCCGCCTCCTGGGGGATCTACACCTTCGTGTGGAAGGAGATCTATGTGCCTTCCCAGGCGCCCGCCAGCATCAGCCTGGAGATCAGCCTGACCCCGGTGGCCGGTGATGGCGCAAGCGGCCCATCGCCAGCATCGCTGCAACGGGAACTGAAGGTCAGCGCCACCAACGCCAGCACGCGCAGGCTCTACCTGCTCAGCAGCTTCTGGGAGCTGTTCCCGATCCGCCGCCAGGTGCTGGATCGATCCACGTTCCCCACTCGCGCCAGCGGCCCCTTCGATGCCATCCACGTGGAGCGGGGGGCGGTGCTCCAGCCCTATCCCACCGAAGCGGCCGGCAAGTTGTTCGTCGACGATCACATCAATCCCGGCGAAACGATTCACCGTTCGCTGATCGTCTCCCTGCCCCCGGGAGCCTATGCAGCCCAGGTGGATGTGCTGGTTCCCGTCCTGACGCGGGAGCCGCCCAAGGGCAACGCCCTGCTGGGGGGGAGGGTGTTGGAGTGGGGCTATGACAAGAGCGACGTGGTCATTCCGTTGCTGTGCGAGGAAGGCAACCCCACCGACTGCCTGCGCCTGGATGATCCGGACAAGCAGGACCGCCTGATGGATCGAAAGCTGAAGGCCTTTGATTCGAACTACTTTCTCAATGAGCAGAGTGTGCAGGTTGGCCTCTCTGGAGGTTCGTAGCACTCAGGGCAGACGACGGGCGCCTCCCATCGGCCCACGCTTGCCATCCGGCCCCAGCAGCCAGAAGCGAATCGCATCGCCGTCCACCTCGAACTCCTCCACGACCTTCAGCCCAGCGATGCCTGGATCCGAGGGGAACAGCACGCGCCAGGTCCGGCGGGAGCCCTCGCAGGTTCCCTCCCAGGCGCCGGCGGCGGTGCCTCCCCGTTCCGACACGATCCACACCACGTGATGGCGACCATCGGCCAGCTTGGTGACCACGGCTCGCCCGGGCTTGCTGGGTGCCACGTAGTCCCAGGTGCCGAGCGCCGCCTCACAGGGGGATGCTGCTGGTGAAGCCCAGGTCGGTGTTGCACCCAGGGCCAGGGCCAGCGCCATCGGGAGCAGTCGGCATCGCATGGGCTGCTCCAGAGATGGCTGGGGGCCAGGCGGACTGTAGGGACGGTTTCCTGCGGAGTCGGTCGTCAGCGCGGCCGCCCGCCACGCACGGCATCACGCCGCCGCCTCGGGCTAGAAGGGAGCAACGGCGGAGCCCAAGGGGTGGATCTCGAGCGCTTTCAGAGGTTGTTCACGGCCCCGCTGCTGCCCCTGGGCCGCCAGAGCTTCTCCCTGCTCTGGATCGTGGAGGTGCTGCTGCTGCTGCTGGCCGTGAGCCTGGCGGCGCGGGGCTTGAAGCGGCTGCTGGCCGGACGCGTGCTGCGCTGGTTCTCCCTGCCGGAGGGGCGTCGCGAGGCGGTGGCCACCCTCCTTTCCATGGGGCTGGCCGCCCTGGGGTATGTGGTGGTGGCCCAGGGGATGGGGCTCGACATCGGTGCCCTCGCCGTGATCTTCGGGGCCCTCGGGGTGGGCATCGGCTTCGGGCTGCAGGAGCTCACCCGCAACCTCACCAGTGGCCTCACCCTGCTGATGGAGGGGAAGCTGAAGGTGGGTGATCAGATCGAGTTCGGCGACACCAGCGGCTTCATCCGGGAGATCTCGATCCGCTCCACCGTGATCCGCACCTTCCAGGGCGCCGAGATCGTGGTGCCCAATTCGGCCATCACCAATGCGCCGGTGAAGAACCTCAGCTACCTGAGCTCCGATGGCCGGGTGGATGTGGAGGTGACGGTGGCCCACGGCAGCGACCCCCTGGCCGTGACCGAGGTGCTGCTGGATGCCGCCCTCGCCGAACCCTCGGTGCTGGCCGATCCGCCGCCGAAGGTGCTGCTGCATGGCCTCCAGGGCCAGGGGATGGCGTTCGAGCTCTGGGCCTGGACCTCGGCGATCCACGCCAGCCTCAGCCTGCGCAGTTCGCTCAACTACGCGATCGAGCAGGGGCTGCGGGAGCGCCGCATCGAGCTGGCCGGGTCCCGCCAGCAGATCCAGCTGCTGTCCTCCCGGCGCAAGGTGGAAGAGGAGCAAGCGGGCCCGGACTGGAGCCCCCTGCGGGCCTCCCTGCCCGACCATGCCTGCTACAGCGGCATGGATGATCGACGCCTGCGGGAACTGGTGGGCAGTGGCGCCCGCCGATCCCTGCCCGCCGGCACGGTGCTGGTGCGCCAGGGTGATGAGGGCCGCTCCTTCCACCTGGTGCTGAGTGGCGCGGTGGATGCGATCCATGAAACGGACCGGGTGAGCCGCAAGCTGTTCACCTTCACCGCCGGGGAATTCTTCGGTGAACTGCCGCTGCTGCTCCAGGTGCCCTACCCCACCACCATGGTGACCGCTGAGGACACGACGCTGTTCGTCGTTCCCAGCGGCAGCTTCCGCGCCCTGCTGGCGTCGCGTCCCGAATTCGCCGACAACGTCGCCCGGGAGGTGGCGCGCCGCAGCGACGTGCTGCGCAGCTACGAGGACTGCCTGCGCCAGCGCGGCCTGCTCGAGGACGCCGACATGGGCCACCCCCTGCAGTGGTTCCGCGAGCGGCTGAAACGGGTGCTGGCCGGACGCCCCGCCATGGCCTCGGTGGAGACGGAGGCCGGCTGAGCGCCGAACCGCCGGATCACGGCTGCGACTGGATGGGATCGGGGCGCCAGGTTTTGTTGAACCAGGGCTCCAGCGGACCATAGAGGCGCAAAATCGTGAACCAGCCCTTGCCGGGAATCGTCTGGACCCAGTTGTTTTCGAATCCAACCGGGGCCTTCGGGCCAAACCAGACATCAACAGAACCGTCGGCATTGGCTTTGAGGCCCTTGTCCTGGCTGCTGACACTCGGTGCCTTCTGGTCGGTCTGCAGCATCGATCGCGTCTGGGTGTCATAGACGATCACGGACCAGAAATCGGCGACGGGGACGTTGGCAGGCAGGCGTAGCCGATAGGTTTTGCTGCCATCAAGGCGTTCACCCTTGGCGTCCAGTGCGGCCCACGGGTACTGGGAGCCTTTGCCGACATTCTTGACTTCCATGGCCGGTGTGACACCGGTGGCGAAGTAGTAGTAGAAAATGGCACCATCCAGGTTGGCCACACCCGGGGACACTTCGAACCTGTAGCCGCCGAAGAACGGCAGCCGCCAGGGGCTGTCCGGGTAGAAGAAGGCGTCCGGCTCGCGAATCTTGAGGGCCAGGGTCCGTGCCGTCACCGCACCGATGTTGGCGGCGTCACTGAGGATCTTCTTCCAGCGTTCGTCGGGGTTGAAGGGTTTACCTTTGACGATGCCCACCGAGGCGAAGAGACCCAGTGTGGTCGGGTCGGCGCCGGTGGGTGGTTCCTCCTGAATCACCTGGTTGAGAAGTGCCCAGAAGGAATAATCGCCAGGGGCCACGAAGTTGGCCGGCACCCCGGAGGCGTTGGCGAACCTGATCGCCGGTGGGTTGGCCGCAGCGGAGAGCTGGTAGATCTTCAGGTTGGCCTTGACCGACTCCACCCCGGGTTTGGGGGAACCATCCACTAGAAAGGAGCGGAAGAACAACCAGTTGCCGTAGGTCTTTGGCCGGACGACTTGATACCCCTGCGGGATGGCGCCCTGGTAGCCGGGGGGAAGGAACAGATACTTGCCACCCGCCCCCTTGTCGGCCCCGGTGATGCCGACATCGACCACCCAGCGATACCAGAAATCATTGACGGCACCGAGCACCTTGGGGGGGACTTCGACCACCAGGGGTCCCTTCTTGGTGTCGAGCCAGATGAAGCTGTACACGGTGTTGTCGTTGGCCGTCAGCTCCACCGTGCGGGGATCCACCAGGTTTTCCCAGATCACATTGGTGCTGTTCTCGGGGCCGAACTTGCGCAGCGAGTCCCGCATGCCGGCCTGATTCACGATCGGGATCGCCAGCAGGTAGGCCTGCAGGGCCCGGGAGCGATCCAGGTTGTCGTAGATCTTCTCGATGGTGTCGGGCTTCGGGAACCCATCGATCAGCTCCAACGGGCCGATGGACGTCTCGAGCCGATCCGGCGTGGCCACCCCAGGCGCAATCGGGGTTGTCGTCCGGAAGGTCTGCGCTGAGGCGGAGGCGGCCCATGAGGCCACCAGGGCCGCCATGGCCAGGGCCGTGCGTCGTTGGTGGGATGACCTCATCGCGACGGCTCCTGGCGTTGGGGAGGGCAAGGGAGGAAGGCTATGTCAGTGGCTTCTAGGCATGGATGGGGCGCAACAGGCCGTAGGAGGAAGGTTGGGATTGGCGTTGGATGCCATCCGACCGTCAGAGTTCAACGAGCAATTGAACGGACTCCAGCTGCTCCGGAGAATCCGGCCTGGCGGCGAACAGCTCCTGCCAGGCCGGGTTCTTGTTTTCCCAGGCCGTTCTGGCGCCGTAGGCCGCCATGTCGTCGTATTCGATGTGGAGAATCAGCGACGTCGTGTCCGGACCCGGCACCGCATTGCGCAACAGGCGGACCGCTCTGGGCATCACCGGGCTCTCGAATTCCGGGCCGCCCGCCTGCTGCAATTTGGTCATGACGTCGCCGAAGCGGCCGGGACGGATCTTGTAGGTGAAGACGGCAATCACGGACATCGTCATGACGGGGGTGAGCACCACGGAACGCTAGGGCCCACCTTTCGCCCTGGAGCGCCTTAAAGCGCCGCCATGATCGCTGATTCCACAGTCGTGGTTGGACGGCCAATCAGTGAGCTGAGCTGCCTGCCGTCATCGAACAGGGCGCCCTGGGAGGCGCCCGTATCGGAATCGGCCAGCAGACCTGCCAGAGGCTCCGGCAGGCCGGCGGCGAGCAGGGCGTTGCGGTAGTCACCTTCGGGCAGGTTTACGTAGTTGATGGTTTTGCCGACCTGGCGTGAGATCGCAGCGGCGAAGTCGCTCAGCGTGTAGGCGCTGTCGCCGGCGAGTTCATAGATCTGGCCGGCAGGATCGTCGCTGGTGAGGATGGTGGCGGCGGCTTCGGCGTAATCGGCACGGGACGCGGAGGCGATGCGCCCCTCACCGGCGCAGCCAACCACCGCCCCCAGCGAGAGGGCGGAGGCAACACCTGCCGTGTAGTTCTCGGTGTACCAGCCGTTGCGCAGCAGCACGAACGGCATCCCGGATTCAAGAATGGCCGCTTCGGTTTCCCTGTGCTCCTGAGCCAGGGCGAGGACCGAGGTATCGGCGTGCAGGACACTGGTGTAAGCCAGCAGTCTGACTCCCGAAAGCTTGGCCGCGTCGATGACGGCCTGATGCTGGCGTGTGCGCTGGCCGATCTCGCTGGAGGAGATCAGCAGGAGCCTGTCCGCGCCTTCAAAGGCGGCCTCCAGGCTGGCGGGCTGGTTGTAATCCGCCTGGCGAACCTGCACGCCCAGGGCGGCGATGTCGCTGGCTTTGTCGATGTTGCGGACGGCGGTGACGATGCGCTCAGCGGGCACCCTCCTGAGCAGGACATCGATGACCAGGCGGCCCAGTTGGCCGGTGGCTCCGGTGATGACGAATTGGGTCATTGCCGATGGGTGGCGTGGCTTGATGGAACGGAGGCAACCTACGCCTTACAATTTCGTTTCGTAAGTACTTACAAAAAGGTAAGCCTCATGAATGCGGGCTCCAGGCTTGGCGAGACCCTGCGGCGCGGGGAGGTTCTGGCGCCGGAATGCCCGTCGCGGGAGATCCTCAAGCACGTGACCAGTCGTTGGGGGGTGCTGACGTTGGTGGCCCTGATGGAACGGACACACCGCTTCAGCGAGCTGCGCCGCAGGATCGGGGGCGTCAGCGAGAAGATGCTGGCCCAGACCCTGCAGCAGCTGGAACAGGACGGCTTCATCCGGCGCGTGTCCTATCCGGTGGTGCCACCGCACGTGGAGTATTCGCTCACTCCCCTGGGAGTGGGCATCGGCCGTCAGGTCGAAGCGATGACTGACTGGATCGAGATCAACCTGCCGGAGATCCTCAAGGCCCAGCAAAGGCAGCCGTCATCTAGGCCGAACGCTGATCAAACGCCACCGGCAGCGACTTGAGCCCGCGCAGCTCCAGGTTGTCCTGATACTCCAGCGGCTCGCCGGTGAGGTTCAGTTCTGGGCAGCGACGCAGCAGTGCGGTGAAGGCGATGGTGGCCTCCATCCGGGCCAGGGCCGCGCCCAGGCAGTAGTGGGGACCATGGCCGAAGGCGAGGTGGACGTCGAACCTGCGTCGCACGTCGAGCCGGTCGGGATCCGGGAACCGGTCCGGGTCGCGATTGGCGGCGGCGAACATCAGGTACACCAGCTGCCCCTTGCGGATCGGGCGGCCGCCGATCGTCAGATCTTCGCCGGCCTCCCGGTACATGAACTGCACCGTGCCGTCATAGCGGAGGAACTCCTCGACTGCGTTGGGAATCAGCGACGGGTCGTCGCGCAGCAGCTGCAGCTGGTCGGGCTGGCGCAGCAGGGCCAGCAGGCCGTTGCCGATCAGGTGGGTGGTGGTCTCGTGGCCGGCCGCCAGGAACAGATTGGCGTTGGCGATCAGCTCCGTCTCGCTGAGACGATCGCCGTCAATCTCGGCATGCACCAGCAGGCTCAACAGATCGTCGCCAGGCGTGGCCCGGCGCTTTTCGAACTCCGCGCCAAAGAATGCGGTCAGCTCGTGGGTGCTCTGCAACGCCCGCTGGTACTGCTCGGGGGTCACGGCTGACGGGTCGGTGCCGAAGATGGCGGAGAAGTCGTCCGACCAGCGCTTCAGCTGGTCCAGGTCGCCCGTTTCCAGGCCGAGCAGGCGGGCGATGACCCGAGCCGGCAACGGGAAGGCGAAGTCGGCGATCACATCGAAGGGTCCCTGCTCCGGCAGTCGGTCCAGCAGCTCATCGACCAGCGCCTCGACGGCCGGCCGCAGGTTGTCCACGGCCCGTGGCGTGAACACCTTGGCCACCAGGCCGCGAAGCCGATGGTGCCGTTCCGGGTCCGTGATGTTCATCTGGGCACCGATGACCTCGAAGAGGCGCTGCAGCTCGGGGCACCCGGCCCGCTCACCCATTCCGCCGGCGCGATCGGAGCGCAGCCGTGGGTCCTGGGTGGCTGCCACCACGTCGTCGTAGCGGGTCAGCACCCAGGCCCCGAACGGTTCATGCCAGTGGACGGGGTCGGTACGCCGCAACGCGGCGTAGGTCGGGTAGGGATCGACCAGCATCGCCGGGCTGAACAGGGCCGTCGTCATGGTTGAGGACACACACGGATGACGGTATCGAGATCTCCCCGATGTTGCCTGGTCAGCCTGGAATCACGCCGAGCTGCTGAAGCATCCCGTAGGTATCCACGATGATCCAGTCTTCCTCAATCTTGCCGTCGGCAAGTCGGTAGATCGCCTGACCGGACACGCAGACGCGCCTGTTGGTTGGTGGAATTCCGTTGAATTGTCCTTGCTGGGTTCCTTCGGCAGACCAGCGCAGCGAGACTCGGTCTGCTTCTGCGAACAGATCGTGGACCTGCATGTGAAGGTCGGGAAAAGCTGCGACGAGCGCTCCGATATAGGCCTTGGCGGCCTCGGGTCCATTCGCCAGATGGGGAGCCGATGGATCGTGCATGGTGAAGTTGGCCGAGCAAAGCTCATCGATCACGGCAAAATTGCGACCATTCCATCCTTCTGCGATCAGTCGTCGGACGATGCGCTTGTTTCCCTCTGACATGTGGCTGTACTCCATGAGGTAAGTGGACAGGCGGTTCTCCGCTTGGCGGATGATCTGTCAACCGCTCAGACGCTTGTCAGTTCGATCTGCATGATGGGTATCACCGGACAATGTCTAGAGTATCCAGATTCTTCGTGAAGATCACGCGGTCTTCACCTTCCCAGTCATAGCCCACAGCAACGGGCACGCCGTCGACCTTGACATCGGATGCAAGGGGCGAGAATCCCATGCGGCTATCGAAGGCAAGGGAATTGCGATTGGCCGGAGCGGTCACGCCATGCACTGTGCGACAGCCAAGCGAGGCGGCCGTGGTAATGAGATGCTCATAGCGGAGTCTTTTCAACCCTTCTCCACGTCGTGCCGGATGGACACCGAGACAATGGACATAGGCCTGGTCGGGATAGGTCTGCGAAATGAACCCGATGAGTAACGCGACGATCTGACCATCAACGACGGCGGTGAACCTGGTGGACCGGAAGTTAACGAAGAAGAGTTTGAGCAGCATGTCGGCCATCGGCCGACCACCCCACCATGCATCAACGACCGAAATGATCGGTTGATTCTCGCCGGGCTCTACATGGCGGATGACAACCCCTTTCGTTGCTTCACCCTGAGCTCCAATGGCTGTTTAGCTTGCACGCTCCTGCACCTTTGGGAGCAAATGAAGCATGTAATCTCGCTTTCCGACTGGGAGGCCTAGATTGCGCAGTATTGCATAGGTCGTTACCAAATGAAAGTAGAAGTTGGGTAGCAGGAAGTCTTCCAGGTATTCCCGCCCAGTAAGGTCTGCGTATAGGTCCGCGCCGAGTTCTAGGTGCTTTCGGGCTGGGAGCTCACCCTCGGCAGAAAGATGACTGGCCAAAAGTGTTCGCGTATCTGCGATGTGTTGTTCGGCCACGGCCAGTGTCTCTACACGAGGGTTGAGGTCAGCGCTTTCCTTTCCGGTTACCCATAGGACAAAGTTTCTCGGCTGATTGCAGGTAAACACAATCTGCGTTCCCAGGGGAAGCATGTCGGGGGCTAGACGGTGACTGAGATAGTCTGCCTCCACTTCGTTCCGACGCGCAGCGCCCAGTTTGAGCAGATGCGCTAACGTGGCAAGTCGGGAATCAAAGGTGTGGGCGGCTTTGGACGTCTCGGCAACGGGCATCTTCAGCTCCTAGGGACGAATCGACGCGGATTCAAGTTCAATCTAACGCCAGGACCAGAGGCGGTAGCAAGTGTGGACGCCTGCACAGGCGATCGATCATCGCAAGTCAAGGCGCATCACATGGCGGCGGCTACCGGCACGTCGAACCTCTTTGAACCCAAGTTCTTCGAACATGGGCACGAAGCCCATAAAGCGATAGCTGGGCGACTCCGGATCGACCGGATAGGCCTCCAAAATGTCCGCACCCCGAAGACGGGAGTGTTGGATTGCTGCGCGAATGAGTTCCTTGCCGTAGCCCACGCCACGAAGCTCTCGTTTCAGGAACATGCATACCAGAGACCATACGTTTGCTCCATCGTCGTCGAGACCTCCCAGTGGGCGGTAGGAGTCACGGGGGGCAACGGAACACCAAGCAACGGGTTCGGTTCCTCGGTATCCGAGAAGACCAACTGGATGCCCGCCCACAATGCGGTCCTTCATGGCCTCCTTCTTGGCGGCACCATTCCCGCGACTTTCACTGGGCATGGCACGCCATACCATGCACCAACAGTTTTTCGGTCCACCCCTGCTCGCAAAGAGTGTCTCGAAGTCATCCCATCGCTCCGGTGTGACTTCTTCAAAGCTGCATTCCATGGCTGGTCAGCTTGAGCGAGGGGTCAGGAGTCACTTCGCGCCATTCGGTCCCCGCCTGAAGAACAATCGAGCGAGTAGAAAGGTTCCGATGAAACAGTTCGCCACCAGCACAAGGTAGAAGAGGAGGAGGACAAGGAACCAGACAGGGTGGTCTGAGAAGTGGATCGTGCTACTGGCGGGACCAAAGTTTCTACTCGGGCTGCTGATCTGCCCCGTCGTGACGAAGCGGTAGAGGCCAAAGGCAAGTCCTGCACAAGCTGCTGTGAACACGGGGACAAGAACAATCCTGCCGATCCACATCGCCCATTTCTTGTACGTAGGCATTGGGGCAGGCCTTGAGTGTTCTATCGGATTCATGGCACCTGATGATTCTACGATGTCTCGATGGTGCTGGTGCAAGCAGAGGCCAGGGGAGCTCGCGTTTCGTGGTGTTTACCTTTTTGCGGTTCTTGGCGGTGGCCCAACATCGACAGCCCTTGTGTGGCCTAACAACCAGTCAGGTCACATGGGAGGACTCACAGAGCGTTTTGAGTTTTTCAAGCGCCTTCGGCCATGCTTGGCATATGTACTCCTCCCACTCTGCGGTGACATCTTGGTCGACAACCATGCTTGTACCTTCTTTCGTGGATAAGAACGTGTAGTTCTCAAATGCAGGTGCCCAGGCTCGAATTGCTTCGCTTGTGGTGTCTTCAACCCCGTTTGTAATGAAGCCGAGGTGTCGGATTGAGATGAATTCATTGGGCCGACTCTCAGCGATCTCGGAAACCATTCCGTCGCCATTCGGTGCCAAGAACAAAATCCTTGCTCCTGATTCCCACGTGCCCTGAAAGTGCGAGCCTTCAGCGAATGCTGATGCCCACTGCTTGTAGCTTTCAGGATTGGTTACGTGTCGCCAAACCACGCTTGCCGGTGACTTGATCGTCACGTTGAACTGGATATGCTTCGTTGATGGCATCTGACTCTCCGAGTAGCGTTTGTGTTGTGTGGCCTGGCCTGTTTTTAGCTGGTTTCCATGAACGCATCCTTGCGCCCTACCCATTCCGTGAACCACCAGCCAACAACCCGTAGCGATGGCTGAATGCCCCAGGGGGCAAACCTGCTCAATCTTTTTGCAGCAGGATCGAAGCCGTGGTTCACGAATCCAAGAACCCCTCAGGTCTCCAGCAGCATCTTCGACAGATTCGGCAGGCCCGCCCCCTGGTGGTAGCGGTCCCGTTGCAGGTCGGTGCAGTGCTCCAGCAGGATCCGCTTCACCCGGTCGGGATAGCCGATGAATTCGGTGCGCACCGAGAGGAACGAGGCCAGAAGGCCGGAGATGTGGGGCGCCGCCATGCTGGTGCCCGAAAGCGCCACGTAGAGCTCATCGAGGCTCTTGCCCTTGTCGCGGCTGGGGGTGCGTTTGGGGTCGCTGCTGCTGCGGCAGGACAGGATCTTTTCTCCCGGGCCCACCACGTCGGGCTTGAGGCGGCCATCGGCGGTGGGACCCCGTGAGGAGAAGTAGGAGGTGCCGTAGCGGTGCGGCAGGGTCGGGTGCACCGAGCCCACGGCGATCGCCTCGTCCAGGTTGGCCGGATCGCCGATCGACAGATCGAATGAGCGGGTGGCGCTGAAGCCGTCCACCACGATGTCGCCGCTGCCTTCGTTGCCCGCCGCCAGCACCACCAGCACCCCCTGGCGCACCAGCCGCAGCAGGGAGGCGCACAGCGGTGAATCGCCGCAGCCGAAGCTGGCCGGATCGAACGGCCCCCCCAGGCTCAGGTTCACCCCCTGGATCGCCAGGCGCCGTCCCTCCTGGTTCTGCTTCCAGATGTGGTCGATCGCCTTGATGATCCAGGCGTCATAGCCGCCGCCGTTATCGGCCAGCACCTTGTAGCTGACGATCCGGGCCCGGGGGGCCATCGCCAGCAGGTCGGGGCCGCCCTCGCCGCCCACCGACAGCAGCCCGCCGGCGATGATCCCCGCCACATGGGTGCCGTGGCCGTTGGCATCGTTGCCGCTGCCTTTCTGCACCGGCCCCCGCGCGGTGCAGTCCCATTCGGCGGCGATCGTGCCGTCCGGGGCGAAGGTCGCGTTGTGGAAGTGGGGGTGCTGCCGGTCGATGCCGGTGTCCAGCACGGCCCAGGTGATGCCCTGGCCACAGGCGTTGTAGCCCAGCTGGGCGGTGCGGGCCTGCACCGTGTGGATCGAATCGTGCATCAACGCCTTCTTGCGGCTGTTGCTGAACATCCGGTACACCGCCGGCGAGGTGGCGCCGTACTGGCGGCTCATCGCCCCCGCCAGCGTCTCCACTTCGGCGCGGGTCAGGTTCACCGCCACGTAGCGATCCAGCTGGTCCTCCAGGAACACCGTCTCGGCGGTGATCGGACCCTGCAGCACATGCGCCTGGATCCACTCCAGCACCGACTCCCGCGCCTTCAGCAGCGAATCGCCCCCCTCCGGCCCTGCCGCGGAGCGATCCGCCAGTTCGATCAGCACCGGCACCCGGGCCGTGGCCTCCACATCCAGCGCATCGGCCAGGCTGCGGGCCACCGTCATCGGACTCACGGGCTGGAAGCGGGAGCGGTCCAGCGCCGTCATCACCGTCTCCTGGGTCGACTGACGCGACAGGTAGCGGCTGGCGGAATGGGCCTTGCTGGGCGGCCACACCACCCCCATCACCCGTTCATCGACGATCTTCGGCTTGCCGGCGGCGCTGTACTCGTCGGCCAGGCTCTGGTCGAGGCAGACGATGTCGCCGTCCTGGGCGATGTTCACCCAGCGCCTCACACCGGCCGGAATCGGCAGCTTCTTGCCGTGCCATTTCTGCAGCACGTCGGTCACCTGGGGCAGCCCCAGCGGTGAGCCGATCGTCACGTACAGATCCACCTCCAGGGCGGCGCCCAGCTCCATCAGCGCCTGATAGGTCACCATGCTCCCCTGGCTGTGGCCCACCACCACGAAGGGCCCCCCGCCGGTGCTGATCCGGTCCTTCACCGTCTGCACCATCCGTTCCCGCTTCGTCTTGTTGAACAGGAAATCGTTCACATCGGCCATGAACGCCTTGGTGAACATCGCCGTCACCGGGCTCCACAGCCCCTTCGCTTCCACCGAGAGCGTCGCCGGCCCCCCCATCGGCGCCCCCCGCTGGGCCGCCGTCTGGGCGGCCGCGTCCAGCTGCGCCGTCAGCGCGTCCACGAACGCCTGCGACGCTTCCGGCGAATCGCTGTCCTGGATCGAGGCGGCCAGCAGCCCCTCCGCCTCCGGCTGCAGCGTCGCCCGGTCGTCACCGATCGCCCGGGTGGAGAAGCCCGCCGTCTCCGGGTAGCGCTCCCGGTCGACCCAGTAGGCCATGCGGGTGCGCTCCCCCTGGTCGGCGCCGAACAGGGCCCGGTCCCACTCCGAGCGCAGCACCCCTTCAGGGGGCATGTTGGAGATCCCGTGGCAGTAGATCACCGTGCGGGCCTGCCCGCGCGTGGTCGGCGCGCTGGCGCTGCCGGCGGCGGCGGCTTTCTTCGGGGCGGTCATGGGGGCGCACAAGAAGGGGACCATCCCCCCCGCCCTAGCCAGTCCCGCCGCCGCCGGACCATGGCCCGCCGCCGGTGTCATCGTTCTTGAGGCCGCCCCCGCCCATGACCCTGCTCCTGTCCGTTCTGGCCCTGGTCCTGCTGCTGGATCTGCTGGTGCTGGTGGTGCTGCTGCCCTCGCTGCTGATCCGCCTGCTGCTGGTGCCCCTCTGTCCGGAGGTGGTCTGGTGCGGTCCGGGCCGGCAGAAGACGCTGGCCCTCACCATTGACGATGGCCCCAGCCCCGGATCGGAGGCCCTGCTGGCCCTGCTGCGGGAGCTTGAGGTGCCGGCCACCTTCTTCCTGATCGGCTCCCACCTGGAGCGCGACCCCCGTTTCCCCCGCCGGGCCCTGCAGCAGGGCCATGATCTCGGCAACCACCTCTGGTGCGACGAGTCCTCCGCCGCCTTTCCACCCGCGGTGTTCCAGCAGCTGCTGAGCGACACCGAACGGGTGATCGCCCGGGCCGCTGCCCCCGCCAGACTGCGCTGGCGCTGGTTTCGTCCCGGGCGGGGCTGGTTTCACCGGGCCATGCTCGACGCCCTCGCGGCCCGGCGCTACCGCCTGGTGCTGGGTTCGATCTTTCCCTGGGACACTCTGCGGCCGCCCCTCTGGTTCGTGCGCCTGTTCGTGCGCCTCAATGCCCACCCCGGCGGGATCCTGGTGCTGCACGACACCCCGGACCTGAGCGGCCGCACCCTGGAGAGCCTGCGCTGCCTCATCCCCGACCTGCGCCGCCGCGGCTACCGCTTCGTGCCCCTGCAGGAGCTGCTCGATCCGGCCGGCTGATCCGGCGCCCGGCGGCGGGTGTGGGGCCTACGATCCGGGCCGTCCGCCCCCTGGGGAATGCGCTTCAGCAGCCTGCTCACCCGGATCGGCGCCGTGCAGGACGGCAGCCCGCGGCACCTGGGGGCGGATCCGGAGATCACGGGCGCCGAAGCGCTGGATCGCGCCGGCCCCGGCCAGCTGGCCTTCCTTGAGCCCGGCAACGCCCTGGCGGCCGCCCTCTCCGCCAGCGGTGCCGCCGCCCTGCTGCTGCCCCTCGACGAAGAAATCCAGCAGCTGGCCAGCGAGCGCGGCCTGGCCTGGGTGGCCCTCAAGGATCCCCGCCTCGGCTTCGCCCAGGCCCTCGCCGCCCTGCATCCCCCCACCCCGAAGCCCCCGGGGATCCACCCCAGCGCCGTGGTTGACCCGGCCGCGACCGTGGCCGCCGATGTCCACGTGGGTGCCCACGGGGTGATCGGCGCCGGCAGCGTCGTGGCCGCCGGCTGTGTGCTCCATCCCGGCGTCGTCCTCTATGAGGACGTGCAGCTCGGCGAGGGCTGCGAGATCCACGCCAACGCCGTGCTCCATCCCGGCAGCCGTCTCGGGGCGGGGTGCGTGGTCCAGTCCCAGGCGGTGATCGGCGCCGAGGGCTTCGGCTTCGTTCCCACCGCGTCGGGGTGGGTGAAGATGCCCCAGACCGGCCGGGTGGTGCTCGAGGACGGCGTCGAGGTGGGCTGTGGCTCCACCATCGATCGACCCTCCGTCGGCGAGACCCGCATCGGTGCCGGCACCAAGATCGACAACCTCGTCCACGTCGGCCATGGGGTGGTGACGGGCAAGGGCTGTGCCCTGGCGGCCCAGGTGGGCATCGCCGGCGGCGCCGTGCTCGGCAGCGGCGTGATCCTCGCCGGCCAGGTGGGTGTGGCCAACCGGGCCGTGATCGGCGATCGGGCCATCGCCTCCTCCAAGTCCGGCATCCACGGCGAGATCGCCGCCGGCGAGGTGGTCAGCGGCTACCCCGCCATCCCCAACCGGCTCTGGCTGCGCTGCTCCGCCGTCTTCAACAAGCTGCCCGAGATGGCCCGCACCCTGCGGCAGCTGCAGAAGTAGCCTCGCCTGCTGCCCGGCCCCCTTCGCGATGACCAGCTACAGGATCACCCTGCTCGCGGGGGACGGCATCGGTCCGGAGATCACCGCGGTGGCCCGCACCCTGCTGGAGACGGTGAGCGGCCGCCATGGCTTCAGCCTGGAGTTCGATCCGCAGCCCGTCGGCGGTGCCGCCATCGATGCCACCGGCGAGCCCCTGCCTGCCACCACCCTGGAGGCCTGCCGGGCCTCCGATGCGGTGCTGCTCGCCGCCATCGGCGCCCCCCGCTTCGATGCCCTGCCCCGGGAGCAGCGCCCCGAGAGCGGCCTGCTGGCCCTGCGCTCCGGCCTGGGGCTGTTCGCCAACCTGCGGCCCGTCAAGATCATCCCGGCCCTGGCCGGCGCCAGCAGCCTGCGCCCCGAGGTGATCGAGGGGGTGGACCTGCTGGTGGTGCGCGAACTCATCGGCGGCATCTACTTCGGCACCCCCAAGGGGCGCATCGAGGTGGATGGCGGCGTGCGCGCCTTCAACACCATGGTCTACAGCGACCACGAGGTCGACCGGATCGCCCGGGTGGGCTTCCGCCTGGCGGCGGCCCGCCGCGGCCGGCTCTGCTCGGTCGACAAGGCCAACGTGCTCGATGTCAGCCAGCTGTGGCGCGACCGGGTGGAGGTGATCCACACCGAGTTCCCGGAGGTCGAGCTGAGCCACATGTACGTCGACAACGCCGCCATGCAGCTGGTGCGCGAGCCGCGCCAGTTCGACGTGCTCCTCACCAGCAACCTCTTCGGCGACATCCTTTCGGATGAGGCCGCCATGCTCACCGGCTCGATCGGCATGCTCCCCTCGGCCTCCCTCGGCTCCGAAGGCCCGGGCCTGTTCGAGCCGGTGCACGGCTCCGCCCCCGACATCGCCGGCCAGGACAAGGCCAATCCCATTGCCATGGTGCTGTCAGCCGCCATGCTGCTGCGGGTGGGCCTGCAGCAGGAGGCCGCCGCCGCCGATCTCGAGACCGCCGTCGACCGGGTGCTGGCCGCCGGCTACCGCACCGGCGACCTGCTGATGACGGACGGCTGCACCCGCGTGGGCTGCCAGGCCATGGGCGAGCAGTTGCTGGCGGCCCTGCCCGGCTGATCGCCCCCTTCCGATGACGGCCGCGGAGGGGCCGGACCGGCGACCTGCCAAACTCACAGCCTCTCAACCCCCCTGCGTCGATGTCGAAGCGTCACCCGGTCGTGGCTGTCACCGGTTCCTCAGGAGCGGGAACCAGCACCGTCAAACGGGCCTTCGAGCACATCTTCTCCCGCGAGGGCATCATCCCGGCGGTGGTGGAAGGCGACAGCTTCCACCGCTTCGAGCGGGGCCCGATGAAGCAGGCGATGGCCGAGGCCCAGGCCCGCGGCGAGAACTTCTCCCACTTCGGCCCCGAGGCCAACATCTTCGACAAGCTCGAGGAGCTGTTCCGCACCTACGGCGAGACCGGCGGCGGCGAGCGCCGCTACTACCTCCACTCGGTGGAGGAGGCGGCTGAGCACAACGCCCGCCTCGGCACCAGCCTGGAGCCCGGCCAGTTCACCCCCTGGGAGCCCATCCCCTCCGACACCCAGCTGCTTTTCTATGAAGGCCTGCACGGCGGCGTCGAGGGCGACGGCTACGACGTGGCCTCGCTGGTGGATCTGCTGATCGGCGTGGTGCCGATCGCCAACCTGGAGTGGATCCAGAAGATCTCCCGTGACAACGCCGAGCGGGGCTATTCGGCCGAAGCGATCGTGGACACGATCCTGCGCCGCATGCCCGACTACATCAACCACATCTGCCCCCAGTTCAGCCGCACCGACATCAACTTCCAGCGGGTGCCCACGGTGGACACCTCCAACCCGTTCATCTGCCGCAACATCCCGACCCCGGATGAGAGCTTCGTCATCATCCACTTCCGCAAGGGGGCCCGTGAGAAATGGGGCATCGACTTCTCCTACCTGCTGCGCATGATCAACGGCTCCTTCATGTCCAGCCCCACTAGCATCGTGGTGAACGGCGGCAAGATGGGCTTCGCCATGGAGATCATCCTCACCCCGATCATCCACAAGATGATTGAGGAGAAGAAGCAACTGAGCTGAAGATCGATCTCTCGATCTTCCTTTCGGCCCTAAGCTCCCCCGAAAGGAATCGGTGAATCCCATCACCGCCCAGCCCCCCACCATCCACCCGTCCGGGAGCCCTTCATCCAGAGGCCCCGGATCCGGAAGCCCCTCCTTCCAGATCCGGGGCGGCGAGTCCTCGGCCTCACCGTCGGCTGGCGCCCTGCGCCTCGATCGCATCAACAGCGCCGAACTGCTGCGCTGCTCGCGCCGGGTCTACTTCCGTTTCCTCGAGGCCTGCCCCACCGCCCCCGAACCGCTGGGGGTGGTGCTGCTCGGTGCCGGCCCCCAGGGGCGGGTGGTGTTCGAGCTGCCCATCCTCCTGCCGGACGAGCAGTTCGTGCCCATGGAGCTGCTGCGCCCCCGCTCGGCCCGGGGCCGCAGCGCCCGCGGGGGATCCAGCCGACCGCTGCCATGACCACCGACGCCCTGCTCGCCCCCACCGCCGCCCTGCCGTTGCTGGCCCCCCTGGTGGCCCTGGTGGGTGCCTGCATCGGCAGCTTCCTCAACGTGGTGGTCTGGCGGCTGCCGCGGGAGGAGTCGCTGGTGTTCCCCGGCAGCCACTGCCCCCGCTGTGGCGCCTCCCTGGCCTGGTTCGAGAACGTGCCGCTGCTCAGCTGGCTGCTGCTGCGCGGCCGCTGCCGCCACTGCCAGGCACCCATCGCCGTCCGCTACCCGCTGGTGGAGCTGCTCACCGCCGGCCTCTGGGTGGCGATGCTCTTCGCCCGTCCCGCGGCGATGGGCCCTGACCCGAGCCCCTGGCTGCTGCTGGCGGCCGGCTGGTTGCTGGCCAGCTGGCTGCTGCCCCTGGCCCTGATCGATCTCGACAGCCTCTGGCTGCCGGAGCCGCTCTGCCGCTGGGGCGTGCTGCTCGGCCTGGCGGCCACCGCCGGCATCGGCTTCCCGCAGGGGGCCGAAGTGGGCCGGGCGCTGCTGTTCTCCCACCTGCTGGCGGTGGCCGCCGGTCTGCTGGGCTTCGAGGCCCTCAGCGCCCTGGCCGAGAAGGCGATGGGCCGGCCGGCCCTGGGCCTGGGAGACGCCAAGCTGGCGGCCCTGATGGGCGCCTGGCTCGGACCCCTGGGCCTGGGTCTGGCCGTGAGCCTGTCGGTGCTCGGCGGTGCCCTGATCGGGGGCATCGCCCGCCTCAGCGGCCGTCTCGGCCGCCAGCAGCCCTTCCCCTTCGGCCCCTTCCTCGCCGCCGCCGCCCTGGCGGTCTGGATCGGCGGCCACGGCCCCTGGCTGCGCCTTTGGGGCCTGGGTCTTTAATGGCCACTGGTCTCCGTTCCCCGTCGCCGCCGTCGCCCCATGTCCCTGTTCGACTGGTTCGCCGATCGCCGCAAGAACGCCCCTGCCGTTCGGGCCAGCAAGGGCCCTGAGGCCGACGAGGGGGATGGCCTCTGGAGCAAGTGCGCCGAATGCGGCCTGGTGGTCTACCGCAAGGATCTGATCGCCAACGCCAGTGTCTGCAAGGGCTGCGGCCACCACCACCGCATCGACAGCGCCGAGCGCATCCGCCTGATTGCCGATGAGGGCAGCTTTGAGCCCATCGATGCCGATCTGGCCCCCACCGACCCCCTCGCCTTCAAGGACCGCCGCAGCTACGCCGACCGGCTGCGGGACAGCCAGCGGGCCACGGGCCTGCGGGATGCGGTGGTCACCGGCCTCTGCCGCCTGGAGGGTATGCCCCTGGCCCTGGGGGTGATGGATTTCCGCTTCATGGGCGGCTCCATGGGCTCGGTGGTGGGCGAGAAGCTCACCCGCCTGGTGGAGCTGGCCACCGCCCGCCGCTACCCGCTGCTGATCGTCTGCGCCTCCGGCGGCGCCCGCATGCAGGAGGGGATGCTGAGCCTGGTGCAGATGGCCAAGGTGTCCGGCGCCCTGCAGCGCCACCGCAGCGCCGAACTGCTCTACCTGCCCCTGCTCACCCATCCCACCACCGGTGGGGTCACCGCCAGCTTCGCCATGCTCGGCGACCTGATCCTGGCCGAGCCCAAGGCGATGATCGCCTTCGCCGGCCGCCGGGTGATCGAGCAGACCCTGGGCGAGAAGCTGCCCGAGGGCTTCCAGACCGCCGAGTACCTCCAGGACCACGGCTTCGTCGACACGATCGTGCCCCGGCCTGAGCTGCGCGGCACCCTGGCCACCCTGCTGCGGCTGCACGGCAGCCTGCGGCCGGCCGTGTCCTTGGTGCCATGAGCGGTGCCATGAGCGGTGTCATGAGAGGTGGCCGCGCCCCGTTCGCCGCCGCTCTGCTGGTGGTGCTGCTGGTGCTGGGCTGCTGGCTGGCGGCTCCCGCCGCCGCCATGGCCGGCCCGGTCGACTGGCAGGAGGTGGAGGCCGGCCCTGAGGGCCGCCAGTGGTGGGACTCCGGCAGCCTCCGCTTCGATCGCGAGGGCCGTCTCTCGGTGCTGAGCCGCTTCCAGCCCGCCGCCGCCGCCGATGCGGCCGAGGACGCCCGTCCCCCCGTGGGCCAGCTGTACGTGATGCAGCTCGACTGCGACGAGGAGCTCTATCGCGACACCGCCGTCAACGGCCTGCCCCGCTGGGGAGCCACCTGGCAGGCCGCCGCCGGCGACAACCTCACGATCCGGGTGCTGCATGCCGCCTGCGACGCCGCCCGCCGGAACCAGGAGAGCGATGCGACGGCCTGAGGCGCCCCTGCGGGTCGCCGTCGCCGGCCTCGGCTTCGGCGAGAAGGTGATCCTGACGGCCCTGCGGGACGCCCCGGGCACAGAGCCGGTGGCGCTCTGGCACCCCCGGCCGGAGCGGGCCGCCGCTGCGGGCAAGGCGGCGGAGCTGCCCGCCTTCGACGATTTCGCCGCCCTCCTGGCCGATCCTGCCGTGGAGGCGGTGGTGATCGCCACGCCGCCGGAGCCCCGTTTCTCCCTGGCCCGCGCCGCCCTGGAGGCGGGCAAGCACCTGTTCCTGGAGAAGCCGGTGGCCCTCAACTTCGGCCAGGTGGAGGAGCTGCAGCGCCTCGCCATGGCGCGGGGCCTGGTGGTGGCGGTCGACTTTGAATACCGGGCCGTGCCCCATGTGCAGCAACTGGCCGCCCTGCTCGAGGCGGGGGTGCTGGGGGATCCTTGGCTGGTCAAGTTCGACTGGCTGATGTCCAGCCGCGCCGATCCGAGCCGCCCCTGGAGCTGGTACTCCCAGGCGGCCGCCGGGGGCGGTGTGCTCGGCGCCCTCGGCACCCACGCCTTCGACACCCTCCACTGGCTGATCGGCCCCAGCCGAAGTCTCACCGCCCGGCTCAGCACCGCCATCGCCGAGCGCCCCATCCCGGGCTCCGGCGCCATGGGGGTGGTGGATGCCGAGGACAGCGCCCTGATCCAGCTCGACCTCGAGGACCGGCGCGGCCGCCCCGTGCCCGCCCAGCTCGCCCTCTCCTCGGTGGCACGGGCGGGACGGGGCTACTGGATCGAGCTCTACGGCAGCGAGGCCACCCTGGTGCTGGGCTCCAGCAACCAGGCCGACTACGTCCACGGCATGCAGCTGTGGATGGCCCGCCCCGGCGAGGCCCTCCGGCCCGTGGCGGCCGATCCGGCGCTGGCCTACGGCCGCACCTGGGAGGACGGCCGGATCGCGCCGGTGCGGCGGCTGCTCGGCTGGTGGTCCCAGGCGGTGCGGGAGCGGCGACCGATGCTGCCGGGCCTGTCGGAGGCGGTGGCCAGCCAGCGGTGCTGCGACTGGGCCCGCCAGGGAGCAGGAACCCTGGAGGGCATCCCCTAGACTCCCCGGCAGACCCGGCGGGACGACCCCGCCAGCCGTCCTTCGACCACGGTTCTCCGCAACCGTACCCACCCAAAAACCGCGAGATTTCCCATGGCGCTCGTACCGCTTCGCCTGCTGCTGGATCACGCCGCAGAAAACGGCTACGGCATTCCTGCCTTCAACGTCAACAACCTGGAGCAGGTGCAGTCGATCATGGAGGCTGCCTACGAGACCGACAGCCCGGTGATCCTGCAGGCCTCCCGCGGCGCCCGTCAGTACGCCGGCGAAAGCTTCCTGCGCCACCTGATCCTGGCCGCGGTCGAGACCTATCCCGACATCCCGGTGGTGATGCACCAGGACCACGGCAACAGCCCCGCCACCTGCTACGGCGCCGCCGCCAACGGCTTCACCTCCGTGATGATGGACGGCTCCCTCGAGGCCGACGCCAAGACTCCCGCCAGCTACGACTACAACGTGGCCGTCACCAAGGAAGTGGTGGATGTGGCCCACGCCATCGGCGTGAGCGTGGAAGGCGAACTGGGTTGCCTGGGTTCCCTGGAGACCGGCAAGGGTGAGGCCGAGGACGGCCATGGTTTCGAGGGCTCCCTCGACCACTCCCAGCTGCTCACCGACCCCGCCGAGGCCGCCGACTTCGTTGCCAAGACCAAGGTCGACGCCCTGGCCATCGCCATCGGCACCAGCCACGGCGCCTACAAGTTCACCCGCAAGCCCACCGGTGAGGTGCTCGCCATCTCCCGGATCGCCGAGATCCACAAGGCCATCCCCAACACCCACCTGGTGATGCACGGCTCCAGCTCCGTTCCCCAGGAATGGCTGGACATGATCAACAAGTACGGCGGCGCCATCCCCGAGACCTACGGCGTCCCCGTCGAGGAGATCCAGGAAGGCATCCGCAACGGCGTGCGCAAGATCAACATCGACACCGACAACCGCCTCGCCTTCACCGCCGCCGTCCGGGAAGCCGCCGCCAAGGATCCCGCCAACTTCGATCCCCGCCACTTCAACAAGCCCGCCCGGGCCTACATGAAGAAGGTCTGCCTGGATCGTTACCAGCAGTTCTGGTGTGCCGGCAACGCCAGCAAGATCAAGCAGCGCGACATCAACTACTACGCCACCCTCTACGCCAAGGGTGCCCTCGATCCCAAGACCGCTGTCGCCGCCTGATCGGCGTCTCACCAGCGATCCAGCATCGATCCATCGGGGGCCTGAGGGCCCCCTTTTTCATGGCTGTTCAGGGCCTTCAGGGCAGCGGCAGGGGCAGCGGCGTGCCGTCGGGGAGCGGCGGTTTGGCGGTCGCCGCCTCCTCCTTGGCGGTGGGGGCCGCGTCCACCAGCCGCTCCAGGGCGCGGCGCAGGCTGCGCTCCATCACGAAGCGGCGGCCGTCGGTGACCACCACCCGCACCAGGGTGGGCAGGTCGTTGCTCTTCGACTGCAGGTAGATCGGCTCCACGTACAGCAGGCCCTCGCCCACCGGCAGCACCAGCAGGTTGCCGCGGAACAGCCGCGAGCCGAGCCGGTTCCAGAGGCCGAACTGGAAGCTGATCGTCGGGTCCTGGTCGATCAGGGCCGTGATCTGCTGGGGGCCGAGCAGCAGCCGCTGCTGGGGGAAGCGCACCAGCATCAGCTCCCCGTAGTGGGGTGGATCGTTGCGGGCCGCCAGCCAGCCCACCAGGTTGGAGCGCTTCAGCGGCGTGAAGGGCAGCAGCAGCACGAACTCCGAGCGCTGCTCGCCGGGCAGCTGCAGGGTGAGGTGGTACGGCGACACCGGCACGGTGCTTTCGCCGTAGATCTCGTTGGGCACCGCCCAGACGTCGTCGCCGTTGTAGAAGGTGCGCACGTCGGTGACGTGGTAGCGCAGCAGCCGCTCCGCCTGGATGTCGAACTGGCTCTTGGGCACCCGGATGTGGGCGAGCAGGGCCCGGGGCATGGCCGAGAGCGGCCGGAACAGTTCCGGGAAGGCACGCACCCAGGTGCGCAGCACCGGATCCCTGGCGTCATTCACGTAGAACCAGAGCCGGCCGTCGTGGGCATCCACCACCGCCTTCACCGGGTTGCGGAAGTAGCGCAGGCCCTGGGGATTGGGATCGCTGTAGGGGTAGGAGCGGCTGGTGGTGAAGCCGTCCAGCAGCCAGTACTGGTACTGCTCCGGTCGGTAGCCCTCACTGCCGGCCACCCGGGCGGTGACCAGGTAAGGCTGGCTTTCGAAGCGCAGGAAAGGCGCCAGGGCCGTCAGGCGCTGGTTCACCTGGCGCCGCAGCAGCAGCAGGGAGCGGTCGGTGAAGGAGCCGGTGAACAGCAGCCGCGGTTCCCGCAGGTAGATCGCCGCCCCCAGCCGGTTGAGGGGAGGGGCGAGGGAAATCCCCCGGGTGCCGGTGTAGTGGGTGTAGACGTTCAGTTCCCCCTCGGGATAGGAGAACTCCTTCACCTTGGTGGGGGCGATGGCGTAGGGGGAGGGCCCGGAGGCGAAGTAGAGGCTCGGGCTGCCCACCGGCAGCGCCGCCCGGGCCTCCTTGTCGGTGATGCCCAGTTCGGGGATCCCCTGTACCCGGCCGCTGCTGCCCAGGTCCTTGACGAAGAACAGGGGCAGGCCGTCGGAGCCGAAGGCATTCACCGGCGAGACGGTGAAGCCGTGGCCGTTGGTGAACACCAGATGGCGGTTCAGCCAGGTGCGCGAGCCGGGTGGCAGGGCGCTGCTGTCCAGCTCCCGGGCCGAGATCAGCACCTGCTGGGAGCCGTCGCGGGCCGACTTGCCCTGCAGCGGATAGCGATCCACCGCCGCCGACGGGAAGGTGTAGTAGAGCCGCAGCTGCTGCAGCTCGCGGTTGGCGGCCAGCAGGGGCTGGCTGTCCCAGAGGCGGATGTTGTCGAGGGTGCCGGGGGCCCTGGCCAGATCCGCCTTCGTCAGGCCCTGGTTGGGTTCCAGCCGGATGGTTCGCACATTCTCGAGGCCGAAGGCGCGGCGGGTGGCCCGGATGCTGCGTTCCAGATAGGGGGCCTCCACCGCCAGCTCCCGCGGCTGCACCCAGAAGCGCTGGGCCAGGGGCGTGATCACCCATTCACTGATCGGCACCAGCACGGCCGAGCCCGCCAGGGGCAGCAGGGCGCCACGGCGCACCCAGCCCCGGGGCAGGGGCACCAGCAGGGCGCAGGCCGTGAGCAGCAGCAGCAGCGCGAACAGCAGCCGCAGGGGCAGGCGCACGTGCAGATCCACGTAGCCCGCCCCCGAGGCCACGCCGCTGCCCTGCACCATCAGATCGAAGGGAGCCAGGGCATTGCTGAGGGCCATGACGACGGCCAGGGCCGCCACCTGGGGCTGCAGCACCCGCTGCTGGGCCTTGCTGAGCCCGTCGAAACGCAGATCGCTCAGGCTGCGGCCCTTGCCGATGGTCAGCAGCAGGCAGGCCGCCAGCCCCACCAGGCCCTGGGCCAGCAGCACGCTCAGCAGCAGCCGCAGGGCCGGCAGGCGCAGCACCGTGAACGACAGGTCCAGACCGGTGAGGGGATCCCCTTCGCCGAAGGGGGTGGCCAGCAGGGCCGGCAGCCACAGGCTCCAGCCCCGGGCCACCGCCGTGGCCGAGCCCGCCAGGGCGGCCGCCAGGGTGATCCGCAGGGTGGTGAGGGGCCAGAGCAGCAGCGGCAGCAGCAGGCCCCCCGCCAGGCCCGCCACCAGCAGGGGCGGCAGATCGCGCAGCACGGAGAAGCCGGTGATCACGTCGCCGTTGAAGGGGTTGGCGATCAGTCCCCGGGCCTGCACCAGCAGGTAGCTGAGGCCGCCGGCCAGCAGCAGCACCAGGCCGATCAGCACCGCCACCAGGGCGCCGTTGCCCAGCCGCAGCAGGGGCGCCCCCGGCCGGGGCGCCTCGGGCCCCTGCTCCCTGAGCCGCCAGCAGCGCTGCAGCTGGGCCAGCTGCAGGGCCGAACCGAGGCCGAAGACCGCCGCGAAGGCGGCGATCTGCAGCATCCAGCGGCGCAGCAGGATCTGCTGGAAGTCGAACTGGCTGAACCAGAGCCATTCGATGGCCAGCCGGGCCCCCGCCCAGAGGGCCAGCAGCAGAGCGAAGGCGATGGCCAGGCCGATGGCGAGGTGGGGCCTCCGGTGGGACGGCAGAGGGGTGGGAACGGGCACAAACGGAGCGTAGGCAGAACCCTGCGGGCGACAAGTGCCGGCCTCGATGACATACCCGATGCCGAAGGTCGGCTTTGCCGCCAGGGACCGGACACCACTGTTAGCGTGCCACCCAGTGACCGGGATTCCCTTGACCGCCACCCTTTCCCGCTCCACCTTCACGGGCCTGCGCTGCAAGGAATGCGGTCATCCCTACGAGGCCGGCGCCCGCCACGTCTGTGAGGACGTCTGCTTCGGCCCCCTTGAGGTGGTCTACGACTACGACGCCATCCGCAGCCGCGTCAGCCGCGCCACCATTGAGGCCGGCCCCACCTCGATCTGGCGCTACCGGGAATTCCTGCCCGTCGAGGGTGACCCCATCGACGTGGGCACCGGCTTCACCCCCCTGCTCAAGGCGGACCGCCTCGCCCGCCGTCTCGGCCTCTCCTCCCTCTACATCAAGAACGACGGCGTCAACATGCCGACGCTGTCCTTCAAGGACCGCGTTGTCTCGGTGGCCCTCACCCGGGCCCGGGAACTGGGCTTCACCACCGTCAGCTGTGCCTCCACCGGCAACCTGGCCAACTCCACCGCCGCCATCGCCGCCCACGCCGGCCTGGAGTGCTGCGTGTTCATCCCCAGTGATCTGGAGCTGGGCAAGGTGCTGGGCACCCTCGTCTACAACCCCACCCTGATGGCGGTGAAGGGCAACTACGACCAGGTCAACCGGCTCTGCTCCGAGGTGGCCAACACCTACGGCTGGGGCTTCGTCAACATCAACCTGCGCCCCTATTACTCGGAAGGCTCCAAGACCCTCGGCTACGAGGTGATCGAGCAGCTCGGCTGGCAGCTTCCCGACCACATCGTGGCTCCCCTGGCCTCCGGCTCCCTGTTCACCAAGATCCGCAAGGGCTTCGACGAATTCATCAAGGTGGGGCTCGTCGACGAGAAGCCGGTGCGCTTCAGCGGTGCCCAGGCGGAGGGCTGCTCCCCCATCGCCCAGGCCTTCGCCGCCGGCCGTGACTTCATCACCCCGGTGAAGCCGAACACGATCGCCAAGTCGATCGCCATCGGCAACCCGGCCGATGGCCCCTACGCCATCGACATCGCCAACCGCACCGGCGGCACGATCGCGGCGGTCACCGATGAGGAGATCATCGACGGCATCAAGCTGCTGGCCGAGATGGAGGGGGTGTTCACCGAAACCGCCGGGGGCACCACCATCGCCGTGCTCAAGAAGCTGGTGGAGCAGGGCAAGATCGACCCCTCGGAAACCACCGTCGCCTACATCACCGGCAACGGCCTCAAGACCACCGAAGCGATCGCCTCCTCCATCGGCGCCCCTTACACGATCGAGCCCCAGCTGGCCAGCTTCCACGAAGCCTGGGAGCGCTCCCAGGCTTCCCACGGCGGTGCCGCCCCCCGGGCCTGATCACCGCCCGATCGGGCCGCCCCGTTTCTCTCTCACTGCCCCACCGACCCATTCCATGGCCATCCAGGTTCTGATCCCCACCCCCCTGCAGAAGTTCACCAACGACGAGGCCAGCGTCAGCCTTGAGGCCACCAGCATCGACGGCCTGCTCCAGGCCCTCGAAGGCCGCTACCCCGGCATCCAGGCGCGCCTCTGCGACGAGAGCGGCAAGCTGCGCCGCTTCCTCAACCTCTACGTCAACAGCGAGGACATCCGCTTTCTCGACAACCAGGCCACCGTCCTCAGCGACGGTGACGAGGTGAGCATCGTGCCGGCCGTCGCCGGCGGCTGAACGCACCCCCTGCCGGGAGAGCGCCCCCCTGCCGGGAGAGCGGCAACGATGGAAAGAAATCCATAAGATCTGTCAACGATTGCAACCTGATCCCATGGGGCAGATCCAAGCGTCCAGGCCCCCCAGCCCCGCCGCCATCGCCGGGGGCCACGACTGGCACGCTGAAACCCTGCTGTTCGACTACCGCCAGGCCGCCAACCCGATCCGTTCCGGTCTCACCGAGCCGATTCCTGAGGGCCGCTGGGGCCCCGATCTGCACGCCACGGGTCCGACGGCGGTTCTTCCCCTCGATCTCAGCGCCCGTCTGGGCTGCCCCTCCCCCGCCACAAGCCCGGCCCTGAGCGCCAACTTCGTGCGGATCCTCCCTGGCGAATCGATCGGGGTGGCCGCCAACGCCACCAGCTCGCTTTTCTACGTGTACCGGGGCTCTGGCCGCTGCCATTGCCCCTCCGGTGCCGGGGATGAACCCCTCGATCTGGGCTGGGGCCGCGGGGATCTTTTCGTGCTGCCGGCCGGGCTGGAGCCTCGGATGGAGGCTTCCGAAGAGAGCGTTCTCTACTGGATCCACGACGGGCCCCTGCTCACCTTCCTCGGGGTGCGGGCCGAATCACCCCGTTTCGCCCCCAGCCACTACCCGGCCGCCTGGCTCGATGAGGAGCTGTCGGCGCTGGCGGCGGATCCCAGCAGCGCCCGCAGCAACCGCCTCAGCCTCCTGATGGCCAACCGTGCCCTGCCGGCGAGCCGCACCGTGACCCACACCCTCTGGGCCATGTACGGACTGGTGCCGGCCGGCGCGGTCCAGCCCCCCCATCGGCACCAGTCCGTCGCCCTCGACCTGGTGATCGACTGCCAGCCTGGCTGCGCCACCCTCTCCGGTCCCGACCTCAACCCCGACGGCACGATCCGCAACCCTCTGCGGATGGAATGGGAGCCGGGCGCCGCCTTCGTGACCCCGCCGGGCCACTGGCACTCCCATGTCAATGAGAGCGGCCATCCAGCCCGGCTGCTGCCGATTCAGGACGCCGGGTTACACACCTACCTGCGCAGCCTGGACATCCGCTTTGCCTCCGGCCTGGGCGGCGAGGGCTGAACCGCCCTTGGCCTCATGGGCCTCCACCAAGGCGCGGAAGCTGTCCCCGTCGATGGTTTCCAGCTCGATCAGCTGGTTGACCAGCTCATCGATCAGCTCGCGCCGGGGGGTGAGCACGGCGACGGCCTTCTCCAGGGCCTCAAAGGCCAGCTGGCGCACCTGTTCGTCGATGCGGTTGCCGGTGCGCACCGACGTGTGGGGGCTGGAGCGGATCCAGTCGCGGCCGAGGAAGACCTCTTCCCCCTCCTCCTCCAGGGCCAGGGGGCCGAGGCTGGAGAAGCCGTAGCGCAGCACCATGTCGCGGCAGATGCGGCGCACCAGCTGCAGATCGCTGCTGGCCCCCTGGGTCACCTCGCTGGGGCCGAACACCACCATTTCGGCGGCGCGGCCGCCGAGGGCCACCACCAGCCGGGCCCGCAGGTAGGCCTTGCTGATCAGTCCGGAATCGATGATGTCCTCATCGGGCATGGTGCGGGCGAAGCCACCCACCCCGCCGGCCCTGGGCAGCAGCGTCACCTTGTCGAGCCTGTCGGCGTGGGGCAGCAGCGTGGTCAGCAGGGCGTGGCCGATCTCGTGGTAGGCGATCAGCCGCTTCTTGGCGCTGTCCTGCAGTGGGGCGGCGGTCAGTCCCATGGTGATGCGCTCGAGGGCATCGCCGATGGACTGGTCATCCACCTGGCTCTTCTGGCGACGGGCCGTGAGGATGGCCGCTTCGTTGAGCAGGTTGGCCAGATCGGCGCCGGAGAAACCGGGGGTGCGGCGGGCCCAGTCGGCCAGGGACACCTCCTCGGCCAGGGGCCTGGTGCGGGCATGGACTGAAAGGATCTCCTCCCGGCCGGACCGGTCCGGCAGGTCGACGCTGATGCGGCGATCGAAGCGGCCTGGCCGCAGCAGGGCCGTGTCGAGCACGTCAAGACGGTTGGTGGCGGCCAGCAGGATCACGCCCGAGTTGTCCTCGAAGCCATCCATCTCGGTGAGCAGCTGGTTGAGGGTCTGCTCCCGTTCGTCGTTGCCTCCGCCGATTCCGGCCCCCCGCTGGCGCCCCACCGCATCGATCTCGTCAATGAAGATGATGCACGGCGCCTTGGCCTTGGCCTGGCGGAACAGATCCCGCACCCGGCTGGCGCCCACGCCCACGAACATCTCGACGAACTCGGTGGCAGCCATCGAGAAGAAGGGCACGCCGGCTTCACCGGCGATCGCCCTGGCCAGCAGCGTCTTGCCGGTGCCGGGGGGGCCCACCAGCAGCACCCCCTTGGGAATCCGGGCGCCGATGGAGGTGAACCGTTCGGGGGTTTTGAGGAAGGTCACCACCTCCTGGAGCTCCTCCTTGGCCTCGGCGATGCCGGCCACGTCTTCGAAGCGCACCGTGATGGCCCCTTCCTCCTGCAGGCGGGGCTGGCTGCGGCCGAAGCCCATCGCCTTGTTGGCCACCTGGGCGGAGCGGCGCACCAGCAGCACCAGGCCGGCGATCAGCAGGGCCACCAGCAGGCCGTTGGTGACCAGACCGGCCATGGCGTCGTCGCGCCGCTCGTCCCGCACGGTCAGCGGGACCCGGGCCTGCTCGGCGGTGCGCAGCAGCTGCTGGTTGTCACTGAAGACCGCCACCTGGCGGCTGCGGCCGTCCTGGAAGGTGGCGGTCACCACGCGCTGGGCAGGAGCGAGCTCCAGGCTCTTGATCTTTCCGGCTTCGATGTCCCGCAGCAGCTGGCTGTAGGAGGGCGCCCCGGCCCCCTGGTCCCCCAGGCTGAAGCCGGGACGCACCGGCGGGGCCGGCTTGGCTGGCGCAGGACTGGCCGGGGCTGCCGGGGTGGAGGACGCTCCGGCCTCGGTGCCTTGCGCCACAACGGTCCCGGGGGCGGCCAGGGCGGCGGAGATCTTGGCCGGCTCCGGAGGAGAACTGCTGCTCACAGGCCTGGCGTCCTTTTCAGGAGTTGCTTATCGGAAGTCGACTGTAGCGATTTGACGAAAGGCGAGTCGGCGAAGCAGGATCATCGTTTGGCAGTGAGTTGGCGGGATGGCCGTTCCCAAGAAGAAAACCTCCAAGGGCAAGCGCAACCAGCGCCACGCCCACTGGAAGGCGAAGGCCGGTGTGGCAGCCCAGAAGGCGATGTCGCTCGGCAAGGCTGTTCTGAGCGGCCGCGCCCAGGGCTTTGTCTATCCGATCGCCGAAGAGGCCGAAACGGGCGAAGAGAGCTGAATCCCGAGGGGGTGGCCACGCCTGCGGCCGTCCAGGATCACCCCACCCTGCAACGGAATCCCTGAGCCGGTGGGCCCCAGCAGTGGGTCCTGGTACAGCGCTGGCGGCAGGGAGTGGAGCGTGGCCCGCACCATGGCGTCGAGCTGACGGCCGTTGAGCCATCCGCCACCGGCCCGTCGCTGACGGGCCTCCGCCTGGAAGCGCCAGCGGCGGGGCAGGCTCCAACGCTCCGGACGCAGTAGCCACAGGCCGTCACAGGCCTTCCAGAGCTGGTCGTAGGCCGCCAGGTGGTCGTCCCAGCGGGGCAGCCAGCGGCGTTCAGATTCGTTCAGCTCCTCCAGCCCCGCTCCGCAGCCCATCCTCTCGCCCAGGGCCTGGGCGCCGAGGGCCCGGCAGCCCATCAGCCAGCCCTCGATCACCAGCGCCTCGGCGGGCTCCTCCCGCCAGCCGTTCCGGTCGCCGTCCCCGCCGGCGAGGGTCTTGTCGAACCGGGGCAGCCGCAGCATCCCCCCGGCCCGCCAGGCGGCCAGCGCCTCCAGCAGCAGGGGCAGGTCGTGGCTGCCGGGCGGCACCCGGCCCACCTCGAAGGGATTGCCCGCCAGCCGCGCGCGGCGTTCGGCGGCAGGCAGGTAGAGGTCGTCGATCGAGGCCACCGTCAGCCGCAGGCCCCCGAGGGTGGCGAGGCGCTCCAGGGCACGGCCCAGGCTCGTCTTGCCGGCGCCCACCGGCCCGTTCAGGGCGAGCACGGGCCGCCTTGTCACCACTCCGTCGCGCAGGATGCTCTCCAGCCGCCGCAGCATCGGCAGGGCCAGGAGCCGCAGCAGGCTGGGGTGCACCGGGCCCAGATCCCCTGCCCCGGCCAGCCGCCCGTCCCAGGCATCCGGAGCTGGCTCCGAGGGCATGGAGAGCTCTGGTGGCACCACCCGCTCAGGTCCCCACCTTGAAGGCCTCGAGCACGATGGCGTAGGTGGCGCCGATGCGCAGGTTGTCGATGATCACCCAGGCCAGGGAAGGTTCGGCACGCACCAAGCGTGTCCGCAGCCGCACCAGCGTCTCGAAGGTCAGCAGCAGACCGAGCACCACCGCCGGGCGGCCCCCCGGGGTGGTGAAGAGCAGCAGGCTGGTGAGGTTCTGACCGGCGAAGAAGCCCAGCAGCAGCGCCAGGGCGGCCAGGCTGCCGGCCCGCCAGCTGCGCCGCGCCACGCCGACCGCGCGGTTCCCCAGCCGGCTCACCAGCCCCTGGAAACGGGTGCGCTGCACGGGGAGGCGGGTCATGGCGTGTCCAGCAGGCGCTCCAGCCACGACAGCGTCACCTGGCCCTCGGGGCAAGGTGGCCCCCGGCGCACCACGACCGTGGCCCCGGGCTCCTCCAGGCTCTCGACCACGGCCCTGGCGGCGCTGAAGCGAGCCTCCGGCTCCTCCCGCGTCGCCGCGCTCAGGCAGACCAGACAGGGCAGCCCGGCGCCGGTGGCCGCCGCCAGCCCGGCCGGGGAGTCCTCGAGCACCATCACGCCACCCAACGCTCCGGCTAGCCGTGCCAGCGCCAGCCGGTAGGCCTCCGGATCGGGCTTCTTGCGGGCAACGTCGTCACCGCAGACCCAGAAGTCGAAGGCCCGGGCCAGGGCCGGCGGGGCCCCCTCCAGCAGGGCCTGCACCGCGCTGCGGCCGCTGGTGGTGACGATCCCCTGCCGCAGGCCTGCCGCCGCAGCATCCGCCACCAGCCGGGCCACCCCGGGCCTCAGGGCGAGGCGGCCCTGCTGCACCAGCTCGGCATAAATCGCCTGCTTGCGGCGCTGCAGTTGCTCCACCCTCCCCCGCTCCGGCGTGCGGCCCTCCACCTGCTCCAGGAAGGCGGTGATCCGTTCGTGGCCGCCGCCCACCGCCAGCAGCCGCCCATAGGTGGGCCGGTCCCAGCGCCAGGGCAGCCCGGAGGCCTCGAAACTGCGGTTGAAGGCCACCCGGTGGCCCTCGAACTCCGTCTCGGCCAGGGTGCCGTCCACGTCCCAGAGCAGGGCCGACAGGGCCGGGGCCATCGGACGCCGCGCTTGTGTAGGGAGTCAGGCTAAGGGGTGCGCCCTGCGGCCCCGGCTTCCACAATGCGGGGGCCCCGCCTGCCCCTCGTTGCTCTCTGCCGTCGACGAGCGACGCTGGCTTTTGCCCTCCCCCCTCGGCGGCGACGGCCCCGCCGAGGCGGCCGGGGCTCCGGAAACCGACCTCCCCTGTGAGCTGCTGGCCCTGCTGCGGCGTCGCGGCCTGGTGACGGCCGAGTCGGTGCGCCAGCTGCTGGATCCGGAGGCGGCCCCCGATCCGGAGGCCCACTTCCCGGCTCTGGCGCTGGCGGTCGAGCGGCTGGTGCGCTGCTGCCAGGGGGCGGAGGCGGTGGCGATCTGCGGCGACTACGACGCCGACGGCATGACCAGCACCGCCCTGCTGGTGGGGGTCCTGCAGCGGCTCGGCGCCCGCCCGCGGGCCGCCATCCCCAGCCGCATGGACGACGGCTACGGCCTCAACGCCGCCATGGTCGAGCGGCTGGCGGCCGACGGGGTGCGGCTGCTGATCACGGTCGACAACGGCGTGGCCGCCATCGAAGCCCTGGAGCGCGCCGCGGCCCTGGAGGTGGAGGTGATCCTCACCGACCACCACACCCTGCCCCCCCAGCTGCCGCCGCACCTGGCCCTGCTGCACCCGGCCGTCACCCCGGAGGGCTCCCCCTACCGGGGCCTGGCGGGGGTGGGACTGGCCCACGTCCTGGCCACCGCCCTCTGCCGGCGCCTGCGCCACCGCCACGGGCTGGAGATCGCCCTCAACCTGTTCTGCATCGGCACCATCGCCGACATGGCCCCCCTGGAAGGGGTCAACCGCCGCTGGCTGCTCGATGGCCTGCCCCTGCTGGGCCGCAGCCCCCTGCCCGGCCTGCAGGCCCTGCAGCAGCTGGCGGGCCTGGAGAAGCACCGGGTCGATGCCGAGGCGGTGGGCTTCCAGCTGGCCCCTCGCATCAATGCCGTCGGTCGGCTGGGGGACCCCCAGCTGGTGGTGGACCTGCTGACGACGGAGGATCCTGAGGAGGCCCTGGAGCTGGCCCGCTCCTGCGAAGCCCTCAACCGCCAGCGGCGGGAACTCTGCAGTGCGATCGAGGCGGAGGCCCTGGCCCTGCTGGAGGCCGATGGTCCCCGCCGGCCCGCCTTCCTGCTGCTGGCCCAGGGCCACTGGCACCACGGCGTCATCGGCATCGTCGCCTCCCGGCTGGTGGAGCGCTTCGGCCGTCCCGTGGCCCTGCTGGCCGGCGAAGGGGGAGGCCGGCTGCGGGCGTCGGTGCGGGCCCCGAAGGGCTTCGCCGTCGATGGGGCCCTGACGGCCTGCGCCGAGCTGCTGGAGCGCCACGGCGGCCACCCCGCCGCCGGTGGCTTCACGGTGCGGGCCGAGAACGTCACGGCGCTGCAGGAACGGCTCGACGCCCTGGCCAGCGGCTGGCTGGAGTCGGCGGGCGATGGCCGCATGGTGGAGCCCGAGGCCCTGCTGCGGCTGGAGCGCATCGACCGGGAGTTCTGGCGCCAGCTCCAGCGGCTCGCCCCCTTCGGCATCGGCCATCCCACCCCCCTGTTCTGGAGCAGCCGCTGCCAGGTGGTGGAGCAGAAGCTGCTGCGCGGCGGCCACCTGCAGCTGCAGCTGGCCCAGGGGGAGACGCGGCTGCGGGCGATCGGCTGGCGCTGGCAGGGTCCCGACCAGTGGGCGGGACCGGTGGATGTGGCCTATCGCCTGCGCCGCGATGACTGGCAGGGGGTGGAGCGGTTCCAGCTGGAGCTGGAGGCGATCCGCTCCAGCGGCGGTGACACCGTGGTTCTGCAGCGCCGCGACCGCACCTACTGGTGCCGCCGCCAGGGGGACAGCCTGGTGATCCGCAACGCCGCCGGCGAGGAGCTGCGCTCCGCCATCCCATCCGACGGCACAGGCCCCGCCGCCCTCGGGGATCCGCCCCACCCCTACGTTCAGGGATTGATGCGGGAGGCGGCCATGGCCCTGGGGATGGTCGAAGGATGAGCCGCTCCCCGCTGGTACCGGTGCGTTCCCTGGTGCTGCTGGCGCTGCTGGGGGCCGTGGTGGGGCTCGCCTGCTGGCCGCTCAACCGCATCGACCTGCTCCAGGATCGCCTGCTCTCCACCCTGCCGGCGTTCAGCGGCGGCGGCTGGAGCGCCAGTGGCTGGCTGCTGGCCCTGGCCCCGATCCCCCTGGTGCCGCTGCTGCTCTGGTTCCAGCGGGGACCCTGGCGCCGCGGGGCCGGCTCGGGCATTCCCCAGGTGATGCTCTGCCTGGAGGATCCCCACCGGGGTGCCCAGCTGCTCTCCGCCGCCCCGACCGGGGAACGGCTGGGCCTCTGGACCGTCGCCAGCCTGGCCCTGCTGCCCCTGGGCCGCGAGGGCCCGGTGGTGGAGGTGGGTGCGGCCGTGGGTCAGGCCCTGCTGCGCCGCTGGCCCGGCCTGCTGCACCGGGCCAGCCGGGGCCACCTGCTGGCCGGAGCGGCGGGGGCCGGGCTGGCCGGCGGCTTCAACACCCCCCTGATGGGGATGGTTTTCGTGGTCGAGGAGCTCACCGGCAGCTTCCAGCAGCGGCTGGTGTGGCCGGCGCTGGTGCTGACCAGCGCGGCGGCCCTGGTCAGCGGCCTCGGCGGCCAGCCGATGTTCGCCCTCGGGATCAACGCCAGCCCGGTGGCGGAGACCGAGCAGCTGCTCTGGGCGATTCCGATCGGCCTCGGCGGCGGGGCCCTCGGCGGCCTGTTCGCCTGGCTGCTGGTGCGTGCCACGGGCCTGATCACCCCGATCGCCCGGCGGCAGCCCCTGCGCCTCGGCCTGGCAGCCGGGCTGGCCCTGGCCCTGCTGACCTTGTTCACCGGTGGCGCCAGCGGCGGCGATGGCGAGACCCTGATGCGTCTGATGCTGGATCAGGACGCGGACACCACCATCGACGCCGGCTGGGTCGTTCTCCTGGTCTCGCGGTTGATCGGACCGGTGCTGGCGCTCTCCACGGGGATTCCCGGAGGGCTGATCGATCCGGCCTTCGCCGTGGGGGGGGTGTTCGGCTCAGGGGTGGTGCGGGCCCTGGCGGGGGATCCCCACCTCGGCCTGGCCCTGGGCATGGCGGCGGGTCTGGCGGGAGCCACCCAGCTGCCGGTGATGACGATCGCCTTCGCCATCCGCATGGCGGGCGACCAGCAGCTCATGCCCGGCCTGGTGGCCGCCGCTGTGATCGCGGCCTACACGGGCCAGGCCATCCAGCGCCGACCCGTGTACCACGCCCTGGCCGACCTGCTGGTGCCGGAGCGATCAGAGGGCGCCGCGGCGGTAGTAGAGGATGAAGATCACGGCCGGACCGGCCAGGGTGATCAGGGCCAGGGCGCCGAAGTTGGAGATGAGATGGAAATCGATACCCATGGTGCGGCTGCCGGCGAGGGGGACAATCGGCCAGGAGTGTAGGTCGCCCGGCGGCCGCTTCAGGGCCCCGCCCCTGTGGCCGTGATCGGTTGTCATGGCTGGCGCCGGACCTGGGCTGGGAAGACGCCGTCGGGCTGGGAAGACGGCGTCGGGTGTGAGTGAATGGAACGACCCCGTGGCGTCCCCGTGCCCCGACCCGAGCACTGGCAGTGCATCAGCGGCTGCGGTTCCTGCTGCCGCCTCGACCCGGCCCTGCGGGGCGACGCGATCGAGGCCCTCGATCCCGACCAGCAGGAGCTGTACTTCTCGATGGTGGGGGAGGACGGCTGGTGCCGCCATTTCGACACCGGCTCACGCCGCTGCCGCATTTATGCGGAGCGGCCCGATTTCTGCCGGGTGGATCAGCTCGTCGCGCTGTTCGGTCAGCCCGGTGACGATCCCGATGCCCTGGCCATCGCCTCCTGCCGGCAGCAGATCCGCGCCGAGCTGGGCGGCCGCCACCCGGTGATGCGCCGTTTCCTGCGGACGATCCGCCAGCCCACATGAGCAGCACCCCCGAAACTCCAGCCCCCTCCAGCTGGATCACGGTGTTCCTGAGCACCGCCACCACCGTCTTCCTGGCCGAACTCGGCGACAAGACCCAGCTGGCCGCCCTGCTGCTGTCGGCCCAGTCGGGCCGACCGGTCGTCGTGTTCGTGGGCGCCTCGCTCGCCCTGATCTGCTCCAGCCTGGTGGGGGTGCTGCTGGGGCGCTGGCTGTCCACCGTCATGCCCCCCCACCAGCTGGAGCGGGCGGCGGGGATCCTGATGGTTGCCCTGGGGCTGTGGCTGGGCCGCCAGGCGGTGCTGCACCTGGCGCCGCTCCACCTCCTCAACGCCTGAGTCCGTCGCCCGCCGCACCATGCCGTTCGCCCTGCTCGCCTCCACCTTCGCCACCGTCTTCCTGGCGGAGCTCGGCGACAAGACCCAGCTGGCCATCGTCAGCATCAGCGGCACCTCCAACCGGCCCGGGGCGGTGTTCGCCGGCAGCGCCTTCGCCCTGGTGCTGGCCAGCCTGGTGGGGGCGGCGGCAGGGGGCTCTCTCTCGAGCGTGATCCCCACCGATGGACTGCAGCTGGCGGCCTCCGCCGGCTTCCTGATCATCGGCACCCGCCTGATCCTGCGCTCCGGCGCGGACGGCGGCGAGGCCCCCGCCGCGACCACCGAGGCCGCTGGCGAGGATGGCGAGACCCCCGCTCCTTAGAGTCCCCGGGTGACGTTCGCCGTGACGGCGGGCGCTGCCGGGCCATCCCCCGTCCAAGGAGGCCGACGACCCCCCTGGCGCTCCGGACCACCCTGGTCACCGCGCTGCTCCGGCAGTGCCATCCTCCGCGTATGTCCCATCCGATGAAGTTCACGGTCGCCGATCTGCTCGACCACCTCTCCACGACCGATGCGGTGGCCCTGGCCAAGCTGGAGAAGTCGCTGGGCCTGACCACCAAGACCTGCAAGCAGCAGCTGCGCATCGGTCTGGATGCCCTGCTGCGGCTGGGGCTGGTGGAGGAGGACGGCGAAGGGCTCCGCGCCCGCGAGACCCCCGAGCTGATCCCTGCCCGGCTGCGCTGCTCGAGCAAGGGCTTCTGCTTCGCCCTGCGGGAGGACGGCGGTGAGGACATCTACATCCGTGACCACCAGCTCAACCATGCCTGGAACGGCGATCGGGTCCTGGTGAAGATCACCCGCGAGGGCGGCCGCCGCCGCTCGCCGGAGGGGGGTGTGCAGTGCATCCTCGAGCGCCAGACCCCCAGCCTGCTGGCCCAGGTCGAGCGGCAGGACGGCCAGCTGGTCGCCGTCCCCCTCGACGACCGGCTGCTCACCGCCGTCGCCCTGCCCGAGGAGGACGCGGTCCATCTCGACCCCGCCGAGGAGGCGGTGGTGGAGGTGAAGATCGATCGCTTCCCCGTGGCCCAGTTCGGTCCGGCCGGCCATGTCGCCCGCAGCCTGCCGGTGCACGGCGGTGAAGCGGCCGACACCGACCTGCTGCTGGCCAAGCACCGCCTGCAGGAGCGTCCGGCCTCCCCCCGCGCCACCCTGAAGCAGCCCGCCGCCAAGGGCCGCGCCGACCTGACGGCCCTGCCCACCCTGATCCTGGAGGCCTGGGAGGGCGGTGAGGCCCCGGCGCTCCCCGCCATCTCCCTGGAGGAGCGTGAGGGCGGCTGGCGGCTGTGGGTGCACAGTCCCGCCGTGGCCGAGCGCATCGGCATGGGCAACAGCCTCGACACCTGGCTGCGGGACCAGGGCGAGGCGATCTGCCTGGGACGGCGCTGGCTGCCCCTGCTGCCCTCCGCCCTCGCCAAGGCCTGCGGCTTCCGCCCGGGCGACAGCCAGGCGGCGGTCTCGGTCGCCCTGGAGCTGGACGCCGAGGGGGTCCTCGAGCACTTCCGCTTCAGCCTGAGCCAGATCACGCCCGATGCCCGGGTGGACCGGGCCGCGATGCAGGCCCTGGCCGAGCGCAAGCCCAAGGCCCGCACCGTGCCCGCCGCCCTCAAGGCCCTCAAGGACCACCTGCCCCTGCTGGAGCAGCTGGTCCAGCTGAGCGGCCTGCTGCTCCAGCGGCGTCTCGGGGCCGGCTCGATCGATCTCGACCTGCCGATGCCCGCCATCGACAGCCTCGGCGACCTGCGGGTCCCCGCCCCGGATGCGGCCCTGCAGGGCTGGCTGGTGGAGCTGCCGGCCGATGATCCGGTGGCGATCCTGCGGGAGGCGGTGCTGGTGGCCCACCGGGCCCTGGGCCGTCACCTGCTGGCCCTGGAGCTGCCCGCCCTGTTCGCCCTCAACCCGGCGGCGGAGGCCACCGACATCAACGACGTCGCCAAGGCGGCCCTGGCCCTCGACATCCCGATGGAGCTCAGTGCCGACGGCAACGCCAGCGCCGCCGAGCTCGCCGCCGTCTTCGCCGCCACCGATCGCGGCCGGCCCCTGCAGCAGCAGCTGCGTGACGCCCTGCGGCCGGTGCAGCTGGCGGCCGAAGCCGGTCCCCATGCGGTGGCAGGCGAGGAGACCGCCGTGGCGCCCTGGTGCTGCCCGGCCCTCCACTACGCCGACATCTGGAACCAGCAGCTCCTGGTCAGCCTGCTGGTGGATGGCAAGGACCGCCCCAGCGTGCGCCACAAGGTCAGCACCGACCTGGCCAGCGACGCCTGCCACGGCAGCACCGACTGGCCCCTGCTGACCCCCGGCCAGCTGGCCCCCTACCAGCAGGGCCTGGAGCACGGTCTGGCCCAGCGCCTCAACGGCCGCTGCCGCTTCCTGCAGGAGCTGCAGGCCGATGTGCTGGCCCTGGCCCAGGCCCGCCACACCGAGCCCCTGGTCGGCCAGACCCTGCCCGGGGTGATCAGCGGCGTGCAGAGCTACGGCTTCTTTGTTGAGGTTCCCCCCTCCCAGGTGGAGGGACTGGTGCACGTCAGCTCCCTCAAGGACGACTGGTACGAGTACCGCTCGCGCCAGAACCGCCTGGTGGGGCGCAAGTTCCGTCGCACCTACATGGTCGGCGACGGGGTCGATGTCGAGATCCAGAAGGTGGACGCCCTGCGCCACCAGATCGACCTGGCGGTGCTCCAGCCCGAGGATTTCGAACGGGTGGAGGAGGGTGCCGCCGATGGCACCCCGGATGACGATGCCGATGACGCCCCCGGCGCCGCGGACGAGGGCTGAGCCGCTGATGGCGCCCTCCTCCCTTCCCGTCGTCCTGGCGGTGTCCGGCGCCTCCGCCCAGCCCCTGGCCGAGCGGGCGCTGCAGCTGCTGCTCGAGGAGGACCTGCCGGTCGAGATGGTCACCAGCCGGGGGGCGATCGGGGTCTGGCAGGCGGAGATGGGCCTGCGGGTGCCATCGGAGCCCGATGCCCAGGAACGCTTCTGGCGTGAACGCACCGGCTGCAGCTCCGGCCGGCTGCACTGCCACCGCTGGAACGACCAGGCCGCCGCCATCGCCAGCGGCAGTTACCTCACCCGCGGCATGGTCATCCTGCCGGCCAGCATGGGCACCGTCGGCCGGATCGCCTCCGGCGTAGCCCTGGATCTGATCGAACGGGCCGCCGATGTCCACCTCAAGGAGGGACGGCCCCTGGTGATCGCACCGCGGGAGCTGCCCTGGAACCTGGTGCACCTGCGCAACCTCACCCGTCTGGCCGAGGCCGGGGCCCGCATCGCCCCCCCGGTTCCGGCCTGGTACCACCAGCCCACCACGATCGGTGAGATGGTGGACTTCCTGGTGATTCGCGTCTTCGACACCCTCGGCCTCCAGCTCGGCTCCCTGCAGCGCTGGCAGGGGCCCGTGGGCCGGTCCGCTCCGGACGAAGTCTCTACCCCCTGACGCTCCGGACCGTGCTGCAACGCCTGCTGCTGCTGCCCCTGCTCTCGCCGCTGCTGGTGACCCTGCTGGTGGCAGCCCTCAACCCCAGCCCCCCCCTGGCCCTGCGGCTGCTGACCTGGCAGACCCCGTCGCTGCCGATCGGCCTGTGGATGGCGGCGGCCGCCGGCGGCGGGGCGGCCCTCAGTGCCGGCGCCACCGCCCTCGCCCTGCGCCAGGGGGGGCGGGCGCCGTTGCGGCGCACCGTCCGACGTCCGGATCGGCTG
>NZ_NQKY01000016.1:16311-69658 GCF_002252675.1 Synechococcus sp. BO 8801 | reverse complement strand
CGAGCGCAACGCTCACAACTTCCCCCTCGACCTGGCTGCTGCCAGCGCCACCCCCGTGGCCCTGACCGCCCCGGCGATCGGCTGATCCAGCCCCTCCGGTTTTCCGGATACGGCGAACCCTCTGCGTAAGCAGGGGGTTTTTTCATGGCGACGCGATCCGGCTGCGCGAGGCTGGGCTTCTCCGTCGCTGTGCCAGCGTGGGCCGGCGGAACTCCGCTGCCGGCGGTTTCCCTCCAGCCCCAGCCTTCGCCCCATGACCGCTGACGCTGGCCCCGATCCCCTGCCCTCCTGGCGCGAGGGCAGCGTCAAGCGACGCCTGCTCGCGTTCGCCCTGGCGGTCAGCACCCCCGGGGACCCCGCCTGGGTGGCGCCCCAGGAGAGGATCGCCGTGTTCGACAACGACGGCACGCTCTGGTCGGAGCAGCCGATGTACGTGCAGCTGGCCTTCGCCCTCCAGCGCGTACGGACTCTGGTGGCGGACCGCCCCGAGCTGGCCCGCCATCCCCTGGTGGCGGCGGCCCTGGACGACGACATCAAGGCCCTGATGGGCCACGGCCTGGAAGGGCTGCTGGAGCTGGCGGCGATCACCCACGCCGGCATGACCGACGCGGCCTTCAGCGACCTGGCCCGCGCCTGGCTGCGGCAGGCCCGCCATCCCCGGCTGGGGGTGCCCTACACCGGGCTCGTCTACCAGCCGATGCTGGAACTGCTGGCGCTCCTGCGGGCCCGGGGGTTCCGCAGCTGGATCGTGACCGGTGGCGGTGTCGAGTTCGTGCGGGTGTTCGCCGAGGAGACCTACGGCATCCCTCCGGAGCGGGTGATCGGCTCGACGCTGCAGCTGCGCTACGGCGAGGAGAACGGCCAGCCGACGGTCTGGCGCGAAGCCATGGTCGATTCCATCAACGACGGGGAGGCCAAGCCGGTGGGGATCGCACGGGCCATCGGCCGGCGCCCGATCGCGGCCTTCGGCAACTCCGACGGCGACCTGGCGATGCTGCGCTGGACCACCGCCGGTCCCGGCCAGCGGCTGGGGTTGCTGCTGCACCACGATGACGGCGAGCGGGAGGTGGCCTACGACCGCGCCTCCCCCTTCGGCCGCCTGGATCAGGGCCTGGAGCTGGCCGGGCGCCACGACTGGAGCCTGGTCAGCCTGCGGCGTGACTGGGACCGGATCTTCCCCTCACCTCCAACCCAGGACTGACCCGGATGCGCAGGCCCTCCTCCACCTGGTACGCACGCCAGAAGCGGCGGCGTGAATCGCCGTTCTTCCGGCTGCTGGACCGCTCCTTCGGTTTCCGGGTCCTGATGGCCGCCGCGCTGTCCTTTGCGTTGCTGGCCGTGGTCAACCGTTTTGAGAACTGCTATGCCAAGGCCGGCCAGGCCGATTGCCTGACCAGCAATTTCCTGGAGATCATCAGCGTCGGCACGGTCGAATCGTTCAGCATCGTCACGGCGGCGATCTTCTATCTGCTCGAAGCCGGGCAGCGCAAGGAGAAAGAGCACCAGGAGATGTTCGAGCTGCTGCTGGCCCAGCGTCAGGCCGGGGCCTCCAACAGCCTGGGCCGCCTGCGGGCCCTGGAGATGCTCTCCGCCGATGGCCTCTGGCAGGACGGCTTCGATCTGGGGGGCGTGGATCTCGAAGGTCTGAGGATCCCGTTCAGCCGTTGGCGCGGTGCCAACTTCTCCGGCACGGTGCTGCGCAACGCCGATTGCCACGGCGCTGATCTGGCCGAGGCGGATTTCAGCCGCGCCGATCTGAGCGGGGCCAATTTTCGTGGCGCCGATCTGCGCGGGGCCAACTTCACCGGGGCCGATCTGAGCCGGACGGATCTGCGGGGCGCCAGGGTCGATGGCGCGGAGTTTCGGGGCGCCCAGCTCAGCCGGACGCTCACGGACGGTCCGCTACCGGGTCAGGAGGCTGCAGCGGGCGCCGAGGAGGGCTGATCCTGGTTCAGGCGACCAGCCTGGTGAGCGCGTCCTGGGGGAGCGAGGCGTTGAGGAAGGACAGGCCCACGTAGGTGTTGAAGCCGGTGTTTCGCACCCAGCGAACCTTGGAGCGCAGGGTCACCTTCGAGCCGGCGTCGTAGTTGCGGGCTTCGAAGATGACGGTGTCGTCCTCCTGAACGTCCAGGCTGCCCTGACGCAGCACGCAGGCCCCCTGTTCGCTGACATCGCGGAGATTGACGAACACCGATTGCTTCGTGGCCAGGGTGAGGCTCACCGAGACGCCGACAGGGACGTGGTGACGTGTGCTGGCACGCTTCCCTTCGGGATGCTGATCCTGTGACATGAAAAGGGCACGGCACGCCCCTGCCATGAAGCGAGAACAGGGGGAGTGCCAATTCTAGGTCCGGTTGTTGTCTGCGTCACCACCTCTTCGCCTGGTTTCTGCGATCTGCCGCGATGGGGCCGCCAGAGCATCGGCTAGGGTGAAGCGATCCGGCAGAAGCCGGCGAACCTGTTGTTCGCCTTCGTCGGAGCCAGCACCGAGCCGCCCCGCGCTTCCTGGGGTCGGTCCACCAGGTCCAACGTCGGTCCATAAGGTCCAACATCGACTGCCGTGTGCGATTCCCCGCGGGGTATCGGCAGTCTCCCGGTGCGAGATCCATATCCCCCTGTCCACTTTTCCGATGAACACCCTCTCCAGGCGCCCGTCCGGCGCGACCCGCCCCATCCCCGGCGCCGCCGCCTCCGGCCGCGGTCCCCATGCCTACCCCTGCTGCCCCCTGGCGGCCAGGCCGCACCGCCACGACCCGGCCCAGCATCCCCTCACCTGGGAGGACCTGCTCGGCCGGCGCTGACTCAATCGTCGTCGTCATCACGGTCGCGCCGCTTCTCCAGCACGTAGACGCGGCCGTCGGGCGTCACCAGCCGTTTCCCCTCCTCACGGGAGGCACGCCAGCGATCGCGTGCCTCCGCGGCGCGCCGGGCCTGCCGGGCCGCCTGCCGGGCCTGCCTGGCCTGGGCCGCCCGCACCTTCGGCGCATAGGTGTTGCGGTACCAGTCGTCCTGGACGAACAGGACCGGCACGTTGCAGGCCTGGTACAGCGCGCAGTAGCGGCCCCAGTCGCGGGCCTGCTGGGGGGGCACCCTCAGATAGATGGGCTCGATCGAGGACGGGTTCCAGCGGTCGCTGCCCAAGGGCTGCCAGCCGATCACCGGGCCGTAGCCGAGCACCGGCGGTGGGGCCTGGTTGCCGATGCTGATCCGGCCGTAGTACCCGGACTGCCCCAGGGGCACGGTCAGGGAGGTCTGGGCCTGGACCGGGGCGTAGACGATTCCGGCGCCGCAGACCACCACCAGGGCGGCGTGGAGCAGGCGGGAGGAACGGCTGATCATGGTCGAAGCTCCGTGGCCCCACCAGGAAAACGCCCCCGTATGACTCAGCCCTGACCGGGGCGGGGGCCATCTGTGACCGGACGTGACAGCTCCATGCCGGTGGCGTGGATCCGGGAGAGCCCAGCGGCGGCCCGCACCACCAGGGTGTGGCGCTCCACCAGGGCCGGCAGGTCGTCGTAGCCCCCGCCGATGACGGTGGCCACCGGCAGGCGGCGCCGCAGGGCGGCATCGATCACCAGTCGGTCGCGCCGGTACAGGCCGTCGTCGCTCAGCTCCAGCCGGCCGAGGCGGTCGTCCCGGTGGGGATCGACGCCGGCGTTGTAGAGCACCAGATCCGGACGCACCTGATCCAGCAGATCCGGCAGGGTCCGCTCCAGGGTCCGCAGGTAGGCGTCATCTCCGACGCCGTCCTCCAGGGCCAGGTCGAGGTCGCCCTTCTGCTTGTGCAGGGGGAAGTTGCTGGCGGCGTGCATCGAGAAGGTGAACACCCGGGGGTCGCCTGAGAAGATCGCCGCCGTGCCGTCGCCCTGGTGCACGTCCAGATCCACCACCAGCACCTGCCGCACCAGACCCTCGGCCAGCAGCACCCGGGCCGCCACGGCGCAGTCGTTGAAGATGCAGAAGCCGCTGCCGTGCAGGGGGAAGGCGTGGTGGGTGCCGCCCGCCAGGTGGCAGGCCAGACCGTGGCGCAGGGCCAGCCGGGCCGTGAGCACGGTGCCCCCCACCGCCAGCCAGCTGCGCCGCACCAGGGGCTCCGACACGGGCAGGCCGATGCGGCGCACCTCCTGGGGGGTCAGCAGCCCCCGGGAAAAGGCCTCGTGGTACTGGCGGCCATGCACCTGCTCCAGCCAGCGGCGCGGCGCCGGCAGGGGCTGGTGGATCTGCCCCGGGCGGGCCAGCTCCAGCTGCTCCAGCCGCTCCTTCAGCAGCCGGAACTTCTGCATCGGGAAACGATGGCCGCTGGGCAGGGGGACCGCGTAGGCCGGGTGGTAAACCAGCGGAGGCCCCATCAGTCCGGCGACAGCGGCTCCAGCAGACCGTAGGGGGTGTAGCGGCGCTCGATCCGGCAGAGGGGGCCGCCGGCGTCCCCCGATTCGATCCTCTCGGATCCGAGGCTCTCCACGCCATGGCGCAGCACGATGCGCCGGCGCCGCTCGCCGTGGACGACGCAGAGCTCGGCGATCCAGGGCCAGGGACCCATCCGGTCCATGCCCAGGCTCCAGTGGCCGGCTGCGCTGATCTGCATCGCCGCCGGCGGCTCGCTGAAGCGCATCGGCACGACGCGGCCGGTGTTCAGGTAGGTGAGGGCGGCTTCGATCGTGCCGTCCTCATCGCTCACCCGCAGCCGGGTGGGGAAGCGCTCGATCTCGCGGCCGTCGGGGTCGAGCCGGTGGAACAGGCCCTCCCAGCAGCCGCCGTTCGCCTCCAGCAACCTCTGGCGGGGCGGGGCGCTCAAGGGCATGGCCGACGGGACAACGGGATCCAGCATGGCGACAACAGCCCCGCCGGCGCGGGCTGCGCTCGAGGGGTCAGCGCTCAGCCGAGGGTCGGCGCTCAGCCGACGGCCAGGGGTCGGCTCTGGGCCTGCCGTGGCGGCGCCGGCAGCCGGGTGCTCACCAGCCAGGCCAGACCCACCAGCAGGGCCGAGCTCCACAGGCAGGCCTGCAGGCCGCCCACCAGGAACAGGGCACCCGAGAGCACCGTGCCGAGCAGGCGGCCGCCGGCGTTGGCCATGTAATAGAAGCCCACGTTCAGGCTCACCGATTCGGCATCGGTGTAGGCCAGGATCATGTAGCTGTGGATCGAGGAATTCATGGCGAACACCACCCCGAAGGCCGCCAGTCCCACCACCACGGCCACACCGGGATTCCCCACCTCGCGCCAGAGGGCGATGGCGATCAGGGCCGGAATGGCGGTGAGCAGTCCGCTCCAGAAGGTCACGGCGGAGACGCCCGGCGGCGCGGTCTGGCCCCAGCGGCGCCGCAGGGCCGGGGCCGATCCCTGCACGATGCCGTAGCCGATCACCCACAGGCCCATGAAGCCGCCCACCTCCCAGTAGCGCCAGCCGAGGGTGGTCTGCAGGAACACCGGCAGGGCCACCACGAACCAGACATCCCTGGCGCCGAAGAGGAAGAACCGGGCCAGGGAGATGCGATTGATGCCGGGGGACTTGGAGAACAGGGAGCGGAAGGCGGGCTTCTGCTTCATCTGGCCGATCTCCCCGGGCAGCACCAGGGTCAGCAGGAAGGCCAGGAACAGTCCCGCCGCCATGGCGCCGACGGCGGCGTTGAAGCCGATCGTGGCCAGCAGCAGGCCGCCGAGGAAGAAGCCCACCCCCTTGAGGGCGTTCTTGGAGCCGGTGAGGACCGCCACCCACTGGAACAGCTGGCTCTCGCCCTTGTCGTGGTCGTCGGGGGTTTCCGGAACCACGGACTTGATGGCGCTTTTGGCGCTCATCTTGTTGAGATCCTTGGCGATGCCGCTGAGCGCCTGGGCCACCATCACGTAGGCCACGCTCCACCATTTCGGCCAGCTGTCGGCGACGGGCACCAGCATCATCAGGGCCGCCACCTGCATCAGGGTGCCGGCCCAGAGGGTGAGGCGCAGGCCGAAGCGGGCCCCCAGCCAGCCGCCGCAGAGGTTGGTGACGATGCCGAAGAACTCGTAGAAGAGAAACAGGAAGGCGATCTCCAGCGTGCTGTAGCCCAGCGAGCGGAAGTGGAACACCACCAGCATCCGCAGGGCGCCGTCGGTGAGGGTGAAGCACCAGTAGTTGGCCGTGACGATGGCGTACTGCTGCAGGGCCGTGAGCGGCCGGCCGGAAAGGGTCGGAAGCATGGGCCGCTCACTCCGCCCGGGCGGCGTCCAGGGCGACCACATGGCAGGCCAGATCGGCCATCCGGCAGCTGTAGCCCCACTCGTTGTCGTACCAGGCGTACACCTTCAGCTGGGTGCCGTTGATCACCATCGTCGAGAGGGCATCGACGATCGAACTGCGGCTGTCGTTGAGATAATCCACCGACACCAGGGGCCGCTCCTCGTAGCCCAGGATGCCCAGCAGGGGGCCCGCCGCCGCCGCCGCGAAGGCGCCGTTCACCTCCTCCACCGTCACCGGGCGCTCCAGCTCGAACACCGCATCGGTGAGCGAGGCATTGAGCAGGGGCACCCGTACGGCGTGGCCGTTGAGCTTGCCCTGCAGCTCGGGGAAGATCATGCCGATCGCCTTGGCCGAGCCGGTGGTGGTGGGGATCAGGCTCTGGCTGCAGGAGCGGGCCCGGCGCAGATCGCTCTTGAAGCTGTCGATCACCACCTGGGTGTTGGTGATGTTGTGCAGGGTGGTGATCGAGCCGTGGCGGATGCCGAAGCTCTCGTGCACCACCTTCACCACCGGCGCCAGGCAGTTGGTGGTGCAGGAGGCGGCGGTGAGAATCCGGTGCCGTTCCGGCACGTAGGTGCCGTGGTTGATGCCGAAGACGATGTTGGGGATTTCGATGCCATCCAGCTTGCCTTTCACCGGGCAGGCCACGATCACCCGCTTCACGCCGCCCTGGTGCAGGTAGGGGGCGAGGGCCTCTGGCGTCTTCACCTTGCCGCTGCACTCGAGCACCAGCTCCACCCCCGCTTCCTGCCAGGGCACCAGCGCCGGATCGCTGCCCCGCGACCAGCCAACCCGGCGCCCCTCCACCGTGAAGCCCCCGCCGTCGGCCTCGGCCGCCACCGCGTGGCTCCAGCGGCCGTGCACCGAGTCGAATTCCAGCAGGTGGGCGGCGCCGGCGGCGTCCCCGGCGCTGTCATTAACGTGAACCAGCTCCAGGCCCGGCCGCCCCCAGAGGGCGCGGAACACCAGGCGACCGATCCGCCCGAACCCGTTGATGCCGATCCTCACAGCGCCTGCCGCGACAGGCCCCTAACCTCGCATCAAGCAGAGTTGATCGATTTATGGCCGGGTTAAGGACTGCCGCCGCTCCGCCGAGTCCCGGCGCTTCTGGGCCGATCGCCAGCGCGCCTGCCCCCCTGGAAGCCGAGGAGGCGCGCCTGCTGCTGCGGGCCCTGTCCGACCCGATCCGCCTGCAGGTGATCGAGGCCCTGGGCAGCGGCGAGCGCTGCGTCTGCGACCTCACCACCGACCTGGGCCTGGCTCAGTCGAAGCTGTCGTTCCACCTCAAGGTGCTGAAGGAAACAGGCCTGCTGACCGACCGCCAGAGTGGCCGCTGGGTGTACTACCGCCTGCAGCCGGAAGCCCTGGAGCGCCTGCGGGGCTGGCTCGCCGCCCTGGCGGCCAGCTGCACCGCCCCGGCCGAACCCTGCGGCTGAGGGGCCGAACGGCGTCATGCTGGAGCGCAGCACCGGTGCTCCCCATGCTGCGCTTCCTGCTCAACGTCCTCTGGTTCGTGCTGGGGGGCTTCGTGATGGGCCTGGGCTGGTGGCTGGCCGGCCTGGTGGCGGCGATCACGATCGTGGGGATTCCCTGGGCCCGGGCCTGCTTCGTGATCGGCAATTTCTCCTTCTGGCCGTTCGGCTACGAGGCCGTCAGCCGCCGGGAGCTCACCGGCCGCATGGACTTCGGCACCGGTCCGCTGGGGCTGGTCGGCAACGTGATCTGGTTCCTGCTGGCCGGCTGGTGGCTGGCCATCGGCCACCTCAGCGCCGCGGTGGCCTGTTTCGTCACGATCGTGGGCATCCCCTTCGGCATCCAGCACATCAAGCTGGCCCTGATCGCCCTGGCCCCGATCGGCATGCAGGTGGTGCCTGTGCGGCGCTAAGGGAGGGTCAAGGCCACGGAGCCCTTGGTCGGATCGAGGGTTACCCCCCCTGCTCGTTCTGGGGGTTGCTGGTTCCTCCCCCCGATTCTGAATGCTCTGGATCCGCCGTTCCTGGTTGTTCTGGATCGGTCGGTGGAGGATCGGTCGATTCGGTCGATGTGGGGTCTTTCCATGGGTCCGCCCATCGGATATCCACGAATGACTCGACAGCAGCAAGTTGCTTAGCAGCCTCTTGAAAGACCGCTTGGGTTTTCGTGAGTGTGTCAACGCGTTTCCCTAGTTGATCTAGCAATGCAGCGGCTCCTCTGCCTTCAATACTCTGGGTTCTTGAATTATACGGAATGACAGCTAAAACTTCTTTTCCAGAACGAACAGTGAGCGTGCCAAAGCCAAAAGCACTCTTCGCTTTATCAAATTTCCCATCATTGACGGTTACATCCGGATCTGGAATGCCCGCTTGCTTAAGCATGGAGGGAAGATCTGTGACGGGAAATGATGGCTTGCCGGAACTAGGGGTACGTTCCAGGACGGCAGTATACAGTTTGCCAACGGTGTCTTGATTCAGTTCTTTTTTGATGTCACTGGATAGCTTCTGGTCATCCCCAATAGTCTTCCCCAAGGCGCCAATCATGCTTTCCATTCTGGCGTCAGAGATCAATGAGGATTGTCTGGCGAAGCTGGCAGGAACAGCCGCAGGCCTTCCGTCGGCGATCCACTGCTCAGACACGGCATCCATCACGCTGTCGAACACTTCACCTTGTGAAGCATTTTTGCCTCCCTCGATCTCCCCTACCCGTAAACCTCCTGCTGTAAAAATTCCACTAAGTTGCTCGTCGAGAGGTTCCTCTATGAGATCAAGATCATTAAAAAGATTAGATAGATCGCGCCGCTCATCTAAAAAGGTGCTCAAAGTCCCGATAGCTGCCTGCTCCGAAGAATCTGCGTCTGGGTTCGCATATCTATTGAGCCATTCAATAGCTCTACCAAGGTCATCGTTTGAGATGAGCCCGTCTTGTGCGGTTAGCGTGAGGATGTCGGTGTCGTTGTTGTTGTTTTGCTCAGATGCAGGTACAAGCTGGATGCCTTCAGCATTCTCGGATGTTGTATCGGGAGGAGATAGGTAGATTGTGACATTGTCAGAAAACGCGTGCCTGATCTCAGCGAGGAAACGTTCTGAGCTGATCATGATGGATGATACTCGTCGGGATGGGTTTTCTCAGGGTTATTTCGAGGCGCCGATTACTGAACTGAGACTCACAGGCTCAACTGTAAATTGAAGCGTTGGAGAAATTGATAGATAAAATTGATTCGGCTTCCCCGTTAGCGTGACGGATAAAGGGGTGGCCTGGGTCGGGATAGTAATCGTCTCAAAATCTAGGCTCGGTGATTGTGGCTTCCACTCTTCTCCTCCCCCTGGAATATGAGGGTCTGTAGGGATTATCTTGTAGGAGATGGTACTGTAGGTTCCAGTGAATGTGATGTTGTTGCTGTGGGTCAAGAGAACGGCCTTGGGCAGACCTCCATTGAAATTGAGCGTGAAGACGGAAGGATTAGCAGCTGAGGGTTGCATGTTGGCTTTTGGGATAAGGGAGCCCGAATCCACGGAAATGCATATTTCTCCCCAAGTCACTTCAACTCCGGCCTGGGGGTGCCCCTCTACTAAGCTATACCCTGGTGGCTGGAAAGTGAGTTCAAATGTCATATAAGCGGCTGGACGATCCTGTAGCTGGACAAACGCGTAACTCTGGATAGCATCATGGACACGATCGCGAATCTGCAACACAATCTTCGGGTCATGGTAAAATGGTGGGCCCATAAGTTGCGAGATGGGCCGCAGGTCCAGGTAGATGGGAACCTTGGGGTCGCCCTTTGGTTCTCCGCCTTCACAACTGGCGCCCCCACTACAGATGTAGTGTTCATCGCTGTCTTGCACAATGCTTGCGAAGCTGCTTTGCATTTGATTGTCGGTCTCGTTGGAGGAGCCACCACCGATGGAGCCACCTGACCCCATGACCTTGACTTTTGCATTCGCTTCCCAGGCTTGGGAATAATTCACACCTTTCTCCACCATCTGGCTCATCTGATCCTCGGAAAAGCGGTATGTGCCCGAACCTTGGCTACCGTAAGTAAGTGCATACGCATAATGCGTGCCCCAAGTTTCAATAAAATCAGTCAGCATTTGGTCTGACAGCGTGCCGGCCTCCAAGCCATCCAGTAAAAATCCAATCGCTTCCTTGAAATTGCCGGATAAAGGTAGGTCGATCTTGTTAACCACTACAGCGTATTCAATGTGACTATATTGACTCTGGGTGAACGCGGTCTTATTCGCCTGCATGCTGTTGAACTTCGTCATATCCGAGTTGGAGCTGTTGTAGCTGAATGACGCTTCAACATCAACAAAACCGTAGCTGACGTCAACAGAGCCTGAGACGTTAAAGCCAGTGGATCGCTTCATCGCGTTCATGAGATCGCGACTCGTGCTGATCATGGTTGTCACAGTGTCATCATTGCTGTAATCTGTGAGGTCGAAATACCAGCCCCAAGGTAGGGACAGCGCTCCTGTTGCTTTCCACCAATTTCTGGAGGACCTGGATGGCAAAGCAAATATGTCAGGCCTGTCAGTATATTGATGCTGATAGTCAAGATAGGGCAGCTTCTTGACATTCCAGCTTCCGGTCAGATAGTAGAGCGGTTCGAAATGTTCCTGAGCTGTGAAGGAGCTGCCCCAAGGTGTAATGTCAGGATCGTGAAGTTCGTCCGGAGTCGGAACCTTCAAGCGATAACAGGTGAGGGGGTTGTTGCCTGAGGGAAGATCTGGGTAATGGTCAGTTTCGCTGATGTCCGTTCCGCTGGAGTCAGTCTTGGTGATCAAAAAGCCTAGCACTTCGCCGCAGGCCGGGTCATTGAACGACAGAATGGTCGTGCCTGGGCTCGGCTTGACTCCGCTGTCGCTGCGGAGGATGTCAACCTTGTACTTGGCAGTCAGCCATTTACCTTTAGTGCCATCCTTGCCATCGCGAAAGCGCGGACCTGGAATGAGAGTAAGTTGACCCAATAGGCGCCCATCTGAGACGATAAACTTCTTGCCATTGTCTTCAATGAAGGCGTAGTATGGATAGGATTCATACGTGCCGTGTTTTGATATATCAACGTCTGGGATGTCGAGTTTTTCGGGTTCCGCCTTGTAGTCGCGTATGGCATGGCGATATTGTTGATAAACTTTGCCAGCAGGGAAGTAGCCATCGTCCGCTTGGGACTGACCTTGCGCAGGACCTGTTGTCATGGACGCCTATTGGATAAATCATGACAACTATGCTGTGAACTTCTGTGGCCTTTCTATCGTTGTTGTGAGTTGTAACGGATTAATGAGCCGTTTTGGGCTGCTCCCGGCAGCGCTCCTCTTCCTGTGCTGTGTCTCGATCGTTTTGTAGTGGAGGCCGCAGACAAAAACCACCCCAGTCTCGGCGAAGTGTTCTTCCGGTACAGAGAGTGTGCGCGGCCAGCAGGAGCGAATCGGCACTAATTTCTCTCCGGCATCTTCAACTAGAGGCGCTGCCGCTGGCCCTAATGCTGCAAGCGATCACGGCATTTACTTCGAGCGCATGTTGTAGACGAAGGCTTCTCTTAAGTCGTAAGTACAGGCCGATGGCGACCTGCTGCGCAGCTCGTTTGTCTGGCTCAATCCCGATGCTCCTGTGTGGCACCCGGCCGCGGCCTCCATCAACCGCAACTGGCTGCTCAACGAGGCCCTCCTGGCCGGCTCCCTTGATCTGCTTCTGGCTTCATCGGAGGCCAAGCTGTTTCTGAGCTCTGAGCTTCGATCGGTGCATGGAACCCTGTTCTGGCTTTCCCAGCCAGCAGATTGACCGCCCCAGCCGAAAGGGGGAAGATGCCGTCGTCTCTGAAGGAGCCGGCCGGCTGCTCCGCTAGTTGAACGGCAAAGGGGGGGCGCCAGCGGATGGTTTTGGCGTTCGCGCCGGTCACTCAGGATGGCGCGTTCACCCCAAGGGGCAAACCAGACAACACGAATCGCCCTCAGGGACTACGACGCCTGGGACTTCGCGAGCGTCTTCCGCCTGGCCTGCAGGTGGTGCCGGTGAGTCGCTAGTCCAGAGCTGGAGCCAGGCCAAGGGCGGCGGCGGCCTGCCGCATCCGCCCGTCGAAGCTGGCCAGCTGGGAGCAACGGCTGTGCAGGGCCACCGCCAGGTGCAGGGCATCACCGGCGCGCAGTCTGAGCGAGGGATCCTGCAGCAGCTCAGCGGCCTGGCGGAATCGGTCCCGGTCGAGGGCGCGCAGTTCCACCCCGCCCTGCAACAGACGTTCGAAATGCTCTCCGGCGATTCTGCGGGCTTCCGGGCTGAGCCCGTGGTGGCGCTGCTTGAGGCCGAGGGCGCTGTGGGTTTCGGTGATCAGCCAGTCGCTGCTGATCAGGGTGTCGCGGCACTGCTCCAGCCATTCCAATGCCCCCGGGCTGGACGCTTCCGGGGTCAGCAGGGCAACCACGACGCTGGTGTCCAGGTAGATCACGGCTGGGGCGACCTCACCAGCGCTCCTGGTCCCGGCACGCTTCGATCACCGATGGGGTGATCGGCATGGTGGCCTGCAGCTGGCGCAGGTCGGCGGCCAGGGCGCGGCGATCGAGTCGTTGCAGGGGCTCCAGGCTCAGTCGGCCGTCGGCTCCGACGACGATCTCGATCGGGTCGCCTTCCCGCAGCCCGGCCTGACGCAGGCACTCGGCCGGGATCCGGACAGCCAGGCTGTTGCCCCAGCGGCGGATCGCCTGCTGGGCGCGCCGGCCAGGTTCCTCGGCTCGTTGACTGGGCTGGGATGGTGCCAAGGCGTCCAGCACGGCCGGTGCCGGCGGGATGTAGATACACGACTCTACATGGCTTGCTCGGGCTTCGAGCCCCGGATCCGCCCGAGTCCACCAACGCCCCCTGATGGATTCGAACCATCGACCGGCTGCTTAGAAGGCAGCTGCTCTATCCAGCTGAGCTAAGGGAGCACGGTGCGCATTGTGCCAGCGTTCGGTGGCCAGGCCACTCCGGTAGCCCCCCCTACAGTGGACGACCGCGCTTGAACCGTTCCATGGCCGCCACCCGGCTCAGCGACAGCCAGAAAACCGAGCTGGTTGGGCGATTCCGGGAGGGTTCCAGCAGCCAGCAGCTGGCGGACAGCTACGGCTGCAGCGCCAACACGGTCATCCGCGTCGTTCGCACGGAACTCGGCGACGAGGAGTACGAGCGCCTGAAGGCGGAGCGCTCCCGCCGGCGCAGCCGGACAGCCACAGGCGATGCCGACCCGGCCGCTGCCCCGGACACCCTGCAGACGGCCCTCGCCATCAGCACCCCCGAGCCGGAGCCCGCCCCCGAGCCGGAGGCGGCGCACGAGCCGGATCCCGAGCCGGAAGCGCTGGCTGAGCCGGAGCCCGCCCTGGAGCCCGCCCCCGAGGCGACCACCACGGCCCGCAGGACCCTGCCAGCCCCGCCCCGCCGCCTGACGGTGGCGGCCCCGGCGCGTGCCGAGGCGGTGGCGGAGGACGGTCCCGCCGTGCTGGCCATCGAGGATGCCGACGACTTCGGCGCCGATGACGACGATCTGCTCACCAGCGACGACGGCGACGACGAGGGCTCCGACGACGGGGCCGAGGGGGAGATCAACCCGTTCCAGCCGATCCCCGTCGTGCTGCTCGATGACGGCGCCCCGGCGGGGGCCGACGGCCGGCTCCAGCCCCTGGCCAGCGCCGCCCTGCCCTCCAGCGCCTACATGCTGGTCGACAAGACCGTGGAACTGCAGGCCCGGCCCCTGAGCGAGTTCCCGGAGCTGGGCCGGCTGCCGGACGCCGAGCTGGAGCGCCAGGCCCTGGTGGTGTTCCTCAACCCCCGCCAGGCCAAGCGCCAGTGTGGCCGCACCCAGCGGGTGATCAAGGTGCCCGACCTCAAGGTGTTCGAGCTCACCGCCCCCTACCTGCTGGCCCAGGGCATCAGCCGGGTGGTGATCGAGGGTTCCCTCTACGCCCTTCCCGGCAGCTGAGGCCTCAGCCCTCGTCGGCCGGGCCGTTGCCTGGCAGCAGCAGGGCGGCGCTGGCACCGCCGCTGATCACCCCCAGCACCAGGGCCACCCCCACGATGAAGCCCGCCGGCAGCGGGGCGCTGCGGGCGAAGCCGAAGCGCAGCTGGGGCCGCACCTCCAGGTTCTGGGCCCCGAGGCAGAGCAGGGTCAGCAGCAGGGTGCCGCCCAGCAGGCTGCCGCACAGGAGGCGCAGGCGCAGAAGCATCGGGGGGTCGCAGGACCGGCTGCCTCAGTCTGACGGCTCGCGGTGCAGCAGGGCATAGAGGTCCCGGCGGCTGTGGCCGCTGCGCTCGGCCAGGGTGCGGGCGGCCTCCCGGTTGCTGAGGCCGCCCGCCACCAGCTCCCCAAGGGCGCGGCGCAGGTCGGCCTCGTCCCAGACGGGGGCCGCCGCCGGGGGGGCGCCGCCCAGCACCAGGGTGCATTCCCCCTGGGGCGGGGTGCGTTGGAAGTGCGCCAGGGCCGCCGCCACCGTGGGGCCCACCTGCTCCTCGTGGCGCTTGGTGAGCTCCCGCGCCACCTGCAGGGGCCGGTCGCCGAGCACCGCCAGCAGGTCCTCGAGCAGGGCCAGCAGCCGGTGGGGCGCCTCGAACAGCACCATCGTGCGCTCCTCCCCCGCCAGGGCCTCCAGCCGCTGGCGCCGGGGGCCGCCCTTCGGCGGCAGGAAGCCCTCGAAGCAGAAACGGCCTGTGGGCAGGCCGCTGCTCACCAGGGCGGTGGTGATGGCGCTGGGGCCGGGAACACAGATCACCTGGCGGCCAGCGGCCCGGGCGGCGGCCGCCAGCTCCTGGCCGGGATCCGACACCCCCGGCAGGCCGGCATCACTGATCACGGCGATCGCTTCGCCCGCCTCCAGGGCCGCCAGCAGCTGGGGGATGCGGGCCGTCTGGTTGTGCTGGTGGAAGCTCAGCAGCGGCGCCTTGATGCCGAGGTGGTGCAGCAGCAGGCCGCTGCGGCGGGTGTCCTCGCAGGCGACCCGGTCGGCCCCCGCCAGCACCCGCCGGGCCCGGGGGGAAAGGTCGTCGAGGTTGCCGATGGGGGTGCCCACCAGATAGAGAACGCCGGCGGCGGGTTCGTGCTCCTGCACCGATTCCTGCACAATGCCGTTTTCCGGTCTCCATGATGCCGTCTTCCTTCGCCCTGCCCGACGGCATCGGCCGTGAGCCCCTGCTGGCGGAACTGCGCCGGCTGGCCTGGGGGGCGGCCGACATCCTGCGGGCCTATGCCCGCGGCGAGCAGCCCCCCTACGGGTTCCCGCCGGCCATGAGCGTCGACCACGGCGGCGAGGGGCCGGTCTCGGCGGCGGATCTGGCGGTCAACCGCTGGCTGCTCGACGGCCTGGCGGCGGCCTTCCCGGCCGCGGGCTGGACCCTGCTGAGCGAGGAGACCGCCGCCGAGATGCTGGTGCCGGGCCAGCCCCTGGACGCCGAGTGGCTGTGGATCCTCGATCCCCTCGATGGCACCAAGGACTTCCTGCAGGGCACCGGCGAGTACGCCGTCCACCTGGCTTTGGTGCGCGGCCAGCGGCCCGTGCTGGGGGTGGTGCTGCTGCCGGAGCCGGAGGAGCTCTGGTTCGGCCTGGTGGGGGCGGGCGACGCCGGCACGGGCGGTGAGGCCTGGCGCGAGAACCGGGCTGGTGAGCGCACCCCCGCCACCCTCAGCGGCCGCGGCGAGGAACTGGTGCTGGTGGCCAGCCGCAACCACCGCGACGACCGCCTGGAGCAGCTGCTGGCCCAGCTGCGGCCGGCCCGCAGCACGGCGATCGGCAGCGTCGGCGGCAAGGTGGCCACGATCCTGCGGGGGGAGGCCGACCTCTACATCTCCCTGTCGGGCCGCAGTGCCCCCAAGGACTGGGACATGGCCGCCCCGGAGGCGGTGCTGGTCGCCGCCGGCGGCGCCTTCAGCCATGCCGATGGCCGGCCCCTCACCTACAACAGCGGCGACGTGCGCCAGGCGGGCTGCCTGATCGCCAGCCACGGCCCGGCCCACGCCGATCTCTGCCGCCGGGCGGCGGCGGCGATGGCGCTGATCGATCCGGGTTTCGCCGTCTGAGCGGGGGCCCGGCCGCACGGCCAGGCCCCCGCAGCGATCAGACCGCCGCCGGCTCCTGCTGGGGAACGCCCCGCAGGGTGAGGTTGATGCGGCCGCGGTTGTCGATCTCCCGCACCCGCACCGTCACCTGGTCGCCGACGTTGACCACGTCCTCCACCTTCTCGACCCGGGCTTCGGAGAGCTGGGAGATGTGGATCATCCCCTCCTTGCCGGGCAGGATCTCGACGAAGGCACCGATCGGGATCACCCGGGTGACCGAACCGTTGAACACCTCACCTTCGCTGACGCGACGGGTGAGGCCCTCGATGATGCGCTGGGCCTCCTCGGCGGCGGCGCCGTCATGGCTGGCGATCGTGACGATGCCGCCGTCCTCGATGTCGATCTTGGTGTTGGTGCGCTCGGTGATGCCCTTGATGGTGCGGCCGCCGGGGCCGATCACCGTGCCGATCAGTTCCGGATCGATGCGGAAGCTGAGCAGGCGCGGGGCGTGGGGGGAGAGGACGTCGCGGGGCTTGTCGATGGCCTCGAGCATCTTGCCGAGGATGTGCAGCCGGGCCGGACGGGCCTGGTTGATCGCGTCGGCGATGGTCTTGACGGCCAGGCCGGAGATCTTCATGTCCATCTGCAGGGCGGTGATGCCCTTCTCGGTGCCGGCCACCTTGAAGTCCATGTCGCCGAGGAAGTCCTCGATGCCCTGGATGTCGGTGAGGATGCGCACCTCCTCGCCCTCCTTGATCAGACCCATGGCCGCGCCGCTCACCGGGGCCGCCAGGGGCACGCCGGCGTCCATCAGGGCCAGGGTGCTGCCGCAGACCGAGCCCATCGAGGTGGAGCCGTTGGAGCTGAGGCACTCCGACACCACCCGCAGCACGTAGGGGAAGCTCTCCTTGGAGGGCAGCACGGGGATCAGGGCCCGCTCGGCGAGGGCGCCGTGGCCGATCTCGCGCCGACCGGGGGAGCGCATCGGCCGCGTCTCACCGACCGAATAGGGGGGGAAGTTGTAGTGGTGCAGGTAGGTCTTCTCGCTGATGGGGTTGAGGTCGTCCATCTCCTGGGCGTCGCTCGGGGTGCCGAGGGTGGCGCAGGAGAGCACCTGGGTGAGTCCCCGCTGGAACAGGCCCGTCCCGTGCACCCGCTTGGGCAGCACGCCGACGGCCGCCTGGATGGGACGCACCTCGTCGAGGCTGCGGCCATCGACCCGCTTGCCCTCGACGATGATCTGCTGGCGCATCAGTTTCTTGGTGAGGCCCTTGTAGGTGTTGCCCAGCAGCTTGCCGTTGCTGCTCACGGCCACCTTGATCGGGTCCTCGCCGCCGAGGGCGGCGATCTTCTCGCCCACCTCGGCCTTGATGGCGTCGAGTTTCTCGTCCCGTTCGGCCTTGGTCTGGCCGAACTGCTTGAGCACCTCACCGATGCCCTTGGCGCATTCCTTCTCCAGGAACTCGGGCAGGGCGGGGTCTTCGCTGCGCTCCTCGGGCAGCACCTGCTCGATGCCGAGCTCCTTGAGCAGGGCCAGCTGGGCACGGATCAGTTCGCCCACGGCTTCGTAGCCGAAGTCGATGGCCTCGATCACGTCCTGTTCGGGCAGCTGGTTGGCGCCCGCTTCCACCATCACCACGCCGGAGGGGGTGCCGGCCACCACCAGATCCAGTTCGCTGCGCTCGATCTCGCGGAAGCTGGGGTTGAGCACGAAGTCGTCACCCAGCAGGCCGACGCGCACGGCGGCCATGGGGCCCATGAAGGGGATCTTCGCCAGCAGGGTGGCCATCGAAGCGCCGGTCACGGCGAGCACGTCGGGCGGAACCCGCTCATCGAGAGACATGCAGGTGGCGACGATCTGCAGGTCGTCCCGCAGCCAGCCCGGGAACAGGGGCCGCATCGGCCGGTCGATCAGGCGGCAGGTGAGGATGGCCCGCTCGGGGGGGCGGGCCTCACGGCGAAAGAAGCTGCCCGGGATGCGCCCGGCGGCGTAGAGACGCTCCTCGTAATCGCAGATCAGCGGCAGGAAATCGATGCCTTCCCGGCCTTTCGAGCGGGTGGCGGTGACCAGAATCGCTGTATCGCCGCATTCCACCATCACCGAGCCCCCGGCCTGGGGCGCAAATCGGCCGCTGGTCAGCCGGATCTCCCGACCATCGAAGGAGATCGACTGAGTGTGTCCTTGCACTGGGCGTTATGTCCGTTTTGTTGTCGCCGACCATTCTCGCATCCGCCGTTCCAGGCCATGAAGAAGGCGCCCTCGCGGGGCGCCTGATGCGACCGAAAGCCGTTGCGGCGGCTGGGCTGGAGCCCCCGGCTCACCAGCTGGACTTGACCACGCCGGGAAGCTCACCCTTGTGGGCGCGCTCGCGCAGCTGGTTGCGGCACAGGCCGAAATCGCGGTAGTAGCCGCGGGGCTTGCCGGTGGCCCAGCAGCGGTTGCGGATGCGGTTGGGGGCGCTGTTGCGGGGCAGCGACTGCAGCTTGCGGTGGATCTCCAGGCGCTCCATCGGATCGCCGGCCGCATCGAAGGCCTCCTTGAGGGCGGCACGGCGCGCTGCGAAGCGCTCCACGATCTTGCGGCGCTTCACGTCACGCGCGATCATCGACTTCTTCGCCATGCGGCCGGAGGAGGGGGAAACTTCAGCCCGCCATCGTACCGTCTGGCCCGCCCCGTTCACCCAGGCCGACCCGGGTCAGGGGCCCGGGTGGCTGGGGCAGAGATCGGCCAGGCCGCAGCCGGCGCAGCGGGGCTTGCGGGCCACGCAGACGGCCCGGCCATGGAAGATCAGCCGGATCGAGAGGGTCTCCCACTCCGGCCGCGGCACCAGCTTCATCAGGTCGGGTTCGATCTTCTTCGGGTCGCTGTGGCGGGTGAGGCCGAGCCGGTTGGCCAGCCGTTTCACGTGGGTGTCGACGGTGACGCCGGCGTTGATGCCGAAGGCGTGGGCCAGCACCACGTTGGCGGTCTTGCGGGCCACCCCCGGCAGGGGCAGCAGCTCCTCCATCGATGCCGGCACGTCCCCGCCGTGGCGTTCCATCAGCAGGCGGGAGGCGGCCACGATGTGCTTCGCCTTGTTGCGGTAGAAGCCGGTCGACTGCACGTAGGGCTCCACGGCGTCGCTCTCGACGGCGGCGGCGGCGGCCGCATCCGGAAAGCGCGCGAACAGGGCCGGGGTCACCTTGTTGACCCGCTCATCGGTGCACTGGGCCGAGAGCATGGTGGCCACCAGCAGCTCCCAGGGGGTGCGCCAGTCGAGGGAGCAGGTGGCCTCCGGGTAGAGGACGCCGAGCCGCTCGAGGATCAGGGGCGCCCGGGTGCGGGGGCTGGGGAAGCGGGGCACCTCAGCGGCTGAGCAGCTGCTGGATGGCGGGCAGCTGGCTGGTGTCCTTGACGATCAGCACCAGGGAGAGGCCCACCAGGAAGACGAAGCCCGATTGCATGAAGGCCATCTGGTAGCGGTCGGCCAGGGGCCGGCCCCGCACCCCCTCCAGCAGCAGCAGGGCGAACTGGCCGCCGTCCAGCAGGGGCAGGGGCAGGGCGTTGAGCACCGCCAGGTTGATCGAGATCAGGGCGGTGAACAGGAACAGGCTGCTGCCCCCCTGGCTGGCCAGGGAGGCCCCCATCTCGACGATCTTCACCGGCCCCGACACCTGGGGCGCGGTTTCGCCGAAGTGGGTGAGCAGGGTGCCGAAGCCCTCAACCGTGCGGCGGGTGAGCGCCATGAAGTCGTGGTTGGCCTGCAGGATCGGCTCCAGCGGGCTGGTGGGTGCCCGGAAGGATTCGGTGCCGTTCGGCTGCAGCTGGGCGCCGATGCGGCCGATGCCGCTGCTGTCGGTGGGGGTGAGGGGCAGTTGCAGGAGGGTGCCGTTGCGGTCGGCCTGCAGGCGCAGGGTGCGGCCGGGGGCGTCCTTGATGCGCTCCACCATGGCCATCACCGCGTCCTGGCCGCCGGCCAGGGGGGTGCCGTCGACCGCCACGATGCGATCGCCGGGCTGGAGGCCGGAGCCGGCCGCCGCCTGGCCGGGCTGCACGGCGGCCACCACCACACCGGGGGTGGTGCTGAAGCCGGAGGGGATGCCGAGCACCAGCCCCTGGGCCAGCAGCACGCTCCAGGCCAGCAGCAGGTTGGCGATCACGCCGGCGGCGATCACCAGGGCCCGCTGGGGCAGGGGCCGGTTGCCCATCAGATCGGGATCGTCGGCGGCGATGCTGCTGTCGTCCTCGTCGTCGGGGAAGGCCACGAAACCACCCAGGGGGATGGCCCGCAGGGCGAACAGGACGCCGCGCCGTTTTCGCTGGATCAGGGCGGGCCCGAAGCCGATCGAGAACCCGCTGACCCGGATGCCCTGCCAGGTGGCGGCGAAGAAGTGGCCGGCCTCGTGCACCACGATCAGGCCCGCCAGGATCGCCAGCGCCGTCAGTACACCCATTCAGTTTTCCGGCTCTATTGGCCCCATTCTGCGGGAACCGCCGCGGCACCGGGACGCTGGCGCTGCCGGAGGGGAGGGATAGCATGCCTTTGTCGATGGGCGGGTCTGCCTGCATGGCCGAGCAACAGACCGGTGGGCAACCAGCCGGTGAGCAACCGACCGGTGAAGAGCCTGAAGAACTGCGCACCTCCCTGCGCCACGCCCTGCCCGGGGGTGTCTCGGCCAGCATCCGGCTGTCCACGGGCCGCACGGTCTACGTGACGGTGGGCGACGTCAGCCGCACGGGCGCCTGCGTGGTGCGCCGGGGATCCCTGGAGGTGACGGCCGATGAGGAGGTGCTGCTCGACATCAGTGACTACGAGCAGCACCAGAGCGTCTCCCTGCCGGCGCGGGTCCAGTGGGTGAACAGCCGCAGCTACAACACCCTGGTCGGGCTGGCGTTCAGCGATGGCCCCCTGCTGCCCGGCACCATGCTTGACCAGTACTTCGACCAGACCCTGCAGACGCGCGGCAGCGTCGACGGCTGAGCCCGGAGGGCGAAATCGTTGCCGACCCTTCCGCAGCCCCGTGCTGCCTGCGCCCTCCGTGCTTAGGATTTCCGGATCGGCTGCATGGATGTTCAGCCCACCGTCGGTCCTGCCGTGAACGCCAGATTTCTGCTCCACCTCCTGACCACCGCGCCGAAGCGGCGCCAAGGTCAGGCGGGTTTTTCGATGATGGCCGGCATCCTGGTGCTGCTGGCCCTGGTGGTCGGCACCGTGGGGCTCTCCAGCCTGGTGGCCAGCAACCTGCTGGGCAGCCGCGAGCAGGGCTCCAGCAGTGAGGCGCGCAGTGCCGCCGAAGCCGGCATCGACGAGATCATCGCCACCTGGAACCAGCCCCAGAACCGCAAGCTGCTGGTGTCGGGCCAGGCAATGAACACCTGGGCCGGCTCGACCACCACCCTCCAGAGCCCCTGCGTCACCACCGACGGCACCGCCACCAGGCCAGGGGGCACCGGCCAGCCCACGGCCCAGGCCAAGAGTTTCGGCGACGGTGAGTTCCGCGATCTGGCCGATCCGAGCAAGACCAACAGCGGCGACCGCCAGTTCGCCCTGGTGCGCGTCACCTACTCGGCCGGTCCCTCCGGCAATACGAACCGCCGGGCGATTTCGGTGGCCTCCACCAAGACCGGCGGGGTGACCACGGTGGGACCAAGCTTCACCGGCAACTTCAGCGACCTGATCAACCTTGACGACCCCGACGGCACCGGCGCAGCACTGCCGGGGTCCAACGGGGGCTTCATCACCGTCGAGGTCCAGGGGCGTGTGATGCGGGGGGGCACAGCCGTGGCCACCGCCACGGTGACCCGTGAATTCGAGGTGCTGCCCAAGTGCTGCGGGGCCTCCTTCGGCTCGAATGCGGCCACCAACCTGGGCTCCGACAAGCGGGCCTGCGGCGTCGAGTTCGGCCTGATCACCGGCATCAACGGCGGCACCCATTTCTCCTACTGGGCCAACGACCGGTTCACCACGGTGAACAAGGCCAACCAGGTGGTGAACATCACCAGCATGATCGGCATCGTCAACAAGGGCGACACCACCTTCGACCGCGCCAACTGGCGGGTAGCGCCGAACAGCAAATCGGTGAACAGCGCCGCGCTCGGTACTCCCGACGATGCCAGCTGGTGGGGCAACATCAACTGCCCCCAGTGCGGCACCGCCAGCGACAAGCTGGGCCGCAGCATCTCCGGCATTCCCATCATCCCCGGCACCATCGCCCTGCCGACGATCGGCAGTGAGACCACCGCCGGCAACTACTACTACACCTGGAGTCCCAACGGCTGGGCGGCCGCCACGATCGCCAGCACGTACAACTTCCCTGCCAGTGCTCTGACCAACACGTCAACCTCGACGGCAAGCGTCACGGCGAATGCCTTCAACCCCAACCCGCTCATGCAGCTGCAGAGCTCGGGGGCGGCATGGCGATTCACCTTCCGCACCAACACCCCTACCGCCCCCACGGCTGTCAATCGCCCCAGGGTGGAGGTCTGCACCCTCGCCACGTGCACCAGCACGTCCTGGGAGAATGTGTCGGATGATCGCATCGCCGATGATTTCAACGGCGGCACCTATTCCGGCAACACCGGCAACACCAATGTGACTCCCGCCACCGCCCAGTGGCTGCACCCTGACACCGGCGCCGTGCTGGGGCCCTGGGTGGAATCCGACACAACCCAGAGCACCACCGCCGGCAAGGTGCGCATCGCCGCGGCCACCGATTTCGGCGACTCCAGCAACGCGCTGCGCTTCGGCAGCGCCGACGGCACCAAGTCGACGATCAACACCGTGAGCGTCCGGCGCGGCATCAACCTCACCGGTTTCGAGACCTCCGGTCCGCGGCTGAAGTTCCAGGCCAGAGCCTTCAACTTCGATGCGGCTGACATTGTCAGCGTTCAGGCCTCCAGCAACGGTTCCACCTGGGTCACGATCGGCACCATCACCACCGCCAGCGCCAACACGGCCCGGACCTACATCACGGATCCGATTGCGACGGCCCAAGTGGGTGCCAATACCCGCATCCGCTTCGTGAACACCACGGAACTGGCGGCCGATGAAACAGTCACCATCGATAACCTGCAGCTGGCCCCCCGGGGCGGTGTGAACAGCTTCTGCGAGTACACCGCCACCTCCCCCCAGACGGTCCTGCCAGGGTTCCACTGCGTCGGACCGCTCATCAACCTCAACAGCGGTGGCGGCGTGAGGATGGACACCACCGGTGGGCCGATCTCCTTCTATTACAGCCAGACCAATGATATCCGCGGTTCCACGTTCGGAAATCCGCTGATCTCCACCAGCGACACGGCCACGATCCAGCATTTCCGCTGCGCCACCCTTTCCGATAACTGCACCACAGAGATCCCCGATTCCGATCCCTATTCGGATGTGGGGGTTCCCGATCGCCTCAACTTCTTCGGACGTGATAACGGCTCCCTGACCGGAACGCCCGGCCAGCAATTCATCACCATGGCCGCCACCGGAACGGCCACAGGCAAGATCTCCCGTGCCTGGTTCTACTTACCCTGGGGCAACCTGCGGCTGAGGTCCGATGGCTGTCAAACCGGTGTTGATCCGCCGGGCTTCGCCACCAACCCCAACAACTGGAGCATCAACGGCAGGATCTGGGTGAGCAGCTTCCGGCCCTGCGGCGCCTTCCACTTCCGGATTCCGCCGTCTTCCTCGGTGGGCCTGTCGGCGGCGTTCTCCACCGGTTTCAACCCCGACTACGTCCAGTGGACCGGCGTTGACTGGGTGGCGCGGGCCGTCTCCTCCTCCCGCAACTACCAGTGATGGCCGCCCCGGCGCGCCACGGAACCTCCAGGGTGTGGGCCCGCCAGCCCCGGGTCTGGAGGGCCGGGGGTTTCACGATCGTCGAACCCCTGGTGCTGGTGATCCTGCTCGCGATTGTCGTTTCCGGAACGGCGGTGGTGCTCACCAGCGTCAACCGGTCGTCGGCGGAAGCCCGCCGGGTGGTGACGATGGATGAGGACATCGATTCCCAGCTCGCCGAGATCAAGCAGCTCAGCGGTCGGCTCACCTGCTGTTCCTCCGTCTGCACCGTGACGCCTCCCACCGTTGTCGGCGCCACTGCGAACTGTGCCACGGCGAATCCGCTCGATTCCCGTTACTTCTATCCCCAGCGGGACGACCCCGCCACCACCGCCACCATCGCCGGCACCAGCCCGGCCACCTCCGATGAGCGGGCCGCCGTCGACCAGCTCTGCGCCAGCGGGGCCTTCCTGAACCCCCTGGTGACGGCGGTGAATGCCCTGGCCCAGCCCGCAGGGGTGACCCGGACCGCCGCCGCCCAGGCCAACAGAACCATCCGTGTCATCTACACCGACACGGTCAATGCCCGGGTGACCCGGGTGGCCAACATCACCCCGCCGATGGCCCGCTGGTGCCCATGAGAGCGCTCCTGCCGAAGGCACCCGTCGCTGGCCTTGCCCGTGGGTTCACGGTGGTGGAGCTGATGGTGACGGTGGCCATCATCGGTGTGGTCAGTTCGGTGCTGTTCACCGTCTCCCAGGACAGCTGGCGCCGCGAGCGCGCCAACGCCGCCACGGTGGAGCTCGCCGCCTGGCTGGATCAGATTTCCCGCTCCCCGGAGCAGAACGGCGTCAGCTGCCAGGTGACCGTGAACACCGGCACCCTGGCGCCCGGGGCGGTGCTGGCCTCCGTCAACCCCACCAACTGCGCCACCGAGGCTGACGTGCGACTGCCGGGCATCAACATCAACCAGAACTTCCAGGTGGCTGCGTCGGTGGCGACGACGCTGACCTCCACGGGCACCCTGCAGTGGTGGTTCACCCCCCGCGGGGCGATCAGCACCACCGCACCTGCCGTCAATGCCGGCAGTGCCGCCACCGACATCAGCGTTCGCATCAGCGTGGCCGGCCAGGTGCCGGTGCGCTGCGTGCGGCTCTCCGGCACCCTCGGCCTGCAGCGCATGGGCCGCAACAACGCCACCGGCAACCCCAACACCGACTGCACCGACTGGAGCGTCCGTTGACATGAACCGAACCCGCCTACGCCCCGTGCGCCCCTCGGGCTTCACCCTGGTGGAGCTGCTGATCGGCACGGTCCTGGGGGGAATCGCGGTGGCCGCCGCCGCCTCGGTGATCGTCTCGCACCTCAATTCCACCAACGCCACGATCTGGTCGGTGCAGCTGCAGCGGGATCTGAGCAAGTTCAACTACCTGCTCAATTCCGAGGCCGTCGAGGCTTGCCGGATGCAGGCCGGCACGCCTCCCGCCAACGACACCGCCTGTGTGCCGGGCACCTTCGCCACCCCGCTCAGCTGTGCCACGGTCACCGGGCCTGCCACCAGCTTCAGCCTGCTGGTGCCCCTGGATGTGGCCAACGCCGACCCGGTGGAGCGGGTGATCACCTACCGCTTCGATGCCGGCACCGGCCGGGTGCTCAGGGATGGTCCGCGCATCCTCACCAGCGGCCGGCTCGACCCCACCGTCGCCAGCAACCAGAACAACGCCGTGGTGCTCGATGGCGTCACCGCCTTCACCCCCACCGTGTCGGCCGACTGCCGCTCGGCGACGATCGCCGTCACCCTGGCGGTGCCCACCTACGCCATCACCCGGAACCAGACGATCAGCGTGGCCGCCGGCGCCGCGCACTACATCCGCTGACCCACGCCTCCATGCACTGGGATCGCGGCTACTACTCGCAATCCACCTACACCTGCGGCACCTACCGGGAACTGGCCCCCAACTGGCTGGATTTCGCCTCCCTCGTCAAGGGCCACACGCCGCCGCGGCCGCAGGACGGCAGCCCGTTCTCCTACCTCGAGCTCGGCAGCGGCATGGGTTTCGGCCTCGCCCTGCTGGCGGCCAACTACCCCGAAGGATCGTTCGTCGGCGTCGATTTCCACCCCGAGCACATCAGCCATTCCGAGTGGCTCGTGGCCCAGCTGGGCCTCACCAACATCCACTTTCTCGAGGCCGATTTCGTGGCCCTGCAGCGGGATCCCTCGCCGCTCGGCTGGCTGCCCGGGCACACCGGCCCGTACCACTACGTCACCGCCCACGGCATCGCCACCTGGATCGGCGAGTCGGTGCAGGAGGCCCTGCTGAAGCTGGCGTCCCTGGCCCTGAGGCCCGGGGGGCTGTTCTACTGCTCCTACAACACCCATCCGGGCTGGCTGGCCCGCTCGGCCTTCCAGAAGCTCTACGCCCTCGAATCGGGCCGCAGCGACCCCAGCCAACCGCTGGCGACGATCCACCGAACCGTCGCCAGCCTGCGGCGGCTGATCGGAACGGCGGACGCGCCCACGCCCCTGGGCAGCGCCTTCCCTTCCCTGGATGGGGAGCTGGCCTGGATCAGCCAGGACAATCCCGACTACCTCTGCGGTGAGTACGGCTGCGAAGGCTGGCAGCCCCTCTATGTGGCCGACATGCACCGGCGCTGCAGCCGCCACAAGCTGCGCCATCTCGGCAGCGCCACCCTGCCGGAACTGTTCGACGAGCTGCTGGCCCCCTCCCTGAAGGAGGCGGTGCTCGAGGAGGAGAACCCCCTGATCCGCCAGACCCTGATCGATCTGGCGACCAACAAGGCCTTCCGCCGCGACCTGTTCGTCAAGGGGGCCCTCCCCCTCACCCGTCTTCAGGCCGAGGAGCGGCTGGCGGCGCTGGCGGTGCAGAGGCTGGAGGGTCCGCCGGCGGCTGCCGCCGAGGACAAGGACGACGACCCCTATCTGTTCACCACCACCTTCGGGCAGGTGGTCGGCGATCCCAAGGTCTACGGACCGATCGAAGCCGCGGTTCACGACGGGCCGCGCACCCTGGCCGAGCTGGTGGCCCTCAGCGACAAGACACCCGAGGGGGTGTTGCTGATCGCGGCCATGCTGCTCCACGTCAGCCGGATCGGCCTCGATCGCGGCGACGCCGGGGAGGCGGCGGCCCCCGAGGCCCAGCGCGTCAACGCCGCCCTGTTCCAGCTGATCGAACAGGGCCGCTCCTACGGCTCCCTGCTGCTGCCCCGCCTGGGGGCGGTGACCTCCATCTCCCCGGTGGAGGTGCTGATCCACCGGGCCCTCTCGGACGGCCTGGAGGGGCCGATGCTGGGAACCTGCGTGTTGCTGGGTCTGCAGCAGATGGGCGTGCAGCTGCTGGAGGCCGACAAGACGGTCGTCGAGGACCCCCAGGCCCAGATGCGCTCGATCGAACGCATCACCGCCGACTTCATCGCCCTGCGGCTGCCCCAGCTGCGGCGGCTGGGGGCCCTGCCGGCGTGAGGGCCTCGGCCCCGAAGTAGGGCACCAGCGCCCCGGGCAGCCTGACGCTGCCGTCCGGCTGCTGGCCCGCCTCCAGCAGGGCGGCCATGGTGCGGCCCACGGCCAGGCCGCTGCCGTTGAGGGTGTGGAGCAGGCGGGTGGTCTTGCCGTCGCGGAAGCGGATCGAGGCCCGCCGGGCCTGGAAATCACCGCAGGTGCTGCAACTGGAGATCTCCCGGTAGGTGCCGGCGCCCGCCAGCCACACCTCCAGGTCGTAGGTGCGGGCGGCGGAGAAGCCCAGATCGCCGGTGCACAGCTCCAGGCGCCGGTAGGGCAGCTCCAGGGCCTCCAGAATCGCTTCGGCATCCAAGGTGAGCTGCTCATGGGCCGCCTCGGAGTCCTCCGGGGCCACGAACCAGTAGAGCTCCACCTTGTTGAACTGGTGCAGGCGGATCAGGCCTCGGGTGTCGCGGCCGTAGGAGCCGGCCTCGCGGCGGAAACAGGGGGTGTAGGCGGCGTACTTCAGCGGCAGCTGCTCGGCGCCCAGCACCTCGCCGCGATGCAGGGACGTGACCGGCACCTCGGCGGTGGGGGTGAGCCAGAGGTCGTCGTCGGCGCAGCGGAAGCTCTCCTCGGCGAACTTGGGCAGCTGGCCGGAGCCGGTGAGGCTGGCGGTGTTCACCAGCACCGGCGGCAGCACCTCGGTGTAGCCCCGCTGGCCGTGGCGATCGAGCATGAAGCTGATCAACGCCCGCTCCAGCCGGGCGCCCTGGCCCAGCAGGGTGACGAAACGGCTCTGGGCGATGCGCACCGAGCGCTCGGTGTCGACGATGCCGAGCCGTTCGGCGATCTGCCAGTGCTCCTGCAGCTCCTCGCCCCCGGCGGCGACGCGCGGCGAGCCCCAGCGCTTCACCTCCACGTTGTCGGCCTCGCTGCGGCCGCTGGGGCAGAGGGGCGAGGGTAGGTTGGGCAGCACCATCAGCTGCTCCAGCAGCTGCGTCTCAATCCCCTTCTCCTGCTCCTCCAGCTCCCCCACCTGGCGCTTGATGCGGTTGCCCTGCTCCCGCAGCTCCTTCACCTCCTCCCCGCCCGGGGCGGCGCCGGCCCGGATCCGCTCGCCCACCTCCTTGCCGATGCGGTTGCCCTCCGCCTGCAGCTCACTGCGCCGCTGCTCCAGGTCGCGGGCCTCCAGGGCCAGCTGGCGCAGGCCTGAGAGGTCGGTGGCCATGCCGCGCCGCGCCAGGGGGCCGGTGATCAGCGTCGGGTCGTTGCGCAGCAGGCGCTGATCCAGCACGGGAGGGCCAATCGTCTTGGGGGCAGCCTACGGACCGGCGTCCCAGGTGGACACCGGCCCTACAGTTGGCGGACCTTCTGACCACCTGACCATGCGATCTGTTGGTCTGGCTGAAGCGAAAGCGCAGCTCTCCGCCCTTCTGGATGCGGTCGAGATGGGCGACGAGGTGGTGATCACCCGCCGCGGCCAGCCTGTGGCCCGGCTGGTGCGGGAAAGTCCTGCCCCAGAGGAGGAAGGTCCGCTGTCTTGGCCGGAGCGGCTGCGGCGGTTCCACGACCACCAGCCCCCCTTTGCGGGGAACGCGGTGGCCCTCGTCGATGAGCTGCGGCGGGATCGGGGATGACGCCCCGACGCCGGGACCCGATGGTGGGGACCTATGTCGACACCTGCGTGTTGCTGTCGCTTTTCCTGAACGACACCGGTTTCCCTGCGGCGGAGCAGTGGTTTCTCAGCCAGGGCAATGCGCCCCTCTGGATCAGCCACTGGGTGCTGGTGGAGTTCGCCGCCGTCGTGGCCCTCTGCGTACGCCGGGGTGACCTCACCGAAGACCGTGCCGGGGCCGTTCACGCCGAATTCGAGTGTTTCCGCCGCGAGCGCCTGCGATTGCTGGAACCGCGGGGAACCGATTTCCTGCAGGCCAGGCAGTGGTTGCAGGAGCTGGGGAGCCTGCCGCTGCGCGGCGGGGATGCCCTCCACCTGGCCATCGCCAGCCGGGAGGTGTTGGTCCTCGCCACAGCCGACCAGGCGCTGATCAGGGTCGCCGCCGCCCTGGGCCTGAGCCACCACGCGATCAGCCCTGACCCTTAGCTCTACGGACCGGAGGTTCCTTCGATCACCTGGCGATCGCAGCGGCTGTAGGCCTTGGCGGCGGTGGGCAGCAGATCCATGCCGTTGCGGATCTCCGGGGGCAGCAGCCGTTCCAGCTCCGCCACCGCCGCGTCGTAGGCCTGCTGGGCTTCGCGGTACTCCTCGCTGCCGGGGGCGTGGTGCTTCTGGGCCACCATCCAGGGCTTGGCGGCGTTGGTCAGCCGGGCCGAAGCGGCCTGCACATCCTCCTGGTGCACCCGGCAGTAGCGGTAGCGATCGATGGGCGCCGGGGCCGGCGGCGCCACCACCGCCGGCGGCTGTACGGAAGGAGCCGGTGGTTTGTCGTGGTCCCGGAGCGCGGCGGCCAGGCAGTCGGCGTTGCGACGCAGGGCCTCCTCGGGGGTGGCGGCGCTCTCGGCCTCACCGCGGCAGGCGGCCCGCTGGCTCTCGCTCACCTCCACCGTGGGCCGCCGGCACCCCGGCAGCAGCAGCAGCAGCGGCAGCAGCAGGAACGGCAGCAGGAGCGCCGGCCGCGGGGCCGGGGGGCGGGCACGCATGGGGGCGGCGGTCAGGGGAAGCTGGAGGTGCGGGAGCGACTGGAGCTCGACAGTCCAGTGAACGACGCCCCCAGCCCGTCGCTGAGGGCCAGGGTGTAGGCCGGTTCGCGGCTGTTGTTGAGGGTGGGCGCGAAGGCGTCGACGTTGGTGAGCAGCACCGAGGAGACGTTGGCCGTGCCACCGGTGAGGTTGAGGGTGCCGTTGTCGTTGATGGGCGGGCCCGTCCGGGTCATGGTCCGGGTGCCGCCGTTGTAGGCGTAGGTGATCGTCTGTCCCCCCGCCAGGGTGAGGGTGAGGGACGTGCCGGGGACGGCCGTGGCCGAGGCCGATTCGGTGATCTCGCTGTCCAGCAGGTGGTTGATGCGGCCCCAGTGGTCCTGCAGCCGCCGCAGCGATTCCTGCTGGGAGGACACCCGGATCTGGGTCACCATCACGTTGCTGCCGGTGGCGAAGATCACGCCCATGATCACGGAGGTGATCAGCAGTTCGACCATGGTGAAGCCCCGGTGCCGGGGGCGCCGCCGTTGGTGCTGAAGGTGGGAGCTGGGGTGGTTCATGGCGTCAGAGGGTGCCTCCGTAGCTGCTGTCCGGGCAGGTGCCGCCGCTGGAATTGCTGGCGCCCACACTGATCAGGCCGAGGCCTTCGGAGATGCGCACACAGCGCATCGGCCCGCCGCTGCCCGCCAGGGAGATCTGGATCACCACCGGGGCGTTGAGCTGGGCGTCGGCGGCCGCGCCATTGACCGTGCCGCGGGGCGTGAACTTGAAGCTGGTGGCGCCGCCCGGGGCGATCGTGTAGGTGGAGGAGCCGAGGGTTTCGCTGATCTGCATCGGCTGGCCGGTGAGGCAGTTGTTGGCGATGGTCGGGTTGGCGATGGCCGTGCCGGCGATCAGCTCCGAGGCGCTGGCGAGGATGGCGCCGCCTGTGAGGTTGCCGCCGCTGATGGTCACCTGGCAGGCATTGCCCTTCAGGGAGGTGCGCCGCACCCCCTCCAGCCAGCCCGCCAGTTCGGTGGCCACCGCATTGACCCGCTCGCGCCGCCATTCATTGCCGGAGGCGGCGAGGCCGACGGCGGCGAGGATGCCCACGATCACCACCACCACGGTGGTTTCGATCATGGTGAAGCCGGCGTTGGAGGGGTGTTTTTTCATCAGGGGCACCAGGCGACGGTGGTGGGCACGAGCGTGACCCGGCGCAGCAGTTCGCCGCTGCTGCTGTTCGTGTAGGTGATCGTGTAGCGGTGAAGGTTGCGCACCACGTTGGTGCCGAATTCCGTGACGGTCTGCTGCCCCTGGTTGGCGGCGTCGATGCTGTAGGTGATGCCGGCCGCCGTGAGGGTCGAGGGAGTGGCGCCGATGTCGGCCACCAGCTGGGTGATCAGGCTGGTGGAGTTGCACAGGGCCTCGAAGAGCTGGCCGGCGCTGCTGTTGCCGTTGGCGGCCGTGGAGGTGGGCGGCGGGAAGAAATCGTTCTTGGCGAGCTCCACAGTGCCCAGGCTGGTGCAGGTGCCGGTGCTGCAGGTGTAGCGATCGTTGAGCCGCCGCACCCGGGCCAGATCGGTGTCCACCAGGGCCTGCTGGCGGTAGCGCGTCTCCGCCGCCGCCGAGGAGCGGTTGGACTCCACGAACAGCACCGAAGTGCCGGTGAGGGCCAGCACCAGCAGCACCGACGACACCATCAGTTCCACCAGGGAGAAGCCACCGGCGCCGCGGCTGCGGCGGGGCGGGGGAAGGGGGGGTGGATGGAAGGCAGTGGGATGGAAAGCTTTCACGGTGGCTCAGGAGTAGGTGAGACGTCTGACGGCCCTGGTGACGTAATCGATTGCAAAGGACTCATAGAGGGAATCGTCGCCGCCGCAGAACTTCATCAGCCCGCAGACGCTCTCCAGATCGCTCGGGGAGATCGTGACGCTGATGTTGCCGTTGGCCCGGAAGTCGTTGGTCCAGATCACCCCCTTGAAGTCCGGGGTGCCGCCCATCTCGATGTTGCCGAGGGGGAAGTACAGGAACATGCTCTGGGAGGCGCCGTTGCCGTTGCCGAGATCCAGGTATTGGGCCCCGCAGGGGGCGGGCGCCCCGGGGCGGCAGCCGAACAGGGCCAGGTCGGCGGCGCGGGGGGCGCCCTGGGTGCTGGTGGAGCAGGTGATGGCGCCGGCATCGGAGTCGCACTGGAAGATGCCGGAGGAGCCGTTCCCCCGGGTGACGCTCTTCTGGCCACTGGTGGAGGCGTTGGGGAAGTGCAGCCGCACCGGGATCGTGCTGGCGGCGGTGCTGCCGCTGGTGTCGAAGAACAGTTCGACGTTGTTGCCGGTGCTGAGGCGGTTGAGGCTGCAGGAGATGGTCTGGAACGTGCCGGGGGGTGAGGCGCCGCCGTTCTCGTCCTCGCGGGTGCAGAGCGTGTTCCAGGGGGCGGGCCAGCTGGCGAAGTTGCGGCTGGCCAGGGTCAGGTCGCTGGTCACGCTCACGTTGCAGCTGGCCGGGGGCGAGGTGCTGCGGCAGGTGGCGTTGGCGGTGGGCAGCGGTGGCGGCAGGTTGACGTCGACCACGTTGACGCTGGTGTGGGCCAGGCCGTCCACGCAGCCCCCGGCAAAGGAGGCAATGCAGGTGACCGGATCAACGTTGAGGTTGTAGGCGCCGCCGGAGATCACCAGATCGCCGGTGTTGTCGTCGGCGGCACCGGCCACGAAGCCGAAGCCCGGGGCCAGGCTGCAGCGGCGGATGTCGTTGCCGAAGCTGTTCCCCAGGCCGCGCAGGCTGCGGTCGAGGCACTTGGGCACCACCTCCAGGGTCTGCTGCAGGGTGCTGGCGGCCACGACGGAGCCGCCGCGCAGGGCGAAGCCGCGCACGGTGAGGGTGAGCTCGCCGGCGGTGGGGGGCACGGCGGCGAGCCCGGTCATGGGGTTGGCCAGGGTGCCCTGGCGCACGCTGGCGGCGGTGGCGGCGGAGCAGTCCACATCCACCAGCCGCCAGCGCTGCTGGGAGCCGTCGCCGACGTTGATCGTCTGGGCGGTGGGGAGGGCGCCGGCGGTGGGGAAGGTGGCGCCCACGTTGGCGAAGGCCCGGCCATCCGGCACCTTGACGGCGTTGTTGACGGCGATGGCGGCGGGCGTGGATGTCTCGAGCAGGCAGGCGTTGACCAGCAGCTGGCGGTTGCGGTGGCGGTTCAGCTCACTCACCACCGCCGTCATGCCGATGTCGGCCGCGGCCCGGGCATCCCGGGCCTGGCTCTGGTAGGCCGAGGCCAGCTCCGCCATAGAGGAACGCTTCGCCACGGCCAGCCCCCCCAGGAGCACGGCCATGATGATCAGGAAGCAGGCGACCATGAAGCCCCTGGCATCGCGGGGCCTGCGGGAGTCCGCCAGCGTCAGCAGCAGCAGCCGGCCAGTCATCGCTCCAGGCCTCCTTCGACGTGGACAGGAACCCCATTCGCCGCAGCACTTCTGCTGCCCCTTCAACGTACCCCCGGATCACCCGGAGGGATTGAGAACCGTGACGTAATCGGCTGGGGGCATCGGAAGAGAACGCTGACAATCGGCCATGAAAAAAGCCCCCCGGATGGGGGGCGGTTCCGGGTTCATTCCGGCAGGGTTCAGAGCACCTGCACCACCTCGTTCACTTCGGGGATCGCCTCGCGCAGCTTGCGCTCGATGCCCATCTTCAGGGTCATGGTGCTGCTGGGGCAGGAACCGCAGGCGCCCTGCAGCCGCACCTTCACCACCGGGCCGTCGATCTCGACGATCTCCACGTTGCCGCCATCGGCCATCAGGTAGGGGCGCAGCTCGTCGAGCACCCGTTCCACGTTCTCGATCGTCAGGGCGCGGGGGTCGCTCTCCACGGCGGGCGCCATGGTGCCGGCGTCGGCGGTCTCGGGGCTTGCGGTGTCGGTGGTCATGGCTCGGTTACGCACTGAAACGAGCTTAGGCGCCGTCTCTGTGGGGCCGACGAACCCTGCGCGAGATGGCAGGCCCCGGTTCCTGAGGCATCCTGCGCTCACTGCATCGCATCGCCGGGATGGACCCCACCCCCGCCTATCCCACCGAGAAGACCTACGAGGCTTTCCTGCACCGGGAGCTTTCAGTGACCTGGCTCGTGCTGGCCACGCTGATGGGCGGTCGCCACCGGCTTGACCCCGGCCTGATCGGCAGAGGCTTCCAGTACCTCGATTTCGGTTGCGGCCACGGGCTGAACCTTCTGTTCAACGCCGCCGCCCACCCCGAGGCCAGCTTCTACGGGGTGGATATGAATCCGACCCACATCGCCGCTGCCACCACCCGGGCCGAGCAGCTGGGCCTCGGCAACGTGCATTTCGCCCTGGCGGATCTGACGGCCTTCGTGGGCGGCCTGCCCGGCAGAGGCCCCTGCCGGAGCTGGCCCGAGTCCTACGACGTCGTGGTCGCCCACGGGGTGGCGAGCTGGGTGGGGGCGGAGGTGAGAACGGCTCTGATCGCCGCGGCGAGCGAACTGCTGCGGCCCGGTGGGATCTTCTACTGCTCCTACAACACCTACCCGGGCTGGCTGTCGCGCAGCACTCTGCAGATGCTGAGCGTGGAGGAATCGCTGCGGGCGGGGGGCAGCACCACCCTGTCCGGTATTCAGAAGGCGGCGGCGACGCTGAGCCGACTCACCGGCACGGAGGACCAGGACTGGCCCCTCGGCCAGGAACTGCCGGGACTCAGGACCCTGGCCGCCCGGCTGGAGCCGATGCCGGAGGGCTATCTGGTGGGGGAATTCCAAGCGGCCCACCAACCGCTGTATGTGGGCCCGATGCACCGGCTCTGCGGCGCCCATGGCCTCACCTACATCGGTTCGGCCACCTTGCCGGAGATGTTTCCGGAGCTGCTGGATCCCCAGAGGGGCTCCCAGGTGATGGAGGCGGTCGATCTGCCGATGCGTGAGGTTCTGCAGGATCTGGCCATCAATCAGACGTTCCGGCGCGATCTGTTCGCCAAGGGCCCCTGCCCCCCCGCTCGGCAATGGCGCCGCCAGGCCATGACAGATCTGCTGCTCCATCTGGGTGCCGCAGCGGACGATGACGCCGATGCGTTCCCCACGAGCCTCGGTCTGATGGCCATCGAGCCCGAGTTCATGCAGGCCTTGAAGGGCGCCCTCGCTGATGGTCCCCAGAGCGTGGGGTGGATCCTGGATCAATCCGCACTGGAGCCAAAGGACCTCCTGATGCGGCTCGCGGTGCTGATCGGTGCGGGCGTGATCGGCGCGAGCTTCCGCCGTGAAAACGGGGCTGATGGGCTGAAGCGCTCCATCGATGGGTTCAATCAGCGCTGCCTCGACCAGATCACGGCGGGCGAGGAGATCGGTGCCCTGCTCTCGCCTGTCCTGCACCAGCCGGTCACCATCAGCCCGCTGGAGTCGTTCTTCCTGCAGGTCGCCGATTCGGGCCTGCCTCCGGAAGGGGTGGCCCAGATGGTGTGGATGGGCATCACCATGGCGGGGGGCAGTGTGAAGGATCCCGAGGGGCAACCGATCGAGGACCCTGACGTGGCCCTGGGCCAGCTCCAGGAGTTCTGGGACTCCTTCGCCTCAGGGCGCCTGCCGGTGCTGCGGCGCCTCGGCATCGGCGCCTGATCGCCGCCGAGGGCCCCCGGGGGCTCTGCCTAGGATCGGACCCTTGTTCCCTTCGCGGCTGAGCCTCCGGGCGCCCATGACCGACGTTCCCGCCCAGCGGATCCGTAACTTCTGCATCATCGCCCACATCGACCACGGGAAATCGACCCTGGCCGACCGCCTGCTGCAGGACACCGGCACCGTGGCCGCCCGGGACATGCAGGCCCAGTTCCTCGACAACATGGAGCTGGAGCGGGAGCGGGGCATCACGATCAAGCTCCAGGCCGCCCGCATGGAGTACAAGGCCGCCGACGGCCAGACCTACATCCTCAACCTGATCGACACGCCGGGCCACGTCGATTTCTCCTACGAGGTGAGCCGCAGCCTGCTGGCCTGCGAGGGCGCCCTGCTGGTGGTGGATGCCAGCCAGGGGGTGGAGGCCCAGACCCTGGCCAACGTGTACCTGGCGCTGGAGAACGATCTGGAGATCATCCCGGTGCTCAACAAGATCGACCTGCCCGGGGCCGATCCCGATCGGATCAAGGCGGAGATCGAAGCGATCATCGGCCTCGATACCTCCACGGCCATCAACTGCTCCGCCAAGACCGGCCTGGGGGTGCCGGAGATCCTGCAGGCGGTGGTGGATCGGGTGCCGGCGCCGCCGGACCAGGCCGATGAACCGCTGCGGGCCCTGATCTTCGACTCCTACTACGACCCCTACCGGGGCGTGATCGTCTACTTCCGGGTGATCAGCGGCGTGATCGCCCGCAAGGACAAGGTGCTGCTGATGGCCAGCGGCAAGGTGGTGGAACTCGACGAGGTGGGGGTGATGGCGCCGGACCAGCGCCAGGTGGACAGCCTCCACGCCGGTGAGGTGGGCTACCTGGCCGCCTCGATCAAGGCGGTGGCCGATGCCCGCGTCGGCGACACCATCACCCTGGCGGCTAACCCGGCGAGTGAACCGCTGCCCGGCTACGCCGAGGCCACGCCGATGGTGTTCTGCGGCCTGTTCCCCACCGATGCCGACCAGTACCCCGACCTGCGGGAGGCCCTCGACAAGCTGCAGCTCTCCGATGCGGCGCTGCAGTACGAGCCGGAGACCAGCAGCGCCATGGGCTTCGGCTTCCGCTGCGGCTTCCTGGGCCTGCTGCACATGGAGATCGTGCAGGAGCGGCTGGAGCGTGAATACGACCTCGACCTGATCGTCACCGCGCCCTCGGTGATCTACCAGGTGAACATGATCGACGGCAGCACCATGATGGTGGACAATCCCGCCACCCTCCCCGATCCCCAGAAGCGGGAATCGATCGAGGAGCCCTATGTGAAGCTGGAGATCTACACCCCCAATGTGTACAACGGCGCCCTGATGGAGCTGTGCCAGGAGCGCCGCGGCGAGTTCATCGACATGAAATACATCACCACCGACCGGGTGACGCTGCACTACGAGATGCCGCTGGCGGAAGTGGTGACCGACTTCTTCGATCAGATGAAGAGTCGCACCAAGGGCTACGCCTCGATGGAGTACAGCCTGATCGGCTATCGCAAAAATGAGCTGGTGCGCCTTGACGTGCTGATCAACGGCGAGAAGGCCGATCCCCTCACCACCATCGTGCACCGTGACAAGGCCTACAACGTGGGCAAGAGCCTGGTGGAGAAGCTCAAGGAACTGATCCCTCGGCAGCAGTTCAAAATTCCGATCCAGGCCTCGATCGGCAGCCGCATCATCGCCAGCGAGAGCATCAGCGCCATCCGCAAGGACGTGCTGGCGAAGTGCTACGGCGGTGACATCTCCCGTAAGAAGAAGCTGCTCAAGAAGCAGGCCAAGGGCAAGAAGCGCATGAAGGCCATGGGCCGGGTGGAGGTGCCCCAGGAGGCCTTCATGGCGGTGCTGAAGCTGAATCAGTGAGCCGGCTCTGAAGCGGCGGGCCGGGCCTGAATCGGAAGGCTCCGCGCCCTTTCGTGCAGCGGTTGGTCTCACCCTTTTGCAGCGCCAATCAGATTCTGTACAGGATGTACAGATCTGGACATCATGCTGGCCGCGCCTCAATGTCCCCCAGCCGATCGCGCGATTCCGCCCTGCCCGCAACCATCCGCACCTAATCCGTCGAGCGGCGCCGGTGGTGATGGACGGGCCCGGTGGCGTCGGTGCGGAAGAACAGGTTCGGGGTGAGGCCCACCCGCCGCATCTGGCGCCGGCCGCGGAGCTGCATTACCACCAGCCCGGCGCCGGTGACCCCCTGCAGCAACAGGGTGGTGATCAGGCGCACGGGGTTGAGCAGGTGCTGCTGCAGCGGTGTGACGGGGGCGAGCTGCCGCTGGCTGAACAGGGTGGCGGCGTCATGGATGGTGACCGCCGGCAGCAGCAGCAGCAGGATCAGCCCCAGGGGCAGCAGGGTGCGGTGCAGCGCTCCGGTCCAGGGTTGTTCGCGGGGGTGGCGCCGATGGCCGCCGCCGATGAGATAGAGGCCGAAGCCCACCGGCAGCAGCGGCAGGGCGGGGGAGAGGCCGATCAGGCCGTTGAGCCGGCCGGCGGGAGCCTCGACGCTGGCGAAGCTGCCCGCCAGCAGCAGGGTGCTCAGCTCCAGCACCAGCAGCAGCAGCCCCACCAGCCGCAGCTGGCCCAGGGAATAGTCCAGCTGGTGGCGATTGACGATGCTGTCGACCTCATCGCGGGTGTCCCTGTGCCGGCGATCGTTCATGGGGCGCTGGTGCGTCATTCCCATGGCAACACTGACAGGCGAAGCCCGGATCAGGGATTTTCAAGCCAGATCTGAAACTCTGCCGGCGTCAGGATCAACAAGGGGAGCAAGGGGTTCCTCAGGGCGAGGAGATCGGCATCGCCGCTGACGAGGACCGGCACGTCAGCCGCCAGGGCCAGGTCGAGAAACACCTGACCTTTCGGGTCGCGAACCTGGATCTGACAAGGCTTGAGGGAGCCGGCATGGGTTTCACACCACGGCAGCACATCCGCCAGCAGCCGATCAACGTCGGCCCGCGTGAGCCGAAACTTGGGGCAGGCGAGCACACGGATCAGTTCGCGGGCTGAGGATTCGCTCAGCACAGGCGTGATGGCGGCTGTCTGCCAGGTCCGGCGCAGCCAGGCCAGGCGGCCGTTCTCAAACAACAGCGCCGAGACCAGCACATTCGTGTTGTGAACAACGCGGATCGTCACGCCTGGCGGGACCATGCCACCGCGGCGGCCACATCCTCTTCCGTGATTCCCAGCTCCTCCAGGCGGGATCGAACCTGTGAGGCCGCATTCGGGTGGACAGGGGTGAGCACGATGCGACCGTTCTCGGTCGCCACGTCGTAGTAGTCAGCGATCCCCACGGCCTCCACCACGGCCTTGGGCAAGGTGAGCTGGTTCTTGCTGGTGCGCTTGGCCAGGACCATGAACGCCGCCGGCTTTGTCCGGAATCAAGGATTCCTTACTTTCGGCCGGCGGCAGCCCGTGACCCCTCGGGGGAACCCTGAAAAGGCGTTCGCTGTCATCGCCATGCGCTCGTTGCACCGCCACCGATCCGGGGAGCGGGGATTCGCCTTGCCCCTGGCCATGGGGGCGTCCCTGGTGCTGCTGCTGGGGAGCCTCTCGGCCCACACCGCCAGCCTGCAGCTGCGTCTGCAGGGGATCCGGGAGCAGCAGCAGCGCCGGGCGGAGGACCGGCTGGCCTCGGCGGGCCAGCAACTGCTGGCGGAGCTGCACCGCAGCCATCCCTGTCTGCTGGCGCTGCCGCTGCCGCAATGGGATGTCCAGGGTCTGGCCTGCGCTCCGGCCCAGGCGATCGCGGCCCTGCGGCAGGGCCAGGTGCTGGGGGGCTCCTACCGCCTGGTGGCCTGGCGCCCGGAACTGCAGCCGGCCGAACTGCTGCTGGAGCTGGCCGCCGGCGGGGGCCAGCCGGCGCGGCAGGGGGCCTTCACGGTGCAGCTGGCGCCGGCCCAGCCACCGACCCAGCCCCAGCCGCAGATCACCGACGTGCGGCTGGTGGGCCTGCGGGGGGTGGCGCCATGAGCCTGATCGAACTGCTGACCGGATCGGCAAGGCAGAATTGGAGCTGATACCTCCAGAAAGGCGGCGGATTTGGTGGTGGTAGGGCGATTTCTGCAGGAACCTGCCGGAAGCTTTTTCCTGTTCGGTCCCCGTGGCACCGGCAAGTCGACCTGGTTGCGCCAGGCCCACGGCAGCGCCTACCGGCTCGACCTGCTCGATCCCGAAGCTCAGCGCCTCCACCAGGCCAGGCCGGAACGCTTGCGCGAGAGGGTGGCCGCCGAACCCGGCATCGCCATGGTGGTGATCCATGAGGTGCAGAAGGTTCCGGCGTTGCTGGATGTGGTCCATGCTCTGGTGGAGGAGCATCCCGGTCTTCGTTTCGTGTTGACCGGATCCAGTGCGCGAAAGCTGCGCTGCGGCAGCTGGAATCTGCTGGCCGGGCGCCTCGTGTCGGCGTCAATGCACCCCTTTCTGGCGGCGGAGCTGGGGGGTGATTTCAGTCTGGAACGGGCTCTGCGCTTCGGGCTGGTGCCCCTGGTCTGGGAAGCGAAGGATCCGGAGCAGACCCTGCGGGCCTACGCCTCGCTGTACCTCCGGGAAGAGGTGCAGGCCGAGGCGCTGGTGCGCGATCTTGGCGGCTTTGCCCGGTTCCTCGAAGCGATCAGCTTCTCCCATGGCTCCACCCTCAACCTGTCCGCCGTCGCGCGGGAGTGCCAGGTGGGCCGCAAATCCGTCGAGAACTATCTGGCGATCCTGGAGGACCTGCTGCTGGCCTTCCGGTTGCCGGTCTTCAGCCGGCGGGCAAGGCGCCAGGTGGTGGCCCATGAGAAGTTTTTTTACTTCGATGCCGGTGTGTTCCGATCCCTGCGGCCGGCCGGCCCGCTGGATTCCCCTGCTGAGATCGAGGGCATGGCCCTGGAGGGTCTGGTCGCCCAGCATCTGCGGGCCTGGATTGCCTACCGCTGCAGCGGCGATCAACTCTTCTACTGGCGCACCAAGGCGGGTCGGGAGGTGGATTTCGTGCTGTACGGACCCGACAGCTTCACGGCCCTGGAGGTGAAGCGCAGCCGCCAGATTCACTCCAGGGATCTGCAGGGTCTGAAGGCTTTCCAGGCTGACTACCCGGAAGCCACGGTGGCCCTGCTCCACCTGGGCGCGGAGCCGCTGCGGATCGATGGGATCCTCTGCCTCCCCTGCGGGGATTTCCTGAAGGGGGTGGATCCGCGGCAGCCGCTGCCGATCCATTGACGAGCACCGACATGCCCGCAGGGTCCTCCTGTCGACGGCTTCCGCTGCTGTCCTCGGCTGGGAACTCTGGAGAAGTCGTTGCTGCCATCGCCATGCCCAGACGTGTTTGTTGGCTTTGTTTTGATCACCCCCCACGGTCGTGGAGGGTGGCGCCATGAGCCTGATCGAACTGCTGACCGGATCGGTGCTGTTCACCGCCGCGGCGGGATCCTCCCTGCAGCTCTGGGCCCTGGCGAGCGCCGCGGCCGTGGCCGAGCAACGCCAGCAGGAGCGGCTCGAGCAGGCGGAAGCCGCCCTGTCGCGGGCTGAAACCTCCCTGCGTGCACTGGCCCCTTCGGCAGGCGACTGCACCACGGCGACGGCCCAGCTGCTGCAAGCCCTGGCGGCCCAGCCCCTGGCCCCGGGGCTGGCGCGCCAGCTGGAGGTGTCCCCCAGCGGAGACGGGGTGGTGCTGCGGATGGCGGTGGCCGGCGAGGCCGAACCGCGCCAGCGGCTGTACGCGCCGGCGGCCTTCGGGCGTTGCGGGATCCCGCAGGGAGGGGGCGGTGGCACACCCTGAGCCGGGGGGCTTCACCCTGCCGGAAGCCCTGCTGACGCTGGTGCTGGTGGGACTGCTGGCCCAGCTTGGGTTCAGCTCCGCCAGCCGGGAGCTGGCCCTGGCTCGGCTGGAGGGGGCCAGCCGCCGGGTGATGGTGGGGCTGGAGCGGGGCCGGGATGCCGCCCTGCGCAGCGGCCGCCCCTGTGCCCTGAGCCTGGAGGCCACGGGCTGGCGGGAGCCCCAGGCGGGCGGCCTTCCGGCCTGCGAGGGCGCGGCCCTGGAGCTGGGGGAGGGGATCGGTGGGCCGGATGTGACGGTCAGCCACAACCTGCCGGCGGCGGTGCGCTTCACCAGCAACGGGCTGATCATCGACGGCGGCACCGTGCTGCTGAGCACCGAGGGCACCGATCTGGTGCGCTGCGTGGTGGTGGCCCTGCCCCTCGGGGTCACCCGGCTGGGACGGCAGGGGCCGGGCGGCTGCCTGCCGGATCCCCAAAGCTGAGCCCCCCGATTCCCTACCCCGAGGTTGTGCCATGGCATGGGTGCGTTCGAGCAGGAGTCCCAAAACGGGACTTGCGGGCTTCTCGCTGGCGGAGCTGCTGGTGGCGATGAGCCTCGGGTTGCTGCTCTGGGGGGTGGTGCTGCAGGCCCTGGTGGCGGATGGCCGGCAGGTGGAGCGGATGGTGCGCCAGGTGCGGGAGCGGGGCCAGCAGCGGCGGGTGCTGGCCCTGCTGCGTGGGGATCTGCAGCGGGCCACCCGGGTGGACCTGGCCCTGGGGACCGGTGCCGCCTGCGCCCTGGGGGGCCGGGATCCGGTGCTGCAGCTGCAGACACCGGCCGGCCCGATCACCTACACGGTGGGCAGCCCACCGAGCGCCATCTGGCGCCGGCTGGTGCTGATGCGTTGTGGTCCGGCCTTCGGGCTGGATGGGGAACCGAGCACCGGAGCGGCCCAGAACCGGGTGCTGCTGGATGGGCTCACCCAGCCGGGGCTGGACGCCACCGTGGAACCCGACGGCCTGCTGCACCTACGACTACGGCAGGAGTTCGAGCCTTCAGGGGGTGGAACCCAAAGGATCCAGACGGAGGTGCGGGTGGGAGGGCTCTGATAAGCCCGTTGAATGTCTTTTATCGGCGTTGGGATTGATCCATCACGCACCTGGTCGTCAATCTCTGCTCATGGAGTTGATGACGAGAGTCAGAGCGTCCTCCTCATTCATCAAGTTGTAGGTCTCCTGGTTTCGAAGAAACCACAGATAATCAAGGGCAGGCATGTTCAGTGCGCCAACGTCCGAGAGGATGGGTGAGGCTTGAGACGCCTTTTTGGAGCGCCAGACAAGGGCTTGTGGGTTCCCATCGGTGATGATGGTGCAGTAGCTGAGGAGCGGGTGGAATGTCCGGATTAGGGGTATAATTTTATAGGTGTCACCGTGCCAGGCATTGCTTGGATCATTGGCCATGAACTGACGCATCATGACAGCCTCGACCTGATCGCGATTGCAGGAGAAAACATCACTTGGAAAAATGTCATCCAGCAGAATCACGGATCGTTCGTGAGTAGCAAGCAGGCTGTTGCAGAAATCCCTGTAGGTTTGATCCCAAGTGTGGAGACCATCTAGAAAAATAAAGTCAAATGCTTCACCGTTCCAATGATTCTGGAAGTATTCATCACTGGTGATCTGAAGAAAATGAGACGTGGGTTCAGCTTGTTTCCCTTCCTCTACATTGAAAGTAAATGCGGGATCGACTGCCGTCTTTGATGAGGCGGTAACTTCAAAGAATGTGTGCCCACTCTCTACCCCTATTTCAAGATATCTTGAAGGTGTATTGATGGCATCTAGAAGCGAATTAATCCTTCTTGCGGAATAATTGTACATGGGTGAGGTAGGAGCGACGTGGAGGATAGGGTAGGGCAAGGGAGTTTGGAGCTAGTAGCTCGACGACTCCATTGCATTGCATGCTGGCTGATACCGATAATGCCAGCATGAATAAGTCAACAGGTCTACGTTGCTTTGGCTAGCTGATGAAGGAACTCCTCGCAGGATTTGATATGGGAATAATCATTGTAAATTGTTCCCATGCTCTTTGATTGAATTTCCTCCCTAAGCCTAAGCCTATACTGACCGTCTTTCATGAGTCTTTCGAAGAGTGATATGTATTCGCTCTTGCTGTTTGCGATAGGCGCATCATTGATTTTTGCGTACTCGTACGAGCGTGATACAACAGCAGATCTTAAGGTGTTGCCGCGCAAGGTGATGCAGGGTGGGCCGCACCAGGCCGTCTCAATAAATGTTATTCCAGCACCATAATGGATCGGATCTAAATTTAGATCGAGAAGGTGGTTGAGGCTGTGATAGTCACTCATTGCCATTCTCTGCACAAAACAGATTTGCTTGTGTGCTGTCGGAGCAGATCTCTTTATTCGTTGAACGAAGCGTTGGTTCAATGTATCACTTTCGGATGCCGCGATAATGATGAGAATCGACTCATCAATTCTTGCAATCTCCTCCAGGTAGGAGTCAAAGTCTGGATGAATCTTGTGGAGTGTTTGCAAGCACCCTACAAGGAAGCGGTCTGGAGGGAGCAAGAAGTAATCCGTGCTCTTCTCGATGAGTGAAGACCTGTCAACGTCAAAGTAACCGAGATAGCCGTCTATGGATGCGAGGGTCTCTGTGTATCCGTTCTGCCCCTCGCAGTCATGGAAGATACTGGATCGCAGGTAGTAATCAATTTCGGAAAGTCCTGTTGTGTGGGGAAGCCCCCATCCTGTCACTTGATACGGCGCAAGTCGAACCATGGGTAGGATCCCGTCAAGAGGATTCATGCCAATATCCGTAATATAGTTGATGTCAAGGTCTAGATCCGCGATCTGCTTACATGCACTTCCAAAATCAGAAGCAAGGTATATGACGCGATCGGCATACTCATTAAATTCAAGATGCGCCATGTCTTTCTTAACGCCATGCCTGTGGATTAAAACAACCTCAAAAAGGTTCCGGCTTAGCTTTTGGATTAACCCTGTATGGGCTTGAAGATTGCTATGCTGAAAGAAATTCCTGGAAGTGAAGCCGATTCTTGTTCGACCTGATGCGTTTCGAAGAATTGGAGTAGACGAACCAAACTTGTTCTTTGGTGAGTGGAAAGAATAGTTTTCTTGGATGACCTGATGGGCGACTGATCTGATAAGGCGATAGTAGGTTTCCAAGAGCCACCTAAGATCGATACTGCCCTGATAGGCCAGATAAAATGTGTGGCAGATAGGTGTAGAATAAGCTAGGGAAGCGATCAGCCCAACTGATTTCGTCTCGGTAGAGTAAGTGTTAAGATTAGCAGTGAATGACTCAAGAGAATCCGACAATTCATTCGCCGAACTGGCTACCTGCGGCATAGTGAATAGCATATTCAACTTGCTCACTTCATCACTGGTGATCTCATGAATAAGCGAATAAGCCTTTCGTGCGGCCTTCCAGTTTGCCTCCGCGTTCAGGGCTTGACCAAGAATGTCCAGTGCCTCCACATCCTTCCTGTCGGATTTCAGGAGATGGCAGGCATATCGTCTGGCTGGGTAAAGGTAACCGGTGTTAAGGAGTATTCGAGCAGCCAGTTTGGTGGAAGCAGAGGAGCACCTCCCAGTAGCTTGATCAGCCTGTATTAGGCGCATGGCTGCTGGTAAATCATCTTTTCTGAAGCTGATGTAGGCAGATATGAAACTTAGCTCTTCCTCTGCATACCCATATCTGTTCTTAACTTCATCAAGAAAAAATGACTGCATCGCTTCGTCTTCAAATTCAGAGGCAATGACTGCAGCTTCAGTGGGAGTCAGCCGAATATTGTCGATGTAATCCAAGGCACTGACGATGTCTGACGACTTTAGGGATAGGCTCTTCACCGAATTGGATATGACGACGATCAAGTCGCCACGAAACGAGCCACTACTGTGTAGCAGCTTTAGTGCTGATAAGATGGAGGCACGGTAATGGCCACTCTTTCCCAACGCGGTTGGGAGAACCAGATCAAACTCTCTTGTCTGTCTTCCGATTGCCTTTCGATGGCATAAGGCAAGTAGTGCCGCCTTGCGATACTCTCCAACTCTGCAGAAAAGGCATGCTCTCTTCTCTTCCTCCTGCATCTGTTCCTCTTGGCTGCCTGGGCTGCTGGCATTCATGAGCAAGAAGAAAATCTAATCTAATCTAATCTTAGCAAAGACCTTCCTGACAGAGATTTAGCTGCTTTCTCCTCCCTCGGATGGATGAGCAGACGCTCAGGCACTGCTGATACGATTTCATCGCCACTTCCTGAAGTGCATGCGCTTCCCCGATTGGTTGCTGCTCTCGCTGGGCAGGCTCCCGCGTCACGCGTTGATGAAGGACTAGGTCACGGAATGGAGGCTAAGGCCGCATGAGGGCCCAAAATGTCGTCGTTGAATTTGTTTTCTCTTCGTCATCATGAGCCTGTGGAGAGCAAAGATGTCAGACAAATGGAGTAATCTAGACAGTCTGGCTCTATGTTGGATGCTGAACGGTGCTAGCAACAATTAGCCGAGCGGAGTTGCTTCGCCAGATTTGCCCCTACAGCTGTTTGATCCTTGCTTCTTCCGCTCGGCTTCTGCTGTAGGGGTCTAGTTGTTCAGTTCGATTCCGGAGGTAGGGTCAATCTACTGGAGATCTTTCACTCGAAATTCGGACTTCGATCACAGCAACGTCAGAGTAGCCATCTCCATGGCAAGCCTGATCTGCAAGCGATCCGCCCTCATTCATTGCCTTTCGAGCCTGAAGGAAAATCGGGTCCGCCCACTCGCTCTCGTGCTGCCAATTCCGTTCAATAGGCTAAAGTCTATGGAATGAGAATTGATGCTGTTTATGACAGGGCGCAACTGAGGTTCCCATTGGTCGCCACAGTGATGACCGCTTTTGAAGCTCCAGCCGATGTCGCGGCAAGGCATCGAAGTCCTGAGACGGTTCCACCCCAGGTACCTGAATAGGTCTGCGACGCAGTGGCGTTACAGGTGAAACCACCACCAGTAGGTGCAATCCCAACCCCACCGGATCCCTTGAAGGCAGAGCATTCCTTAGCGAGGCCAATTATCTCACCGATCGCAGCGCCTGCAGCAGCGGCATTACGCGCACCTAGGAAATTGGGCAGGGCCACGGCGGAGAGAATGCCTACGATAGCCACTACGATCATCAGCTCGATAAGAGTGAAGCCTTGGGGCACCTTCAAATTCCTCTCACGCAGGCTGCTCATCAAGGCCAGTTTGGTCTTGGCGGAGATGTTCATTGGAAATGACCTAGGCTTATTGACTCTAAGTGGATATGTAAATGACTCGAGACGGTAATTGAGTCGGATGCAGACTATCGTAATGATATATGGAGCCCCAAGGCGAGTCTGATGACAGGAAAAAAATAAAAAAGCCCCAGTTAGGGGCTAAAGACCTTGCCTCGAAAACTGAGTATCAGGACAGGGCACAGCTGAGGCCACCATCGGTAGCCACAGTGATGACGGCTTTGGATGCTCCAGCGGAAGTCGCGGCGAGGCACCTGAGGCCGGAGACGGTTCCGCCCCAAGTGGCCGAGTAAGTCTGCGAAGCAGTGGTGTTACAGGTGACACCACCGGTGGTAGGAGCAACTCCGACTCCACCAGATGCTTTGAAGGTGGCGCATTCCTTGGCAATGCCAACGATTTCGCCGATGGCAGCACCTGCAGCAGCGGCGTTACGGGCACCAAGGAAGTTCGGAAGCGCCACGGCGGAAAGGATGCCCACGATAGCCACCACGATCATCAGCTCGATGAGGGTGAAGCCTTGGGCCACCTTCGACTTCTTTTCGCGCAGGCTGCGCATCAGCGCCAGTTTGGTCTTGGGGGAGATGTTCATTGGAAAAGCTGCGAAGCTCCTAGCACAGCCCACTTTATGCACCGAAGGCACTTCCGTCCATGCGGCACCCCTTGCAGTGGGCTGAGGGGCATTGTTGTATTCCCTAAGCTTTGGAACCCTTTAAGGGACGGGGTTCTGCCGGTCTTCTACCCCGTTCTTCTGTGGCGGAGTGGCGGCCTTTTCATTGTCCACTACGATCCAATTGGAGCCGGATCTCGCCGAGGTCTAATGTCCTTCTAATGAAACTGATGGGCTTTTCTCGGTTGCCGGGTTTGTTCCGCTGGCCTTCCAAAGCGTTTTCGATGCGCCGGCGTCTGCTGGGGCTCAGTCTGTTGGCCGTTCTGGGGGGCTATGCCCTCCTGATCGGCGCCACCGCCCTGCTGGCCAGGCATGAGCGACGCGACCAGCACCGTGCCACCGCTGCGAGTGTGCGGCAGGTGCTCCTCTCGCGGCGGCCCGTGCCACGCACCCTCGACGAGATCAGTGACGCCCTGGCCCGGCTGATCAGCCCCAACTTCCTCGGCTGGGTCGAGACCGACCAGGGGGTCCCCTATGGGGCGGCCGACCAGATCCGCCTGTTCTCCATCCCCACCGGCGTGCCGCTGACGCGACTGCCGGCCCAGGGGAACCGCCCCGGCCAGGTGGCCGTGCTGCACTTCGGGGAGCTCACCTATCTCACCAGCTCGGAGCAGATCTACCTTGGGGCAAGCACGGTGCGCCTCCGCTTCCTCGAGGACATCACCCAGAAGATCGCCCAGCAGCGGCTGCTGCTCACCGTTCTGATGGTGGCCGCCGGCCTGGCCACCTTATTCACGGGTCTGCTGCTGCGGCCGGTGCTGGTGCGGGGCCTGGCTCCCCTGCATGATCTGGGGCTGCGCATGCAGGCGATCAGTTCCGACACCCTCGACAGCCAGCGGGTGTCGGTGGCGGCCCAGCCCCGGGAGCTGGCCCCCATCGCCGAGGCCTTTAATGACCTGCTCGATCGTCTCTCGGCCTCCTGGGAGCGCCAGAGGGGTTTCGCCAACGGCGTCAGCCACGAGCTGCGCACCCCGATCAGCCTGATCCGCAACTACGCCGGCCGCCTCAGGCGTCGCTCCCATGGGCTCTCGGAGGAGGATGCCGCCCAGCTGGGGCTGATCGAGGAGGAGGCGGGCCGGATGGGGAAGCTGGTGACGGATCTGCTCGCCCTCACCCGCATCGATGCCAACCGCACCTTGATGCCCTTCGAGCCGTTCGATGTGGCCCAGGCGATTGAGCGGGTGGCGGAGCGGCTGCGTTCCCGCTGCCACGGCCGCCTGCGGATCTGCCCCGGCGCCACCCAGGGCTCACGCACCTTCGCGCTCGGGGATGCCGACCGCTTCGAGCAGTGCCTGGCGAATCTGATCGAAAACGCCCAGAAATACGATCCCAGTGGCGGCCCGATTCAGCTACGGCTCGATGCCAGCCTTGATCGGGTGGTGGTGCATGTGATCGATGCCGGCCCGGGCGTTCCCGACCGCGAGAAGACGCTGATCTTCGAGCGTTTCGGCCGGGGGCGCAACACCGCTGCCATCCCCGGCAGTGGGGTGGGCCTGGCGGTGGTCAAGGCGCTGATGGAGGCGATGGGGGGGAGCGTCTCGGTGGCGGATTTGCCGGAGGGGGGCGCCGATTTCCAGCTGCGCCTCAAGGGCGCGGCTCCCCTTCACGCAGCATGAAGCCCACGCCGCGCACCGTCTGGATCAGGGTGGGCAGCCCTTCCGGCTCGATCTTGCGGCGCAGGTAACGGATGTAGACGCCCAGCAGGTTCTCGTCGCCGAAGTGGTTTTCACCCCACACCTCGCGCAGGATCTCCTCCCGCTCCACCACCCGTCCGGTGCCGCGCAGCAGGCAGAGGAGCAGGTCGTATTCGCGCACGGAGAGGGAAATCGCCTGGCCCGCCCGGATCACCTCCCGGGTGGCGGTGTTCACCGTGAGGTCGGCGCAACGCAGCAGATCGGATTCGGCCACCCCGCGCCAGTAGGCGGTGCGCCGCAGCTGGGCGCGGATGCGGGCCAGCAGCTCCTCGATGGAGAAGGGTTTGAGGATGTAATCGTCGGCCCCGGAATCGAGCGCTTCGACGCGGTCGCGGATGTCGTCGTGGCAGGTGAGCATCAGCACGGGGGTGATGTCACCGCTGGAGCGCAGTCGCCGACAGATCTCGACGCCGCTGAAATCGGGCAGCGTCCAGTCGAGCAGCACCAGATCGGTGCTGGCATCCCTCAGGTGCATCAGTGCCCCTTGGCCGTCTTCGGCTTCGGTGACGTCGTAGCCCTCGCAGTTGAGTTCCCCGGCCAGGAACGAGCGCATCCGCTGGTCGTCTTCGACGATCAGCAGACGCGACTGGGAGGTGGCCTCCGCCATCCTCAGCGGGGCGGCCCTTCCTTCAGCATGAAGCCGACGCCGCGCACCGTCTGGATCAGGGTGGGCTGGCCGGCCGGCTCAAGCTTGCGGCGCAGGTAGCGGACGTAGACATCGAGGAGATTGTCGTCGCCCAGCCAGTTCTCACCCCAGAGCGCATCGAGGATCGCCCGCCGCTCCTGCACCTGATTGGGGTGCCGCAGCAGATGCATCAGCAGATCGAACTCCTTGGCCGTGAGGTGAATCGACTCTCCGCCCCGCGCCACTTCCCGGCTGGCGGGATTCACCTCCAGATCGGCCATCCGCAGCAGGCCGCCTTCCTGTTCATCGATGCCGCTGCGACGCAGGCGGGCCCGCACCCGGGCCAGCAGTTCCTCGATCGAGAACGGCTTGATCAGATAGTCGTCGGCGCCGGAATCGAGCGCCTCCACCCTTTGCTGCACCTCATCCCGGGCGGTGAGCATCAGCACAGGAGTGGAGATGCCCCCTTTGCGCATGCGCCGGCACACCTCGACGCCGCTGAAATCGGGCAGGTTCCAGTCGAGGAGCACCAGATCCCAGGTCTGGCTGCGGATCCGGCCCAGGGCCTGCTGGCCGCAGGAGGCTTCTTCACACTCGTAGCCCTCGACCGCCAGTTCGGAGGTGAGGAAGCCGCGCATTTCAGGGTCGTCGTCGACGATCAGGAGGCGGGCGCTGGTCATCTGATCGGGAAGGCTGAACGACGCTCGGCCACGATGGAAATCAGCACTCTGGAGTTGAGTGACGCATATGATGCACATTATACCAGCGTGAGAATTCACCTGCAAGCTCACCTGCAGGCACTCTTGCAACGCGGTAGAAATCCCATTGCATCGCTGCCACCTTCCTGTAGGCCCGGTGAGTACGGCCCGGTGTCGATCCCCATGGCCTGGCTTGACGTCGGCGCCGTCAGAGGCATAAATTCCGCCGCACTTCACGGCTGCCGGAGTTATCCGTGACTCCGCTGATCGGCCGGCCGCCACAGTGGCAATGGGCAAGGTTACTCTTCTGGCGATCCTCCACAGCTTCCGGCGTTCCTGATCTGCGCCCGTTTGAGCGCAGATGCGCACGACTCCGGGCCATGACCGTCAACTCGTGATACCAAAGTCCACTGGTGATGCCGAGATGGAGGCCCCCCGGGTCGCAGGCTCCACCCTCGCGGAACGGATGGCGCGCTGGGGCCTGGCGATCGTGGTCGTCTACGGGCTGATCGCCCTGGCCACCCCGCTGCTGGTGCACGGGGGCCTGCTGAGCGATCCCAACGCGGGCCTGGAGAACCCCATCTACGCACCGCCCTCCTTCGGCCATTGGTGCGGCACCGATCGCCTCGGCCGCGACGTCTGCGTACGCACGCTCTCCGGCAGCAGCGTCGCCCTGCAGGTGGTGCTGACCGCCCTGGTGCTCGCCCTCGCCATCGGCGTTCCCCTCGGCATGGTGAGCGGCTACCTCGGCGGCGGGGTCGATCGTCTGCTGGTGCTGGTGATGGACACCCTCTACACCCTGCCGGTGCTGCTCCTCTCTGTTGTGCTCGCCTTCCTGCTGGGCCGGGGCCTGCCCAACGCCGCCGCCGCCCTCTGCGTGGTCTACGTGCCCCAGTACTTCCGGGTGGTGCGCAACCAGTCGGCCCAGGTGAAGGCGGAGCTGTTCATCGAGGCGGCCCGCTCCCTGGGGGCCGGCCCCGCCTGGATCATGCGCCGCTACCTGTTCCGCAATGTGATCACCTCCGTGCCGGTGCTGCTCACCCTCAATGCGGCCGATGCGGTGCTGGTGCTGGGGGGGCTGGGTTTTCTTGGTCTCGGCCTGCCGGAGACGATCCCGGAGTGGGGCAGCGATCTGCAGCAGGCGTTGACGGCGTTGCCCACCGGCATCTGGTGGACAGCCCTGTTTCCGGGGCTGGCCATGTTCGTCCTGGTGCTCGGCCTGTCCTTCCTGGGCGAGGGCCTGGAGAACTGGCTGAGCGGCGTTCCGGCCGGTGAGCGCGGCTGAATGTCTCCGGGCCGCCCCCAAATGCCTGGGGTAGCGTTCCAGTGAACGGCGGCTGCGGCGATGCCCTGGTGGTTGGATCTGGCCCTGCTGGCCCTGGCCGTGGCCCTCTGGCAGAAGGCGGGCAACACGCCCGATGACGTCTGGAGCGTCTTCCAGAAGTTCCTGGCCTTCGTGGCCGTGCTGGTGGTGCTGCTCGGCGGCCGCCAGCTGCTGCTCGAGATCCTGGCCCTGGGTCTCACCTTCTGGCTGCCGAGCGCCGCCCGCTTCGACGGCGGCCCCCTCAACAGCGAAGCCGCACGGTCCGGGGAAGCTCCTCGAGGATGGCGCCTTCCGGGCTGAGGGCCGGATAGGGGCGCCCCTCGCGGCGGCACCAGTCCGCCACCTGCGGATAGGCCCACTCGAACAGCAGCCGGGAGTACTGCTCCGGCGCCAGCCCTTCGCCCCGGGTCGGCAGGCCGCCCTTCGCCTGCCGCTGCCGCAGCGCCTCGAACAGCAGGATCGCGGTCGCCACCGACACGTTGAGCGACTGCACCATGCCCACCATCGGAATCACGATCGCCTGGTCGATCGCCGCGGCCGTCTCCTCGCTCAGGCCCCACTTCTCCGCCCCCAGCACGAAGGCCGTGGGGCCGGTGAAGTCACAGTCGCGGTAGTCGACCGCCTGCGCCCCCAGATGGGTGCCGTAGAGCCGGAAGCCGCCGGCCTTGAGCTGGGCGATGGCGTCGCTGCTGCTCCGGTGCCGGTGCAGCGCCACCCACTTCTGGCTGCCCAGGGCCGTGCTGTTGAAGGTGGGCGTGCGCCCCGGAAGGCTGACGGAATGGGCTTCGAGCACCCCCACCGCATCGCAGCTGCGCAGGATCGCCGAGAGGTTGTGGGGCTTGTCCACCTGCTCCAGCAGCAGCGTCAGATCCCCCATGCGGCGATCGAGCACCGCGCGCAGGCGCTCGAAGCGGCGGGGCAGCAGCGGCATCGGCGTGGCAAAACGCCATCATCGGCGTTGCCCTCCCTGTCCCCCGCGCCGCGTCCGCCATGGCCAGCCCGGTTGCCGCCGACTCCGGACGCCCCTTCGACCGTCGCGTCTATGCGATGGTGGCCCACATCCCCCCTGGCCAGCTGGCCACCTACGGCCAGGTCGCCGAGCTGATCGGGGCCTGGGGCTGCGCCCGCCAGGTGGGCTGGGCCCTGCGGCGCCTGCCCCTGCCCTCCGAGGTGCCCTGGCACCGGGTGGTGAATGCCCAGGGGCGCATCGCCATGAGTCCCGGCCGGGAGGGCAGCGACTGGATGCAGCGGGAGCTGCTGCTGGCCGAGGGGATCGCCGTGGCCCCCGACGGGCGCCTGCCCCTGGCCCGGCACCGCTGGCATCCGCCGGCCGCGCTCCTGCCGGAGGCCGGCGACGCCTGGACCCCTGAGCCCCCAGGCCCAGCCCAGCGGTCCTGTACAAAGGACTGATCCGTCCCGGGAGTCCGCCGATTCACGCCAGCGACGTCGTCCCCGGCCTGGCCTCCCGGCAGCTGGCCTGGCAGGTGCTGCAGGCCGTCGCGGCAGGGGCCTACGCCGATGCCGCCCTGGAGCGGGAGCTGGCCTCCCTGGCCCGCGCCGGCGGTGGCCTTTCGCCCGCCGACCGCGCCCTGGCCACCGAGATCGCCTACGGGGCCATCCGCCAGCGGCTGCTGCTCGACGCCTGGATCGACGCCCTC
>NZ_NQKY01000016.1:0-16085 GCF_002252675.1 Synechococcus sp. BO 8801 | reverse complement strand
TCGCCCGCCGACCGCGCCCTGGCCACCGAGATCGCCTACGGGGCCATCCGCCAGCGGCTGCTGCTCGACGCCTGGATCGACGCCCTCGGCAAGGTGAGCGCCCAGCGCCAGCCCCCGGCCCTGCGCTGGCTGCTGCACGTGGGGCTCTACCAGCTTCTGTTCAGCGACCGGGTGCCGGCGGCGGCGGCGGTGAGCACCACGGTGGCGCTGGCCAAGCGCGCCGGCCTGGCCAAGCTGGCGCCTGTGGTGAACGGCCTGCTGCGCTCCCTGCTGCGGCGGCGCGAGCGGCCGGCCGGCACCGGACCCCACCACGACCCCTGGGATGGGCTGGCGCTGCCGGCCGACCCTGCCGCCGCCCTGGCCGTGCGCCGCTCCCTGCCCCCCTGGCTCGCCGCCGGGCTGCTCGACTGGCTGCCGCCGGAGCGGGCCGAGGCCTTCGCCCTGGCTTGCAACGCGGTGCCGCCCCTCGACCTGCGGGTCAATGGCCTGCGCACCAGCCGGGATGCCCTGCTGCAGCGCTTCACGGACGCCGGTGTGGCCGCCCGCGCCCTGCCCGAGACCCACCACGGCCTCACCCTGCTGGAGCGGGTGGGCGATCCCCGTGAGCTGCCGGGCTACGCCGAAGGACTCTGGTGCGTGCAGGACCGCAGCGCCCAGGCCATCGCCCCCCTGCTCGACCCCCGACCCGGCCAGCGGATCCTCGATGCCTGCGCCGCCCCGGGGGGCAAGAGCACCCACCTGGCGGAGCTGATCGGCGACCGGGGTGAGGTGTGGGCGCTGGATCGCTCCGAAGCCCGGCTGCGGCGGCTGGATCGCAACGCCGAGCGGCTGGGGCTCACCACGATCCGCTCCCTGGCCGCCGACGCCACCGGCCTCGGGGAGCTGAAGCCCCACTGGCGGGGCCATTTCGAGCGGATTCTCCTGGATGCCCCCTGCTCGGGACTCGGCACCCTGGCCCGCCATCCCGACGCCCGTTGGCGGATCACCCCCGAGGCCATCGACGGCCTGGTGATCCTGCAGCGCCAGCTGCTGGAGGCGATGCTGCCGCTGCTGGCCCCCGGCGGCCGGCTCCTCTATGCCACCTGCACGGTGGAACCGCGGGAGAACGGCGCCCTGATCGCCGCACTGCTGGCGGCCCATCCGGACTGGACCCTGCTGGAGGAGCGCCAGTGGTGGCCCACTCCCGCGGCGGCGGAGTGCGGCGGTGGCGATGGCTTCTACGCGGCGCTGCTGCGGGGGCCGGGCACCGCCTAGGGGGGTGGCGGTGGGGCGGCGACGGGGGGCGGCGGCGGCAGGGGGGCGGCGGGTTCCGGCGGTGGGGGCGGGGGTATGGCCGCGTCGCGGGAGCGGGGTGCGGCGACGGGATTGTTCGGCGGCACCGGCTGGGTCGGCTCGCTCTGGGTGGGCGGCTGTTCCGTGGAGGGCTCCCGGTCGGGGGGATCGGTGCGGCTGGGCTCCTGCACCGGCGGCTGCCAGCGCTGGGTCTCGCGGCTGCCGCTGTCCTCGGGTCGGGCGTCGCGCTCGGTGGTCTTCTTGCCCGGCACCGGCTTGAAGGTGCCGGTGAGCTTCGGCTTGGGCGGGAACTTCTGCACCGGCATCCCCTTGGTCACCGGTTCCATGAACGTCCGCCAGGCGTAGGTGGCCAGGACACTGGTGGTGCCCGTCTCCCGGTTGTTGTCGTAGCCCAGCCAGACGCCGGTGGTGAGCTGGGGGATGGAGCCGATGAACCAGAGATCCCGCCCCCCTTCCGAGGTGCCCGTCTTGCCGGCCACCGCCCGGTCGGCCAGGGCGGCGCCGCCGCCGGTGCCGCCCTGCACCACCTGCTGCAGCATCCAGACCATCGCGTCGGCGACGTCGCTGCTCACCGCCCGGCTGCCGCGGGGGCCGTTGGCCCGCCGCGACCAGAGCAGCTCCCCTTCCGGCCCGTAGATCTCCTCGAAGGGCAGCGGCTGGATGTACACGCCGCGGTTCACCAGCGCCGCATAGGCCGCCGTCATGTCGAGCACCGTCTGCTCGTTGGCGCCGATCGCCATCGACAGGTACCGGCCCAGTTCCCGGTGGATGCCGAGGCTCTTGGCGGTGGCGATCACCGGGTCATAGCCCAGCTTCTGGAGCAGCCCCACCGCCACGATGTTGAGGGAGTTCTGCATGGCCGTGGCCAGGCTCACCCGGCCCATGTAGCGGTTGCCGAAGTTCTTGGGGCAGTAGCTGCCGAAGCACCGTGCCGAATCCAGCACCGTGTCCTCCGGCTTCATGCCCAGCTTGAGGGCCGTCAGGTAGACGAACAGCTTGAAGGTGGAGCCCGGGGAGCGCAGCGCCTGGGAGGCCCGGTTGAACTGGGTCTTCTCCCAGTCCTTGCCCCCCACCATCGCCCGCACCAGCCCCGTGCCGGGCTCCATGGCCACCAGGGCCCCCTCCATGCTGCCGGTGGCGTAGGAGTCGATGGTCTTCTGGGCCTGGGCCTGCCAGGCCGCATTCAGACCGCTGCGGATCGTGAGTCCGCCCACCTCCAGCTGCTCCTTGCTGAGCACTTTGGGCAGCTCCTGCTCCAGCCAGCTGGTGTACCAGGGGGCCGGGTTGTAGAAGAACTTCGGCTCCGCCGGTTTCAGCGCCAGGGGGGCGGCGTCGGCCCGCTGCAGCTGCTCATCGTCGATGAAGCCCGCCTCCCGCATGCGCTGCAGCACGATCGAGCGCCGCCGCAGTGCCACCTCCGGATTCACCAGGGGCGAATACACCGAAGGGGCCGGCGGCAGGCCGGCGATCAGCGCCGCCTCCGGCAGGGTGAGCTGGTCGGGACGTTTGGAGAAGTAGATCCAGGCCGCATCGGAGACGCCGTAGGCGCTGGAGCCCAGGTAGACGTAGTTGAGGTACTGCTCGAGGATCTGCGCCTTGCTCAGCTGGCGCTCGATCTTTCCGGCCAGGGCCGCTTCCTTGAGCTTCCGCATGATCGTGCGGTCCTGGCTCAGGAACACGGTGCGGGCCAGCTGCTGGGTGATCGTGCTGGCGCCCTCCTCCACGGCACCCTGCTGGACGTTGCGCAGCACGGCTCGGCTGATGCCGAACAGATCGATGCCGTCGTGCTGGTAGAAGCGCCGGTCCTCGGCGGCCACGAAGGCGCGCTGGATCAGCAGCGGCATCTTGCCGGCGGGCAGTTTCTCCCGGGTGGCCGGCCCCTTCTTGAGCACCACCTGGCCGTCGGAGGAGAGGATCGTGATCGTCCCCGGCCGGTTGAAGCTGGTGATGCGGCCCGCATCGGGGAGCATGCCGTCGAGGGCGCGCACCAGGGTCGTCTGCCCCAGGGCCACCACTCCGCCGACGGCGGTCGCCGCCAGGGCCGGGGCGAGCAGGCGCCAGCCGGAGCGTCGCTTAGGCCGGCTGGGTGGCGGCTCACCGGGTTGCCGCGGGCCGCTGGTGGCCGTCGACAGGCCCACCCTGGTCATGGCAGCGGTGCCGTCAGCGCAGCGATGCGGGTCAGATCACTGTGGCCGATGGCCAGGGCGGTGACAAGCATCCCAAGCACCAGGAACGGCTGGGCGCTGGCCTGGTACTTGACGTCGAAGGCGACGGGATCGCGCAGCAGCCAGATGTCCTGGAAGGTGATCTGGGGAATGATCAGCAGCACCAGAAGCACGGCGGCGAAGTGCTGGCCGATGGCGATCAGCACCGCCACCATCGCCAGCTGGAAGATGTCGATCATGCCGGCACTGATCCAGCTGGCCCGCTGGATGCCGAACACCACCGGCAGCGATTGCAGGCCCAGGGCCCGGTCCCCTTCAACGCTCTTGAAATCGTTGACGACGGCGATGCCCAGCCCCGCCAGGCTGTAGGCCAGGGTGAGCAGGGCCGTGCTCCAGGTGAGCTGGCCGAACAGGGCCTGGCCGGCCCACCAGGGCAGGGCGATGTAGCTGGCGCCCAGGGCGTAGTTGCCCAGCCAGCCGTTCTGCTTCAGCTTCAGCGGTGGCGCCGAATAGATGTAGCTCACGAACGAGCCGCCCAGGGCCAGCAGCAGCAGCACCGGGGTGGTGTGTCCGGCCCAGACATCCAGGCCCCAGGCCACGGCCAGCCCTGCCAGCAGCAGCACCACGATCTGCAGACGCACCTGGCCGAGGGGAATCGCCCCGGAGGGGATCGGCCGGTAGGGCTCGTTGATCGCGTCGATCTCGCGGTCGTAGTAGTCGTTGATCGTCTGGGTGTAGCCGGCCAGCAGCGGCCCGCTCATCAGCATGCAGGCCACGGACGCCCCCACCTCCGGCAGGGTCCAGTGGAAGTTGCCGGAGGCCGCCGCCCCGCAGATCACGCCCCAGATCAGGGGGATCCAGGTGACGGGCTTCATCAGCTGCAGCCGGATCTTCCAGATGTTGGAGGTGCCGGTGGCGCCCTTCATCCCGAGCAGCTGCCGGGCGCCACCGGAGACGCCTTGGGAGCCGGCGCTGGGTTCGGGGCTCTGGCTCATGGGTTGGGCCGTCTCAGGCAGGGGTGATTTCGTCGTCGAAGAACCAGGTGGTGGTGCCGCCGCTGAGCTCCACCACCACACCGATGCCGGTGCCGTCGGTGACACGGAAATCCTTCACCGTGCCGGTGGCATCGGCCTTGAGGGCGGCCACCAGACCGGCCGGGATCCGATCGCGCACGCGGGTGACCCGCACCTTCGAACCGATGGTGATGCCAGCCTGGGCCATGTCCGGCGCGATTAGAAAGTCGCGCAACCCTAACAGCGAACCCGTGGTAGCCAAGCGGATCATCCCCTGTCTCGACGTGGCCGACGGCAGGGTGGTGAAGGGGGTCAATTTCGTCGGGCTGCGCGACGCCGGCGACCCGGTGGAACTGGCCTGCCGCTACAGCGCCTCCGGGGCCGACGAACTCGTCTTCCTCGACATCGCCGCCAGTCACCAGGGCCGCGCCACCCTCGTCGACATGGTGCGCCGCACCGCCGAGGCGGTGACGATCCCCTTCACGGTGGGCGGTGGCATCGTCAGCGTCGAGGGCATCACCGAGCTGCTGCGGGCCGGCGCCGACAAGGTGAGCCTCAATTCCTCGGCGGTCCGCACCCCCGAGCTGGTGACGGCCGGCGCCGATCGCTTCGGCTGCCAGTGCATCGTGGTGGCCATCGACGCCCGCCGCCGCCCCAGCGGCGGCGAGGAGCCCCCGGGCTGGGACGTGTTCGTCAAGGGGGGGCGGGAGAACACCGGCCTCGATGCGGTGGCCTGGGCCCGACGGGTGGTGGCGCTCGGGGCCGGGGAGATCCTGCTCACGTCCATGGACGGCGACGGCACCCAGGCGGGCTACGACCTCGCCCTCACCCGGGCCGTGGTGGAGGCTGTGGAGGTGCCGGTGATCGCCTCCGGAGGCGCCGGCTGCATCGACCACATCGCCGCCGCCCTCGAGGTCGCCGGTGCCTCGGCCGCCCTGCTGGCCTCCCTGCTGCATGACGGGGTCCTCACCGTCGAGGAGATCAAGACCGACCTGCAGCAGCGGGGCCTGCCGGTGCGGCCCCTGCTGACGGCCGTAGCGGCGGGATGAAGCGCTCGCCGCAGCGGCGATCGCACCGCCTCCCTCAGGCGCCGTAACATTGAGTAACGTCCGTGGCCTCCGGTGCATCGTTGAACGCCTTCCTGCTGCTGCCGACGCCCCTGTTCACGGTCATCGCGCTGGTGGTGGTGGTGGTGGTGATCGCGCTGGTGGCCTGGGCGCTCCAGCTGATGCAGGCCGCCACTGACCGCCGCGAGTTCTCCCTGATGCTCGCCGGCTGCATGGTCTGCTCGGCGGCGGTGGGCCTGGCCACGGTGATGGTGCTCACCTTCACCAGCCCGGTGCGGCTCGAAGCCCGTGGTCTGGCGGCCCCCGACCATGAGGTGACCGGCGTCAGCCTGGATGCGATCGTGCTGCCCTGGGACGACTCCCTGACCCTGCAGGGCAAGGGCTGAAGCCCGATCCCACCCCCGATCCACCCCGATTTGGCCACCGTTGATCCCCGGCAGATCAGCGATCTGTTCGACACCATCGCCCCCCGCTACGACCAGCTGAACGATCTGCTCAGCCTGGGGCTGCACCGGCTCTGGAAGCGGCAGGCCCTGCTCTGGTTGCGCCCCCGCCCCGGCCAGCGCCTGCTCGATCTCTGTTGCGGCACCGGCGACCTGGCCCTGGTGCTGGCCTCCCGCGTCCGGCCCGGCGGGCTGGTGCTGGGGCTGGATGCGGCCGCCGCCCCGCTGGCCATCGCCGAGGGCCGGGCGGCGCGCCAGCCCTGGCTGCCCCTGCAGTGGCAGCAGGGCGATGCCCTGGCCACCGGCCTGGCCGATGGCTGGGCGGATGGGGCGGTGATGGCCTACGGCCTGCGCAACCTGGCCGATCCCGCCGCCGGCCTGGTGGAGCTGCGGCGCCTGCTGCGGCCCGGCGGGCGGGCGGTGGTGCTGGATTTCAACCGGCCCGATCCGGCCTCGGCTCCGGCGGCCTTCCAGCGCTTCTACCTGCGCCGCCTGGTGGTGCCGGCCGCCCGTGCCGTGGGCCTTCCTGAGCAGTACGCCTGGCTGGAGGAGAGCCTGGCCCGCTTCCCCACCGGCCCGGTCCAGGAGGAGCTGGCCCGCTGCGCCGGCTTCACCACGGCCCGCCACCGCCCCCTGGCCGGCGGCCTGATGGGGTTGCTGGAGCTGCAGGCCTGAGGCGATCTGGCAGCATCAAACCGACTTCCCTGCCGTCCTGGCCCGTACCCGACCGGCGCACCATGCTCTTCCAGGACATCATCGCCAGCCTCAACCGGTTCTGGGCCGACCAGGGTTGCCTGATCCTGCAGCCCTACGACACGGAGAAGGGCGCTGGCACCATGAGCCCCCACACCGTGCTGCGGGCGATCGGCCCGGAGCCCTGGGCGGTGGCCTACCCCGAGCCCTGCCGGCGCCCCACCGACGGCCGCTACGGCGACAACCCCAACCGGGCCCAGCACTACTTCCAGTACCAGGTGCTGATCAAGCCCTCCCCGGATGCCATCCAGGAGACCTACCTGGCCTCGCTGGAAACCCTGGGCATCCATGCCGCCGACCACGACATCCGCTTCGTGGAGGACAACTGGGAATCCCCCACCCTCGGCGCCTGGGGCGTGGGCTGGGAGGTGTGGCTCGACGGCATGGAGGTGACCCAGTTCACCTATTTCCAGCAGTGCGGCGGCCTCGACTGCCGGCCCGTGTCGATCGAGATCACCTACGGCCTGGAGCGGCTGGCGATGTACCTCCAGGACGTGGAGAGCATCTGGGACCTGCGCTGGAACGGCGAGCGCAGCTACGGCGACATCTGGCTGCCCTTCGAGAAGGGGCAGTGCACCTACAACTTCGAGGCCTCCAACCCCGAACGCCTGCTGCAGCTGTTCGCCCTGCATGAGGCCGAGGCCGCCGATCTGGTGGCGGCCGGGCTGCCCGCCCCGGCCCTCGACCACGTGCTCAAGTGCAGCCACACCTTCAACCTGCTGGAGGCCCGCGGCGTGATCTCGGTGACCGAGCGCACCGCCACCATCGGCCGCATCCGCCACCTGGCGCGCCAGGTGGCCGAAGCCTGGCTGGAGGAGCGCCGCGCCCTGGGCTTCCCCCTGCTGAACGAACCGCTGGCGTGAAGCGCACCGTGCTGGTGGCGGTGCTGGTGCTCGGCGCCTTCCAGGCCGGCCGCCTCACCGAACGGGCCATCTGGCCCTGCCGGCTGCGGCCCCTTGCCGCCCTGGTCGCGCCGCTGCTGGGTCAGGAGCTGCCCAGCCCCCAGCTGTGTGAGCTGATGCTCAAGCTGCCGAGTTTCTGAGGCTCAGGGCGTGCTGGCCACCGCCGTGCCCCTGGGAGCGCCGCCGAAGAAGAACTTCACGCCCACCTCGATGCCGTTCATGTTCACGGAAAAGCCGTTGGCCTGCTGGTCCCCGTTGTTCCATTTCAGGCCCATGTAGCGCCAGGAGACGTTCAGATCGGTGTTGTCGCCGATCGCATAGCCCAGGCCCACCTGGGCATTGCCGCTCAGGTCCTGCTGGCCGCCCAGGCCGAAGCCGCCGATGTCGCCGCGGGCGAAGGCCCGCAGGCGCGGCGAGAGGAAGATGGTGGCCTGGGTGCCCACCAGGGGCTGCACCCAGGTGCGCTGGAAGTTGCGGGTGGGCTCCAGCAGGGTGCGTCCGAAGGGGCCGTCGAGGGTGGCGGCCAGATTCAGCCGGCCATCGATCAGCCGGATACCGGCATAGGGGATCACCGAGTACGTGCCGGGCTTGCCCAGGGCCGATTCCCGCTCGCCGAACCGGTAACGCAGGGCGAAGTCGTAGATCCCCAGGGTCTGGCCCACATCGGCCGTCGTCGTGAACAGCTGCCGGGGGCCGACCAGGCGCGCCGCCGAGTCGCCAAGGCTGGTGTACCAGAGGTCGGCCTGCAGGCCCACCCGGTCCTTTTCGATGCTGCCGCGGGCGGAGGCGGCGAACCGCAGGATGTCGAGGATCTCCCCCAGGTCCTGGTCCACCTCCGCCTCCTGGCCCCGGATCGTGGTGGTGCCAAGGGTGCGCAGTGGTGCGAAGCCGTACAGCTCGACGGTGCCGCTCCAGGGGGGGGCGGTCGGGGTGGCCGGGGCCGGCTCCCCGGAGGCCGGCTCCGCCTGAGCCCTCTCCTGCGCCGTCGCCTCCGCCGGGCCTGCGGGCGGCAGCCGCAGCTCCTGGCCGATCCAGGTGGCCTCCGTCGCGCGGCCCCGGGCCGGCTCGGCCAGGCCCGCTGCCGGCACCAGGGCCGGCAGCACCAGGGCCAGGCTGGCCAGGACAGGCAACGGGCGGGGCTTGCTCTCGTTCATGGGGAGGGGAGGGGAGGTCAGGACGTTCAGGCCCGGAGGCTGGTCCGGGGATGTTCGCCGAACAGGCTGTGGTAATCGCGGGCGAAGTGCCCCGCGTTCATGAATCCCCACTGAGCGGCCAGCTCGGAGATCCGCGTGGCCTGCGGATCGGCCGCCAGCAGGGCCTGTCGCATGCCGTGCAGGCGACGGATCTTGAGGTACGCCATCGGGCCCATCCCCAGGTGCTCCCGGAACCCCTGCAGCAGGCTGCGCCGACCGGCCGCGACCTGGCGGCAGAGCCCATCGAGGCAAATCGGTTCGTGGGGATGCTCCGCCATCCAGGCCTGGGCGGCCTTCACCAGCTCGATCCGGGCCGGCGGCCGCGCCAGCCGCTCCCCGTGACCGCTGCGGTGCACCAGGGCCTCCACCAGCAGGGGCACCAGATCCCCCCCCAGCCGCCGGCGGATCGCCGGATCCTCCAACAGGGCCGGCGACCGCTCGGCCAGGCGGAAGATCCGGCGCAGGCAGGCCCTCACCCCCTGGAAGCGCAGCGGATCGATCGTCTCCCAGTTGACACCCTCCAGCTGCTCCTCCAGCCCCGGTCCGCCCAGATCCCGGGCCCATTGCAGGAAGGTGTTCCGATCCAGGCTCAGCAACGCCAGGCTGCAGCGCTCGGGGGTGGTGAGGTGGATCTCACCGCGTGCGGAGAGGCCGAAGAACGCCGTGGCCGGCAGCTCCAGGCCGTGGGAGCGCATCACGGGCCGGCCGGCGGTCTCCTCCAGGTCGAGGGCGATCAGCTGGCGGCCGCTGGGTTTGGCCCCACCCGCGTGCAGGGGGCGATCGAAGCGCAGCCGCAGCACCTGGAGCGCCCCCAGGTCGAGGGTCAGCAGCTCGCTGTGCAGGCGGCCGCCGGCGAGCTGGGTGAGCTGCACCGGCAGCAGGGGGCTGAGCACCGCCTCCAGGCGGGCGATGTCCTGGACGGACCGGGAGACGGGAACGGCGGAACCGCACTTTTTGAGTGTTCGGATCGCGCCGCTCTGTGCATCCTTTGGGGGCGTGTCCTCCGGATCCGTGGCGACCGTCACGTGACAACTGGGGGCCTGTGCCCTCTTCCTACCCCACTTCCTCACCCGCCGGGTGTTCCCCGCCATGCCCAACGGCCAGCCCAACATCCTCATCCTCTGGGGCGATGACATCGGCCAGAGCAACCTCAGCTGCTACAGCGACGGCCTGATGGGGTACCAGACCCCCAACATCGACCGGGTCGCCAGGGAGGGCGGCCGCTTCATCCACTACTACGCCGAGCAGAGCTGCACCGCCGGCCGCGCGGCCTTCATCTCCGGCCAGAGTGTGTTCCGCACCGGCCTCAGCAAGGTGGGGCTGCCGGGCGCCGAGCTGGGCTACCGCGCCGAGGATCCCACCATCGCCGAACTGCTGCAGCCGCTGGGCTACCGCACCGGCCAGTTCGGCAAGAACCACTTCGGCGACCGCGACGAGCATCTGCCGACGATGCACGGCTTCGACGAGTTCTTCGGCAACCTCTACCACCTCAACGCCGAGGAGGAGCCCGAGCTGCCCGACTATCCCAAGCCGGAGGACTTCCCCGATTTCCAGAAGAACTTCGGCCCCCGGGGCGTGCTGCACTGCTGGGCCAACGGTGATGGCACCCAGCGGATCGAGAACACCGGTCCGCTCACCAAGAAGCGGATGCAGAACTGCGATGAGGAGTTCCTCGCCGAGGCCAAGCGCTTCATCCGTGATGCCGTGGCCTCCGGTGAGCCCTTCTTCGTGTGGTTCAACACCACCCACATGCATTTCCGCACCCATGCCCGTCCCCAGGACATCGGCCAGTCGGGGCGGTGGCAGTCGGAGTACCACGACGTGATGATCTATCACGACAACTGCATCGGCGAGATGCTCGACCTGCTCGATGAACTGGGCATCGCCGATGACACGATCGTGATGTACAGCACCGACAACGGGCCCCACATGAACAGCTGGCCCGACGCCGGCATGACGCCCTTCCGCAACGAGAAGAACTCCAACTGGGAAGGGGCCTACCGGGTGCCGGCCCTGGTGCGCTGGCCTGGGAAGATCGCCCCGGGCACCCTCTACACCGGCATCGTCAGCCATCTCGACTGGCTGCCCACCCTGCTGGCGGCGGCCGGCGAACCGCAGATCAAGGAGAAGCTCCTGGAGGGCCACACGGTGGGCTCCAAGACCTTCAAGATCCACCTGGATGGCTACAACATGCTCGACTACTGGACCGGCCAGAGCGACAAGAGCCCCCGGGTGGAATTCTTCTACTTCTCCGACGACGGCGATCTCACCGGCCTGCGCTACGACAACTGGAAGTTCGTGTTCATGGAGCAGCGCGCCACCGGCACGCTGCAGGTCTGGGCGGAGCCCTTCACGCCGCTGCGGGTGCCGAAGATCTTCAACCTGCTCACCGATCCCTATGAGCGGGCCGACATCACCTCCAACACCTACTGGGACTGGATGCTCGACCACGCCTTCGCCCTGGTGCCGGCCCAGGTGATCGCGAGTCGATTCCTGGCCACGTTCCAGGCCTATCCGCCCCGCCAGAAGGCGGCCAGCTTCTCCCTGGAGGATGTGATCGCCAAGATGACCGCCGCCGCCAGCGGCGGCCACTGAGGGGCTCGCCGCTGCTGCCCCCGCCATGACCCCGGAGCGCTCCCCCTCCCCGACCCGATCCGCCCCGGCCCTCCGGCCGGGGCGCCCGCCGGCGCGGGACATGGTCTGGATTCCGGAAGGTTCCTTCCTGATGGGTTCCGACCACCACTACCCGGAGGAGGCCCCGGCCCACCGGGTGGCGGTGGGGGGCTTCTGGATCGACCGCACCCCGGTCACCAACGCCCAGTTCCAGAAGTTCGTGAAGGCCACCGGCTACGTCACCCTGGCGGAGCGGCCGGCCGATCCGGCCGACTATCCCGGAGCCCTGCCGGAGCTGCTGGCCCCGGCCTCGATCGTGTTCGTGCCGCCGCCCGGGCCCATCGGCACGGGTGATCCCTACCGCTGGTGGCAGTACCTGCCGGGGGCCTGCTGGCGCCATCCTGAGGGGCCCGGCAGCTCGATCCGGATGCGGGAGCACCATCCCGTGGTGCATGTGGCCCACGGGGATGCGGCGGCCTACGCCGCCTGGGCCGGCAAGCAGCTGCCCAGTGAGGCCGAGTGGGAGCGGGCCGCCCGCGGCGGCCGCGAGGCGGGTGAGTTCGCCTGGGGGGACGAACTGCACCCCCGCGGCCGGCCCATGGCCAACACCTTCCAGGGGGACTTCCCGCACCACAACAGCCTCCTCGACGGCTGGGAGCGCACCTCGCCGGTGGGGGCCTTCCCGGCGAACGGCTACGGCCTGCTCGACATGATCGGCAACGTCTGGGAGTGGACCGATGACTGGTACGGCGGCCATGCCGCCACGGGCGACCAACCTGAAGGGTGTTGCCGGCAGGCCAGCATCGATCCGGGCTCCCAGCACGGGAACCAGCCGCGCAAGGTGGTGAAGGGTGGCTCCTTTCTGTGCGCCCCCAGCTACTGCCGCCGCTACCGGCCCGCCGCCCGCATGGCCCAGGGGATCGACACCTCCACCTGCCACATGGGCTTCCGCTGCATCGTGAGGGGCTGATCCATGGCGGAGTTTCCCCTGGTGGAGTGGCTCGAGCGGTTCGCCGTCGGCCTGCGCTTCGTGCTCGAAGGCGTGTCGCTGGTGTGCGTGGCGCTGGGGTTCGCGGCCACCCTGCTCCAGGCCGTGCGTCAGCGGCTGGGCCCCGGCCGCCACCGCCGCGAACCCGTCAGCCGGCGCTTCAACAGCCTCCGCCTCACCTTCGGCAGCTGGCTGTCGATGGCCCTGGAGTTCCAGCTGGCCGCCGATATCGTCGCCACCACCACGGCCCCCTCCAACCAGAACCTGATTCAGCTGGGTGTCATCGCCGTGATCCGCACCTTCCTCAACGTCTTCCTGGGCCGGGAAGTGGAGCTGGAGTTGAAGTTCGAGGAGGCCCAGCGCCAGCAGCGTCAGCAGAGTTCCACCACCGAGACCCTTTCTCCCTAGATGGCCAACCTCAACAACGAACTGGCCAAGGAGCGCAACCGGGCGGCGGCTGAGCGCACGTTGATGGCCTGGATCCGCACCTGCCTCTCGCTGATCAGCTTCGGCTTCGGCCTCGACAAGATCATCGGTGCCATCAACAGCAGCCGCTTCGATCGCAGTGCCCATGCCGGTCTGAGTGTGCGGCTGGTGTCCATGGGGTTCATTCTGGTCGGAATCCTGGCGATGGCCGCGGCGACCCGCCAGCACCTGCGCACGCTCAAGCTGATCCGGCGTGACGACTTTCTCTATACCGATCAGCGTTCGATCAGCACCATCACGGCGATGGCCCTCACCCTCATCGGTGTCTTCGCCTTTGTGCTCCTGGTGATGGGTTCCCCTCTCGGTTGATCAGCATGCGCGAAGCCGCCGGCGTTCTGGTCTCGGCCACCATCGTCACCCTGATGTTCAGCCTGGGCCTGGGGCTGAAGCACTACCCGTTCCTGCTGCTCAGGGATCGCCCCGCCTTCCTCGGGCGCGTGCTGCTGGGCACCTGCGTGCTGGTGCCCCTCGCCGGGCTGGCCCTGGTGCTGATGCCCCTCCATGGCCTGCTGAGCCGGCCCGCCTGGGTGGCGATGGCCCTGATGCTGGCCTGCCCCAGTGCCCCCCTGATCCTGTTCCGGGTGCGCAGCAGCGGCGGCACGGCCGAGCTGGCCGCGCGGCTGCAGATCGGCGCGGCGCTGCTGGCGATCGTCACGGTTCCGCTGATGGAGGTGATCTTCCGCACCGGCGCCGGCCTGCGGGGCTGGGAGGTGGCCGACTGGGGGATCACCCCCGGCCAGGTGGCGGGCCAAGTGCTGAAGGTGCAGGTGCTGCCGGTGGTCGCCGGGGTGCTGCTGGGGCAGTGGCAGCCAGAGCTGGCGCGGCGCTGCAGCCGGGCCCTCGGGTCCCTGGCCACGGCGTTGCTGATGGTGATGATGGCGGCCCTGCTGCTGCTCGCCGGCCGGCAGCTGCTGCCCTTCCTGCAGCAGAACCTGGTGGCCCTGGCCGGCATGGCCGTGCTCAGCGTGCTCAGCCTGGCGATCGGTTACGGGCTGGCCGGTTCGGACCCGCTGGAACGCCGCACCGTGGCCCTGGTCTCGGGCATGCGCAACACCGGACTGGCCGCCCAGCTGGCCCTGACCTACGGAAAGGGGTTGCCGGGCCTGATCCCCGGCCTGCTCAGCTACGTGTTGATCACCGTGATCATCAGCACCCTGTTCCTGAGCTGGCAGAAGCGGCAGTTGCCGTCCGCCGGCTGACGCTTCCCCCGTGATCACCCCTGCTTCGGCACGGTGCTTCGGTTGCCGTTGCGGATGGCGTGATAGCCCGGCGAGAGGATCTCCACGTCGGCGGCGGCGAACTGATCCTGAAGAGCCGCCAGCACCTCCGAAAGGGTCTGGCGGTAGGTGTCCGGTGCGCGCACGAAGGCCGTGAGCTCGTAGCTGATGTGGAAGTCGTTGAGGGCGGTCTGGAGCACGAACGGATCGATCTCGTCGGTGATGCCAGGGACGCTTTGCGCTGCCGCCAGCATCAGCGCGTGCACCTGCCGCCAGGGAACGTCGTAGCCGATGGTGATCGTGGTGGCGATCGCCACGGGCTGGCTGATCTCCCTGCGGGAGAAGCTGTAGTTCACCACCGAGGCGCCGATCACGCTGGCATTGGGAATGCTCACCAGTTCGTTGCGCGGTGTCTGCAGGCGGGTCACCAGCAGGGCCCGGTCCTGCACCACCCCCAACACCCCGTTGATCTCCACCCGGTCGCCTTCGCGGAAGGCCCGGGTGTAGATGAGCATCAGTCCGCTGATGATGTTGCTGGCGATGGCGCTGGAGCCCAGCGCCGCCAGGGCGCCGATGAACAGACCGGCCCCCTGGAACACCTTGCTGCCGGAGCCGGGGATGTAGGGGAAGGCCGCCGCCAGACCGGCCATGCAGAGCAGGATCGCCACCAGCCGGGCCGTCGGCAGGGCCCACTCCTGGTAGAAGCCGGGAAGCCGGATCCGGCCATGGTCGACGGCGCGGAACCAGGACTGGCTGGCACGGATCGCCAGCACGGTGATGACCACGATCACCCCGATCGAGACGAGGTTGGGGATCGCCTGCACGATGCCGCCCAGGAACCCCAGCACCACCGTCTTGATCTGGCCCCGCAGACCTTCGGCGATGCCGGCGGTGGGTGGGAAGAAGCCCAGCAGCAGCGGAATCAGCAGATAGCTGATCACCAGCACCAGCGACCAGTGCACCACCTGGCGCAGCCACTGCATGATCTGTCGCACGTGGTCCGCCTCGACGAACCCGCCCAGCCCCAGACGACTCAGCTCCTGCATCATGAAACGGGGGCGTTCGGCGAAGTGTCGCTGGAGCCGCCTGTTGAGCCCCCCCTGCACCCGCAGCCACAGGATGTAGAACCCCAGCACCAAGGCCGCCAGGGCCGTTCCCCTCAACCAGGACCCAAGCGTGTGGCTGCCCCGGTAGCTGGTGATGGCCCGCCGCATGCCGTCCCGGTAGCGCAGCGCCAGTTGCTGCCGCGTCACCCCGAAGCAGGCCGCCGCGCGATCGCCCACGGCCAGTTCGGGGTTGAAGCGACCGTCCTCCTCCCTGATGCCCACCAGGGAGAAGGGGGGCTCGTCCTGCACCACGAGCTGGTGGGGCTGGACGGTGTGATCCTGCGCCACTTCCAGCAGGCGGGCATTGGCGCGGCGCACGTACTCGTCGAGCTTCTGGGCGGCCGGGGCCCGGCGGATCTCAAGGTAGCGGCGGCCATCGAGGCCGACGAACAGGGGCGTGGTCGCACAGCCCTGGGCCGTTGCCGCCGTGGTGCCGCCCTCGCCGGCCCATGCGGGACTGGTCGGGCCCTGGCCGACCCCCAGGCCAAGGCAGAGCAGCAGCGCCAGCAGGGCGATCTGCCGTCCGAGGGTCAACGGCCGCCACGTGAATCTCTGCCGCTGCATCACCGATCACCTGGATCCGCCGAGGGGATTGTCCCGTGGCGCTGCCAGGAGTGTCGATGGCGGCGGGGGCCCACGGCCGCCGGCGGGAACCCTGGAGCATGCTCCGCTCCCCCCTGCTGCCGCTGCTGCTGCTGCTCGTGGTGCTGGTCCAGGCCCAGCTGCGGCCGCTCCAGCCCGGACCGGCCGACCCGCTGCGGCTGCTCGCCGGTGGCGATGGGCCGCAGCCGGTGATCCTGCAGGGCCGTCTGCTGGGCGACCCGGTGGCCGCCGGGGCCCCCGTGG
>NZ_NQKY01000003.1 GCF_002252675.1 Synechococcus sp. BO 8801 | reverse complement strand
GGGCCGGCCGATCCGAGGCGCGCTCCGCCGCCGCGCCTCCCGCCCAAGCCGCTCCAGCGGCCACCGCCGCTGGACCCAGCCGGGCCCCCGGTGAGCCGGCCCCGACGGTCTCGGTGCCCTACCGGGTGCTGCACCGTCCCGAGGCCTCAGGCCCGCGCCCGTTCCGTCCGGAGCCGGCGGTGGTGTCGCGCCCTCCGGCCCCGGCCCCGGCCAGCGCCGCCGATGACTGGGGCAACAACGACGGCGAGGAGTGGTGATTCCGGTCGCCGCGACCACCTGCGGCTCCGGGACGCTGCCTAAAGTTCCTCCACCTCCGCGCCCAGGGACCGCACCGGTGACCGAGACCCCCAGCAACACCCCCGACCCTGTCGTCGCCGCCCCCGTGAAACCAGAGGCGCCCGCCGCGGCCCCCGCCGCCGCGAAGGCCAAGCCACCCGCCCCGGAGGACAAGCCGTTCGAGGTCTTTGTGCCGGAGCTGCTGCTGCCGGCCCTGGTCAAGGAAATCGAGGCCTACGGCGGCCCGGCCCCTGAGCTGGTGTTCGAGCAGGGCACCATGCCGGTGGTCGGGGCCGACTGCTGGATGGTCCGGGGGCGGCTGCCGGGCGAGCGCCGCTTCTGGCTCTGCTTCACCCGGCCCGACATCAGCTCCGCCAAGACCATCGCCCTCAGCGAGGGGGCCGGCAGCCCCAGCCTGCTGGAGTCGTTCCTGATCGACGAGAAGAAGATGACCCTGTCGCTGCTGGTGTCGCGGGTGGTGCAGCGGCTCAACGGCCAGAAGTGGCTGGGCCCCAACTGAGGCACCTCCCCGTCCGCCGGCTTCACATCCGCGGCTTCACATCCGGACCGATGGCGGGGATCGATGCCTACGATGGCTGCCGAGCTCTCTGAACGCCCGCGCGATGGTGCCTCCCGCCACCCAAGCCCCCACCGCCCCCCGGGTGGGCACCCCGGATGCCCCGGCCATCAAGGACCCGGTGAAGGACACGATCCTCACCCCGCGCTTCTACACCACGGATTTCGACGCCATGGCGGCGATGGATCTGCGGCCCAACGAAGTGGAGCTGGAGGCCATCTGCGAGGAGTTCCGCAAGGACTACAACCGCCACCATTTCGTCCGCGACGACCAGTTCGAAGGCGCCGCCGACAAGCTGGACCCCGAGACCCGTCGGGTGTTCGTCGAGTTTCTCGAGCAGAGCTGCACCTCGGAGTTCTCGGGCTTCCTGCTCTACAAGGAGCTGAGCCGCCGCATCAAGGAGCGCAACCCGCTGCTGGCGGAATGTTTCGCCCACATGGCCCGCGATGAGGCCCGCCATGCCGGCTTCCTCAACAAGGCCATGGCCGATTTCGGCCTCCAGCTCGACCTGGGCTTCCTGACGGCCACCAAGGCCTACACCCACTTCCAGCCCAAGTTCATCTTCTACGCCACCTACCTCTCCGAGAAGATCGGCTACTGGCGCTACATCGCCATCTACCGCCACCTGGAGCAGCACCCGGAAAGCAAGATCTTCCCGATCTTCAACTTCTTCGAAAACTGGTGCCAGGACGAGAACCGCCACGGCGACTTCTTCGACGCCCTGATGAAGGCCCAGCCCGACACCGTGCGCGGCTTCACCGCCCGCCTCTGGTGCCGCTTCTTCCTGCTGGCCGTGTTCGCCACCATGTACGTGCGCGACGTCGCCCGCAAGGAGTTCTATGAGGCCCTCGGGCTTGATGCCCGCACCTACGACAAGTACGTGATCGCCAAGACCAACGAAACCTCCGCCCGGGTGTTCCCCGTGGTGCTCAACGTCGAGCACCCCGAGTTCTACGAGCGGCTGGAGAAGCTGGTGCAGAACAACGCCGCCCTCGATCGGGCCGACCGTTCCGGCGCCCCGGCGCCGGTGCGTGCCCTGCGCAAACTGCCCCACTGGTTCGGCAACGGTGTCCAGATGGCGCGCCTGTTCCTGATGGCGCCGATCCGCAGCGAGCGCTTCCAGCCCGCCGTGCGCTGAGCCGACCCGCCAGAATCGGCCGAGTTCTCCCTTCGCCGCTTGGTCGTCTCCCCTCCCACCGGCGCACCGGCCGGCACTGCGCTCACCCTGTCCCCGGCGGCCCTCGGCGATCCGGCCTGGCGTTCCGTCCTGGAGCCGCTCCTGGCCTCTGGGCGCTCGGCCGGGGCCGACCTGGTGGAGGTGTTCCTGGAGCGCTCCGACCACCTCGGCCTGCTCGCCGAGCAGGATTCGATCACCAGCGTCAGCCCGGCCTTCGGCGCCGGGGCAGGGCTGCGGGTGTTCCTGGGGGATCGGGACGGTTTCGTCTCCACCAATGACCTGAGCGCCGCCGGCCTGCGGGCCGCCCTTGAGCAGGCCCTGGGCATGCTGGGCCTCGTGCTCCCCGCCCACACAGGCGGGGGCTTTGACGGCCTGCCCGAGCTGCGCGACTTCGCCGCCACCAAGGACGGCTGGCTGCCGTCCTGTCCGTCCCTGGCGGAGGCAACCAGCCGTCTGCTTGAGGGCACCGACCGGCTCCAGGCCCATGGCCACCACCTGCAGGTGCGTCGCGGCAGCTATGCCCGCGACTGGCAGGAGGTGCTGGTGGCCGCCAGCGATGGCACCTTCGCCCGGGACGTGCGGCTGCACCAGTCGGTGGGCCTCAATGTGCTGGCGGCCGACGGCGACCACCGGGCCAGCCTGGGCCGCCGCTACGGCACCTCCGACAGCCCTGACGACCTGCGTCGCTGGGATGTGGAGGCGGCCGCGGTGGAGGTCTGCAGCAGCGCCGGCACCATGCTTTACGCCGATTACGTCGAGGCCGGCCAGTTTCCTGTTGTGCTGGCCAACCGCTTCGGCGGTGTGATCTTCCATGAGGCCTGCGGCCACCTGCTGGAGACCACCCAGGTGGAGCGGGCCACCACCCCCTTCGCCGACATGGTCGGCCAGGCCATCGCCCACCCCTCCCTCACGGCCATCGACGAAGGCCTCACCGCCGGCGCTTTCGGGTCCCTGGCCATGGACGACGAGGGCATGGAACCCCAGCGCACGGTGCTGATCGAGAACGGCGTCCTGCAGCGTTTCCTCAGCGACCGGGCCGGGGAGCGCCGCACCGGCCATCCCCGCACCGGCAGCGGCCGGCGCCAGAGCCACGCCTTCGCCGCCGCCAGCCGCATGCGCAACACCTACATCGCCGCCGGCCCCCACAGCCCGGAGGATCTGATCGCCTCCGTCGACAAGGGGCTCTACTGCAAGTCGATGGGGGGCGGCAGCGTCGGCCCCACCGGCCAGTTCAACTTCGCCGTCGAGGAGGGCTACCTGATCGAGAACGGAACCCTCACCAAGCCGGTGAAGGGGGCCACCCTGATCGGCGACGCCAAGGAGGTGATGCCCCGGATCTCCATGTGCGCCAACGACCTGGAGCTGGCCGCCGGCTTCTGCGGCTCGGTCAGCGGCAGCATCTTCGTCACCGTGGGCCAGCCCCACATCAAGGTCGACACCATCACCGTGGGGGGACGCTGATCATGGGAACCACCGAATCAGCGGCCGCCAGCCTCGATGCCGAGGTGCTGCGCCAGCGGCTCGACCAGCTGGCCCAGCGTGAGGGGGTCCGTCGCTGGGATCTGGGCGCCTCCTGCAGCACCGACACCTCCGTGCAGGTCGACCGGGGCGAAGCCAAGCAGATGAAGGGCGCCCAGCGCAGCGCCATCACCCTGAGGGTCTGGAACGACGACGGTCTGGTGGGCATCACCAGCACCTCCGACCTCTCCGACGCCGGCCTGGCCCGGGCCCTGGCCGGGGCCCGTGACGCCAGCGCCTACGGCAACGTCGATGAGGTCCCCGACTTCTCCCCTCTGGCCACCGCGCCGCTGCCGGTCCTGGAGCAGCCGCTCCGCCCGGCCGTCAGCATCCTCAGCCTGCTGGACACCCTCAAGGAGGCCGAGCGCGACCTGCTCGGACGCCATCCCGCCATCGGCACGGTTCCCTACAACGGCCTGGCCCAGCGCAGCAGCGACCGGCTTTACATCAACAGTGACGGCGCCTGCCGCCAGCAGCGCCTCACCACCGCCTCCCTCTATCTCTATGCCCGGGCCGAGGAGGCGGGCCGCAAGCCCCGCAGCAGCGGCGCCGTGCGTCTGGCCTACGGCGCTTCCGACCTCGATGTGGCCGGCTGCGTTCAGGAGGCGGCGGAGCGCACCATCGCCCACCTCGATTACGCCCCCATCGCCACCGGCCGCTACACCTGCGTCTTCACTCCCGAGGCCTTCCTCGACCTGATCGGCGCCTTCAGCAGCCTGTTCAATGCCCGCGCCGTGCTCGATGGCGTCAGCCTCAGCCGGCGCGAGTCCCTGGGCGAGCAGCTGGCCGTTCCCTTCTTCTCCCTGCACGACAACGGCCTGAATCCGGCCAACGTGGGTGCGGCCGCCTTCGACGGCGAAGGCACCCCCACCGGTCGCCTGTCCCTGGTGGAGGGCGGGGTGCTGCGCCACTTCCTCCATTCGGAGGCCACGGCCCGGGCCTTCGGCGTTGCCCCCACCGGCCATGCCGGCCTGGGGGCCAAGGTGTCGGTGGGCCCCGACTGGTTCGAGATCGGCCCCACCCCCGGCAGCGACGGGGGCGCCCGGGGCCTTGACCGCTTCGCCTCCGGTGCCGGCGGAAGCGATGGGCTGGTGGTGATCGATTCCCTCTCGGCCCTCCATGCCGGCGTCAAGGCCAGCCAGGGCTCCTTCTCCCTCCCCTTCGACGGCTGGCTGGTGGAGGGCGGCACCGCGCGCTCCATCGAGGCCGCCACCGTGGCCGGTGACATCCGCACCCTGCTCAAGGCCATCGTCGGTTTCGAGGGTCAGGCCAAAGTGACCCCCGACGGTCTCTGCCCCCACGTGTGGGTGGAGGGTCTCTCGATCACCGGCGACGCTTGAGGATCCTGTTCTGGGGCACCCCGGCCTACGCCGTGGTCAGTCTCGAGGCCCTGCTACAGGCCGGCCACAGCATCGTTGCTGTGGTGAGCCAGCCGGACCGGCGCCGTGGCCGGGGCAAGGCCCTGGTGGGCTCCCCTGTGAAGCAGCGGGCCCTGGAGCTGGCTCTGCCGGTGTTCACCCCCGAGCGGATCCGCCGCGATCTTGGCTGCCAGCAGGAGCTGGCGGCCCTGGGGGCGGACCTGTCGGTGGTGGTGGCCTTCGGCCAGATCCTGCCGCCGGCGGTGCTCTCCCAGCCCCCCCTGGGCTGCTGGAACGGCCACGGTTCCCTGCTGCCCCGCTGGCGGGGGGCCGCGCCGATCCAGTGGGCCCTGCTGGAGGGGGATGGCGAAACCGGCGTGGGCATCATGGCGATGGAGGAAGGACTCGACACCGGCCCGGTGCTGCTGGAGCGGCGCCTGTCCATTCCCCTGCTCCAGAACGCCTGCCAGCTTTCGGAACGGCTGGCGCGCCTCACCGGGGAGCTGCTGGTGGAGGCCCTGCCGCTGATCGAGGCGGCGGGTGCGGGGCCTGAGCCGGAGCGGCTTGCCCGCCTCGGGGTGCGTCCCCAGGCCGGAGAAGGGGTCAGTCACGCCCGCCAGCTCACCAAGGAGGACACCCTGGTGGACTGGAGCGGCTCCGCCCTGGCCATCCATCGCCGGGTGATGGGGCTGTATCCCTATGCCTCCTGCCCCTGGGGGGCCGAGCGGCTGAAGCTGCTGGCCACCGAACCCCTCGTTGTTCGTCTGAGGGACCAGCTCACCCCCGCGGCCGCCGCCCTGGCCGACCGCTGGGGCAGCCCCAGCCAGGACGGGACATCAGTGGATGGCTCGTCAGTGGCTGGCCCCGGCACCGTGCTCTCGGTGGTGGAGGGGGAGGGGCTGGTGGTGGCCACCGGTGGCTGCCCTGTGCTGCTGCGCCAGGCCCAGCTGCCGGGACGGCGTCCGAGCGAGGGACAGGCCCTGATCCAGCAGCTGGGGCTGGTGGTCGGTGATCGGATCGGTGTAAATACCCCCTGATCCGCTCTTTCGGCAAGGGGTCTTGACGTTTTGTTCCCTTAGCAGCGTCTCAGTGTTGGACTGCCGACGCAGGCAGTAGACCGAAGTCAGTGAATGGGTGGGGATGTCATGGCCAGTGAGCTTTCCTTCGTCAACAGCACCGGATCCGGCTGCCGGATCTTCCGGGACACGCTGGGCTGCTACGTGGCCAGCCATGAGCGGATCCCGGGCCAGCGGGTGATGAGCCCCACCCTGGCCGGTGCCTATGCGGCCTGCCAGGGGTGGGAGCAGAGGGGCCGGGGGGAGGAGACGTCCGGCGCAGGATGAGCCTGCCGCGGAGGGCGGCCCCAGCCTCCGGTTCAGCTGCCGGAGGCGAGCTCCTCCGGCTGGCGCCGGTGCAGTTCGTGGAGACCTTCCAGCTGGTTGTGGACCGCCACCAGCTGATCACGGATGTGGCGGCTGTTGTCGATGCGCTCCAGCGCGAGAAGCATGCCCTCGATCTGGGCCTTGCAGTCGATCAGCACGCGGCACTGGGTGGATCCGGGTTCGTAGGGCATGTCGGAAGGAGGCAGATCCTCACTTCACCCTAGGGAGGCGGTGGAGGCTGTCACAACCACTGCCATTCCCCCGCTGGGCCCTGGCTCAGCGGGAACCGGTGCGGCGCCGGCCGCGCTCGTGACCCTGTCCCTGCCCGTGGCGGGGGCCCTGGCTGCGGCGTCCCCGGCCACCACTGAGATCCAGGGGCGGCGCGGACAGCACGGTGGGCTCGAAGCCCGCCACCTCCTGGCGGGGCAGGGGGGAGCCGACCAGGCGTTCGATGGCCCGCAGCAGCTCATGCTCTTCGGCCGCCACCAGGGAAATGGCATGGCCGTTCTGGCCCGCCCGGCCGGTGCGGCCGATGCGGTGCACATAGTCCTCGGCCACGTTGGGCAGGTCGAGGTTGACCACATGGGGCAGCTGGTGGATGTCGATGCCGCGGGCGGCGATGTCGGTGGCCACCAGCACCCGCACCTCGCCGCTCTTGAACTCCGCCAGGGCCCGGGTGCGGGCCCCCTGGCTCTTGTTGCCGTGGATCGCCGCCGCCCCGAGGCCCTCCTTCTCGAGACGCTCCGCCAGCCGGTTGGCGCCGTGCTTGGTGCGGGAGAACACCAGCACCTGACGCCAGTCGTTGCTGCGGATCAGATGGCTGAGCAGATCCCCCTTGCGATCCATGTCGCAGGGATGGATCACCTGCTCCACCAGGGGCGCGGCCTGGTTCTCGGGGGTGGCCTGGAGCTGCACGGGGTTGTGCAGCAGGCCGGTGGCCAGCCGCCGGATCTCGGTGGAGAAGGTGGCCGAGAAGAGCAGGTTCTGGCGCTTCGCCGGCAGCAGGGAGAGGATCCGGCGGATGTCGCGGATGAAGCCCATGTCGAGCATCCGGTCGGCCTCATCCAGCACCAGGATCTCGACCCGGTCGAGCCGCAGGGCGTTCTGCTGGTGCAGGTCCATCAGCCGGCCGGGGGTGGCCACCAGCACGTCGGCTCCGCGGCGCAGCCGCTGCATCTGGGGGTTGGCGCTCACGCCGCCGAAGACGACGTCGGAGCGCAGATCCAGGTAGCGGCCGTAGGCGGTGACGCTGTCCGCCACCTGGGCCGCCAGCTCGCGGGTGGGCGTCAGCACCAGGGCCCGCACCACACCCGAGCGGGCATGGGGACCGTGGCGCAGCCGTTCCAGCATCGGCAGGGTGAAGCCCGCCGTCTTGCCGGTACCCGTCTGGGCGGCCGCCATCACGTCGTGGCCCGCGAGCACGGCGGGGATGCACTGCAGCTGGATCGGCGAGGGGCTGCTGTAGCCCTTGGCGGCCACGGCCTTGAGGATCGGCTCCGAGAGGCCCAGCACGGCAAAATCCGTCGCCAGTCCGGCCACCGGTGGGTTGAGCCCGGTGGCGGTGTGGCTGGGGGTGAGGGGATCGGCGGCCAGGGAAGCAGCGACCGGGGCGGCCCCAGGGGCAGCGACCGGCGCGGGGGTGGGGGAGGAGCCGTTGCCGCTGCGTCGGCTCCGGCTGGCCTGGGCCTGGGGCCTGGAATTAGGGGCGGTGATCGGGCGCGAACACGGAGTGGGCATCAGCCTAGGACCGGCCGGCGGCGCCATCGCCTCAGCGGGGCGTGCGGTGGCTGCAGCGCTCGCAGGGGCCCTCCGGCAGCACGGCGCAGCGCAGCAGGGGGCTGCGGGCGTTGAAGCGGCAGTGGGGGTCACCGATCACCCAGCGCCCGTCCCACCAGAGGGCATCCGCGGGCTGTCGCTGGGGCTTCACCTGCAGGGCCACCGTCGCCAGCTCGTAGCGGCCCTGCCGCAGCCGATAGCGGTGGCGGCGCTGCAGCACCAGGAAGCTGCCCTCGCCGACGGTCAGCCAGCGGCCGGGATGGGGGACGTCGCCGAGGTCATCGATCTCGATCGTGGTGATCAGCCGGTCCGAGTCGATCTGGCGCAGCTCGATCCGCATCGTTCCGCGGGCCTCAGGCGTCGCCGCTGCCCTGCTCGGGCAGGGTCGAGGGCTCCGAGCGCAGGGAGAAACCCCAGGCGAACAGGCCCGCCACCACCAGCAACAGGGCCCATTCCGGCACCTCCACGGCCGGCAGCACCAGGCGCAGCAGCAGCTTCAGCCCCACCAGTCCCACGGCCAGGTAGCCCGCGGTTTCCAGGTGGGGAAAGATCTCCAGCCAGCGCAGGAACAGCTCGGCCGTGAGCCGCAGGGCGAGGATGCCGATCACCCCGCCGGCCATCACCAGCGGCAACCGGTCGGTCACCGCCACCGCCGCGGAGACGCTGTCGAGGGAGAAGGCCAGATCGGTGAGGGCCAGGGTGGCCACGATCGAGCCCAGGGTGGCGCCGTGGTGGTGATGGCCCGGGTTGTGATGGGAGCCGTGGGTGTGGTCGGCTGCCGTCGGGCCCTGGCCCGCACCGTCGTCGTCGTCCGCGCCATCGTCCTTGCCCAGCAGATGCCGGCCGCAGAGCCAGAGCAGGTAGGCGGAGGCCAGCAGCTGCAGGGGCCAGAAGGCGAGCACCTGGCTGGCCAGGGCGATCAGGGCCAGCCGGAAGACCAGGGCCAGCACCAGGCCGAGGTTCAGGGCCATGCGTTGCCGCGCGGGATCGTGCAGCCGCCGGGAGATGGCGGCCAGGGCGATGGCGTTGTCGGCGGAGAGCACCGCCTCCAGCCCCACCAGCAGGACCAGCAGCAACAGCACCTCACCCCACTGGTCCGCTTCCTGCAGCAGGGGCTGCAGCAGGGGCGTGAGGCTCTCCACCGATTCCACTTCCATTCCTGCGGTTCGCTCGGCCGTGGAGGCTGCAAAGAAGCACTCTAGAAAGGGCGTCGGTCCCTCCCGCCCCCATGCACGTTCAGGTCCGACTGCTCCACTGCGACGGCGGCCGCCGCGTCGTGCTGGTCTCGGCCCGGGATGGGGAGCGCTTTCTGGGCAGTGCCCTGGGGGAAGCGGGCGACGCGGAGGAGGCCGAAGACCGTGCCAGGGCCAGGCTCCTGGCCCGCCTCCAGGATCCCGGGCCGGCCGCCGCAGCGCCGGAGCGGGCGCCTTCGCTGCCGGAGCGGGTCTCCGCCTCCCCGACCCCTGGCCCGGCGGCGGAACCGCCGGCTCCCCTTCCGACCCGAACGGTGGCCGCCTCTGAGCCAGGGCTGCCCGCGCCGGCCCCAGCTGCGCCGCCCCCAGTGCCGCCATCGCCCGCCGCGACGTCTGCGCCGCCGGAGCCTGCACCCCTTCCGGCCACACCCGCGCCCCCAGCGCCCCCGAGTCCCGTCGAGGACCCCGAGGACTGGAGTGCCGAACTCACCCACCTGGATCTGCAGCTGCGCCGCCTCGGCTGGGACCGGGAGCGGGAGGCGGCCTATCTGCAGCGCTGCTTCGGTCACCCCAGCCGCGATCGCATCACCGTCTACGCCGATCTGATCGCCTATCTGCAGGCGATCGAGACCCTCGAGCCCGGCTGCGATCCCGCCACGGCGTCGGTGCCGCTGCGTCGGGCCGACCTGCTCGAGCAGTGCAACCTGCTCCTGCAGCAGCTGGGCTGGGACGGGAGCATGGGCCGCAGCTTCCTCGAGAAGCACCTGGGTGTCAGCAGCCGCCAGCAGCTGAAGGACGCCGACCTGCTGCGCTTCAACATGTTGCTGGAGGAGGAAACCCTGCTGGCCGCCGACGGCGGGCCTGCAGCTCCGGGTCTGGAGGGCTGATCCCGGTCAGGGGAGCGGGCCGCTGCCCTGGGGCTCCCTCGCCACACTCAATTCGTGGAAATAGGCCATATCGGCGGGAAGTGCTCGCGGCGCGGTGGATCGGGCCTCCAGGCGCCGCCGCAGGCCCCTGGCCCGCAGGTGATTCCAGCGGGCCAGGAGCTCCCGGAGCAGGGACGCCTCGCGGCCCCGCCGCTGGCTGCCGGCCGCGAAGGCCAGGGCGTACACCAGGGCCAGGAGCAGCACCCGGAGGGTCCGCTGGACGATCGCCCAGAGCTCCGGCCTCCAGGGGGAATGGATGACGCCTCGCGAGCTTCTCAGGGACTCCCGCAGCCGTTCGTTCAGGGTCCGCTTCAGGTCAGGCAGGGACTGGGGACTGTCGCCCAGCCGCAGCCCGGGGCCCTGCAGGACCGCGATCCTCTGCTGCAGATCCTCCACCGACGTGGCGGCTCCGATGGCGCGCTGGAACTCCCCGGCGCGTTCGGTTGCCACCGCCATGGCGCTGCTCTGGCTGCGGGCCACCAGGCCGTAGCCCTGGACGGCGGAAACGGCCTGAAGGGGAATCAGCAGCAGGAATCCGATCACCGCTCCGGTCGCCCAGCGGGCCAGCGTCCGGCGACGGGCCTGGAGACGGAGGTGGTCGGGCTCGAGATAGGCAAGCAGATGGACCAGCCCCAGCCCCACCAGGGCCAGGGGGGCGCCATCCAACAGGGCACTGATCAGGTTCGCGAGCCAGGCCGGTTGCCCGACCGCCATGGGGGGAATCGCGTTCAGCAGCGTCACGACGTAGGTGACGAAAAGGGCCAGGGAGATCAGGGACAGGACATCGGTGACGGTCTGGCGGTGCGGGTGCTGATCCGGATCGTTCAGTGACATCGGGAGGGGTAGGACCCTGTGCAGGCCAATGGCCGACATTGTGGCGGTGGTCGAGGCCTCTGTGGTGAAATCCTGCTGTGGATCTCGGGTCAGTCTCTGGTCCTGGGTATCGCAGATCTCCGAGAGATGCTGCTGAGCGAATGCCGACATCTGCTTGGGAACGGTGTTAGATTCCCGTCGAACATCCATTGGCTTGATGTCTGCAGAGTACCGCCTGAAAAAGAAGGAAACATGCCTTCTTCTCGCCTGAATGATTCTCACCTGCATGAAATCAGCAGACCCAGGTCAGCCAGGTTGATGACGTCAGTGCTCCAGCGAACCTCTCCCGCCAGCGAGCCGCCTCTGCTGCGGACCCGGGCCATGGGGGGCCGCCAGGCGCTGATCTGGGGCCTCGGGGTCGCTCTGGCGCTGGCCCTCGGCCACGAACGGCCCGCCCGGGCCAATGGGGCCCAGGCGGAGGGCTTCAACCTGGGGTGTGCCGCCGGCTTCGGTCTGGTGAACATCACCGCCAGCAACGTCGCCTCCAGCCTCGGCACCAGCACCGGTTCCCCCAACCAGCTCAACGGCGGCCCCACGGTCTCCGTGCCGGCAAGTTGCAGCGTCACCCCACCGGCCCCCGCCCAGCCCGGCAACGGCCATGCCCTGGTGGGCGGTAATGCCCGGATCAATGCCGGATCGATCGCCGCCACCCGGATCTTCCGATCCCAGTCCGCCACCGTCACCAACGGCCCCGGCACCACGGTGGTCAGCAATGCCTGGACCGTCCAGGCCGAGGCGGATGCCCTGGCCGTGGCCAGCTACATCGGCGGCATCAACGCCTCGAACTGCACCGTGGCGCTGAGCTCCTGCCGCTACAACGATGCGGTCAACCTGTCCGGCAGTCTCACCCTCACCGGATCGCTGCCCGACACGGGGGGGATCAACTACTACAACGTCCAGACCGTCGGCAGAAACGTCGATCTCAATTTCGTCGGCTCGGGCCGTGAGTATTTCGTCTTCAACATGCCCGCCAGCCTCACCACCAACCAGGACTGGACGCTGCAGGGAAATGTGGATCCCTCGAAGATCATCTTCAACTTCGCCCGTCCCGGCTCCAACCTCGCCCTGACGGGCTCCGATGTCTTCGGCACCTTCCTGCTCACCGGCGGTGGCACGGCGACGCTGAATCGCTCCGGCAATGGAAATCCTTCGAGCATCACCGGCTCCCTGATCGTCATCAACAACCAATCCGCCCTCAGATTCGGATCGACGACCGGCGCCAATCGTGTCAACGCCGTGATCAATGGCAGGCCCTTCAACCCCACTGCCCTGCGCAGCGTTCCCGTGCCGGGCCCCCTGCCGTTGCTCGGCGGCGCCGTGGCGTTCGGCTGGAGCCGGCGGCTGCGGCGTCGGTTGCGGCAGGCGAGCCCGTTTCATCTGGCGACAATGGCCGGGACGGCTGCGCCGATGGCCGCTGGCTGCGTGCGACGCTGAATCCCCTGTATTGCCTTGGGAGATCCACGGGTGACCATCAGGATCGGCATCAACGGGTTCGGACGCATCGGCCGCCTCGTCTTCCGCATCGCCTGCGGGCGCGATGACATCGAGGTGGTGGGCATCAACGACCTGATTGATGTCGATTACATCGCCTACATGCTCCGCTACGACTCCACCCATGGCCGCTTCGTCGGCGAGGTGGCCATCGACGATGGCGCCCTGGTGGTGAACGGACGCCGCATCCGCATCAGTTCGGAGCGCGATCCCGCCGCCCTGCGCTGGGGCGATGTCGGTGCCGATGTGGTGCTGGAGTCCACCGGCCTGTTCCTGAGTGACGAGCGGGCCCGTGCCCACATCACGGCGGGGGCGTCCAAGGTGGTGATGTCGGCCCCCTCCAAGGACGACACGCCGATGTTCGTGATGGGGGTGAACCACACCACCTATGCGGGCCAGGACATCGTCTCCAACGCCTCCTGCACCACCAACTGTCTGGCGCCGATGGCCAAGGTGCTGCATGACAGCTTCGGCATCCGCGATGGCCTGATGACCACCGTCCACGCCACCACCGCCACCCAGAAGACGGTCGACGGGCCGTCGGTCAAGGACTGGCGCGGCGGCCGTGGGGCCGGCCAGAACATCATCCCCTCCTCCACCGGCGCGGCCAAGGCGGTGGGCAAGGTGATCCCGGCCCTCAGCGGCAAGCTCACCGGCATGGCCTTCCGGGTGCCCACCCCCAACGTGTCGGTGGTGGACCTGACGGTGAACCTGGAGCGGGGAGCCAGCTATGACGCCATCAAGGCCGCCATGCGGGAGGCCGCCGCCGGTCCGATGGCCGGGATCCTCGGCTACACGGAGGACGCCGTCGTCTCGACCGATTTCCTCGGCGAAACCTGCACCTCGATCTTCGATGCCTCCGCCGGCATCGCCCTCACCGACACGTTCGTGAAGGTGGTGGCCTGGTACGACAACGAGTGGGGTTACTCCAGCAAGTGCCTCGATCTGATCGCCCACATCTCCGGCTGATCGCTCCGGCCCCGCCGCCAGCTCCCTAGCCCGTGGCGCGAATGCGGCAATGGGTGCGGATCAGGCTGGCGCCCAGCTCCAGCTGGCGCTGGTTGGCGTAGGCCTCGCGCTCCAGGGCCTTCTCCCAGTCGGAGGCCCCGGCATAGAGGGGATCGTCGAGGTGGAGCTTCAGTTCCGGCGGCACCTCCTGGCTCAGCCCCAGTGTCCTGGGGACGGAGCGGAGGCCGCCCGCCGCACAGCTCTGGGCCACGTGGATCGCCTCGTGGTTGAGCACCTGGGCGAAATCCACGGTGCCCTTGTCCACCACCGCGGGCTTGATCCTCAGGGTGCGGCTGGCGTGGTCCCATTCCCCGGCGGCCCCCGTCTTTTTCGGTGCCGACAGATGCACCTGCACACCGGCCTCCTCCAGGACGCCGAGCAGTTCGGCGATGGCCTGGCGCTTCTCGCCGTGGTCCGGTGGGGAGTCGATCAGGGCCTGCAGCTCATCCACCGAGAGCTCGGGTTCGCCGGCCCGGCGGCGGTAGAGGAAGCGGATGCCACCGCCGGCCAGGGGTTCGGCGGTGGGAATCCATTGGCGGTCGGCCTCCTTGAGGTTCTCGAGCAGGCCCCCCTCGACCAGCGCCATCGGCCGCAGCTGCGGATCGGGGGCGGGATCGAAGCGCTCCAGCAGCCGGGTGGTGACTTCGGGGGCCTGCTGGGGCAGGCTGCCCACCTGCTCCAGCAGGCCCGAGAAGGCGGCCCCCCCCAGCACCAGCGCGGTCACCCCGACGGCCAGGCCCCAGGCACGGCCATGGCGGGGTTTGGGCTCGAGCAGGTCCCCACAGCGCCCGCAGCGGGGAAGGCCCGTGAAGGCTTGCTGCAGCCGCAGGGGACGACCGCGGCAGGTGGGACAACGGAAGCGGGCCATCGCTCGTCAGACCGGCCTCCAGCATGACGGCAAAGGGGCCGGGATGTCGCGGCGGCGTGCGGTGGTTGCGAGGATCGCCACCGGTTCGATCCCCCCGTTGCGATGCCCCTCCACGCCCTCGTGCGCCAGCTGCAGGCCGCGCCGCTCACCGCCGAGGTGAGGGCACGCTGCGGGCGGCCCGAGCGCCTGCGGCTGAGCGGGGCGGGCCGGGCGGCCCGGGCCTTGGTGGCCAGCGCCCTGGCGGGCTGCGGCGAGGCCCCCCTGCTGGTGATCGTGCCGACCCTGGAGGAGGCGGGCCGCTGGGCCTCCCTGCTGGAGCTGATGGGCTGGCCCCTGTGCCAGCTCTATCCCACCAGCGAGGGTTCCCCCTACGAGCCCTTCGACCCCACCAGCGAGATCACCTGGGGCCAGCTGCAGGTGCTGGCCGAGCTGGTGGGCGACGGGGACGGGGCTTCGGGTGCCGGCGCCGGCCGCTTCGCCGTGGTGGCCACCGAGCGGGCCCTGCAGCCCCACCTGCCGCCGCCGCCGCAGCTGGCGGCCCGCTGCCTCACCCTGCGCCGGGGCGACCGGCTGGATCTGGAGCAGCTGGCCCACACCCTGGCCGGACTGGGCTACGAGAAGGTGCCCACGATCGAGCAGGAGGGCACCTGGAGCCGCCGCGGCGACATCGTCGATGTGTTTCCGGTCAGCGCCGAGCTGCCGGTGCGGCTGGAGCTCTTCGGTGAAGACCTCGAAAAGCTGCGGGAGTTCGACCCCGCCACCCAGCGTTCCCTCGATGTGATCGAGCGGGTGCGCTTCACTCCCACCAGCTACGCGCCGCTGGTCGCCGAGGCCCTGCGGGAGCGGATGCCGGACGGGCTGGAGCGGCTGCTGGAGCCCGCCGCCCTCGACCAGCTGCTGGAGGGCGGCACGCCGGAGGGAATGCGGCGGCTGATGGGCCTGGCCTGGGAGAGACCGGCCTCCCTGCTCGATTACCTGCCTGCCGGCACGCTGGTGGCGGTCGATGAACGGCGCCAGTGCCTGGCCCACGGCCAGCAGTGGTTTGACCATGCCGCCGAGCACCACGGCGAGGTGGTGAAGGCCGCCGAAGCTGAGCCGCCCCTGCCCGGCCTGCTGCACCGGCCGATCGCAGCGGCCCTGGCGGAGGCGGAGGCCTTCACCGGCTTCGATCTGGCGGAGCTGCACGAAAGCGACCGCCACCCGAACGATCTCGACCTTTCCAGCCGGCCAGTGCCGGCCCACCCCAACCAGTTCGGGCGCCTGGCGGAGCAGATCAAGGGACACCTGCGGGACAAGGCCCGGCCCTGGATCGTCTCCGCCCAGCCGTCGCGGGCCGTGGCGTTGCTGGAGGAGCACGACTGCGTCACCCGCTTCGTGCCCAACGCCCGCGACTTCCCGGCCATCGAACGGCTGGTGGAGCAGGCCACCCCGGTGGCGCTCAAGCTGCGCGGCACGGCTGAGCTGGAGGGGTTCCAGCTGCCGGCCTGGAAGCTGGTGCTGTTCACCGACCGGGAAATCTTCGGCCAGCACAGCCTGGCTAGCGGCGGCTACGTGCGCCGGCGCCGCAAGGCGGCCAGCCGCACGGTGGATCCCAACAAGATGCTCCCCGGCGACTTCGTGGTGCACCGCAACCACGGCATCGGCCGCTTCCTGAAGCTGGAGAAGCTGGCCATCGGCGGCGAGGCCCGCGACTACCTGGTGGTGCAGTACGCCGACGGCCTGCTGCGGGTGGCCGCCGACCAGCTGGGCAGCCTCGGCCGCTACCGAGCCAGCAGCGACAGCCCGCCGGAGCTCAACCGCATGGGCGGCACGGCCTGGACCAAGGCCAAGGAGCGGGCCCGCAAGGCGGTGGCCAAGGTGGCGATGGATCTGGTGAAGCTCTACGCCGAGCGCCACCAGGCGCCGGGCTTCGCCTTCCCCCCCGACGGCCCCTGGCAGGGCGAACTGGAGGATTCCTTCCCCTACGACCCCACCCCCGACCAGCTCAAGGCGATCGTCGAGGTGAAGCGCGACATGGAGCGGGACCAGCCGATGGACCGGCTGGTGTGCGGCGATGTGGGCTTCGGCAAGACGGAAGTGGCGATCCGGGCCATCTTCAAGGCGGTCACCGCCGGCAAGCAGTGCGCCCTGCTGGCCCCCACCACCGTGCTGGCCCAGCAGCACTGGCGCACCCTGAGCGAGCGCTTCGCCCCCTATCCGCTCAAGGTGGCCCTGCTCAACCGCTTCCGCACCGCCGCCGAGCGCAAGACGATCCTGGACGATCTGGCCAAGGGCAACACCGACGTGGTGGTGGGCACCCACCAGCTGCTGGGCAAGGGCACGGCCTTCCGCCAGCTGGGTCTGCTGGTGGTGGATGAGGAGCAGCGCTTCGGTGTGAACCAGAAGGAGAAGATCAAGGCGCTGCGCAAGGACGTGGACGTGCTGACCCTGTCCGCCACGCCGATCCCGCGCACCCTCTACATGAGCCTCTCGGGGGTGCGGGAGATGAGCCTGATCACCACGCCGCCGCCGCTGCGGCGACCGATCAAGACCCACCTGGCCAGCCTCGATGAGGAGGCGGTGCGCAGCGCCATCCGCCAGGAACTCGACCGCGGCGGCCAGGTGTTCTACGTGGTGCCGCGGGTGGAGGGCATCGAGGAGGTGGCGGGTCAGCTGCGGGCGATGCTGCCGGGGCTGCGGCTGCAGGTGGCCCACGGCCAGATGCCGGAGGGGGAGCTGGAGAGCGCCATGGTGGCCTTCAACGCCGGCGAGGCCGACGTGATGCTCTGCACCACGATCATCGAGAGCGGCCTGGATATCCCCAGGGTGAACACGATCCTGGTGGAGGACGCCCACAAGTTCGGCCTGGCCCAGCTGTACCAGCTGCGGGGCCGGGTGGGCCGCAGCGGCATCCAGGCCCACGCCTGGCTCTTCTATCCCGGCGATGCCTCCCTCAGTGAGGCGGCCCGCCAGCGGCTGCGGGCGATCCAGGAGTTCGCCCAGCTGGGCTCCGGCTACCAGCTGGCCATGCGCGACATGGAGATCCGCGGCGTGGGCAACCTGCTGGGGGTGGAGCAGAGCGGCCAGATGGAGGCGATCGGTTTCGACCTCTACATGGAGATGCTGCAGGACTGCCTGGCCGAGATCCAGGGCCAGGACATCCCGGCGGTGGACGAGACCCAGATCGACCTGCCGGTGACGGCCTTCATCCCGGCCGACTGGATCACCGAGGCCGACGAGAAGATGGCCGCCTACCGGGCCGCCGCCGAATGTGGCGGCAAGGCGGCCCTGGTGGAGCTGGCCGCCGGCTGGGCCGACCGCTACGGCCCGATTCCGGCGCCGGTGCAGAGCCTGCTGCAGCTGATGGAACTGAAACTGCTGGCCCGCCGCTGCGGCTTCTCGCGCATCAAGCCGGAGAAGCCCAACATCGCCCTGGAAACGCCGATGGAGGAACCCGCCTTCCGCCGCCTGCGCCAGGCCCTGCCCCAGCACCTGCACGGCCGGCTGGTCTACCAGGGCGGCACCGGCAGCACCGCCAAGGTGCTGGCCCGGGGCCTGGGGGCCCTGTCCCCCGCCCAGCAGGTGGAGCAGCTGATGGCGTGGCTCTCCGCCATGGCCGGCCAGATCCCCGAGGCCGACGGGCTCACCCCGGAGCAACGGGCCGAGGAGCAGGCGGCGACGAACGCGGCGGTGCTGGTGGTTTGAGCGACCCCGTCGCCACCGCGGCCGACATCGCCGTCATCATCCCGCTGTTCAACGGGGCGGCCTGGATCCGCCAGACGCTGGCGTCGGTGCTGGCCCAGACCCTGCCCGCCCGGGAGATCATCGTCGTCGACGACGGATCCAGCGACGATTCGATCGCCATCGTCCGCTCCTTTCCCCAGGTGGCCCTGCACCGCCATCCCGGCAAGGGCACCCACCAGACCCGGCAGTTCGGCTTCGCGCGCAGCACGGCGGCCCTGGTGACCTTTCTGGACCAGGACGACCTCTGGCATCCCCGCCACCTCGAGCTGCTCAGCACGCTGCTGCGCGACGATCCGGCGGCCTGCGCGGCGGTGTCCCGCACCCTCACCTACGAAGACGAGCTGGAGTTGCACTTTCCGGCACCTTTTCTGGGCCCGGAACGCTTCGACCCCTGGGACAGCTTTCCCTTCCACCGGATCGATACCCCGTCCTTCGTGCTGGTCCGGCGCAGCGCCCTGGAGGCCATCGGCGGCTGGCCGGCCCGGAACGCCTGGAGCAGTGATGTGCAGGCCTGGTTCCAGCTGGCCTCCCTCGCCCCGATGGTGCGGAATGCCAGTGCCACCGCCGCCTATCGCGTGCAGCACCGGGAGGCCACCAGCACCCGCTGGCGCCTGGAGCGGGCCCACGAGTACTTCCTCAACATCCGCACAAGCTGCGAGGCCCTCGCCCGCGAGCGGGGCCTCAGCCATCCGGCGGAAGCGGAGCGGCGCCTGCGGCAGTGCCGCATCCTTGAGCCCATGGCGCAGGTGATCGAGGCGCTGGAACGGGTCGACCCGGTGCTGATGCGCTCCGCCCTGACGCAGCTTGAAGCCGAGCTGACCCGATCGGCCGCCGCCACGGATCTCGTCATCGGCACCCTGAGCTGGTACATGCGCCCGACCCTCACCTCCGGAGACGCCCGGCAGTGGCGCCCCTTGGTGCGGACGCTCCACAGGGGGCAGCCCCACACCATCCGGCATCTGGGACGGCTGGTGCCCTTCCACCCGGAGAGTGCCTACCCGACGGCCGTCCTGACCGGCTATCTGCTGGCCGAACCCTGGCAGCCACGTGCCTGGTGGCAGCTGCTCCGCCACCGGGGGGTTCCGATCGCCCTCAGCGGGATGGGCCGCCGGATGCGTTTCCTGAGGCGTTCCCCTGCAGGGTCGCCATGGCTTCGGCGGGGGTGCAGAACACGAACCTAGAGCGCTCCGGATGGGACGTCAGAGCCTGCAGGCAGTGATCGATTCTCGGCAGCGACCCGGGTTCGACGGGGGCGTTGGAGTGGATGGCGAAGGCCAGATAGGGCTGGCGCTGCTGGGCCATCGCCCGGTCAAGCATCACGCTGAAGTCGTTCGGCGGGCTCCAGTCCCGCCATAGCGACAGCGGTGTGTCCTGCCGCCGGTGCCGCCAACCGTTGTGGCGCAGACGCCTGAATCTCTGCCTCAGGCTTCTTGGACCCCAGCCGTAGCGGAGGTGGGAGGAGGTGAGGGGCAGGAGCGTGATGTCACGCTCGCCGGGTCTGGCCCTGCGGCGAAAGTCGCTGCGGGAGGGGGCATAGGGTTCGCGGGGCACCCGGTAGTAGTCAGGCAGGTCGCCCGAATGGGGCGGCTTGCGTGAGTCCAGCGCATTCGGGGGCAGGCCGGGCTCGATGGTCAGATCGAAGCGGAACCCCAGGGCTTCGGCCCGGTTGATGGCCTCCGTTCCCGACCAGTAATTGCCGAAGCGCAGCGAACGGCAGGGTGTCCCGAAACTGGCGCGGTAGCCCTCAACGGCGGTGTCCAGACATTCGGCCACCCAGTCGTCATGGCCGTGGTCATCCAGCCAGTCGCCGGAGTTCTCACACCAGCGATAGGTGTGGACATGGGCGCCCAGCTCATCGCCGGCCTCGATGGCCTCCTGGAACAACTTCGGGTAGTGCTCCACGGCCCAAGAGGCACGGCCATGGGCCAGGGCCACCTGGGGATCCATCCGGATGAACCAGCTGACATGCACGGCGTCGCCGGTGAGCTGTTGCAGGGCCGATCGCCATTCCCGGATGTAGGCATGGGTGAGCTCGTAGCCCTTCCATGGCTCGGGGTCCTGACGCGAGACGAAGAACGCATCCGGTTCCACATCGATGCAGATCAGGACGGGAATCTTCGTCTTCACGAACGATCGGAAAGCAGCAGGGACGTCAGCGGTTGGTGCTGCCCTGCCTGAGATTAGGCCGAGTCGATTCGCCTGGCCGCAGATCGGTCAGGGCCTGCTCCTCACCAGCGGGGGATCCTTGAATTCAGGGGCAGTAACGGCACCATTGGTGCCCCGGGCACCCATCGCCGCCGATGATCGACCTCGCCAGCTACCGGCCCAGGGGCGACAAGCGCAACACGGCCTTCTTCGAGGAATTCCTGCCCCGCGTCTACGCCCGGCGGGTTGCGTCGGGGCTGGAGCAGGTGGTGGGGCCGATGGCGGCCGTCGTGATCCAGGTGGACCACGGCAACGGCCTGCCCTACCTCGCGGAACTCACCCTCACCACCCCCTATCGCTACCAGGAGTGCTGGATCAACGCCACCCACCGCATTTACCTGCTCAAGGGGGGTGAGGCCTTGCCGCGGGTGATCGTGCTGGAGCCGCTGTTTGACGACTTCGAGGATGAGGTCACGCGCTGGAATGCGATGTATCCCCTCTCGATCGACAAGCCCAACGCCCGCTACATCGGTGAGATCTTCCAGGTGTCCTCCTGCCACGATCTGCGCGCCATCCTCGAACCCCAGAACATCCGCTTCGCCTATCCGGGGGAGACCGTCAACCCCTTCTATGCCTCGAAGCATCTCTGCTTCACCTTCCTCTCCGACTACACCTACAACCGGGTCGGCTATGTGGACCGGCCCCTCGATGGCCTGGCGGCCCTGGATCTGGGCGATCGGGTGCTGCTCGATGACGAGGCCCTCGAGCCCCTCACCGAAGCCGCCCGCCGCCACCGGGACCACGGGCTGGAGGGCAAGATCCTGGGCATCGACCACCTGGCCACGCGGGTGCTGGCCGGCGAGCGGGAGGATGCCATCCTCGAGTATCTGACGATGGTTCCCTACTACTACTGGGGCTCCTACGACATCGCCGAGATGAATTCCTCCACCAACGTCACCCGCCATCCGACGCTGGCGGACGACAAACTCTCCCCCGCCCGCGTCTTCACCGCCAACAACACCCCCTCCTATCTCAACTCCCTGGCCAACCTGCCCATGCCCACCGAGGACTTCGTCCGCAATTTCGGCCGGCGCATGCATCACATCGCCTATGAGGTTGTCGATGGCGACAGCAACGGGGAAAAGAACGTGGACGTGGTGGTGCGGACCCTGCGCGAGCTGGGCATCCCCTTCCTCGCCGACATGGTGGGGGAATGCGGCGACCAGCCCAACCTGCGCCAGATCTTCTCGCGCAGCTCGGCCTATTCCCTGCTGATCACCGAGTACGTGGAGCGCTGCCTGGGCTACGACGGCTTCTTCACCCGCGAGAACGTGGCGGCCCTCACCGAGGCCGCCGGCCACGCCGAGCGCTACGAGCACGGCCATGTCTTCGACTGAGGCGCCCAACCGATGAGAATGTCCGTTAAGCTGGCGTCATCTTTCGTTACGCGCCGACATGGGTGAGCTGATCGAGGTCGCGGGCGCCACCCAGAATCCCCTGATGCTGCCGGCCTTCCTGGGGGTGCTCGGCCTCGGCTTCTTCGCCCTGCTCCAGTCGTCCGCCGGCAACAACGACGACGACGACTCCTCCCCCGGCGGTGGCCTGATGCAGCCGGTGGCCTGAGTCCCGGGCTTCACTCGCAGCTTTTCAGCCTCCGCTGCTGCTGGCCTGCTCCTGCTTCCAGGCAGCCGGCATCAGCACCAGGAACAGCAGCCACCAGGCGGCGATCACCACCGACACCCCGGCGGTGAGCCACCACAGGTGCAGCACCATCCAGCTGCCCGTCACGATGGACAGGCCGGTGAGCAGAATGCTCCACGGCTGACACCACCACGGTTTGAGGTCCCAGACCGAGCCGGGCGGGGTGCCCGGCTCGTGCTCCAGCGGCTCAGGGTTTGGCAAGGGCCGCCGGCAGGTTGGCGCTGCCGGGCTCGAAGGCCTTCTGCAGAGCGGCCCCGGCCTGCAGCTGCTTGCGCAGGGTTGACTCGGCCACCCGATACTGGCTGTCGCGGTTGGTGCCGATGTCCTCCAACCTGAGGCGCTGGACCTCCTGCTCGGTCATTTTCACCGGCACGTCCGGGTTGATGCCGTGCTTATGGATGTCCCGGTTGCGGGGCGTCAGGTACTTGGCGATGGTCACCGTCATGCCCGAGCCATCCGAGAGCCCGCGGACGGACTGCACCAGACCCTTGCCGAAGGTCTTCTGACCCACCAGCACGGCGCGGTTGTTGTCCTGCAGGGCGCCGGAGAGGATCTCGCTGGCGCTCGCCGAACCCTCGTTGACCAGTACCACCATGGGCTTGGTGGTGAGGGCCTGCCCCGTGGCCCGCTTGACGTCCTGGATGCCGTCGCGGGTCTTGGTGGAGACGATGATCCCTTCGTTGATCCACTGGCGGGCGATCTCGACGCTTGCCACCAGCAGCCCGCCGGGGTTGCTGCGCAGATCGAGCACGTAGCCCTTTACCCCCTGGGCCTCCAGGTCGCGCACCGCCGCCCGCATGTCCTTGGTGGCGGTGGCGCTGAACTGCTTCAGGCGGATGTAGCCGATCCTGGTGCCGTCCGGCGCCGTATTCACCTGGTGGGTGACGGCGTGGATCTCGATCAGCTCCCGGGTCAGGGGGGTGTCGAGGTTCTGGCCCTTGCGGCGCAGCACCAGGTTCACGGTGGTGCCCGCCTTGCCCCGGATCAGCTTCACCGCGTCCTCGGTGCTCATCCCCTTGGTGCTCTTGCCGTCGATCGAGACGATCACGTCCTTGGGCTGCACCCCGGCCCTCGAGGCCGGCGAACCCTCGATCGGCGAGATGACGACCAGCTCCTTGGTCTCCTTGTCGACGCTCAGCTGGATGCCCACCCCGGAGAGCTCCCCGGAGGTGTCGATCTGCATCTCCTTGAACTCCCGCGGGTCCAGGAAGCGGGTGTAGGGATCGTCGAGGGTGCCGAGCATGCCGCGGATGCCCTCGTAGGCATCCTTGGGGGTGCTGTAGCTCTTGGACAGCACGCTCCTGCGCAGCTTGCGCCACTGCTCAGGCGTGTACTTGCCCGTGGTGTCCAGGTAGTCGCGGAAGACGATCTGCCACGCCTGGTCCATCACCTCCTTGGGGCTGTCGCTGATCGACACGGTTCCGGTGGGGGTCAGCACCATCTCCCTGGCCATCACCGCCGTGGCGGCGCAGGCTCCGAGACCAACCAGCACCACGACGGTGGCGCGAGCTCTGCCCATGGTGGGGATCCTCAAGGAGTCTGAAACGTGGTTCCAACGTAGCGCCGATGCCTGGGGTGGGCTCCCCGTTCAGGGGTCGACCCAGCGACCGTCCTCCTTGATCAGGGCGATCAGCGCCTCCACCCCTTCGGCCTCGGGAACCCGGCGGATCTCCTCCCGCCCCCGGTAGAGGGAAATCGTGCCGGGGGTCTTGCCGACGTAGCCGTAGTCAGCGTCGGCCATCTCGCCCGGGCCGTTGACGATGCAGCCCATCACGGCGATGTCCAGCCCGGTGAGGTGGGCGGTGGCATTGCGCACCGTGTGCAGCACCTCCTCCAGGTTGAACAGGGTGCGGCCGCAGCTGGGGCAGGCCACGTACTCCACCATCGTCTTGCGCAGCCCCATGGCCTGCAGAATCGAGTAACAGACAGGGATCTCCTTCTCTGGCGCCTCGGTGAGCGACACCCGGATCGTGTCGCCGAGGCCCTCGGCCAGCAGGGTGGCGATACCGGCGGTGCTCTTGATCCGGCCGTAGTCGCCGTCGCCCGCCTCGGTGACCCCCAGGTGCAGGGGGTAGTGGAAGCCCTCGGCGTCCATGCGGAAGGCCATCATCCGGTAGGCCGCCAGCATCACCGGGGCCCGTGAGGCCTTCATCGACACGACGATGTTGTGGAAGTCGAGGCGGTCGCAGATGTGGATGAACTCCATGGCGCTCTCCACCATCCCCAGGGGGGTGTCGCCGTAGGTGAACAGCATCCGCTCCGCCAGGGAGCCGTGGTTGACGCCGATCCGCAGCCCCTTGTCCTGTTCCTTGAGCAGGCTCACCAGGGGTTCGAGGGTGGCCTGGATCCGCTCGCCGATCGCCGCCACCTCCTCTGGGGTGAACTCGGTGCGGTTGGGGTCGGGTTTGTCGAACACGTAGAGGCCCGGATTGATCCGCACCTTGTCGACGTGCTGGGCCACCTCCAGGGCGATCTTCATGCCGTTGTGGTGCACGTCCGCCACCAGCGGCACCGGCTGGTAGCTGTCTTCCAGCCGCTGGCGGATCTCCTTCACCGCCTTGGCATGGGCCAGGCTCGGCACCGTCAGGCGCACGATCTCGCAGCCCGCCTCGTGCAGGCGGCGGATGCCGGCGGTGGCCCCCTCGATGTCGAGGGTGTCCTCGTTGATCATCGACTGCACCACCACGGGGTGCTCGCTGCCCACCCACACGTCGCCCACCCGCACGCTGCGCGTCCGGCGGCGGCGGATCACCGTGTCGAAGCGGGGGTCACTGGCCCAGTCGGCCGGCAGGGGGGAGGTCCCCGGAGCGGTGGTGGTGGATGTGGCCAGGGTGCCGGTCATCTTGGGTGGGCCGGTGGTGGCCAAAGCCTGTCACAAAGAGGGTGTCGACGGTTGGTCCTGGTCCAGGCGCCGCCGCACCTCCTGCAGGTCCTGCCAGGTGAGCCACTTGGGCGAGCCCTGCTCCCGCGAGGGATTGCGCAGCAGGTAGGAGGGATGGAACACGGGCATCACCGAGCGGCCCTGCCAGGGATGCCAGCGGCCCCGCAGCCGGGAGATCCCCCCCTTGATCCCCAGCACCCCCTCCAGGGCGGTGGCGCCGGCCAGCAGCACCACGGAGGGATTGACGGCGGCGATCTGGGCGGCCAGCCAGGGGGCGCAGGCGGCGATCTCCTGGGGCGTGGGCCGGCGGTTGTCCGGCGGGCGGCACTTCACCACGTTGCAGACGTAGGCATCGCGCTCGCTGTCCAGCCCCACGCTGGCGAGCATCTGGTCGAGCAGCTGGCCGGCCCGGCCCACGAACGGCCGGCCGCTGGCGTCCTCCTGGGCGCCGGGCCCCTCGCCGATCACCATCAGCCGGGCCGCCGGATCGCCGCGGCTCACCACCACCCGCTGGCGGCCCTCCGCCAGGCCGCAGCGGCGGCACTCGCGGCAGTCCCTCTCCAGGGCCGCAAGGTCGGGCGTCCCCGCAGTGGCAGGCTCCGCGGTGGCAGGGGCCTCACCCAGAAGGGACGGTTGCAGGGGAGATGGTTGCAGGGGATTGCCGGCCATCGCCCCATTCTTCGGCATGGCGCAGGGCGTAGGGCAAGATGGCGGGATTGCCGAATCGCGCCCTCCAGACGGCGCGCGCTGCCATGCCGGCCCCGTTGCCGCTCTCCGCCCGGGCGCAGGCGTTGCAGCCATCGCTCACCCTCGCCATCACCGCCAAGGCGCGCGAGCTGCGCGCCGAGGGCAAGGACATCTGCAGCCTCAGCGCCGGGGAGCCCGACTTCGACACCCCCGCCTTCATCCGCCAGGCGGCCGCCGAGGCCCTCGAGGCCGGCCACACCCGCTATGGGCCCGTGGCGGGCGAGCCTGATCTGCGCCAGGCGATCGCCACCAAGCTGAGCCAGGAGAACGGCGTTCCCACCCGGCCCGACCAGGTGCTGGTGACCAATGGGGGCAAGCAGGCCCTCTACAACCTCTTCCAGGTTCTGCTCGACCCCGGTGACGAGGTGCTGCTGCCGGCCCCGTACTGGTTGAGCTACCCGGAGATGGCCCACCTGGCCGGGGCCAGCGTCTGCTGCCTCCCCACCGATGCCAGCGGCGGGTTCCGTTTCAGCCCCGAGCAGCTCGAGGCGGCGATCACCCCGGCCAGCCGGCTGCTGGTCCTCAACAGCCCCTCCAATCCCACCGGCATGGTGCTCAGCCGCTCCGAGCTGGAGGGGATCGCCGCCGTGCTGCGCCGCCACCCGGCCGTGGCGGTGGTCTGCGACGAGATCTATGAGCTGCTGCTCTCCCCCGGCCACGTGCACCACAGCCTGGCGGCGGTGGCGCCCGACATCGCCGAGCGGATCTTCATCGTCAATGGCTTTGCCAAGGGCTGGGCGATGACCGGCTGGCGCATCGGCTGGCTGGCGGGCGCCCGCCATGTGGTGGCCGCCGCCAGCGCCCTGCAGAGCCAGAGCACCAGCAATGTCTGCAGCTTTGCCCAGTTCGGTGCCCTGGCGGCTGTCAGCGGCTCGCGCGACTGCGTCCAGGAGATGGCGGCCGAATTCAGCCGTCGGCGCTCCCGCCTCAGCGACGGGCTGATGGCGATCAGCGGCCTCGAGTTGCTGCCCCCCGAGGGGGCCTTCTACGCCTTCCCCGACGTCAGCGCCTGGGGGCTGGATTCGATGACCCTCTGCGGCCGGCTGCTCGACGAGGTGGGGCTGGCGGTGGTGCCCGGTGCCGCCTTCGGCGATGACCGCTGCATCCGTCTGTCCTGCGCGGCGTCCCCGGCCACGATCGACGACGGCCTGGAGCGGCTGCGCCGCTTCGGCGCCAGCCTCTGAGCGCCCTGCCCATGCAGGTGCCAAAGAAGCTGGTGGTGCTCGGCGACAGCGGGGTCTATGGATGGGGTGATCCGGAACAGGGCGGCTGGTGCGAGCGGCTGCGGCGCCACTGGATGGAGCTGCCCCAGGGGCCGGTGCTCTATGGCCTGGGGGTGCGAGGGGATGGGCTGGAGCGGCTGGCGGCCCGTGCCGAGGCGGAGGTGAGCCACCGGGGTGAACTGCGCCGCCAGCGGCCCCAGGGGATCCTGCTGTCGATCGGCCTCAACGACACGGCCCGGGTGGGCCGGCCCGACGGCCGCCACCAGCTGGCCCCCGACGCCTTCCTGTTCGGCCTGAAGCAGCTGCTCCCCCGGCTGGCGTCGATCGCCCCGCTGTTCGTGCTGGGCCTCACCCCGGTGGATGAGGTGGTGATGCCCTTCGCCGAGATGCTCTGGTACGACCTGGCCACGGTGCGCCACTACGAGGGCCTGCTGGAGGAGGCCTGCATGGAGGCCGACGTCCCCTTCCTGCCCCTGCTCGATGGCCTGCTGGCCGACCCCCACTGGCTGCAGTGGCTGGGCAGCGACGGCCTGCACCTCAACAGCGACGGCCACGGCCAGCTCTACCGGCGCCTGCGCACATGGAGGGCCTTGCTGGACTGGGCCGGGCTCGATCCCCACAGCAGCGTGACGGCTGGCTTCTGAACCGCCGGCCCGGCCGTCAGTTTTCCCGGGGCGAACCCAGCCGCCATTCTTCCCCGGGCCGCTGCCGCTGGCATCACCCGATCGGATGAGAGCCGCTCCCCCCGTGGGGTGAACCGCCGCCCGTGGCCGACGGCGACCCTGAAGGAACGGCCCCTCGCTGAGCCCAACGCCATGGATCGCCCCCCGCCCCCTTCGCCCCCGCCGCCGGCGGCGGTGGTGCAGAGCACCCGCCGGGTGCCGGCCCCGGATCTGTGTCCGGGCTGCCGTGAGATCCCGGAGGCCATCGTCGATCGCCGCAGCCGCAACCGCCGCCGGCTCAAGGCGTTCGCCGAGGCCACCGATCCGGTCGTCCGGCTGCGCTGGCGCAACCTGCTGGTGGAGGACAACCTGCCGCTCGTGTACAGCATCGCCAGGCGCCAGGGCGCCGACGCGGGGATGGCCTTCGATGACCTCGCCCAGGTGGGCAGCCTCGGCCTGATCCGGGCGGTGGAGGCCTTCGATCCCGACCGCAACGTCAGCCTCAGCAGCTTTGCGGTGCCGTACATCCAGGGGGCGATGCGCCGCGAACGGCGGGATCGGCAGCCCCTGGTGCGTCCGCCCCGGCCCCTGTGGGATCTGCATCAGCAGGTGCTGGGCCTGCAGGAGGCCCGCCGCCGCCAGGGGCTCGATCCCCTGCCGCCCGCCGCCCTCGCCGACCGGCTGGCCTGTGATCCGGCCCGGCTGGAGGAGGCCCTGGGGATCCGCCGGGCCGCCCGGGTGCGCAGCCTGGATGCCCCCCTCGGCCCGGGAGGTGGCGCGTCCGAGGCGGCCAGCTGCCTGCTGGATCTGCTGGCCGCCCCCGCCTCCCCCTGCGGCGATGAGGCGGCGGCGGGCGAGAGCGAAGCCCGCGGCGCAGAGCGTCAGTGGCTGCGCCAGCAGCTGGCCGATCTCGATCCCCGGGAGCGGGAGCTGCTGGTGGGCCGCCTCGATGGCGGCTGCACCTGGGTGGAGCTGGGCCGGCAGCTGGGCATGCCGGCCCGCCAGGCCCAGCGCCGCCACGACGCCGCCCTCGATCGCCTCAGGCGCGCCGCCCTCGCCTGGCGCCAGCAGGCCCTCAGCCCAGAGGCGGCGACAGCCACGGCACCAGCGCCATCGCCAGCAGGGCCGCCAGCAGGGTCTGGAGCCCGTTGACCACCTCATTGCTCAGCCAGCGCCAGTGACGCTGCAGGCTGGCGCCCACCACGCTCTCGGCCAGGGTGGCCACCAGCCCGACACCGCCCACCAGGGCCGCCAGCGGCCAGCCGCGGATCACCCCCAGGGCCCCCATGGCCAGGGTCATCAGGACGCTGCCCAGCAGGCTGGCGGCGGTGCCCTCCAGGCTGATGGCCCCCTCGGTGCCGGGGGGTACCGGCCGCAGGCTGGTGATCAGCACGGTGTGCCGGCCCCAGCGCTTGCCGATCTCGCTGCCGAAGGTGTCGGCGAGCTTGGCGGCGAAGCTGGCGGCGAATCCGGCCAGGAGCAGGGGCTGCATGGCCGCCGGTGCCCGGCAGGTCAGCAGGGCCAGCACCGTCCCCACCAGGGCGGAGCCCCAGACGTTCTCCGGCCCCCGGCGCCCCTCCCGCCCCTCGGCCAGCCCCAGCTCCCGCTTGCGCCGGAACCCCAGCTTCGTCACCGCGCTGCCCAGGGCGAGATACACCACCACCGCGAGCCAGCCGCGCCAGCCCAGGCTTCCCCACAGCAGGGTGCCGAGCACCCCGGCATGCACCCAGCCCGCCGGGGTGAGCAGGGGCAGGCGCTGGGCCAGCCCGATCAGCAGCCCGTTGATCGCCAGGGCCGCCAGCCAGTGGAGGGGGTCCTGGGGCGGCAGCGGCAGCATGGCGGAAGCCCGGTTGTGTTGCACAGATCTAAGCCAGGCGCTGCGGGGCGCCGGCTTCGGCGGATAATCCCTGCATCCGGCGGTGCTCCGAATGGTCTTCAAACGACCCAAGTTCTTCCTCGATCTGGGTGGCGGCGAAGGCAATCAGCCCCCGGCCGTGGTGGCCCCCCCCAAGGCCGAAGCCAAGCCAGCGGCCAAAGCCGCCCCCCAGCCTGCCGAGGCCAAGCCTGCGGCGTCTGCAGCCCCGGCGGCGGCTGAGGGCACCCCTCAGCCCGTTTCAGGTCTGACCACCGCCGAGGCGATCGCGGCCGAACTGGCCGCCGCCGAGGCGCTGCGGCCGGCACCCTCGTTGGCCACCTTCGCCCCCGACTGCGTCACCGCCGGGGGCGCCACCCCGATGAAGCGCCGCACCCCCGGGGCGAACCTGGGCGTGTTCAAGGAGATGGCGGCCGGCATGATGCGCTCCTGAGCGCACGCCAGTCGGCCAGCAGGGCCAGGCCGGCCACCGCGGCAGTCGCCGTGCGCAGGATGGTTGGCCCCAGGCTCACCGGCTGCCAGCCGGCGGCTTCGGCCCATTCCTCCTCCTGGGGGCTCCAGCCCCCTTCCGGACCGATCGCCAGCCGGAGGCCGGCCGCCAGGTCCTTGTCGCTCGCCCCCTCGCCCGCCCCGTCCAGCAGTTCCCGCAGCCTTTGGCTGCAGAGGGGCAGCCCCTCCCGCCGGGTGGTGGCCAGCAGGGCGATCCCGGGCGTGTGCCGGCTCAGCCACTCCCGGGCCGGCTGGGGAGATTCCAGCACCGGATGCCACAGCCGTTCGCACTGCTCGGTGGCCTCCCGCACGATCCCCTGCCAGCGCTCGAGGGGACAGCGCTCGCCAGGGGCGCCACGCTCGGCCAGCAGGGGCTGAAGCCGGTCGGCCCCCAGTTCCGTGGCCATGCGCCAGACCAGATCCGCCTCCCGCCGCGGCACGGCCATGGCGAGCTCCAGGGGTGGCCAAGGCGGCTCCTCCCGCAGCAGCGGCTCAGCAGGTGCCTGCTCCAGCCGCAGGCCCCGCTCCGGGTCGAGCACCGCCGTCCAGAGTCCGCCGACACCGTCGACCAGCGCCAGGCGATCGCCGGGGCGGTAGCGCAGCACCCGTTCCAGGTAGTGGCGTTCCTGGGACTCCAGGGCCAGCCTGGCCAGCTCCGGGCCCCCGGCCGCCAGGGCGGCGATCCGCTCCGGGGTGATCAGCAGCCGGCGCAGCTCCCGCCCCATCAGTCTCCGGTGAACGGGCTCTCGGGCTCCTCGTCAATCGGCCAGTCCTCGTTGAGGCCGCCGATCACCAGTTCGGTGATCTCGAGAACGTCGTTGTCCAGCTGGCGCAGGGCGTTGATCAGCACATCGAGGGCCAGGGCATCGCTGGTGCCCAGGTCGACCCAGCAGCGGGCCCAGTCGTCCTGGTACTCCATCGGCCCCATGTTGTGCATCAGGGCGGGCAGACAACGTTCGGCGGAGTCGGTGTCGTAGGGGAGCCAGCCCAGGTCCACACCCCCCTCGTGGGTCTGCAGGTTCTCGGCATTGAAGCCGCCCAGCTTGCCGAGGAAGAACCAGCTGTCGAAGGCCGTTTCGACGTAGCCCCGCTCGGACCCGCCGGGCTGGTCGGCGAAGCGCAGCCAGATCCAGCAGTTGAACGGATCCACCTCGCGAAATCGGACATCCATGGAGAAGGGGAGACGGCGCGCGTGTCCCCCCATCCAACACGTTCCCGGGCGCCGGCGCCGCAGCGCCGGACGGCATGCTGGTGGGATGCTCGACGTCATCGGTCTGCGCTATCACCCGGCCACGGCGGCCGCGCCGGTGCTGCGTGACGTTTCGCTGCAGCTGGCGGTGGGAGCCCCGGCCCTGGTGGCCGGCCGCAGCGGCAGCGGCAAGACCACCCTGCTGGAGGTGCTCTGCGGTCTGGCCGAAGCCGATGCCGGCCGCATCCTCTGGCAGGGGGAGGCCCTCAACAGCCGCCAGCGCCGCTGGCTGTGTGGCCTGGTGTTCCAGTTCCCGGAACGCCATTTCCTCGGCCTGACGGTGGGCCAGGAGCTGAAGCTGGGCCAGCGGCGGCTCACCGCCGAGAAGGCTGAGGCGGTGCTGGAGCAGGTGGGTCTCGGCCACCTCTCCCTGCAGCAGGCTCCCGAGCGGCTCAGCGGCGGCCAGCAGCGGCGGCTGGCGCTGGCGGTGCAGCTGGTGCGGGATGCCCGGGTGCTGCTGCTCGATGAACCCACCGCCGGCCTCGACTGGACCGTGCGGGAGGAGGTGCTGCAGCTGCTGGCCGACCTGGCCCGGGAGCGGGCCCTGCTGGTGGTGACCCACGAACCCGAGCTGTTCCGGGGTGTGATCGACCACGGCTGGCGGCTGGAGGCCGGCGCCCTGGGGCCCCTGGAGGCGCCCCGATCCGCCTCCTTACGATGACCAGCTGATGGTGGGGGACGGCTGGATGGGGGATCGGTTCATGGGGGCTCAGTTCATGGGGGCTCAGTTCATGGGGGACAGCCTGCTGAGGGCCACCGGCGCCGGCGGCGGCATCCGCATGGTCGCGGTCACCACCACCGCGGCCAGCCGCGTGGCCCGGGAACGCCACGGGCTCTCCTTTCTCACCACCGCCCTGCTGGGCCGTGCCATGACGGCGGCCCTGCTGCTGGCCAGCTCGATGAAGGTGGCCCATGGGCGTGTGAATCTGCGCATCCAGTCCGACGGACCGCTGCGGGGCCTGATGGTGGATGCGGGCCGGGACGGCAGCGTGCGGGGCTACGTGGGCCGCCCCGACCTGGAACTCGATCTGCTCCCCGACGCGGACGGCGGCCACCGCTTCGACTTCCGCCGCGCCACCGGCACCGGCTACCTGCACGTGGTGCGGGACCGGGGCCAGGGCGAACCCTTCAGCAGCACCGTGGAGCTGGTGAGCGGCGGGATCGGTGAGGACGTGGCCTCCTACCTGTTGCATTCCGAGCAGACCCCCTCGGCCCTGTTCGTGGGGGAGACGATCGACAGTTCCGGGGTGCGCTGCGCCGGTGGGGTGCTGGTGCAAGTGCTGCCGAAGGCGGCGCGGGAGCCGGCCCTGGTGGCCCTGCTGGAGGAGCGTTGCCGGGAGATCACCGGTTTCAGCGAGCGGCTCGCCGCCAATGCCCACCAGCTTCATGCCCTGTTCGAGGACATCTTTCCGGATCTCGATCCCCAGCCCCTGGAGGCGGCTCCGATCGAGCAGCCGGTGCGCTTCCACTGCCCCTGCAGCCGCCACCGCAGCGTCAGCGCCCTGCGGCTTCTGGGCCGCGATGAACTGAGCGCCATGCTCAGCGAGGACGGCCAGGCGGAACTGACCTGCCATTTCTGCAGTGAGGTCTACCGGGTGGGGGCAGAGGAACTGCAGGAGCTGATCGACGAGCTGGCCGCTGTGGCCTGACCTGAAGCCCCGGGGCTCAGGCGATCAGCAGGGCTCCGAGCAGCAGCAGCAGGATGGCGGGAATGCTCTGCAGCTGGAGGGTGGAGACCGGCAGGGCCGAGCTCAGGGAGGGCCCCAGCCCACCGGCCAGCAGGCCGCCGAGGACCAGACCCACGCAGAGGAGGGCGAAGGACCAGCCCACCGCCGCCAGAAAGCGTCCGTTGCGCCGCTGCAGGTTGAGCAGGGTGACGCCCGTGGCCAGAGCCGTGAGCAGCTCAGGGGCGGCGCCGGGCATCAGCACCAGCAGCACCAGCAGCACTCCGTCGGCCGCCAGGGGAAGCCAGAGATCGCGGCCGCTGGCCAGCTGCAGACGGGGCAGGGAGAAGCTCGGGCGCGGCAGTCGCGAGGGGGGAAGCTGGGGCAGGCTAGGCAGGGCCGAAAGGGCGGGCCGGCTCGGGGGTGGTGAGGCCTGCTCCCGCTGGGAGGCGGAACGGGCGGCGCTGCTGACCCGCCCCTGCTGACGCTCCTTGAGCCGATCCATCAGCACGGCGTCGTAGGCGGCCTCGATGCGGGAGCGCACCATCGGATCTTCGCCGGCCTCCTGGAGCCGAGCCAGCTTGGCCTCCTGGACCGTGTCGAAGGAGGCATCCGGGGCGACACCCAGCCGCTCGTACGGATCGGAGGCGTCAGGGCCCGGATGGGGCAGGTCGGATCCTTGGTTCATACCAACGAGCGTATCGAGCCAAGGCTAAAAAAGCGGTTCACTGCGGTGATATCCGGCTTCCTGTTGCAGACGGCGACGGCAGGCCTCGGCCTCCTCAATGGCCAGCGACCGGCGCCGCTTGAGCAGGGGCATCTGGGGGGGCAGGTGGCTGCCTTCACGCATCTCCACGGCCCCCTGGGAGGGCTGGAAGCTGACGTAATCACTGCCCCCGTCGCTGCGGGGACGCACAAGCCAGAGCGGGAATGGCGTCACGGATCGAGGCATCGCAGTGACCGTCCGTTGCGGCGTGACGATTTGTTGCTTCATTCTGCCCCCTCCGCCGGGGTTGCGCGAGGGAGGGGTTTCCCCCGCACCGACCCCAACGGCGCCCCGGGTTCAGAGGGCGATCGGCTCCACCCCGCTCACCACCGGCGCCACCCCGTGCAGCTCCAGCTCGGGATGGTCCTCCTGCAGCTGGTGCAGATTCCAGTCGTTGCGGAACAGCAGAACCGGCCGGTCCCAGGCGTCGCGGACCGTCTTGCAGTTGAACAGGCGGCCGACCCGTTCCAGGGCCGGCCAGCCGCCGCTCACCCAGCGGGCGACGCTGAATTCCAGCGGTTCGAGCCGGCTGGTGACGCCGTACTCGTTCTCCAGCCGGTACTGCACCACCTCCAGCTGCAGCTGGCCCACCGCCGCCAGGATCGGGTCCCGCTTGCTGGGGTCGGTGTCATAGAGCACCTGGACGGCCCCCTCCTCCCGCAGCTCGTTCACCCCCTTGCGGAAACTCTTGAAGGCCGAGGGGTTGGGATTGCGCAGCCAGGCGAAGATCTCCGGGCTGAAGCAAGGAATGCCCTCGTACTCCACCCGCGAACCGGTGTAGAGGGTGTCGCCGATGGCGAACATGCCGGGGTTGTTGAGGCCGATCACATCACCGGGGTAGGCGTCCTCCACCACCTCCCGGTCCTGGCCGAACAGCTTCTGGGGGCGGGACAGGCGGATGGTGCGGCCGCTGCGGGCGTGGCGCACGTTCATGTCCTTCTCGAAGCGGCCGCTGCACACCCGCACAAAGGCGACGCGGTCGCGATGGCGGGGGTCCATGTTGGCCTGGAGCTTGAACACGAAGCCGCTGAACTCCGGTCGCAGCGGATCCACCGGTCCCTGGTCGCTCTCCCGGGCCACCGGCGGCTGGGCCAGCTCCAGGAAGGCATCCAGGAAGGGGCGCACCCCGAAATTGGTCATCGCCGAGCCGAAGAACACCGGGCTCAGCTCACCGGCGTGCACCCGCTCCAGATCCAGCGTGGCCCCGGCCCCCTCCACCAGCTCCAGTTCCTCCTGGGCCAGCTCCAGCAGCTCCGCCTCCACGAGCCCGGCCCGATCGGGATCGCCGGGGGCCAGGCGCCGCTCCAGGCTCTGGCGGCCTCGCTCGGCCCGCTCGAACAGCAGCAGATCCTGGGAGCGCCGGTCGATGACGCCGCGGAAGCGGTCGCCGCTGCCGATCGGCCAGTTCACCGGCCAGCAGGCCAGCCCCAGCTCCTGTTCGATCTCGTCGATCAGCTCCAGGGGTTCGCGCCCCGGCCGGTCCATCTTGTTGATGAAGGTGAAGATGGGGATCCGCCGCATCCGGCAGACCTCGAACAGCTTGCGGGTCTGGGGCTCCAGACCCTTGGCTGCGTCCACCAGCATCACGGCGTTGTCGGCGGCGGCCAGGGTCCGGTACGTGTCCTCCGAGAAGTCCTGGTGACCGGGGGTGTCGAGCAGGTTGATCGTGCTGCCGGCGTAGTCGAACTGGAGCACGGTGGAGGTGATCGAGATGCCGCGCTGCTTCTCCAGCTCCATCCAGTCGGAGGTCACCTTGCGCTGCTCCCCCTTGGCCTTCACCGCCCCGGCCTGCTGGATGGCCCCGCCGTAGAGCAGCAGCTTCTCGGTGAGAGTCGTCTTGCCCGCATCGGGGTGGGAAATGATCGCGAAATTGCGGCGCCGGCTCACCGCCGCCGCCAGTGCCGCGGCGTCGGTGTCCGGAACGGGGACGGAGGGGGGTCGGCTGGTCATGGGGCCAGCCTGCCAGGCAGGCCGTGGCCCTGGATCTCCAGATACCGGTCGTCCACCTCCCGCACCTGAAGCCCCCCCAGCCCGGCGGCCTCCAGCTGCTCGATCACCTCGGCGGCGGTGAAGGCCGCCCGCAGGGAATGGGCATAGTCCCGCCGCAGCACCTCCGGCGCGGCGCCGGCGTGGCGGGCCACCAGGGCCTCGAGGTCGGCGGCGTTCGCCGGCCGGCGCAGATCCCTCACGTAGAGGCTGGTGTCCGGACCCGAGAGCTGCTTCACGGCTCCCCAGAACACGCCCGGATCATGGAGATGGTGCAGCAGGCTGTTGCTGACCACGGCGCTGCAGGGGCCCGCCAGCTGGGGGCTGGGCAGCACCAGCCGCTGGAAGCGCACCTGGCGGTGGGCGGCCGGCTGCGCCAGCCGCCGCCGCTCGGCGATGGCCAGCATGGCGGCCGATCCGTCGATGCCCAGCACCCGGGCCTCTGGCCAGCGCCGCGCCACAAGGAAGGTGATGTTGCCCGGTCCGCAGCCCAGATCCACGACGTTCAGGCCCTCCCCGTCGCCGCTCCCCCGCAGGGCGGGGAGGGCCTCGATCCGCTCCAGCACCGCAAGGTCACCGCTGGAGAAATCCGCCGCCGCGTAGGCCTCGGCCTGCAGCGGCTCGTCCATCAGCTCCGGTTCGCAGATCCGCTCCATGGCTCCAGCATCGCGTTCGGGCGCCAAAGGCACCGTGGCTGGTGGGGTCGGGGCGTTGCAGACCCTACAGGTGGCGTTATGGTGCGCAACACGATCCGGCCGTACCCACCGTGACCATCTCCGCCGCCCGTCCAGCCACCCCCGACACGGCGGCGACCTCTGCCGGGGCAACGTCTGCCGGGGCGACCTCTGCCGGCAGCGACGCGATCCCAGCGCCGGCGGCGGATTTCCCGGTCACCGCTCCGGCGGCCTATCCGGTCTTCTATCGCACCTACAGCCGCAAGACCGCGAGCGGTGGTCGGGAGAGCTGGCACGAGGTGGCTGAGCGCAACCTGGAGGGCCTGCGGGTCCTGGGCTCCCTCGACGCCTCCGAGGTGGAGCTGATCCGGCGCATGCAGCGCCACCAGATGGCCCTCCCCTCCGGCCGCTGGCTGTGGATCGGCGGCACCGAATGGATCGAGCAATCCGAGAACTTCTCCGGGGCCTACAACTGCACCTCCACCAACCTGGTGGACTGGGAAGCCTTCGCCCTGATGATGGATCTGGCGATGATGGGCTGCGGCACCGGCGCCATCATCGAGCCCCATCTGATCAGCCGGCTGCCGAAGATCCGCAACACCCTCGTCATCGATGGCGTCACCGACATCGGCCTGACGCCGATCGGCTCCCGCCAGCAGCAGACCAGCCACGTGATCGATGGCCATCACGTCAGCGTCCGGGTCGGCGACACCCGGGCCGGCTGGGTGGAGAGCTACCGGCTGCTGCTCAACCTCTGCAGCGACGAGCGCTTTGACGGTCCTGTCCATGTTTCGGTCGACCTCTCGGACGTGCGGCCGGTGGGGGAAACCCTCAAGGGCTTCGGAGGCATGGCCAATCCGGTCAAGCTGAAGGATCTCTACGGCCGCGTCGCCCAGATCCTCAACAAGGCCAGGGGCCGCCAGCTCACCTCGGTGGAGTGCTGCCTGCTGATCGATGAGGCGGCGGTCACGATCGTGGCCGGCAACATCCGCCGCAGCGCCGGCATGCGCCAGTTCTGTGCCGATGACGATTCCGCCCTCGGCGCCAAGGAGAACCTGTGGCAGCAGGACGACCAGGGCAACTGGCGCATCGACCCCGAAAGGGACGCCCTGCGCATGGCCAACCACACGCGCGTGTTTCACGTGCGTCCCAGCCGCGAGGTGGTGCTGGAAGCGGTCACCAAGCAGTTCCAGTCGGGCGAGGGGGCCATCCAGTTCGCCCCCGAGGCCATCGCCCGCTCCAACGCCGACCTGCTGACCACCCCGGAGCTGCGCACCGAGTTCATCGGCATCTACTGCGACCAGGGACGGGAGGAAGCCGGCCGCTGGCTGCAGCTGCACCACCCCGAGATCGGCGCCGACGAGCTTGAACACCGACTCTGTCGCTATGGCCTCAACCCCTGCGGTGAGATTCTCGGAGCCGATTTCCACTGCAACCTGGCGGAAATCCATCTCAACCGGATCGACCCCGCCGACCACCAGGCCCAGGAGGATGCCTTCAAGGCCGGCGGTCTGGCGGTGGCCTGCCTGCTGAACCACCGCTTCGAGGTCGAGCGCTATCGCCGCAGCCGGGCCTGGGATCCGATCGTGGGGGTCAGCTTCACGGGCCTGTTCGACTTCTTCGTCCACGCCTTCGGCACCCCCTGGCTGCAGTGGTGGGAGGCGGGCCGTCCCGACAGCGAGGAGGGCCGGTCGTTCCGCCAGCAGGAGGCGGCCTACCTGTCCCGCTGGAAGGACTGGGTGCACGAGGCGGTTTGGGACTACTGCGACCGCCATGGCATGCGCCGTCCCAATCGCTGCACCACCGTCCAGCCGGCCGGCACCAAGAGCCTGCTCACCGGCGCCAGCCCCGGCTGGCATCCCCCCAAGGCCCAGCGCTTCATCCGCCGCATCACCTTCCGCAAGAACGATCCGGTGGCCCTGGCCTGCATGGAGTACGGCTACGCGATCGTTCCCTCCCAGTCCGACAAGGACGAGCAGGGGCGGCTGCTGAATGATCCCTTCGATCCGCGCTGCACCGAATGGCTGGTGGAGATCCCCACCGAGGTGAGCTGGGCCAACCTGCCCGGGGCCGACCGGGTGGAAATCAACAACTTCTCCGCCCTGGCCCAGTTCGATTTCTACATGCAGGTGCAGCGCTCCTACACCACCCACAACACCTCGGCGACGGTGGAATTCCGTGAGCATGAGATCGAGCCCCTGGCCGCCGCGATCCACCACGCCATCGAGAACGGGGAGGGTTACATCTCGGCCGCACTCCTGGCCCGCTTCGATGCCAACGCCACCTTCCCGCGGCTGCCCTTCGAACCGATCGATCAGGCCACCTACGCCCGGATGGTGGGCGAGGTCGAACAGCGGCGTGTGTGTGGCGATTTCTTCCTGGCCCTGCAGAAGTACGACGGCGGCGAGCTGATCGAAGCCGGCCCGGCCGGGTGCGATTCCGACAAGTGTCTGCTGCCGCTGGCCAAGCCTGAGGCCTGAGGCCTGAGCCCTCGCCGGCGGCCCTGCGGCCGCCGGCTCATTCGCTGAGCTGGCTTGGGTGGGTGGCCCCTACTCCGTCGCCGCCAGGGTGCTGATTTCCCGATGGCCGAGGGGGTCGCCGGGATCAATCACGACGAGGCGATCGCGACCACTGTTCTTGGCCATCAGCAGGGCCTTGTCGGCGCGGCGGAAGGTGGCGTCGTAGTTCTCGTCGGCCTTGTGCTCGGTCAGGCCCATGCTGGCGGTGAGCTTCAGCTCCATGTCGTCGATGGACACGCGCATGCTGCGGATGTTGGCCAGCATCCGCTTGGCCACCCCTTCGGCCGTGGCCAGATCGGCATCGATCAGCAGGGCCAGGAACTCCTCCCCACCCCAGCGGGCGATGATGTCGTAGTGGCGGAGGCTGCCGGAAAGCGCCTTGACGAAATCCACCAGCATCAGATCGCCGGTGGCATGCCCATAGTCGTCGTTGATCAGTTTGAAGTGGTCAACATCGAGGATGATCATCGAATAGGTGGAGCCATGCCTGCTGGCCCGCTGATCCTCCTCCAGGCAGCGCTCCGCCATGAAGCGACGATTGGAGATCCCTGTCAGGGGGTCGTGGGTGGAAGCCTCGAACAGGGTGAGATTCACCTCTTTCAGTGAGGCCTGATAGAGGTCAGAGATGCGCACCACCCGCTTGATCTGGCGCAGCTGCTTCTCATAGCGATTCGTGAGGCTGCGGTTACTCTCCAGAACGTGGGATTGGTAGAGATCGGAGATATCGGCAACCCGCTCCAGGCGGTCCACCTGCTCTTCGATGCGGTGCCACAATCTGGCCAGCAGGTTCCGGACCGGATCATTGTCGTAACGCTGATCTGCCAGGACGGCCATGACTTCCTGTTCCAGCTGATCGTCAGATTTGGGGCCGGAAGTCTCTGGCATGTCAGGCGTTGATGGAAAGGATCAGAAAAGGAAAGGTGTAGTCTTCCTTGAATTCGGAGCCCAGCTCGGCGGAGCGAGGGTTTCGGTCATCAAACATCCACTGCACCAGCACTTCCTTACCCTCATCAAACGCCGTCTGCAGCAGATCAAAGATGTCGATCATGAAGCGGATGCTGCTGGTGTTCAGATAGTTGAGATGCAGCTCGAGAGTCAGTGAGTGGTTGGCGGTGGTGAGATAGGACTCAATCCACTGGATCAGCTGGTCGTAGAGCTCAAAGGAATTCTCAGGATAGGACTCACCGCTCATCACCACGACACCCGCCTTCCAGTCCGCACGGATCGAAGGGCTGGACTGGGAGCCCGGTACGGACAGGTTCAGTTCTTCGCTGCTGGTCATGGGATCAGATGATGGCCCGAAGGCTGAAGAAAGCGCGACCGGGCTCAAGGGGGTCAAGGGAGGCCTCCATGGGTTGGCTTGAGCGCCTGGCAATCTCAATGAGACCCAGGCCGGCGCCCTGGCCCGGGGTCTGGGAGTGGGGCTGGCGCAACTGCTGTTTGTAGAGCGCCTTCAGCTGGGGCTTGTCACAGGCGGCGAGTTCGTGGATCCGCTTCAGCAGGGCCTTTCCATCCTCCATCTCAACGAGGTTACCTGCACAGACGGCGTAATGGCCAGCCTCGGCGGCCGCGATCACGACCGTGGCGGAGGACTCGGCATCGCTGAAGCCATGGCTGGTGGCGTAATTCCTGATATTCTGACTCATTTCGATATACACACTGAACACATCCATCACTTCCAGTTCAGGCGCGTGATTGGATTCGATGTGTTCCTTGAGTGCGGATCCAATCTCGCCGATCAGCGTGGTGGAGATGGGGCCATTGAAGCAGATGAGAATCCGATAGTCACTGAAGAACTCCCTCAGAGACATCAGACTGGTGGTGGTGATCGTCATCGCTTCAACTCCGAGAGGCGCTCTTGCGCGGCGATGGCGCGCCAGGAGAATCGTTCGCTGAGCATGGTCGCATAGGACATCAGTCGGTCCTCTAGGAGAAACGGAAGGAAAGGATCGTGATGTCATCCCGCTGGGGATGACTGCCGCGGAACTGTTCAAGGGCATCGGCCAGGGCCTGACGCTGCTGCTCCAGCGGCTGGCGGGCCAGTCCGATCAGCCATTCCTTGAATTGCTGGGTGCCGAGGGAAAAGCCGTTGTCACCGCCTGACTGGTCCAGCAGGCCGTCGGTGGTGAGGTAGTAGGTGCAGTCCGGCTGCAACGGAATGTCGTGGTCCGTGTAGGAGCCGACCCGTTGGTCGCAGATGGCCCGATGGTCTCCCCTGAGCATGTGCATGGTTTGCCCATCACTCCAATAGAGACTGATCTTTGCACCCGAGAATCTAAGTGTCCTGGCTTCGAAGTCAAGGCGAACCAGCCCGATGTCCATGCTGGTGGCGATGGACTTGCTCATCCTGGCGCCATGCAGCAGGGTGCGCATCGCGGTGTCGGTGCAGCTCAGGATGGCCGCCGGTGAGGTGATGCCCACCTCCATGATCGAACGATCGATGCCTGCCCTGGCCAGCATGGTCATCATTGCCCCGGAAACGCCGTGGCCGGCGCAGTCGGCCACACCGGCCAGGCAGTGCCCGCCTTCCGAGTGGAAGATGTAGTAGTCGCCACCAACCGTGTCGCGCGGCAGCCAGAGGATGAAATAGTCGTTGCCGAAGGTTTCCTGCAGCTGGCGGTCCGGCAGGATCGAGCGCTGCAGCAGGCCCGCATAGTTGATGGAGGACTCGATCTGGCGGTTCGCCTCCAGCAGTTGCCGGTTGCTGGCCTCACCGGCGATCAGGGCCTGCCGCATCTTGGTGAGTACCACGTTGAAGGCCTGCGCCAGCCGGGAGATCTCGTCGTTGCTCCGGATCGTCAGCAGACTGCTCATGTCGTCGCTCTCGATCGCACTGGCTTCCCTGACCAGTCGGGCGATGGGCAGGATGATGCGCCTGGCGATGATCTGATACGAGATGATCGCCAGGATGACCAGCAGCAGGGTCAGAATCAGGGAGACGTAGATCTCTGCTGACCGGCCACCAGGAACCTTCAGCACCTGGATGGCGGCAATCACCAGGTACAGGAGAACAAGCCCATTGACAATCGCGATCAGCGTGAAGACCTGCTGAATCGATGCCACCGGTTGTCGTGCCGGATGCTGTCCTCCTCGTGATTTCCGGGGCCCGAAGCGCAGCCCGAAGCGCTGCCTCGGCCTGCCGCCATCGGGCCGCTGGACAGGGACGTTCATGGGCTGAGGGTTCTTCGGACCCAAGCTGGCCTGCAGGGTGTCGGGCAATCCGGAGCATGCTGCTGCGGCCATTCTGAGCCGAACATCCCTGTCGCGCCGCCTTCATCACGACCCCGCCCCGCGTGGGGCCCGGCCCACCCCGCTGCCATGGCGATTTCACCACGTCCGGCCATGGCCCCGGGCATCAACAGTCGGTCACAATGGGTCACCGTCTTTCTCCTTTCATGCCCCCTCGCCTGCGCATCGCCACCGGCCTGCTGGCGATGCTGCCGGTGGCTGCGGTGGCGGACCGGCTCCACTGGGGGGATGGGATCGTCTTCGTAACCTCGATCCTCTCGATCATTCCGCTGGCGATCCTGCTCAGCACCGCCACCGAGGAGCTCTCCCTCACCCTCGGGCCTTCGCTCGGGGCCCTGCTCAATGCCCTGTTCGGCAATGCCACCGAACTGATCATCGCCCTGGCGGCCCTGCGGGCGGGCCTGGTGGACATCGTCAAGGCGAGCATCACGGGCACGGTCATGGCCAATCTGCTGCTGGCCCTCGGCCTGTCGATGCTGGTCGGTGGGATCGGCCGCAGCGAGCAGCGCTTCCAGCCGGTGGTGGCCAGGGTGAACGGCTCGGCCATGACCCTGGCCGTCCTGGCGATCCTGATCCCGAGCCTGCGGGGCATGGTGGGTGACGGCGCCGGTGGCCTCGATGCGGGCGCCGCTGAATCCTTCTCCCTTTTCGTGGCCTGGGTGCTGCTGGCGGTCTACGCCCTCACCCTGCTGTTTTCCCTGAAAACCCACCGCACCCTCTACGCCGTGGCCGAGGCTGACCTGGGCGTGGAGGGAGAGGAGGCCCACGGCGAGGGCGGCGGCACCAAGCCGCCCCTGCTCCCCTGGGTCGCCGTGCTGCTGGCGGCGACCGTCGGCCTGGCCTACGCCTCCGAGCTGTTCGTCGGGGTGGTGGAGACCGTCACCGAGTCCCTTGGCCTCTCGGCCCTGTTCACCGGCGTGGTGCTGCTTCCCCTGCTGGGCGGCGCGGCGGAATATCTCACCGCGGTGTCCATGGCCCGCAAGGACAAGATGGATCTGGCGGTGTCGGTGGCCCTGGGCTCCACCCTGCTGGTGGGGCTGCTGGTGGTGCCGGTGCTGCTGCTGGTCGCTCCCCTGCTCGGTCACCCCCTCGACCTCAGCTTCAACGTCTATGAGGTGGTGGCCGTGGCGACCGCGGTGCTGGTGAGCAACCTGGTCAGCCTCGACGGACGCTCGGACTGGCTGGAGGGGGTGCTGCTGCTGGCGGCCTACGCCATCCTGGCGGCCGGGTTCTTCTTCCAGGGCAGCCCCGTCCCATGAGCACGAAGCCGGACGACCGTCCGCTCACCGCCGCCACCGCCCCGCCCCCTGCCCTGCGCTCGGGTGGTGCCTGGACCCGTCTGCGCCATGGAGCCGGCCTGCAGCTGCTGCTCACGCTCCTGGTGCTCCAAGCGGCCCTCATCCTGGGTCTGGCCTGGCTGGCGCTGCCGGCGGCCCTGCTGGTTGTCGCCCTGGCCCTGCGCCAGTTGCTGCCGCCCCTCTGGGAGCTCCTCGCCCGCCAGCTGGAGGAACCCCCCACCGTCCGCCTGCTGGCGCTGGTGTCCCTGGTGCTCGCCCTGCTGTCGATCCCCCTGGCCCTGGGCTGGTTCGACCCGCTGCTGGCGATCTACCGCAACGGTGACTGGGAGGCGATCGGCGCCTTCGGGGAAGGGGTGATCGGGGCCATCGGCCAGATCCTCGTGGCCCTGGTGGCCCTGATGATCGCCTGGCGCCAGGTGATGGTGGATCAGCGGCTCACCACCCAGCAGAACCGCATCACCCAGGCCCAGACCATCGACAGCTTCATCCACGGCATCTCCGAGCTGATCAGCGACGAGGAGGGGCTGCTGGAGGACTGGCCCCTGGAGCGGATGCTGGCGGAGGGTCGCCTGGCTGCTGTGCTGAGCAGCATCGACGGCGACGGCAAAGCCCGGATCCTGCGGTTTCTCTCCCACGCCCGGCTGCTGACGCCCCTGCGCCGCGACCAGCGGCTGGGGCGGGCCATCCTTGACGGCGAGGGCAGCTACGAGGAGGACCGGCCGCGGGGCGTCCCGGTGATCCGCCTGCAGAGCATGCTGCGGGGGGCCGACCTCGCCGGCACCGACCTGCGGGCCATCGATTTCAACGGGGCCGACCTCTCGGGCGCCGACCTCTCCGGCGCTGATCTGGCCGAGGCGAACCTCTCGGGCGTGAATCTTGCGGGCGCCAACCTGCAGGGGGCCTGCCTGCAGGGCACCCGCTTCTTCTACGGCGACCCCCTGGAGGCCACCCCGCCCCAGGCCCAGCAGCCACCGGATCACGTCGGCGGTGCCGGCACCGGTGCCCTGGTGGAGAACGTCAACCTCTCGGGGGTGCGCCAGCTGGATCCGTCCAGCCGGACCTACCTGGCGGCCTGGAGCGGTGTGCGCTCCCGGCAGACCATCCCGGGTGGCTGCAAGGGGCTGCCCAGCCGGCTCTAGGCGCCGCCCCTCCATGGGAGCATGGCTGGGCTTCCGACATGGTCGGCAGGCCGTCCAGCCTGGAGGGGTGGTCGAGTGGTTGATGGCTCCGGTCTTGAAAACCGGCGAATCGCAAGATTCCGTGGGTTCGAATCCCACCCCCTCCGTCTTTCCCCCCGCCCTGGCCCGCATCCGGCTGTTCAGAGCCCCTCGGCCCGACAGGCCTGCTGGCGCAGCCGCTCCAGGCGCTCCAGCAGCGATTCGTTGCTCATCCGGTTGTTGAGCCGCTCCGCCAGCAGCGGGAAGGCCATGGGCCCGGGGCGGGGCGGGTGCCGCTCCAGCCACTCGCTCCCCTGCAGCCGCTGCAGGGTGCCGATCAACCGACCGAGGTCGAGCTGCTCCTCCAGCACCTCGCCGCGAGCCTGGGCCAGCAGCAGATTGCCGGGCTCATGGCGCTGGAAGACATCGAAGAGCAGGGCGGCGCTGATCTGCAGCTGGCCGCCGGAGCGGGCCTGGCCGGGGTAGCCGTTGAGCACCAGGCCGCTTACCTGGGCGATGGAGCGGAAGCGGCGGCGGCACAGCTCCGAGAGGTTCACGGCCCGCTCCAGGTCCTCCAGCAGCCCGGCGGGATCCAGGAGGCTCTCGGCGTGCTCCACGAGCAGCTCCTCGAAGGGGTAGCCGCGGGGGGCGAGCAGCTCGAAGCCGTAGTCATTCACCGACACCGTGAAGGTGCCGCTCCGGTGCCGGGCCAGCCGCCACGACCACAGGAATCCCAGGCCCTCGTGCACGAAACGGCCCTCGAAGGGATAGGCGTAGAGATGGCTGCCCTCCCGGGTGTGGCACAGCTCCACCAGGAACTGGTGCGTCCGGGGCAGGGCGGAGAGCTGCACCTGACGCTCCAGCAGCGGCTCCAGGGCCCGCAGCTCGGCGGTGTCGAGGGTGAAACCAGCCTCGCCGTCGAGGGCGCGGGCGCAGCGGTCGACCTCCCGGCGCAGATGGGCGCTGAGCAGGTCGGAGAGGGCCATCTGGCCGCCGCCCCAGGCGGGCACCGTGGCACTGCGGCGCGTGGTGGCCTTCACCATCGCCGTCATCTCCCTCAGCCGCACGAACTCCAGCTGGCGCCCGGCGAAGAAGAAGACGTCCCCCGGCTTGAGCCGGCCGATGAAGGCTTCCTCCACATGGCCCAGCACGGCGCCGCGCACGAAGCGCACGGTCACGGCGCGGTCGGCGCTGATGGTGCCGATGTTGAGGCGGTGCAGGCGGGCGACGGCCGATTCCCGCACCACGTAGCGCCAGGTGCCGGCCTGGTCCGCCCCGGCCGGGTCCCGCTCCAGTTTCCGGTAGCGCGGGTAGGCCCCCAGGCAGTCGCCCCCCTCCTCCAGGAAGCGCAGACACCAGTCCCAGCGGCTGCGCTCCAGCTGGCTGTAGCTCCAGGTGCGCCGCACAGCCGCGAGGGTGGCCTCGGGCTCGAAGCCCGGTCCGCAGGCCAGGCTCACCAGGTGCTGGAGCAGCACATCGAGCGGCTCCTGGGGCGGGCGGCGGTGCTCCACCAGCCCCTCCCCCAGCCCCCTGCGCATCGCCGACACCTCGAGCAGCTCCAGGGCGTTGGTGGGCATGAACAGCACCTGGGCCGTGCCGCCGGGCTGGTGGGCCGAGCGGCCCGCCCGCTGCAGCAGCCGGGCCAGGTTCTTGGCGCTGCCGATCTGCACCACCCGCTCCACCGGCTGGAAGTCGACCCCCAGATCCAGGGAGCTGGTGCAGACCACCCAGCGGATCTCCGCGGCCTTCACCCCCGCTTCGATGGCCTCGCGCTGGGCCCGGTCGATGGCGCTGTGGTGCAGGGCCAGGGCGCCGTCCATCTCCGGGCAGGCGAAGCGCAGGCACTGGTGCCAGCGTTCGGCCTGGTTGCGGGTGTTGGTGAACAGCAGGGTGGAGATGGCCGGGTCCAGGGCGGCCACCAGCTCCTCGTACATGCGCAGCCCCAGGTGGCCGGCCCAGGGGAAGCCGTTGATCGTGTCGGGCAGCAGGCTGCGGATCTGGGTGTCCCGCCGGATCCGGGCGGTGATGATCCGCGGCTCGCCGCCCACCCCCACCGCAGCCCGGGCCGCCTCCTCCAGGTTGCCGATGGTGGCGCTGATCGCCCAGGTGCGCAGGGCCGGCCGCCGGCCCCGCAGCCAGCTGAGGCAGAGCTCGGTCTGGGAGCCGCGCTTGCTGCCCATCAGCTCGTGCCACTCGTCGATCACCACCGCCTCCAGGTCGGCGAACAGGGCCTCGGCCCGGGGGCCGGCCAGCAGCAGGGAGAGGGATTCGGGGGTGGTGATCAGGATCTGGGGCGGGGCCTTGAGCTGCTTGCCCCGCTCATGGCTGCTGGTGTCGCCGTTGCGCAGTCCCACCCGCAACGGCCAGCCCATGGCCTCGATCGGTTCCCGGATCGCCAGCAGCAGATCCCGGCTCAGGGCCCGCAGGGGCGTCAGCACCAGCAGACGCAGACCGCCCTCCGGCCCGGATCCCCCGTTCTCGGCCAGCATCGCCGCGATCGGTCCCATCACGGCGGCGTAGGTCTTGCCGGAGCCGGTGGGCACCTGGATCAGGCCGCTGGCTCCCTCCAGGTAGGCCCGCCAGCACTGGCGCTGGAAGGGCATCGGCCGCCAGCCGCGGCTGGTGAACCAGGCCTCGATCGGCCGCAGCGCCGCCGCGGGGGAAGGGGTCAAGTGTTGGCGGGGCGGGGACGGCTCAGGTGGAGAGCACCGCCACCACCACGGCGGCGATGGCCAGGATCACGGCCCCCAGCACCACCCCGGCGGCGATGTTGCCCCGGCGGATCTCGGCCCGGTAATCGATCGGAGAGAGCCGATCGAAGAGCAGGAGCCCGACATAGATGAGGATGATGCCCAGAAAGGTCCAGCCGACCATCAGCAGCATCTGGAGCAGTGGTTTGACCATCCCCGCGTCGCGAAGCCGGCCCCACCGTAGGGACAGCCCGGAGGCCGCCCGCTGATGGGGCTTTCTTCCCCGGGCGGACGGCGGGATCCGGCGCTGCTGCTCTGGCCGCTGGCCAGCCTGCTGCTGCCGCTGCTGCCTTTGCTGGTGCTGGCGGTCTCGGCGCTGGAGTGGCCCCGGCGGCTGGTGATGGTGGTGCCGGAGGGGCAGCGGGTGCTCAGTGCCCCCTTCGAGCTGCGGGACGGCTGGCTGGGCAGCCCCCGGCTGACGTTGACCGCCGAGATCCCCCCCAACAGCAGCGTCGAGCTGGATGTGGCCCTCCTCGATGCCGGCGGCCGCACCGTGCTCAGCCTCACCAAGGACGGCTGGCGGGCCAGCGGCACCTGGGCGGAGGAGGGGGAGAGCGGCACCTGGGAGGAGGGCGACGCGGGCCTGGCGCTGGCCATGCGTCCGGGCCGCACCGGACGCTTCCAGCTGGCGGTGCAGCTGCACGATCTGCTCGATGAAGCGGGCCGCCCCCTGCCGAATCCGGTCGTGGTCCGCGGCAGCATCCGCAATCACAGCGTCGACGCCCCCCTGCTCCTGTTCACCGCCGTAGTGACGCAGGCGACGGCGCTGGTGCTGCTGATGGCCTGCTACGGCATCGCCCGGGGCCGCTGGGTCCGCCGCAGCGATGAGGGCGTCGCCGCGATCCGCTGTGAGGCCGGTGGACCCGGCTTGGTGCGGGTGGGGGTGGTGGCCCGCTGGGAACTGCCCCATGACAATCCCCCCCTGGGCCAGCCCCCGGCCACCGCTTCTCTGGAGCTGCGGGTGTGCGACGCCTTGGGGCGCCCCTGCCTCCGGCACCGGCAGACGGTGACCGTGGCCCACCGCTCCAGCGATGGGGACCACTGGCTCTCGGCCCACCAGGTGATCCATCTGCGACTGCCGGAGACGGGCAGCCACCGCTTCCGCGTGCAGCTGCCCGAGACCTTCCGCGCCGACGGTGACATTTGGGAGATCGAATGGCTGCGACTCGCCGTGGAGGACGGGCTCATGACGCCGCGCCCGGTGCCGGTGTTGTCCCCGGACGCCGTGACGGAGGGCCGCTGAGATGGTCGATGAGCGCGCGGTGGTGATGGTGCTGGCCGTGACGGTGGTCACCGCCGGCACCCTGGCGGCCATCACCCGCCCCGGCCTCTGGCGCCTCGGCCAGGAGGGCACCCCCGCCGCCTCCAGCGGCGTCCGCTACGGCGGCAGCTACCGCTCCGGCCGCTGGGTGACGGCGACACCCCGCCGGCAGGACTGGTCGGGATTCCAGGGGCGCGGACCCGGCGCGGCCAAGTGACGGCCCGGAGCCTGCCTGCCCTCAGCCCCGTTCAGGTGCGGGTGCTGCTGGCGGCGGCGGCCCTCTCCTCCAGCGTCAGCCTGGTGCTGGAGCTGATGCTGATCACCCAGGCCAGCTATCTGCTGGGGGACCAAGCCCTGGCCACCGGCGTCGTGGTGGGCACCTTCCTGGCCGCCATGGGTCTGGGTGCCTGGGTGAGCCAGTTCCTGGCCACCGGGCCTGACCCCGCCATGGCCCTGCTGCAGTGGTTCCTGGGCGTCGAACTGGCCCTGGCGCCCCTGTGCCTGCTGGCGCCCCTCGGCCTGTTCGCCCTGTTCCGCCTGGGGGGGCCGGTGTGGCTGGGCCTGGTGGTGTTCACCGTGCTGGTGGGGGCGCTCGGTGGCATGGAGGTGCCGCTGCTGACCCGCCTGCTGGAGTGCGGCCAGCAGCTGCGTGTCGCCCTGGCCAGGGTGCTGGCCCTGGATTACCTGGGTGCCCTGGTGGGGGCCCTGCTGTTTCCCCTGGTGCTGCTCCCCTGGCTGGGGCTGCTGCCCACCGCCGGCCTGCTGGCCCTGATGCCGCTGGTCAGCTGCGTGGTGATCGTCGCCGTGTTCCCGGTGGGGCGGCTCTGGCGCCGCTCGATCGCCGTCGCCGTTCCCGTGGTCGCCCTGGCCGGCCTGGGGCTGGTCCCCCTCGGCGACCGGATCGAGGACGGGCTCTACGAGGATCCGGTGGTGGGCCGCATCCAGAGCCGCCACCAGCGCATCGTGCTCACCCGCCGCCGCGACGACCTGCGCCTGTTCCTCGACGGCCAGCTGCAGTTCTCCAGCCTCGACGAGTACCGCTACCACGAGGCCCTGGTGCATCCGGCGATGGCCTGGCACGGCCGGCCTGCCCGGGTGCTGCTCCTGGGGGCGGGCGATGGCCTGGCCCTGCGGGAGGTGCTGCGCTGGCCCGCGGTGCGGCAGGTGGATGTGCTGGAGCTCGACCCGGCCATGGTGCGCCTGGCCCGGGAGCAGCCGTTCCTGCGGCGCCTCAACGGCGCCAGCCTCGAGGACCCTCGGGCGCGGCTGGTGATCGGCGACGCCTTCGAGCGGGTGCGGCAGCTGCGGGGCACCTACGACGTGATCATCGCCGATTTCCCCGACCCGGCCACGCCTGCCCTGGCGCGTCTCTACAGCGTCACTTTCTACGGCCGCCTGCTGCGGCGGCTCGCCCCCGATGGCCTGCTGGTCACCCAGGCCTCGACCCCGTTCTTCAGCCCCAGGGTGCTGGCCTCGATCCAGGCCACCCTGGCCGAGCTGCGACTGACCACCCGCCCCTACGGCGTGGATGTGCCCAGCTTCGGGCCCTGGGGTTTCGTGATGGCCCACCGCGGCCCGCCGCGGCCGGCTCCGGCCGTCCTCCCCTTCCAGGGCCGCTGGATCGACCAGGGCCAGCTGGATCGCCTGTTTCCCCTCAGCCGGGACCTGGCCCTGCCGCCGGGGGAGCGGGTGCTGCCGAACCGGCTGCACCGGCCTGTGCTGGCCGACTACCAGCGCCAGGGCCGCTGGCGGGAGAACTGATCGTCACCGCCACCCGGACCGCCACCGGCGCCAGGCGCCGGCGTCCATAAGCTGGGCCCGCCGGTCTCGATGGTCCGGCCCCCGAGCGCTCCGATGGCCGTCTGGCTTCTCCTGCTCCTGCTGCTGCTCGCCGCCGTCGCCCTGGTGCTGGGGCGGCGGGCCCGCCTGCGCCGCCGCAGCCCGACGCTGCAGGCCCGCACCCTGTTCAACCTCACCACCGGCGACATCGTCCAGCACGACGGCCGCGACTGGGTGGTGGAAGACCGGCTGCTCTACGACGACGACGGTTTCCAGTGGCTGGAGTACCTGCTGCGCGACGGCACAGATGGCCGCTGGCTGAGCGTCTGTGAGGACGACTGGCTGGAGGTGAGCTGGCTGGAGGACGTCCCGGCCGCCGAGCTGGAGGGTCTGACGGCCGACTTCCCTGAGCACGTGCGCTGCCGCGGCCAGCTCTATCACCTCAAGGAGACGGGCCGGGCCTCGGTGACCGCCGCCGCCCGGGTGATGAACCGGCGCCTGACGGGCTGCCGTTACGGCGATTACGAGGGGGCCGATGGCCGGGTGCTGTCCCTGGAGCGCTGGGAGGAAGGCGGTGATCCCGGGCCGCCGGAGCTCAGCCTGGGCCTGCGCATTGACCCGGCCGCACCGCTGCTGCTGCCCGGGGATGGCCGCTCGGTCTATCGCTCAGCTGTCTCCCCCTGACCAGCCGATCGCTGAGCCGGATTCTGCAGCAGGGCCAGGGCACTGGCGAGGGTATCGGCGGATTCGGCGGTGCGGTCACGGCGCCAGCGCAGGATGCGGGGGAAGCGCACGGCCAGGCCGCTGCGGTGGCGGGAGGAGCGCTGCAGGCCCTCGAAGCCCAGGGTGAAGACCTGCAGCGGTTCGACGGCCCGCACCGGACCGAAGCGCTCGGTGGTGTGGCGGCGGATCCAGCGGTCCAGCTCGGTGATCTCGCCGTCGTCGAGCCCCGAATAGGCCTTGGCGAAGGTCACCAGGCGGCCTTCGCCGTCCCAGAGGCCGAAGGTGTAGTCGGTGTGGAGGTTGGCGCGGCGGCCGCTGCCGGCCTGGGCATAGAGCAGCACCGCATCCAGCTCCATCGGCTCCAGCTTGTGCTTCCACCACAGCCCGCGGCGCCGGCCGACGCCGTAGGCCGAATCGAGGGCCTTGAGCATCAGCCCCTCGGCGCCAACCGAGCGGGCCTGCTGCCGCAGGGTGTCCAGCTCCTCCCAGCTCCCCAGCGGCAGCACCGGGGAGAGGCGCAGGAGCCCGGCGGCGGGGGTGGAGACCGCCTCCGGCAGCCCCCGCACCAGATCCTCCAGGGCGGCGCGGCGCCGGCCCAGGGGCTCGGGGCGCAGGTCGCGGTCCCCCTGCTCCAGCAGGTCGTAGGCGACGAAGGCCGCGGGACACTCCCGCAGCAGGGCTCCGCCGGGTTTCTGCCGCCCCAGCCGCCGCTGCAGGGGGCCGAATCCGGCGGGCTGGCTCGCCCCAGCCGGCCAGACGGTCAGCTCCCCATCCAGCACCGTGCCCGGCCCCAGCAACGCGGCGACCCCCTCCAGCTCGGGGAAGCTGCCGTTGATCAGTTCCTCGCCCCGGCTCCAGAGAAAGGTCTGGCTGTCGCGGCGGATCAGCTGGGCCCTGATCCCGTCCCACTTCCACTCCACCTGCCAGCCGGCGGGGTCGGTGGCGGCGAGGCGCTCCGGCTCCAAAGGGGAAGCCAGGCAGAAGGGATAGGGCCGGCTGATCGGGGCGGCCGCGCCGGCCTCCAGCGGCGCCAGCAGGGCCTCCATCGTCTCCAGGGAGGGTTCGAAGCCGCCCATCAGCCGGTGGGCCAGCTCCGCCTCCTCCAGCCCTGCCACCTCCGCCAGGGCCCGCGTGACCAGGCCGGCCGCCACCCCCACCCGGAAGCCACCGGTGAGCAGCTTGTTGAACAGGAAGACCTGCCCCTCGGGGAGCCCCGCCCAGACCGCCAGCACCGCCTCGGCCTGCGCCTCGCCCTCCAGGGCGGCCAGGGCCGGCAACCGCGTGCCCATCCACGCGGCCAGGGGCAGCTCCAGGGGCGGGGCCGGCGGCAGGGCCAGCCGGGGGAGCAGCAGGGCGATGGTCTCGGCCGAATCCCCCACCTGGGCGTGGCAGGAATCGAACAGCCATTCGGGCAGACCGGAGCCCTCCAGAGCGATCTGCCGCAGCCGCCGGCCTGTGATCAGCCGCCGGCGCCGCTTGCCCAGCAGCAGGGCCAGGGCCCAGGCGCCATCGGCCGGATCGGCCACCCGGAAGAAGCCGGTCAAAGCGGCCACCCGGGCCCGGGTGCCGCTGCTGTGCTCCAGGGTTTCGATCAGCTCGGCAAACAGCTGCATGGCCTCAGCCCCAGGTTCAGAGGGCGACCACCCGGTGGCGGCCGGCGGCCTTGGCTGTGTACATGTTGCGGTCGGCCCGCCGGAGGAACAGATCCGCATCCTCCCCGGCCCCGTGCAGGGCGATGCCGATCGAGAACGAGGGCTCGAGGGTGGCGTCACTCCAGGTGATCGGCTCGCTGATGCTGGTCTGGAGGTCTTCGGCGAAGGCGATCGCATCCTCCAGATGCTCGATCCCCTCCAGCAGCAGCAGAAACTCATCACCGCCGATCCGGCCGGCATGGTCACCACGGCGGGTCCGGGCCTGGATCCTGCGGGCCACGGTTCTCAGCACCGCATCACCGCAGGCATGGCCATGGCGATCGTTGATGCCCTTGAAGCCGTCACAGTCGCAGAAGAGCAGGGCCAGGGGCTGGGCGCTGTGGGCTCGTTCATCCAGGAGCAGCCGCTCCAGCCGCTCGAGGATGGCGGCGCGGCTGCAGAGGCCCGTGAGGGGATCGGTGTTGGCGCGCTGCAGCAGCAGGCGTTCCTCCAGGACCTGCTCATCCACCGGCTGGAGCGTGATCACATAGCCATGGGCCAGGCTCAGGGGGGCCCCGACCGGATCCACCTCGCCACTGGTGTCGACCCCCTGGGTATCGAGGCTGCGCAGCTGGTCGCCGTCGAGCCTGCGGACGCTCAGCTGCACCCAGCTCCAGCCTCCGCCGGGATCGGCCAGCCGCAGACGGCCCTGGCGGATCGGGCCCGACTCCGCCAGCCACTGGTCGAGATCCACCGGCCCGGGTGGCTCCTCGGCGGAGGCGAACAGATCCCGGAACCTCCGGCCGTGCCACTGCTTCTGCTGCCAGCCCGTCATCGGCTGCAGCGACGGCGACACCCACACCACCTGCTGGTGGTGGTTCAGCAGCAGCATCACATCGACGATGTTGTCGGCGAGCAGTCGGTAGAGGGCCGCCACATCCGCCAGGCTGCGGGCGGCCTGGTCCTGCTCGGTCACATCCCGCCAGGTGACCGCGAGCATGCCGCGCTCCGGGGTGATCTCGATGTCGAACAGGCGACGGCCCGTGGCCATGGGCCCATCGGTGGCGGCAAAGCCACTGACGGCGGTGGGGACGTTGCGCATGGCGGCATCGCCATACAGATCGATCAGGCCCTTCTGGCCCATCGACGGGCTGATGGCCAGCAGGGTCTGGCCCAGGATCGCCTCGCGGTCCTGCTGCAGGTGGGAGCAGACGGCTCTGTTGACATCCAGAACCCGGAAGTCTTCGATACTGCCGTCATGGCGATGGACCGACTGCAGCAGCAGAAAGAAATCGCGGCTGGCGTCCACGGCCGTTCGCAGCAACGTGAGCTGCTCGAACGTGCCGGGCAGATGGGCCCCATCCGTCGGCAGGCTGGACGGGGCTTCGCTGCCCTGCGGCGCGCTCGACCAGCGCTCCGGGGGAGGCATCACGGCGGCGTCCGGATTCAGGAGCAGGGCCTCGAAGGCCTCCGGTTCCAGTGGAGGGCCGCACAGGAAGCCCTGGAAGCAGTCGCAGCCAATATCCTGCAGCATCCGGCGCTGCTCCTCGGTCTCCACCCCCTCGGCGGTGCATTCCATCCCCAGGCCATGGGCCAGGGCGATGGTGGTGGCCACGATGGTCTGATCGACGGGGGAGGTCGCCAGCGCCTGCACGAAGGTGCGATCGATCTTGAGCCGATGGACCGGCAGGGTCCGCAGCAGTTCCAGGGAGGAATAGCCGGTTCCGAAGTTGTCGATCGCGATCCGGAACCCCTGATCGGCCAGCACCCGCAGCTGTTCACGGGCCAGCAGGGGATTGCGGATCAACGCCGTTTCCGTGATCTCGAGTTCCAGCTGCTCCGGCCGCAGCTGGTGCTCCGCCAGGGTCTCCAGCATGGCGCCGATGAAGCGCCCGTCCGGCAGCTCCAGCTCCCGCGGGGAGACGTTCAGGGCCAGTCGCGGGGGGCGGAGGCCCGCCGCCTGCCAGTCGCTGATCCGCTGGGCGGTCTGACGCAGGACCCAGGGGGAGAGCTGCAGGATCAGACCGCTCTCCTCGGCCAGCGGCAGGAAATGGCTGGGCGGTACCGAGAGGCTCAGATGGTTGGTCCAGCGCAGCAGGATCTCTCCGCCGGCGAGCGCGTTGGATGGGGTTCGCTGCGGTTGAATCAGCAGCCGGAACTGTTCGCGATCCAGCGCCTGGGAGAGCTGCAGGCTCAGCTCCATGCGCTCCTGAATCTGGCGGCTGATCGTGCTGGAGTACGCACACACCTGAAGGCTTCCCTGGGCCTTCGCCTTCATCAGTGCCGTGTTGGCGCACTGGATCAGCGTCCGGCTCTCCTGGGCGTGCTCGGGATAGGTGGCGATGCCCACGGAAAAGGTCGGGTCGAGGGGCAGGTCCTTCAGTAACGGCTGCTGCTGGCCCCACGCCTGCTGCAGACGACGGGCGGCGCCCATGGCATCACCGATGGAGCGGACTCCCTCCTCCATGAGGATCAGAAACTGGTCGCTGCCCAGCCGCGCCAGCCAGTCGCCCGGGCCGATCAGATCCCGCAGCCGGCCGGCCATGGCGCGGAGCACCCGATCGCCGACATCGGATCCGAAGTGGTCGTTGATGTCCCCGAAACCATCCACATCCAGGCTCAGGACCGCCATCGACGCGTTGTAGCGGCGACCGCTCAGGCGTCGGTTCAGCTCCTCCAGGGTGGCGAGCTTGTTGGGAAGTCCGGTGAGGGGGTCGCAGGAGCGCTCGCCCGCCACAGCCTGCATCAGGGCCTGCTCGCCGGTGACATCCCTGAGGGTCCCCACCATGCGCGCCGGCGCTCCGCTGTGGTCGTAACTGAGGTGACCCACAGCCTCCACCATCACCTCCGTGCCGTCCCCGAAGCAGAGCCGATGGCAGCTGCGGAACACATCGCCCCGGGTGACGGCTCGCCGCACATCCATGTGCCAGCGGAGCCGGTCGTCGGGATGCACCAGGGCGCCGTAGTCCCGGAGCGAGGTGTGCTCACCGCTGCGCTGGCCTTTGCAGAGGCGCCGGGTCTGCTCCGACCAGCGCATGCGGCCGTCACTGAAGCGCAGATCCCAGACACCGATGCCGCTGATCGAGGATCCCTCCTCCAGCAGGGAGAGGGTGTCGGCGAGTTGGATTTCCCGATGGCGCTGCTGGGTTTCGTCGCTGACGCAGCTCACGATCAGTTGCTGCCCGTCGATCTCCAGGACACGGCTGCGGACGATGACATCGCGGATGGAGTCATCGCTGCAGCGATGACGGGTGTGCATGGTCCCGCCGCCGGCGGCGATCAGCTCGCGGCGACGCTCGGCCACCCAGGCAGCGTCGTGATCGGGATCGGCCTGGATCGCTTCCGGGGACAGGGCAAGCAGTTCCGGGATGCTGTACCCCAGATGGGTGTGGGCTGAATCATTGCAGGCGAGAAATTCGCCGCTCAGCGCATCGGAGGCGAGCAGGTCGGTGTCGGTGAGGTCGGCGATCAGGCAGAAATCGGCCAGGCGATCGTGGAGGGTCGCGATGTGGTCTGCCGATCCCCCACGTTCACCCATGACGCCACCGTCCCTTCCTGAAGAACGCTAAAGGCGAGCTGCCCCCGTCACCCCGGACCTTCAACAGTTATTGATTCCCTCGCCGCCCATACTGCGGTTCCATCGCGAACATTCAGTGGTCCTTGATCTCTTCAAGGCTTCAGGCCGGTAATGCTTCAGGCCGGTAAAGCTTCAGCCTGGCAAGGCTGCGGCCACCTCTCCCTCCTCGTTGCGCTGCCCCTCGAAGGCCCGCCCCAGGGGGTCCGCCGCCAGTCCCATCTCCTCGCGCAGGTAGCGGGCCAGTCCGTCGCTGTTGCCGTGGGTGACGTAGATCTGCCGGGCGCCGCAGTCGCGGACCGTGGCCAGCAGCCCGTCCCAGTCGGCGTGGTCGCTGAGGGCGAAGCCCCGCTCGAAGCCGCGCCGCCGCCGCGCGCCCCGCACCGCCATCCAGCCGCTGACGAAGGCGGTCTGGGGGGTCGTGAACCGCCGCATCCAGGGCGAGCGGTGGGCCGAGGGTGGCGCCAGCACCAGGCGCCCCGCCAGTGCGGTGTTGCGGGGGAGTTCGCTCAGCGGTCGCGTCGGCGGCAGCACCACGCCCTGGCTCCGGTAGGGCTCCATCAGCGCCTGCACCGCCCCGTGCAGCAGCACCTCCTCCTCCACCCCCAGCGCCGCCAGCTCCGCCAGCAGTCGCTGGGCCTTGCCGAAGGCGTAGGCGAACAGCACAGAGGGGCGGTGGGGTGCCCCGCGCCACCAGGCCAGGATCTCGGCGGCCACCCGGTGGCCGGGCCGCCAGCGGTAGATCGGCAGCCCGAAGGTGGCCTCGGTGATCAGCACGTCGGCGCTCACCGGCTCGAAGGGGTCGCAGCTGGGGTCGGCATCGCGCTTGTAGTCGCCGCTGATCAGCCAGGTTTCGCCGCCGGCGGTGATCCGGATCTGGGCCGAGCCCAGCACATGGCCGGCCGGATGGAACGACACCAGGGCCTCGCCGATGCGGCGCTCCTGGCCATAGGCCACCCCCGTCAGTTCGATGCCGGCCCCCAACCGCTGGCGCAGCACGCCCTCACCAGGGGTCGCCGCCCAGTAGGCGGCGCTGCCGGGCCTGGCGTGGTCGGCATGGCCGTGGGTGATCAGGGCCCGGCTCACCGGTCGCCAGGGGTCGATCCAGGCCGCCGCCGCCGGGCAGTAGAGCCCCTGGGGGGTGAGCTGGAGCAGGCCGTCGGGCGGCAGGGCCATGGCGCGCTGGTGCCGCTGCAGGGGGATGGCGGCATCCTGGCGGCCCCGGGCCCATTGACGGCGTGCGGGCTCACCACTAGCCATGGGGACAGCCGTCGCCCCTGGCCCGATGTCACTCGACACCCATCGCGAGGAGCTGGAGGCCACCGCGGCCGCCCTGGCCCGGCCGGGCACCGGCCTGCTGGCGGCGGACGAATCCACCGGCACGATCGGCAAGCGCTTCGCGGCGATCGGCGTCGAGAACAGCGAGGAGAACCGCCGCGCCTACCGCACCCTGCTGGCCACCACCCCCGGACTCGGAGAGACCATCAGCGGCGTGATCCTCTACGAGGAAACCCTCTACCAGGAGGCGGCCCCGATCCCGGGCCGGCCGGCCGGATCGATCGTCGATCTCTTCAAGGAGCAGGGGCTGGTGGTCGGGATCAAGCTGGATCTCGGTGTCGAGCCCCTGGCCGGAGGCCTGGCCGGCGAGACCTGGTGCACGGGCCTGCGGGGGCTGCAGGAGCGGGCGGCCCTGGCCTACGCCCGCGGTGCCCGCTTCGCCAAATGGCGGGCCGTGCTGCGCATCAGCGCTGACGGCTGCCCCTCGGAGCTGTGCGTGCGCGAGAACGCCTGGGGGCTGGCCCGCTACGCCCGCACGGCCCAGGAGGAGGGCCTGGTGCCGATCGTGGAGCCGGAGATCCTGATGGACGGCGACCACGACATCCTCACCACTGCGGCGGTGCAGGAATGGGTGCTGCGCAGCGTCTACGAGGCCCTTGGCCGCAACGGCGTGTTCCTGGAGGGCACCCTGCTCAAACCCTCGATGACCCTGCCAGGCGCCGAAGGCTCCGACCGTCCCGGCGCCGCCCAGGTGGCGGCCTACACCGTCCGCACCCTGCGCCGCAGCGTGCCCCCGGCCGTGCCGGCGATCCTGTTCCTCTCGGGGGGACTGGGGGAGGAGGAGGCCAGTGTCCTGCTCTCGGCCATCCATGCCGCCGACCCGGGCGCCCCCTGGCACCTGGGGTTCTCCTACGGCCGGGCCCTGCAGCATTCCTGCCTGAGTGAATGGAAGGGGAGCGACACGGCGGCGGGCCAGGCGGCCCTGCTGGCCCGCGCCCGGGCCAACGGCGCCGCGGCCCGCGGGGCCTATGTGGCCGGCTCCGAACCCTCCGGTGATGCCGGCTCGCTGTTCGTGGCCAACTACAGCTACTGAGCCGCTGCCGAGTCCAGGGGTCCGGGCCGGCCCCTCAGGCGCTCATCGCCAGCATGCGTTCGATCGGCACCAGAGCCCGCAAGCGGATCTCCTCGTCGAGCTCGATGGCCGGCGCCATGGTGTGGAGGCATTGCCACAGCTTCTCGAGGGTGTTCAGCCGCATGTAGGGGCAGGCGTTGCAGCTGCAGCCATCGGCCCCGGGCACCTCATGGAAGGTCTTCTCCGGTGCCCGCCGCCGCATCTGATGGAGGATGCCCGGCTCGGTGAGCACGATGAAGGAGGGGGCCGGGCTGGTCTGGGTGCGCTGCAGCAGCTTGCTGGTGGAGCCGATGAAGTCGGCCAGATCGAGCAGGTGCTGCTGACACTCCGGATGGGCGATCACCTCGGCCTCGGGGTGTTCCTGGCGCAGGCGCAGCAGGGCCTGCTCGCTGAAGGTCTCGTGGACGATGCAGCTGCCGGGCCAGAGGGTGAGCTCCCGGCCGCTCTGGCGGGCCACCCAGCGCCCCAGGTTCTGGTCGGGGGCGAACAGGATCGGGCGATCGGCCGGCAGCTGCTGCACCAGGTGGACCGCGTTGCTGCTGGTGCAGATCAGGTCGCTCTGGGCCTTCACCGCCGCGGAGCAGTTGATGTAGCTCACCACGACGTGGTCGGGGTGGTGCCGGCGGAAGTCGGCGAAGGCATCGGCCGGACAGGCGTCGGCGAGGCTGCAGCCGGCTTCCAGGTCGGGCAGCAGCACCGTGCGGCCAGGATTGAGGATCTTGGCGGTCTCCGCCATGAAGTGGACGCCGCAGAAGACGATCACCTCGGCGTCGGTGCTGGCGGCGCGGCGGGAGAGCTCGAGGGAATCGCCGATGAAATCGGCGCAGTCCTGGATGGCGTCGTCCTGGTAGTAGTGGGCCAGGATGATGGCGTTGCGCTCGTTCTTGAGCGTTTCGATCGCGGTGGCCAGCTCAGCACGGGGCGGGCAGGCCTCAGGGCTGGGTTGGGGCGTGTGGGTCAGCGTCTGCGTGAAGACCAACCGATGCCCCTTCTCATGCACGATGATCCCACTCTAGGAAGCGGTCGGTATTGGCTGAGCTGAACATCGCCATCGCGGGGGATCTGCACGACCAGTGGGATCGCAGTGACCACGACGTGCTGGATCGGATCCGTCCGGATGCCCTGCTGCTGGTGGGCGACCTCAGCGACGGCAAGTGCCGCATCCCCGAACTGCTCGCCACCCTGGAGCTGCCGATCGCCTGCGTGCTCGGCAACCACGATGCCGGCAAGGACGGCAGCGGCCGCACCCTGCGCCGCCAGCTGGAGTTGCTCGGCGAGCGGCACTGCGGCTGGGGTCTGAGGGAGCTGCGCCCTCCCGGGCTGGCGGTGGTGGGCGCCCGTCCCGGCACCGCCGGCGGCGGCTTCCACCTCTCGAAGGCGGTGCGATCGGTCTACGGACCGGTGGGCCTGCAGGAGTCCGCCGAGCGCATCAGCCGGGCGGCCCTGGCCGCCGATCCCCAGCTGCCGCTGATCCTGCTGGCCCATTCCGGCCCCAGCGGCCTGGGCACCCAGGTGGACGACCTCTGCGGCCGGGACTGGAAGGCACCCGCCTGCGACTGGGGGGATCAGGATCTGGCCCTGGCGGTGGACCAGATCCGCCGCCGCCGCCGCCTGCCCCTGGTGGTGTTCGGCCACATGCATCACGCCCTCTGCCATCACCAGGGGGAACGGCTCAGCTTCCGCCGCGACGCCCAGGGCACCGCCTTCCTCAACACCGCCTCTGTTCCCCGCCACGGCGTGGATCAGCAGGGACGGGCCCTGCGTCACTTCAGCTGGGTCGTCTTCTCAGACGGCGATCTGCGCCACATCAGCCACCGCTGGTACGGCATCAACGGCGCCCTCCATTACGAGCAGACCCTCTGGACGGCGTCCCTGCCGGCGGCGGGGGTGCTGAGTCCTTGCTGATCCACGCCTGCGTCAGCAGCCATGGCTTCGGCCACGGATCCCGCACGGTCTCGGTGCTCTCTGAACTGGCCGCCCTGAGGCCCGACTGGCGGCTGGTGGTCTCCACCGGGCTGCCCCAGGGGTTCCTGGAGCTGTCCTTCGGACGTGTGCCCTACGAGCTGCGCCCCTGCCGCTGGGACGTGGGGGTGATCCAGGCCGATGCCCTCGGAGCCGATGCCGTCGCCACCCTGGCCGCCCTCGAGCGGCTGGAGGAGGAGCTGCCGGCGCTGGTGGAGCGCGAGGCCCGCTGGCTGGAGGACCAGCGTCAGCCGGTCCTGGTGCTGGGGGATGTGCCTCCGGCGGCGGCCCTGCTGGCCCGTCGACTGCAAGTGCCGCTCGTGTGGCTGGCCAGCTTCGGCTGGGACGTGATCCATGCCCCCATGGGCCCGGCCTTCCGTCCCTGGGCCGATCGCCACCGGCAGCTCTACGGCCAGGGGGATCTGCTGCTCCATTGCCCCCTGTCCCTGCCGATGGACTGGGGGGTACCGGAGGTGCGGCTGGGCCTGACCTGCTCCCGGCCCCGGCTCGATGGCGAACGGCTGGCCCGGGAGCTGGACCTGCCGGCGGACCGGGAGCGGGTGGTACTGGTCAGCTTCGGGGGGCTCGGCATGGCGATCGACCCGGCGCTGCTGGCCCGCTGGCCCGAGCATGTGTTCATCGGGCCGGAGCCGCTGCTGGCCACGGTGCCCAATGGCCGTTGCCTGCCGCCGGGGGTGCGCCCCCTCGACCTGATGCCCCTGGCCGGACGGCTGATCACCAAGCCCGGCTACAGCAGTTTCTGCGAGGCCTTCAGCCAGGGGGTGGGCATCCATCTGGTGCACCGGAGCGGCTTCGCCGAGGCGCCGGTGCTGGAGGAGGACCTGCGCAACCACGGCTGGCACCGGCTGCTGAGCCAGGAGTCCTTCCGCCGCGGCGACTGGGAGCTGGACCAGCCCCTGATTCCCCCCCGGCGCGGCCCCCTGGCGGACGACGGGGCGTCCACCGCCGCACGGACGCTCGTGACCTGGCTGGAGGGACGATCAGCACTGCCTATGGGGCAGGCCTTCAGGATTTGATCATCTGTTCATCGAATCCGGGAGATATCAGTCCCTGGCTGTAACCGGAATGCAAAACGTCATTCTTGATACAAGTAGACAGTTGTTCGACCGTCACAAATAAGGAATCGATTCTGCTGATTCATCGGCAAATTACCGCCAAGTCTCGGCGGCATGAATTCAATTACTCTGCCACGGGATCACTGGTTCTTCCTGTTGTCGTTCTCCAGAAGACCTGGTCACACCAAGCGCATCAAGCCGGATTGACTCTGTTGTTACTGCAACGGGTCTTCCCCCACTTGTCCTTCACGACCTCTCCTCTTGCCGAACCTTCAGCGCACCCCCCTGCTTCTCGCCCTCGCCGGACTGGGTCTGAGCCTGGCCGGGCCAGTCAGGGCCGCCGAGGGCTCCCAGGGCTGGGGGGCCAGCAGCGCCGCCTCCGCCGGCCCCACGCGGGTCGCGATGCTGACGCCGCTGCCGGCCGCCCCCCGGGTCTTCGCCATCACCCCCGAGCGGCGCGCCCTGCTCAACACGATCCGCTACGCCGAGGGCACCTGGGCCAATGGCCATGAAATCGGCTACCGGATCCTCTTCGGCGGCAGCCTGTTCGACTCCCTCGAGCGCCATCCCAACCGCGTCATGCGCACGGCCCGCTACGCCAGTGCCGCCGCCGGCGCCTACCAGTTCATGCCCCCGACCTGGGACATGGTCACCCGGGCCCTCGGCGTGCGCGATTTCGGACCGGAGTCCCAGGACCAGGCCGCCCTGTTCCTGGTGCAGCGCCGCGGTGCCCTGCACCTGGCCGACCGCGGCGAGCTGAGCTCCGACCTGGTCGCCCGTCTCGCTCCCGAGTGGGCCTCCTTCCCCACCCTGGCCGGCCGCAGCTTCTACGGGCAGCCCGTGAAGCGCCTGAACGACCTGCGCCGCTTCTACGAGCAGAACCTGGCCCAGCTCCGTCGGGAAGCCGCCGCCGTCTGGGAGGACGTGGCCATCCGTCAGGTGCCCCCGGCCTGCAGCGACGAGAGCCTGTCCTGTCAGCTGGAGCGCGTCAGCACCCCCGCCACTTCCGCTCCCTGAGCACTCAGCCTTCCCCCTTGCCCTCCAGCCGCACCCCTCCGAGGGTCTTCTGGGCGATCAGGTAGGCCAGCACCGCCGCTCCGAGGAAGCCCAGCACGTTGCGCAGCAGCGGCAGCACGTCGTGGGTGCGCGTGATGATCGGTCCCATGCCCAGGGCGACGAACAGGATCACCCACAGGGGCGAGAGCAGCAGCACCCAGGTCCACTCCACCCGTCGACCCTCCTGGCGGGGGAAGGCGGCGAACCCCACGATCAGCCCGCCCAGGATCGAGGTGCATAGGGTCAGGATCCACTGCTCCTGGGGCAGGCCTGGCACCACCTGGCAGCCGCCGATCGCCAGGCACCCCTTCACGGCGTGGATGGCGGAGAGGATCGAGCCGTCCTCGCCGTGGTCCCGCACATAGAACTGGTTGCCGTAGCGGGTCTGGAGTTCCACCCAGAAGGTGCGGGGCATCAGGGCGAACAGGGCTTCGCCCACGTTGAAGTTCAGCAGGTTGCCGCCGCGGGGATCGGCCACCAGCAGCAGGCTGCGCTCGTCAAGGTCCCAGAAACCCTTGACGGCCAGGCCGGGCGTGCGCTCGTACTGGGTCAGCACCCGCAGCTTCCAGCCGCTGGTGGCTTCGAAATCCTCGAGTTCGCTCTCCAGGGCGCCCCGCTCGCCATCGGTGAGGGCCTTGGCCAGGTCGATCACCGGGGTGGGGTGATCGGGCAGCAGCTGGGGGTTGTCCGCCGCCACGGCGGGGCCGCCGCCGCCCGGCAGCAGCCAGGTGGCGAGCACGAGGCAGACCGTGGCCAGGGCGGCCCCGAGCCGCCGCCCCAGGGGGCCGCTTCGCGCGGGCCTGCGCCGTTGCGGTGCCTGAACCGTCTCCGCCGTCACCGCCACCGATCCCGCTGCCCCATCTGCCGCCATTCGCATCGTTCCGTCGTCCATCGGTCAGCATTCTCACCGAGTCCCCCTACGCCGCGTGACCACGTCCCACCCCGGCTCCCCGGCGGCTCCTGACTGGCTGGCCCAGCGCCTGCGGGCGGCGGGCGGCTCGGTGCCGTTCCTTGACTACATGGAGTGGGTCCTGCACGACCCGGACCATGGCGCCTACGGCAGTGGCAGGCTCCAGATCGGCCCGGGAGGCGATTTCGCCACGGCCCCTTCCCTGGGGGAGGAGTTTGCCCGCCTGCTGGCCCCCCAGGTGGCCCAGTGGCTGGCCCAGCTGCCCGCTGACGAACCCCTGGCCCTGGTGGAGACCGGACCGGGGGAGGGGCAGCTGGCCCTGCAGCTGGCCGAAGCGCTCCACAGCGGCTGGCCCTCCCTGGCCAGGCGCACCGAGCTGGTACTCGTCGAGCCGAATGCCGGCATGGCCGAGCGGCAGCGCCGGCGGCTCGCCGCCTGCCCCCTGCCCGTGCGCTGGGCCGACTTCCGCACCCTGGCGGACGCCCCGGTGCGCGGGGTGGTGCTGGCCCACGAGGTGCTCGACGCCCTGGCCGTGGAGCGGTTCGAGCGCCGGGGTGGGCGCTGGTGCCGCCAGCGGGTCGTCCTGGAGGGCGACGGCCTGCGCCTGGAGGCCGGCGAGCCCCTCTCAGGGGCCCTGCTGGAGCCCCTGGCCGACCTTGGACTGCTTCCCCTCGATGAACGCCGCCCCGAGGGCTGGTGCAGCGAGCTCCATCCCGGTCTGGCCCCCTGGCTGGCCGCCTGTGGTGAAGCGCTCGCCCAGGGCTGGCTGCTGGTGATCGACTACGCCCACCAGGCCTGCCGCTACTACGCGCCCCAGCGCAGCAACGGCACCCTGATGGCCTACCGGCGCCAGCGGGCCAGCGACGACCCGCTGCAGGAGCCGGGCCACTGGGACCTGACCGCCCACCTCTGCCTGGAGAGCCTGGAGGTGGCCTCCCGGGCCGGAGGCTGGCAGACCCTGGGCGTTTGCCGTCAGGGGGAGGCCCTGCTGGCCCTCGGGCTGGCCCAGCGTCTGCATGGCCTCCAGCAGCAGAGCGGCACGCCGCTGGCGGAGCTGCTGCAGCGCAGGGAGATCCTGCTGCGGCTGGTGGATCCCGCCGGGCTTGGTGAATTCCGCTGGATCGCCCTGCGCCGCGACGGTGAGCCGCCGACCCCGTTGACGGAGCCCCTGTTCCTGCTGCCACCCACGGTGTGAACCCAGGGTTCCAACGCAACTGAGCGTTACATCTCAACGCAGCGTTACAACTCAAGCCTTCAACACCTCAACCGCCGCCGTTACATCCCCTCACAAAGGATTGAGCATTCCTGCTCAATCCTTCAGGCGCCATCAGGCGATGAGGTTAGGTTGAAAAGACTTCCAGAGGAGCGGCCATGGACAGGGTTCTGGGTGATCGCGTGGCTGATCGGGCTGCCGTTCGGTCGGCGGATCAGCTTGCTGTCAATGGCACCTCGAACGACGATCCCGTCGAGCGTTACTTCGCCTGCATCACCACCTGCTCCCTCGACGACGGTGAGTGCATCACCATCTGCACCGAGGAGTTGCGGGAGAGCCACTGAGGCTCCTCAGAACCACTCCGACTGGGCCTCTTCGCGCGGATTGACGTTGGCGTGGGGGGTGGTGCGGCGGAACTCCATGGTGATGCTGCGCTTCTGCTCGCCATCGGCCGCCAGGGCCTCGATCGGGTAGAGCTGCTGGCCGTCACGGAAGGGGACCTGCAGGCGGAAGGTGCCATCGGCGGAGAGGGGAACGGCCTCACCGCCGATGCTGAGGCTCGCCGAGGGGTCGGTGGCGCCGTAGACGATCAGCTCGGCGTCGGCCACCAGCCAGAAGGAGCGCTGGCGGGGGGCCACCCCACCGATGCCGGAACCGCTGCGGCCGGAGGCCCAGGGGCCGGCGCCGGAGGCGGACAAGGCACCGCCTGCGGCGAGACCAGCGGCGGAATCCATCTCGTGGAAGGCCTCCGAGCCACGGCCGAGGCGACGCCAGGGGCTGGTGGCGCTCTGGTAGAGCCGCTCGTGCAGATCGTTGACGATCTCCCGACCCGGCATGGCTCCAGGAGCCGGCTCGGCGGCGGGCGGCATGGAGAAGGCCACGAAGGGATCGGGCGTCGTCAGGGCCGGTCCGTCCAGTTCCGGCACATGGGCGGTGGCGGAGAAGGCCATGGAGATCCAGCCGCCACTGCCCCCCTTGCGGAAGCCCAGTTCCACCCTGTAGTCGCGTCCGGAGAGGGGAACCGGCAGATACCACTCGCTGGCCTGGCTGTCGACGACCACCTCCTGCAGGGTGTGGGGATGGGTGGATCCCCCATCGAGGCCCGTGACGTCGGCGACGCGCAGGCACAGCTGGGTGGCCCCTTCGGCCTGGGCCCGCTGGCGGTCGGCCGGCTCGATGAACCAGCGCACCTGGGACCACTGGGGATCACGGGGCACGAAGGCCACCCAGCTGGCTCCACCGCCGGTCTCCTGGGGCGCGGGGTCAGGGGTGGAGGGCGCCTGGGCCGGAGCCGCCGCCGCCGGAGGCTCCGCCACGGGAGCGGCGGATGGGTCGGGCTCAGCGGTCTCTTCCTGGCCGCCGAGCCCGATGGTTCGGGCCAGGGCACCGAGTCGTCGCAGGGGCTGGCTCAGGAAGTTGTTGAACCGGCTGGGACGACTGCTCATGGGCCGTGGTGAATAAAACCTTCCGGTGATGGTCTCCGATCCGGGGGGATCGCGCCTTCCCTGTCAGCGAAAGACCACGATTGAACCCCTTCCCTGCGGGGCATGGCCGGCAGGAACCCCCCGGATCGGGCCGCCATGTCAGGGGGCGCCGATCGAACTGGCGACCGCCAGGGCGGCCCTGATGGTGGCGGGTTCGACGTCGTCGCGGATCGTGACCGAGCCCACACCGGTGGGCAGCACGAAACGCACCTTCCCCTGGCGCACCTTCTTGTCCGCCTGCAGGGAGGCCAGCACCGCCTCCGGATCGAGGGCCGGCCAGTCCATGGGCAGGCCGGCGGCGGCGATCAGGCGTCGCTGGCGGTCCTGATCCGCCTGGCTCCACAGACCCATGGCCACGGCGATGTCGCCGGCCGCCAGCATGCCCAGCCCCACGGCTTCGCCGTGCAGCCAGGTGCCGTAGCCGCTGAGGTTCTCCACCGCGTGGCCCAGGGTGTGTCCGTAATTGAGGATCGCCCGCAATCCCCCTTCCCGTTCGTCCGCCGCCACCACGCGGGCCTTGGCGGCTGCCGAGCGCTCCAGCAGCCGCTGCAGGAGCACGGGGCCGAGGGCTTCCCGGCTGGCCAGGCCTCCGCGGGGGTCCCGTTCGGCGGCCGTCTCCAGATCCCGGAAGAGGATCCCGTCGCCGATGACGGCGTACTTGATCACCTCCGCCATCCCGGCTCGGAACTCCCGTTCCGGAAGGGTCGCCAGCACCAGGGGGTCGATCAGCACCAGCTTCGGCTGGTGGAAGGCGCCGATCAGGTTCTTGCCACCGGGATGGTTCACCCCGGTCTTGCCGCCGATGGCCGCATCCACCATCGCCAGCAGTGTGGTGGGCACCTGCACCACGGCGATGCCCCGCAGCCAGGTGGCGGCGGCGTAGCCCGCCATGTCCCCCACCACACCGCCGCCGAGGGCGACGATCAGGGAGCTCCGCTCCAGGCGGTGGGCGAAGGCGGCGTCGTGGATGGCGGCCACGGTGGCGGGGTTTTTCTGTTCCTCCCCGGCCTCGATCACCAGCGTCTGAACCACAAAGCCGCTGGCCTCCAGGCTCTGCCGCGCCAGGGCGCCATGGAACCCCTCCACGTCGGGGTTGGTCACCATCAGCACCCGGGTGCCGCTCTGGATTCCTCTTTCGAGCAGGAAGGACCCGAGGCCCCCGAGCAGGCCTTCACCGATCAGGATCGGGTAGGGATCGGCAGCGAGGGACACCGTGATGGTGCGGTACTCCTGCAGCACGGAGGAAGGGGCGAGGGTGGCCCGAGGCTAGGCCTGGGGCGACTGGCGCCGGACCACCTCCAGCACCGCCTCCCCGTAGCTGGCCAGCTTGGCGTTGCCGATGCCGGTGAGACCGGCGAGTTCCTCAAGGCAGGCGGGGCGGCGTTCGGCGATGGCCACCAGGGTGCGGTCGTGAAAGACCACATAGGGAGGCAGGCGCTGCTGCCGGGCCTGCTCCAGCCGCCAGGCCTTCAGGGCCGCCAGGAGTTCCGGATCGGCGGACTCCGCGCTGGCCCCTGGTGTGGCGTTCCCGGAGGGGCGCCCCCCACGCCGCTCCCGGGCCGGAGGCGGCAGCCGGACCTCAAGCCGCGACTCCCCCCGCAGCAGCGGCCGCACCAGGTCATCGGGGCCGAACTGCAGGCCGCCGTGGCCATCGGCGGCCGCCACCAGGTAGCCCCTGGCGGTGAGCTGGCGGAACAGGCTGCGCCACTGCAGCCGGTCCAGTTCCCTGCCGATTCCGTACACCCCCAGCTGGTCATGGCCGAGGCTGCGGACCCGGGCGGTGTCGCCCCCCAGCAGCACGTCCACCAGATGGGCGGCCCCGAAGCGGCCGCCGGTCCGGTACACGGTCGAGAGGGCCTTGCGGGCCGGCTCGGTCACGTCCACGCCCTGGTTCGGCTCCAGGCAGACGTCGCAGTTGCCGCAGTCGGCGCTGCCCGTTTCGCCGAGATAGTCGAGCAGGATCCGGCGGCGGCAGCCGGAGGTCTCGGCGAAGCCGATCAGGGAGTCGAGCCGGCCATGCTCGATGCGCTTCTGGGCCGGTTCGGCGTCGGACTCCTCGATGAAGCGGCGCAGCGGCGGTACGTCGGCGGCGCCGTGCACCATCCAGGCGATGGCGGGCAGCCCATCGCGGCCCGCCCGGCCCGTCTCCTGGTAGTAGGCCTCCAGGCTCTTGGGCAGGTCCACATGGGCGACGAAGCGCACGTCCGGCTTGTCGATGCCCATGCCGAAGGCGATGGTCGCCACCACGATCACGCCGCTGCCATGGCGGAACCGCTCCAGGGCGGCGCTGCGTGTGTCCGCCGCCAGGCCGGCGTGGTACGGCAGGGCGTCATGCCCCTCGGCCGCCAGCAGGGTGGCGAACTCCTCCACCCGCTTGCGGGTGCGGGCGTAGACGATGCCGGCGTGGCCCCGCTGGCTGGCGAGAAACTCCAGCAGCTGGCGTTTCGGCTCGCTCTTGTCCCGCAGCAGGTAGCGGATGTTGGGCCGATCGAAGCTGGCCAGGAACACCGCTGCCTGCTGCAGGCCCAGGCGCGCCACGATCTCGGTCCGGGTGCGGGGATCGGCGGTGGCCGTGAGGGCGATGCGGGGTACGGCCCCGAAGCGCTCGGCGAGCACCGCCAGCTGCAGGTACTCGGGCCGGAAATCGTGGCCCCACTGGGAGACGCAGTGGGCTTCGTCGATGGCGAACAGGGCCAGGGGCAGATCGGCGAGCCGCTCGATCAGATCACCGTTCAGCAGCCGCTCCGGCGACACGTAGAGCAGATCCAGCCTCCCGGCCTGCAGCTCCCGCCAGGTGGCCGCCGCCGCCTCGCCGCTCTCGGCCGAGTGCAGGGCGGCCGCCCGCACGCCTGCCTGCCGCAGGGCCCCCACCTGGTCCTGCATCAGGGCGATCAGGGGCGACACCACCACGGCCGTGCCCGGCCGGCAGAGGGCCGGGATCTGATAGCAGAGCGACTTGCCGCCACCGGTGGGCATCAGCACCAGGGCCGATCCCCCCGCGCAGACGTGCTCGACGATGGCGGCCTGGGGGCCGCGGAAGGCGTCGTAGCCGAAGACCTCCCGCAGCACCTGCTTCGGCGTCGGCGTTGGGGTCATGGGGAAAGGGGTGGGGCGGCACCAAGGGGGCTCCTGCCTCGGTTCCGATTGTGCATCGCCCCGGCTCCGGCAGGATGCACCCATGGCCCCACCCACCCCCGCCGCACCGGCTGCCACCCGCTCCGCCTGGGCGTTCCTGACCCCCGCCCTGGTGCTGCTCGCCGTGTCGGTGCTGATCCCGGCGGCCATGGCCCTGGTGATCAGCTTCACCCGGACCGGGCTGGATGTGGGCGAGCCGCTCACCTTCGTGGGCCTGGCCAACTTCCGCCGCCTGCTGGCCGACCCGATGCTGCTGCGGGTCACGGGCACCACCTTTCTCTATCTGGTGGGGGTGGTGCCGCCGATCGTGCTCGGATCCCTGGCCCTGGCGGTGCTGGTCAACCGACAGCTGCCGGGCATCCACTGGTTCCGTGGCGCCTTCTATACCCCGGTGCTGGTGTCGCTGGTGGTGGCGGCGATCGCCTTCCGCTGGCTCTACGCCGAGAACGGCCTGGTCAACGGCTGGCTCGGTGCCCTGCTGGGGGATCGCTTCTCACCGATCGGCTTCCTCACCTCCACCGGCCTGGCCCTGCCCTCGGTGATGCTCGTGACCCTCTGGAAGGGCCTCGGCTATTACATGGTCATCTTCGTGGCCGGCCTGCAGGGGATCTCCGCCGATCTCTACGAGGCGGCGGCATTGGATGGCAGCGAGGGCTGGCGCCGCCATCTGGACATCACCCTGCCCCTGCTGAGGCCCTACATCACCCTGGTGGCGGTGATCTCGGCGATCGGGGCCACCAAGGTGTTCGAGGAGGTCTACCTGATGACCCAGGGGGGGCCGGCCGACAGCACCCGCACGATCGTCTATTACGTGTACGACCAGGCCTTTTCCGAGCTGGAGATCAGCTACGCCTGCACCGTCGGGCTGGCCCTTTTCCTGATCGTGCTCCTGCTCAGCCTGCTCCGTTACGCCTTCGCCGCCGAGAACCCGCTCCAGTGATCCCCCGCTGAGCTCCCGCCTGGGACCCCAGGCGAGAAGGCATCGACGCTGTAGTGGCAGGCTGGTTTCCGCTTCGAGCCACCAACCCCAGGGTGCAGATCATCGCGGACCCCCTTTCCCAGACCACGCCGGCACCGCTGGATGCCATCGGCATCGTCGGCGGCGGCCAGCTGGCCTGGATGCTGGCCGAGGCCGCCCGGGATCTCGGTGTCGCCCTTCACGTGCAGACGCCCGGCGCCGAGGATCCGGCCACCCGCGCCGCCGCCAGCGTGGTGCTGGCGCCGGTCGAAGACGTGAACGCCACCCAGGAGCTGGCCGGCCGCTGCGGCGCCATAAGTTTCGAGAACGAGTGGATCCCGCTCGAGGACCTGCGGGCCCTCGAGGGGCCCGCCCTGCAGTTCCTGCCGGGTCTCGACGCCCTCCAGCCCCTGGTCAGCAAGGCGGGCCAGCGGCGGCTGCTTGGCGACCTGCATCTGCCCGCCCCCCGCTGGTGCCCCCTGGCCGATGTGCTCCAGCCGGAGCCGCCCCTCACCCAGGCTCGCGACGCGGATGGGCTGCCGCTGGTGGCTCCCCCGCGTCCCTTGCAGGCGCCGGCCCTGCCGCGTCTCCCTGAAGGCTTCGCCTTTCCCCTGATGGCCAAGGCCAGCCGGGGGGGCTACGACGGCCGGGGCACGGTTCCGGTGGCCGACCTGGGGGCCCTCGAGGAGCTGCTCGAGCGCGTCGAGCCGGACGACTGGATCCTTGAGGAACTGGTGGGCTTCGAGCAGGAACTGGCACTCGTGGCCTGCCGTGACCGGCAGGGGCAGGTGGCCTGCTACCCCCTGGTGCAGACCCACCAGCACAGCCGTGTCTGCGACTGGGTGCTGTTCCCGGCACCGGTGGACCATCGGGTCGAGGTGTTCGCCCGCAATGTGGCCGCTTCCCTGCTCACCGCCCTCGACTACGTGGGGGTGCTGTCGATCGAGTTCTTCTACGGGCGCTCGGGGCTGCAGGTCAACGAGCTGGCCCCCCGCACCCACAACTCCGGCCATCTGACGATCGAGGCCTGCCGCACCAGCCAGTTCGCCCAGCAGGTGCGGATCGTCGCCGGGCTGCCGATGGGTTCCACCGATGCCGTCGTGCCCGGGGCGCTGATGGTCAACCTGCTGGCGCCGGAGACGGGCGATGACGAGCAGCTCGTGCGCCGGCGGGCGCTGGAGGCGCTTCCGGGCGCCCATCTGCACTGGTACGGCAAGCGGGGCGGTGGGGTGGGCCGCAAGCTGGGCCATCTGACCCTGCTCCTGGATGGCAGCACCGCGGAGGAGCGGGAGCTGCAGCGGCAGCGCCTGCTGGCCGAGGTGCGGGCCATCTGGCCGCTCCCGCCCCAACCCGCCTAGAATGTGATCGGACTGCTGTGTTGGTGACTGCCTTTCACAGTTTTCTGATCTGACTCCCTTTCGACATGGGGAGTCTTCAGCGACGGCAACGTAGACCGGCTTCATTGCCGGAAACGAAGCCCCGCCCCTGACTCCCCTTCTGGTTCATCCAGGTCGAACACTGGGGCAAGACGGCACGGCGGTCCACCCTTTTCAGCCCATCCCGATCACACCCGGCCCGGCATGCTGGGGAGACGCCCCCCCCCTGCCGCCGTGAACAGCGAGCCCTCGAGCTTCCTGCAGGCCTTCGAGCGCCTGCTCGCCCGCGCCCCGGGTCCGGTGTTTCCCAGAGCCCGGGCGCTGTACCTGCAGAAATACCCCCTGGAAGGCGAGTCCGGGGGCGATTTCCGCACCTTCCTGCTGGAGGAGGAGATCCAGGAAAGTCCCGCCGGCGCCCTGCGGATCCGCGCCCTGGCCCTGGCGATCGTGGCCTGGGGCCAGCCCCGCTTCGATGCGGCCGCTGCATCGGCCTACCTCGAGCAGCGCTGGGGACTGCACCCCAGCGATCTCCAGGTGGTGGAAGGGGCGAACTGGTTCCGCGACAGCGGCGCCTACGGCCGCTTCGGCACCCCGGCCGTCTACGAACGGGTGGCCCCCACCAGCCTGCTCAGTTCGTCAACCGATCCAGCTCCTCCTGCAGCTGATCCCGGCTCAGCCGGGTGACGACGAACACCTCCTGGGCCGTGCTGCCCCGGCGGGCCAGCAGCTTGTGGCCTCCGGTGATCGGGGTCGACACCCGCAGCCGCAGGCCGACGCTGCGGCCCCTGACCCGGGTGATCACCGCCGGGGTGATCGTGTCGATCTCCTTCAGGGTCGCCAGCCTTCGCAGCAGGGGGATCAGGCCCTCCACGTAGGTGCTGTGGGTGATCACCAGCCGGGCCATGGGTGCCGCTCAGCCGTGGCCCAGGGGCGCCATCGTCAGCCCTTCGGCGGAGAGCAGCTGGTGGTAAAGCTCCCCCTGCTCAAGCGGTCCGCTCCAGACCACCGCCGAACCCTCGCCATCGATCCGGTGGGCCAGCTCCCAGGCCCGGTCGGGCTGCATGCCGGGCAGGTGGCGCACGAGCACCGCCACCACGTGCTGGAAGGTGTTGACGTCGTCGTCGAGCACGATCACGTTGACGCTGGGGTAGCCCTCAGACCGGCGCTGGGCGATCGGGGCGGTACTTCTCGAGGGAGCGACGACCATGGGCCCACAGAGGCTGCCGGTCACCAGCGTAGGTAACATGCGCGCAGTCTTGAACCGGTCCCGATGTTGATCACCCTTGGTTGGTCCGCCCTGGCGGCCATCTTCAGCTTCTCGATCGCCATGGTCGTGTGGGGCCGCAACGGTGACAACAGCATCGGTTTCTGATCTGGCCTTCCCCACCACCACCCTGCTGGCGGGCCTCGCCTCCGCCCTGCTGCTCTTCGTGAGCGTGGGCGTGATCTATCTCTCCACCGTCGAATGGCGGGACAAGCGTCGGCGCCGCTCCAGTGAGGGCCGCAACCGCTGATGGGATCGCCCACGGCGGCTCTGGCCCTGCCGCGTCTGCCCCGCAGGCTTCCGCTGCCGCCCCTGCCGCTCACCACGGTCACGCTGCTGCTCCTGCTGCTCCTGCCGGGCCTGGCCCTGTGGCGCTGGCCCCGGCCCCGGGCCCAGGGGCTCGAGCAGCTGATGGCGGTGAGCAGCCTGCTGCAGAGCTTCCCCGCCAGTCCCGAGCGGCCGGTCCCGGCCCTGTGGAGCGAACGCCTCGGCGAGGCCACGGCTACCCGCCTGTGGCGCGAGCAGCGCCGCACCTGGTGGCAGTTCTGGGGACCCCACACCGATGGCGGTGCGTACCTGGTGGTGCAGGAAAACGCCGGAGCCGGAGCCGGTCGGCCCCTGCCTGCCGATGCCCTGCGGGTGGGCAACCTGCTGGTGGTGGCACCCGATCCCCTCTCCCGGCGCCTCCTGCAGGACCAGCTGCGACCGGACCAGCGGGCCGGCCGCGGGTTGTTCAGCGCCTGCCTCCCCCGGCTGGAGACCGGCCAGGGGGTGTTCTGGAACGCGTCCGGCCTCGGGGCGCTTGTGGGTCCCCTCGCCCCCCTGCTGGAGGCCTACCAGGAGGGCTGTCTGTCCCTGTCGCTGCAGTCCTCCGAGGTGCGCTGGCGCGGCGAAGCCTCCGACAGGCCCGCCGCCGTCGGCCCGGCCGGCAGCCTGAGATCCCCGGATCTGCCGGCCCCATCCAGGCCGCCCCTGCCGGCTGATCAGCTTCTGGAACTCCAGGGCTCCTCCCTTGAGCAGCTGTTCCGCGGGCTGCTGGCCCGCCAGCTGATCCGCGATCCCCTGGCGGCCCGCTACGGCATCGACACCAAGGGTCTGGCCCTGCTGCGGCGTTCCCCGTTCCGCCTGCGGCTCCAGCCCCAGGCCACCGGTCCCTTCCAGGCCTCACTCGAGCTCCAGGTGGCGGTGGGGCCCGATCGCCAGGGCTGGCGTCAGCTGCTGCTGGGCCTGGCCAAGGCCCTGCAGGCCCAGGGGCTGGAGGATGGCCCCGGCAGCACCACGACCTCCCAGGCGCAGGCCGCCACCTGGAGCCGGCAGGACGGCGTGGTGCTGGGGGGATGGCGCTGGATCGGCGAGAGCGGGCCTTCGCCCCAGCTGCTCCTGTTCCTCGGTCCGGTGCCAGGCCGGTGGCAGCCCATGGCGATCGCGGGGACGAGTGCCCCCGCCAGCGGCGAGCTCTGGTTGCGCGTCCGGCCCCGGGGCCTCGACCAGCTGGGCCTGCTGCCCGAGCCGATGCCGGAGCTGGTCCGGCGTGCCGACCAGCTGTGGATGGAGGCCGTTCCCGGTGAATCCGCCAGCGGCGGCGCTGGGCTCAGCTGGCTGAAGGGACGCCTTCAGGTGAGCCGCTGACGGCCTGACGCTCTCGCCGCCGCCGCTCGGCGGCCACGGTCTCCTCCATGAGCTCAACGGCCATGGACATCTTCTCCAGGTTGCTGGCGTAAAGGGCCAGGTCCTTGTCGAGCCGGTCGCGCAGCAGGCCCATCGACGCGCCGATCTCGTGGGCCAGCTGGCGCAGGGCCTGGGGCTCCATGGCGTCGTCGGCCAGGGCCTGCTCCAGCAGGGCCAGCAGGCCGACGGCCATCAGGCGGGAATAGTGGAAGTCGGGCCGGCGGATGCCGGCCAGGGCGGTGGCCACCGGCGGCGGAGCCCCCTCCCCCTGTGCCTCGATCCACTGGCGCACCTCGGCCTGGCTGTGGCGCCCCATGGCGGCCAGGGCGTCGTTGCACTGGCGACGCAGGTCGGGCCCGTCGAAGCCGGAGGAGGCGCACAGGGCCTCGAAGAGGGGGCCCTTCTGGGCCTCGGGGCGGTATCCCCGGGCAAAGCCATCGAAAACCTGCACGACCCCGACGGCGAACAGGGGATCAGCTTGGAAACCCTTCTGACGGCTCAGCAGGTGGAGCTCCACCAGCAATTCGTCGACCATGCGCCGGTAGAGGGGACCGATGACATGGGGGAAGGCGCCATGGAAGGCGCGTTTGCTGTCGGCGACGGTGAGAGCAGCGCTCACGCGGTTGGATTCTTCGTTGCTGCGACCTTAGCGCTGCAGGCACTCGACCCGATCGGCGGCTGGGTAGGATCGTTTCAATCGCCTGTCTGGAGCCCATGATCCCGATCGTCATCGAGGAGTCGGGTCGCGGTGAAAGAGCCTTCGACATCTATTCACGCCTGCTGCGCGAGAGGATCATCTTCCTCGGCGAACCGGTGACGGCGGAGTCCGCCAACCGCGTGGTGGCCCAGCTGCTGTTTCTGGAGGCCGAAGATCCTGAGAAGGATATCTTCCTCTATGTCAATTCCCCGGGCGGTTCGGTTTACGACGGCCTCGGCATCTTTGACACGATGCAGCACATCAAACCTGACGTCCAGACCGTCTGTGTCGGCCTGGCGGCCAGCATGGGTGCCTTCCTGCTCTGCGCCGGCGCCAAGGGCAAGCGCAGCAGCCTGAGCCACTCCCGGATCATGATCCACCAGCCCCTCGGCGGCGCCCGGGGCCAGGCCAGTGACATCCGCATCCAGGCCGATGAGATCCTCTATCTCAAGGACAAGCTCAACCGGGAACTGGCCGGCCGCACCGGTCAGGATCTCGAGCGGATCCAGATCGACACCGACCGGGACTTCTTCATGTCCCCGGCCGAAGCGATGGCCTACGGCCTGATCGACAAAGTGATCGAGAAGCGGCCCGTTCGCCCCGTCTGAGCCGAAAGCAAAGACAAAAAAAGGGCCTGCCGGAGCAGGCCTTTTTTCATGGCCAAGGGCCGGCCCTCAGGTGGCCTCGCTGGTCTCGGCGACGATGGCACCCTCATGCGAGGCAGCAGCCAGGTCGGCGGCCGTGAGCAGGGGAGAGAAACGATCCTTGTCAGGAATCGAGGCGAACTCGGAGACGATCAGGCGGAACTCATCGCCATCCAGGCTCTCCTTCTCGATCAGCAGTTCCACCAGCCGGTCCATGCAGGCACGGTGGTCGGCCACCAGCTTGACGGTGTCGGTGTAGCAGCTCTGGACGATCTGCCGGACGGCCTCGTCGATCTTGTGGGCGATGGCATCGGAGACATCGCTGCGGGTCATCAGGTCGCGGCCCAGGAACACCTCCTGATTGCCGGCCTCCAGTGACATCGGACCCAGGTCGCTCATGCCGAAGCGGGTCACCATCTGGCGGGCCATGGAGGCGACCTGCTGGATGTCGCCGCCGGCACCGGTGGTCACCTCGGCGTGGCCAAAGACAACGTCCTCGGCGGCCCGGCCCCCCAGGGCGCCCATGATCCGGGCCCGCAGCTGCGCACGGCTGACGAGCATCTGCTCCTCGTCGGGGGCGAACCAGGTGAGGCCCTGGGCCTGACCCCGGGGGATCAGGGTGACCTTCTGCACCGGGTCGTGCTGCTTAACAAGAGTGCCCACCAGGGCATGGCCCACTTCGTGGTAGGCGATCAGGCGCTTGCTGCGGCCATCGGTGAGGGGTTTGCCCTCCATGCCGGCGATGATCCGGTCGACGGCGTCGTCGATCTCGGCCAGGCCGGTGGCCTCCTTGCGCCGGCGGGCGGTGAGAATCGCCGCCTCATTAAGCAGGTTGGCCAGGTCGGCACCAGTGAAACCGGGGGTACGGCGGGCGATCATCTCCAGGGAGACGTCGTCGGCCAGTTTCTTGTTGCGGCTGTGGACCTTGAGGATCGAGAGCCGTCCCTTGATGTCGGGGGCGTCGACCTGCACCTGGCGGTCGAAGCGGCCGGGGCGCATCAGGGCCGAGTCAAGGACGTCGGGGCGGTTGGTGGCAGCGATGATGATGATGCCGCTGTTGCCCTCGAAGCCATCCATCTCGGTGAGCAGCTGGTTGAGGGTCTGCTCCCGCTCGTCGTTGCCGCCGCCGATGCCGGCGCCGCGCTGACGGCCGACGGCGTCGATCTCGTCGATGAAGATCAGGCAGGGGCTGTTCTCCTTGGCCCGCTTGAACAGGTCGCGGACCCGGCTGGCGCCGACACCGACGAACATCTCCACGAACTCCGAACCGGAGAGGGAGAAGAACGGCACACCGGCTTCACCGGCGATGGCCTTGGCCAGCAGGGTCTTGCCGGTGCCGGGGGGGCCCACCAGCAGCACGCCGCGGGGAATCTTGGCCCCCACCGAGGTGAATCGCTCGGGGGTCTTGAGGAAGGTGACCACCTCCTGCAGATCCTGCTTGGCCTCCTCCACCCCGGCCACGTCGTCGAACTTGACGCCGGTTTCAGCCTCCATGGCGAACCGTGCCTTGGACTTGCCGAACTGCATCGCCTGGCCGGGGCCGCCCGGCATGCCGGAGGAGCGCCGGGCCAGGAAGATCAGCGAGCCGATCAGCAGGAGCGGGAAGAGCAGGTTGCCCAGCAGGCCGAGGGCCGGAGGGGTGGACTTGGGCGGATGGACATCGAAGCTGATGCCCTGGTCCTTGAGTTTGTTGATCAGCTCCGGCGCCACGCCGGGCAGATCGACCCGCAGGCGCTGGACGCGGTTGTCGAGATCGGGATCCACCGCCTCGATCACTGCGGTGCGGCCCCCGTCAAAGATATCGACGGCGGTGACGCGTCCGGCTTCCACGTAATCAAGGAAGCGGCCGTAGCTCATGCGGGCCACCGCGGCATTGCGGGGCGCCGTGGTGTCGCCGCCGCTGTCGGCGGGGGCCAGACGCCCCCCGGAACTCAGCAGCTGCCAGCCCAGGAACAGGGCCACGGCGACCGGCAACAGCCACAGGGCAAGGACACGCCAGCGCTGATTCATGGTTGTGAAGCTTTCGGACAACCTTAAGAGCGCAGGGCCCGGAACCGGGAGCCCGGGACCCCCGGCGCGGAGGGCTCAGCCGGCCTGGAGCCAGGGATTGAGCTCAATGCCGCCGCCGGCGGCCTCCGGCACCGGCGCCGATTCCATGATCAGTTCGCGGGCCTCGATCGATTCGAGCAGCTCCGGACCGCCCAGGCCGTGTGTCCAGATCTCCACCTCGCTGCGCTCCGGACACTGAAAGGTCAGGAGTTCGAAAGGAAAGACGACCCGTTCGAGGAAGAAATGCTCCGGCCCGATGCAGCGCAGGATGACCATGCGGTCGGAGCCGTTCCGGTAACCGCAATCCACCTGTTCCGTCCTGGCCAGTTGATCCAACACCTTCATGCGGCGACGTCCATACCATCAAGCCATTGCGGCTGTGGGGATTCGGTGACGAAGGCGACGGATTGCCAGTCTTAATCTTTTCTTCTGTTCTCCCCGGACCAAGGCAAGGCTAAGGCCCGCAACCGGCCAGGCCGCCCTGGCCCCGCAGGGTCGTCCCCGGGGTCCGGCGGGTCCGCGAGCCCGAACGCCTTCAGAGACTCCTGAGGGCGGCGATCGGATCCAGCCGGGCGGCCCGGCGCGCCGGCACCACCCCGAAGAACAGACCGATCGAGCCGGACAGCCCCACCGTCAGCAGCACCGTGCCGGCCTCTATGGTGGCCGGCAGGGGGGTGAACGCCGCCACCAGGCCGACGGTGCCCAGGCCCAGGGCACTGCCGATCACCCCGCCGAGGCTGGCCAGCACCAGGGATTCCACCAGGAACTGGAGCAGGACGTCGCTGCTGCGGGCGCCGAGGGCCTTGCGCAGGCCGATCTCCTCGGTGCGTTCACTCACCGACACCAGCATGATGTTCATGATGCCGATCCCGCCCACCAGCAGGGACACGGCACCGATGGCGCCGAGCATCAGGGTGAGACCGCCCGTGATCGTTCCCACGATCGTGAGGGCATCCTTCTGGGAGCGCACGGCGAAGTCGTCCTCCCGCAGGATGCGGTGGCGCTGGCGCAGCAGGTTGGTGATCTGGAAGGCGGCGGCGCCTGTGCTGGCCTCATCCTTCGCCTCCACGCTGATGAAGGTGAGGCTGATGCCGAAGGTGGGATCCCGCCCGCTCAGCTGGCTCACCATGGTGGTGAGGGGGATGTAGGCGTTCTCGTCCTGGTTGGAGCCAAACACCGCCCCCTTCGAGGCCAGAACGCCGATCACCTCAAAGGACTTGTCCCGGATGCGCAGCTGGCGGCCCAGGGCCTCGCCGGTGGGCATCAGCTTCTTCTGCAGATCGGGCCCGATCACCACCACGTTGCGGGCCCCCTTGAGATCGCGCTCGTCGATGAAGCGGCCCCGGGTCACTTCGAAGCTGCGCACGGGCAGGAATTCCGGCGTCACCCCCGAGACCGAGACCGATGAGCTGAAGCCACCGGCCTGGGCGACTTCGTTGAGGGTGATCTGGGGGGCGACACGACGGACGCTCGGCACCTGCTCGGCGATCGCCTTGGCGTCCTCCAGCACCAGGGTCCGCGGCATCTCGATCCCCTGGCGTCGGGTGTCGTTGTTACCCGGCACCACGAACAGCACGTTGGCGCCCAGGGTGCTGAGCTGACTCTCGGCCAGGTTCTGGGCCCCGCGCCCGACCCCCACCAGGGTGATGACGGAGGCGTTGCCGATCACGATGCCGAGCATGGTGAGCAGGCTGCGCAGACGGTTGGAGCGCAGCGTCAGCAGCGCCATGGACACCGTTTCGCTCAGGGGCAGCTTGGAGGCCATGGCGGCGCAACCGGAGTGGCTTCGGTTCTAGAGGAACGAGGGCACCGACGAAGCGTGGGCACTGCGGGGGCCCCGGTGGACCACACCCTCCTGAATCTCGAGGGTGACCACCTCACCCATGCGCAGTTCGAGGGTGGCGTTGGCCACACCGACGATCACGGGCACGCCCAGACGCTCGGCGATCACGGCGGCGTGGCTCTGGCGGCCCTCCTCCTCGGCGATCACTCCGCGGGCCTTGCGGATCGCCTCCAGGTAGGCGGCGCTGGTCTCGCGGACCACCAGGATCTCGCCGGCCTCCAGGCGGGCCGCATCCTCGGGCGAGCTGGCCAGCCGCACCTTGCCGCTCACGGTGCCGCTGCCGATGCCGACACCGCGACCCATGACGGCCGAGACGATGCCCACCTTGACCAGGTCGGTGGAGCCGCTCACCCCCTCCAGGGTGCCGGCGGTCTGGACCACCAGATCACCGGCTCCCAGCAGGCCCAGCTGCTGGGCCGTGGCCATGGCGACGCTGAAGGTCCGGCTGCTGCTGGACTGGTCCTGGATCAGCAGCGGATTGACCCCCCACACCAGTTGCAGCTGGCGGGCCACCGTGACGTCGGAGGTGATGGCCAGGATCGGGGTGCTGGGGCGGAACTTGCTGACGTTGCGGGCCGTGGAGCCGGTCTTGGTCAGGGGCAGGATCGCGGCGGCGTTGAGCTGGCGGGCGATGCTGCTGACCGCCTGGCAGATGGCGTTGGGGATGGTGGTGGCCATGTGGCTGTCCAGCACCCGCTGGGGATAGTCGCGCTCGATGCGGCGGGCGATCTGGTCCATGGTGGCCACCGCCTCCACGGGGTAGTCGCCGACGGCCGTCTCGTTGGAGAGCATCACCGCGTCGGTGCCGTCCAGGATGGCGTTGGCCACATCGCTCACCTCGGCGCGGGTGGGCCGGGGGCAGGAGGCCATCGAATCCAGCATCTGGGTGGCCGTGATGATCGGGATGCCGAGGCTGTTGGCCTTGCGGATCAGCTCCTTCTGCAGCAGCGGCACCTCCTCGGCGGGCATTTCCACCCCGAGGTCGCCACGGGCCACCATCACCCCGTCGCAGAGGGGCAGGATCGCGTCGATGGCGTCGATGGCCTCGAACTTCTCGATCTTGGCCACCACGGGCGTGTCGTGACCGTGGCTGCGGATCAGCTCCCGGATCTCCAGCATGTCGGAGGGGTTGCGCACGAAGCTGAGGGCGACCCAGTCGACCCCCTGCTGCAGGCCGAAGGTCAGGTCGCGGCGGTCCTTGGGGGTCAGGGCCCGGATCGACAGCTGAACATCGGGGAAGTTCACCCCCTTGTTGTTGGAGAGCACCCCGCCGACGGTGACCTTGCACTTGAGGGTCTGTTCGGGGCCGTCCACCTCCACCACCACCATCTCGACGCGGCCGTCGTCCAGCAGGATGCGGCTGCCGCTGGTCACCTCGTCCGCCAGCCGGTCGTAGGTGACCGTGGCGATGGTGTTGTCGCAGTTGACGGCCCGGGAGGTCAGCGAGAAGGGATCCCCCTTGGCCAGGGTGATGGGACCGGCCTGGAAGCGGCCCAGGCGGATCTTGGGACCCTGCAGATCCTGGAGGATGCCGATGTGGACGCCCATTTCGTGGGCCACCTGGCGGATGGTGGCGATCCGATCGGCGTGATCGCTGTGATCGCCGTGGGAAAAGTTGAGACGGAAGGTGGTGGCGCCGGCGGTGATCAGCTGCCGCAGCACCTCGGGTGACTCGGTGGCGGGCCCGATCGTGGCCACGATCTTTGTGCGACGCATGAGATCGTGAGGGGCCATTGGACGACCTTGTACAAGGGCGGAAACTACCATCCGGGCTTGCCAGGAGCGCGCTTGAAATGGACTTTCAGGACTACCAGCAACGCTCCCGTGAGACGGCGCGCTACCCGGAGGCGGGTGCCAACATCCTCTACCCGACCCTGGGGCTCTGCGGCGAGGCCGGCGAGGTGGCCGACAAGGTGAAGAAGGTGCTGCGGGACCGGGGCGGCGTGTTCGGCCCCGAGGTCCGCGACGACCTGCGGCTGGAACTGGGCGATGTGCTCTGGTACGTGGCCCAGCTGGCCACGGAGCTGGGGCTCGACCTCGACGATGTGGCCGGCGCCAACCTGGCCAAGCTGGCCGACCGCGCGAACCGTAACGTGATCGCAGGCAGCGGCGACCGGCGGTGACTCAGCAAAGGACCGTCGTTCCAGGGCCAGGAATCTCGTCCAGGGCCTGGGGCCGGATCGGGCCCGCCAGCCTGGTGGTGGCGGGAGTCCGGCTGCTGGTGGGGCTGTCCCTGGTGCTGCTGGTGCTGGTCGGCGCCCCCGCCCTGGCGGGCGCCACCGACCTGAAGGTGTCGGAGGTGATGCTGGAGCCCTGCCCGGCCGAAGACCTGGGCACCCAGCCGACCCTGGCCCGCCCCAGCGGCGCCACCTGCTGGGCCCTGCGCGGCGTGGTGGTCAACCCGGGATCGAAGCCCGTCGTGGACACCGATGTCTTCGGCCTGATCCTCGATGCCAGCGGCGAGCCGGTGCTGCCCAACCGCACCAGGGTGGGATCCATCGGCGACGTGCCCCCCGGCCGCTCCAGCTTCGCCCTGCGGCTGGCGGTGCCCGCCGGCACCCCCGGCCCCCTGGGCACCCGCAGCGTCAAGGCCCGGGGCTTCAGTGCCCCGGTGCGCACCCGTGCCGGCGTCGACGACGAGCTGCTGCCCCTGGAGGAGGCCCTGGCGGCGTCCCCGGCCGCCGACCCTCAGTAGAGGCCGCCGGAGAGGGAGGCGATGGAGGCCCCCAGAAGGCTCTGGGCCAGCTGCAGGGCGATGAAGGCCACCAGGGCCGAGAGGTCGATGCCGCCGAGGGGCGGAATCAGGCCCCGGAAGGCGTTGAGATAGGGGTCGGTGATGGCGCTGACGCTGGAGAGCAACGGGTTGCTCCAGTCCAGGTTGGGGAACCAGCTGAGCAGCACCCGGACCAGCAGCACCAGCAGGTAGATGCTCAGGGTCTGGGCCAGCACCTGGAGCAGGAAGACGAGGATGCTCATGGAAGGGGTCGGGGGATGGGGCTGCAGGCTTGCGCCGTCACTTGGTCCAACTCTATGGATCCGCCTCTTCGTCGGGTGGTGGCGGGGTTCCGGCCGTCTCGGCGGCCGCCAGGCGTGAGCCCAGGGCGGCCAGATCATCGGCCTTCAGGGAGAAGGTGCGGTGGAACTTCTCGCTCAGGCTCAGCCAGTAGGAGCGGCCGTCGCTCTGGCGGCGGCGTTCGATGAAGTCCTGGGCCAGCAGCTCCCTGATGTGGTCGTAGGCCCCTGAGCCGCGCAGCTCCACCAGCTCCGACTGCAGCAGGCGCTTCTTGAGGGCGATGGTGGCCAGGGTCCGCAGGGCGGCGACAGAGAGGTCCACCGGCAGCAGGTTCTGGACCAGGTCCCCCAGGCCGGCACGCAGCTGCAGGGCGTAGTGCTGGCCCTCCTGGTGGATCTCCAGGGCGGTGTCGCGATGGGCGTAGTCGGCCATCAGGGTGATCAGGGCCAGCTCGGTCTCGTCCCGGCCGATGCCGGCGATGGCGGCCAGCTCACCCAGCTCCAGGGGCCGACCCTTCAGGTAGAGAATCGCCTCGAGCCGGGCCGGCAGGGACAGACCCGGGGTGGCCGCCACCGAGCGATCGCCTACGGGGGTCTCGCGTTCAGGAGGCTTGCCTTCGGGAGGTAGTGGGTCGGGTTCAGCCATGGGGACGTCCGGCACGGCGTGGCGGCAACGTATCGCAGGCCTCAGACCCCTACCAGCCCGCCGGGACTGGCCAGGGACCGTCCCACCTCACCCAGGAACAGCCGGTAGGCCGGATTGGACGTTTCCTCCCAATGCTGGTAAGGGAGATCAGCGAGGAAGGCCTGCCAGGCCTCCAGCTCCGCTGGCGGCACCTGCACCCCGACCACGATGCGGCCCACGTCGGCGCCGTGGTTGCGGTAATGAAAAATGCTGATATTCCAGTTGGGGTGCAGGGCGTTCACGAAGGCCATCAGGGCTCCGGGCCGCTCCGGGAACACGAAGCGATACAGCCGCTCCTCCCCCTGGTTCAGGGCCGCCCCCGCACTGGCCGGCAGCCGTCCGCCCACCATGTGACAGAGGTGGAGCTTGGCCAGCTCGTCGCCGCTCAGGTCGAGACAGGGAAATCCCTGGGCCTCGAGGGCGGCCATGAGTTGGCGGGTGTCCTGGTGGCCGCTGATCTGCACCCCCACGAAGATGTGGGCCAGCTGGGGATCGGCGAGGCGGTAGCTGAACTCGGTGAGGCTGCGCTGGCCGAGGACGGCGCAGAAGCGCGCCAGGCTGCCGGGCTTCTCCGGGATCTCGACCGCCAGCAGGGCTTCGCGCTCCTCCCCCAGCTCGGCCCGCTCGGCCACGAAGGCCAGCCGGTCGAAGTTCATGTTGGCGCCGCAGGCCACCGCCACCAGGGTGCGGTCCCGCAGCTGCCTCTGGGCCACGTCCTTCTTCATCCCCGCCACCGAGAGGGCGCCGGCCGGTTCCAGGATCGAGCGGGTGTCCTCGAAGACGTCCTTGATGGCGGCGCAGATCTCGTCGGTGTCCACCGTGACCATCCGGTCGACGCAGCGCTGGGCCAGGGCGAAGGTGTGCTCGCCCACCTGCCGCACGGCCACCCCGTCGGCGAACAGGCCCACCTGCTCCAGCCGCACCCGCTTCCCCGCCGCCAGTGAGCGGGTCATGGCGTCGGCATCGCTCGGCTCGACCCCGATCACCTCCACCCGGGGCCAGAGGCTCTTGACGTAGGCGCCGATCCCGGCGATCAGGCCGCCGCCGCCCACCGCCACGTAGATGGCATCGGGGGGATCGGAGCACTGGCGCAGGATCTCCAGGGCGACCGTGCCCTGGCCGGCGATCACGTCGGGATCGTCGAAGGGATGGATGAAGGTGAGCCCGCGCTGGCGCTGCAGGCGGTGGGCTTCCTCACAGGCCTCGTCGTAGGTGTCGCCGTGGAGCACCACCTCGGCCCCCCGCGCCGCCACCGACCGCACCTTCATCTCCGGCGTCGTGACCGGCATCACGATCACGGCGGTGCAGCCCAGCCGCTGGGCCGCCAGGGCCACCCCCTGGGCGTGGTTGCCGGCGCTGGCGGCGATCACCCCCCGGTCGAGCTCAGCGCGCTCCAGGCCCGCCATCTTGTTGTAGGCGCCGCGCAGCTTGAAGCTGAACACGGGCTGGAGATCCTCCCGTTTGAGCAGCACCTGGTTGTGCAGCCGGCGGGAGAGGTTGGGGGCGGGATCGAGGGGGGACTCGATCGCCACGTCGTACACCCGGGCCCGCAGGATCCGCTGCAGGTAGGCGGTCGCCCCGGGGAACGCGTCGTCGTCGGCCATGGTCATCGCTCCAGTGTCGCAACCCGACCCCGGAACGGTGGCGTCCGTCGCCGTGGGTCGGGGCGAACCCCGTAGATTGGCCACCTGGAAGCAAGGAAGGGCATGCATCTGAGCGAGCTGAGCCATCCGAATCAGCTGCACGGCCTGAGCACCGCAGAACTCGAGGCCATGGCTCGCCAGATCCGCGAGAAGCACCTGGAGGTGGTGGCCACCAGCGGCGGGCACCTGGGTCCGGGCCTGGGGGTCGTGGAACTCACCCTCGCCCTCTATCAGACCCTCGACCTGGAGCACGACCGGGTGGTGTGGGATGTGGGCCACCAGGCCTATCCCCACAAGCTGGTGACGGGCCGTTACAAGGATTTCCACACCCTGCGCCAGCAGGGCGGCGTGGCGGGTTACCTCAAGCGCAGCGAGAGCCGCTTCGACCACTTCGGCGCCGGCCACGCCTCCACCAGCATCTCGGCCGCCCTGGGCATGGCCCTGGCCCGCGACCGTCGCGGTGAAGATTTCAAATGCGTCGCCGTGATCGGTGACGGCGCCCTCACCGGCGGCATGGCCCTGGAGGCGATCAATCATGCCGGCCACCTGCCGCGCACCAAGCTGCTGGTGGTGCTGAACGACAACGACATGTCGATCTCACCGCCGGTGGGGGCCCTGTCCACCCACCTCAACCGCATGCGGCTCAGCAAGCCGGTGCAGTTCCTCTCCGGCAGCGCCGAGGAGGCGGTGAAGCACCTGCCCTTCCTGCACGGGGAGCTGCCCAACGAGCTCAAGACCCTCAAAGAGAGCATGAAGCGGCTGGCGGTGCCCAAGGTGGGGGCCGTGTTCGAGGAGCTGGGCTTCACCTACGTGGGCCCGATCGACGGCCACGACATCCCCGAGATGGTCCGCACCTTCCAGGCGGCCCACCGCTGCGAGGGCCCGGTGCTGGTGCACGTGGCCACCACCAAGGGCAAGGGCTACCCCTACGCCGAGGCCGACCAGGTCGGCTACCACGCCCAGTCGGCCTTCGACCTGGCCACCGGCAAGGCCTACCCCTCCAGCAAGCCCAAGCCCCCCAGCTGGAGCAAGGTTTTCGGCCAGACGCTGGTCAAGATCTGCGAGCAGGATTCCCGGGTGGTGGGCATCACCGCCGCCATGGCCACCGGCACGGGCCTGGATCTGCTGGAGAAGGCCCTGCCCCAGCAGTACTTCGACGTCGGCATCGCCGAGCAGCACGCCGTCACTATGGCGGCCGGCATGGCCTGTGAGGGCCTGCGGCCGGTGGTGGCGATCTACAGCACCTTCCTGCAGCGGGCCTACGACCAGCTCATCCACGACGTGGGCATCCAGAAGCTGCCGGTCACCTTCGTGCTCGACCGGGCCGGCATCGTCGGCGCCGACGGCCCCACCCACCAGGGCCAGTACGACATCAGCTACCTGCGGGCCGTGCCCAATTTCACGGTCATGGCCCCGAAGGATGAGGCCGAACTGCAGCGCATGCTCGTCACCTCGATCGCCCATGACGGCCCCTGTGCCATCCGGATTCCCCGCGGCGAAGGGGAGGGCGTGCCGCTGATGGACGAGGGCTGGCAGCCCCTGGAGATCGGCCGCGGTGAGCTGCTCACCGACGGCGATGACGTGCTCATCGTGGCCTACGGCGCCATGGTGGCTCCGGCGATGGCCACCGCCGGTCTGCTGCAGGAGAAGGGTCTGCGGGCGGCGGTGGTCAATGCCCGCTTCCTGCGGCCCCTCGACGAGGCGCTGATCCTGCCCCTGGCCCGCCGCATCGGCCGGGTCGTGACGATGGAGGAGGGGGCCCTGCCCGGTGGTTTCGGTGCCGCCGTGGTGGAATCCCTCAACGACCACGATCTGCCCGTGCCGGTCCTGCGTATCGGCATCCCCGATGTCCTGGTGGACCACGCCAGCCCCGACCAGAGCAAGGAGAAGCTGGGGCTGACCCCCTCCCAGATGGCCGATCGCATCCTCGAACGCTTCGGGCCCGTCTTCCGCGCCACCGTTCCCACCGCCCTTGCCGTCTGAGTCGTCCCTCCGCTGCCAGGTGCTGGTGGTGGGGGCCGGACCGTCCGGCGGTGACCTGGCCCGGCGTCTGGCCCTCCAGGGGGTGGATGTGGTGCTGGTCGACCGGCTCGACGACCTGAGCCGCTCCGCCTTCAGCAGCGCCGCCCTGCCGATCGAGACCATGACCAGCCTGGGCCTGCCGGCGGAGGTGGTGGGCAGCCGCTGGCGGGAATGGCAGCTGATCGGGCCCGGGGCCGCCACCCGGCGCTGGGCCGCCCCGCATCCCCTCGGGGTGGTGCTGGATTTCGGCGCCCTGCGCCGCTGGCAGGCCGAGCAGTGCCGCCGCTGGGGCGGCCGGGTGCACCTTGGCCTGCACGCCTGCTCCAGCCGCCAGGAGGGCGAGCAGGTGGTGACCATGCTGCGCCGCTCCGATGGCAGCACCCTTGAGGTCAGCAGCGAATGGACCGTGGATGCCAGCGGCCACGAGCGGGCCCTGCTGGGGGATCCGCCGGTGACGGACCGCCGCCGCGATGCTCTGGTGCGGGCCGCCGGCCTTGAGTGGCTGCTGCGAGTGTCCCCTTCCTGCTGGGAGCGCTGGGCCGACCGGCTCAGCTTCTGCCTGGGCAGCGACTGGGTGCCCCAGGGTTACGGCTGGATCTTTCCGATGCAGCCCGGGGTGCTGAAGCTCGGTGTCTGCCGGCTGGTGGATGGCCAGCGGCGCCAGCCGCCCCTGGGAGGTCTGATCGCCGACCTGGGCCGCCGGCTGTTGGCGGACGAAGGGGCGGGCGGCGAGCCCTTCGAGGTGCTCGACCGCCACGGCGGCCTGGTGCGCAGCACGATCCGGCGCCGGGAGCCACACCAGCGGGGCCGGCTGGTGGGGCTGGGGGATGCGGTCAGCACCGCCAACCTGCTCGGCGGCGAAGGGATTCGCCACGCCCTCACCAGCAGCGCCGTGCTGGCGCCCCTGCTGCAGCGGGCCCTTACGGCCCCGGAGCGTTCCTCCTCGGGGCAGCAGGCTCAGCGGGCCCTGCGGGACTACGCGCCGCAACTGCGTCGAGCCTTGGGCTGGCGCTGGTCGCTCAGCGGCCGGCTGGCACGGCGCACGTGGCTGGGCCTGAACAGCCCCGGGGCCGATGGCCGTCTGGACCGGGTGTTGCGGGGGCTGGAGAGCCGCAGGGCGGAGGATCTCTCAGCCCTGCTGTTCGGTTATCGGTTCGAGCGGTACGGCCTCAGGGCGCTGCCGTACCTGCTCGGCTGGCGCTGAGAGCTCAGAGGACGCCGCGGGAGGCCAGACCCAGGATCGCGCCCATGCCCAGGATGTGGCCCAGGCTGGTGGTGCCGAGCATGGCGCCATGGCTGAAGCCGCCGAAGAAGTTGTCGCTGGGCAGCTTGAGGCCCTCTTTCTGCTGCTGGATGGTGGCCTTGCCGATGGCGATGGCGATGACGTTGCAGACGATCATGACCAGGGCCACCTTCGGGGACCAGCTGATCGAAGCGGGAGCCATGGCCAGGAGAGGAGCGATCATGATGCACTTGCCGACGCCCCATCTTCCGGGTCAGGGCGACCTGTGCCCCGCCCACTTAAGACTTGTTGACCTGGGTGCCGGCAGAACCCGCCGCCGGGGGTTCCGCAGGGAGCAGCCGGAACCCCAGCAGCACCACCAGGTTGCTGAGGGTCAGGAAGGCTTCGGCACCGCCGTGCAGGGGATCGACGTCCGCCAGCTGCCGGCCGTAGACCTGCTGGGCCACCACCGCGGCGGCGATCGTGACCGCCACGAACAGCAGCGTCAGCTGGAATCCCCGCAGCGCCAGCCGGGGAAAGGCCCGCACCTGGCGGGCCCACCACAGGAAGGCCAGGTAAGGGAGCAGGGAGAGCACGAAGAACGGGGCCGGATCGATGGCGCCGAGGCCCTGGAACCAGGCGGCCAGGGGCAGGGTCACGAGGCTTCGTCCTCCGGGGAGAGCCGCTGCTGGCGCAGCAGGTTCCAGGCGGCCAGGGCCATGGCCCCGTTGCCAACGGCGGTGAGGGCGGCCTGCAGCACCACCAGGCCCCTGAGGGCCTCGCTGTTGTCGAACAGATGCCAGGTGCAGGCGGCCATGGCGCTCACCAGCGCCGGCACCATCGCCAGGGCCAGCCAGCGCCAGCCCCCCTCCCGCCGCCGGCTGCCGAAGGCCTGCACGGCCAGGATCGCCAGCATCCACTCCAGCACCGAGGTGATGTGGATCCACCAGGTGGGCAGCGACAGCGCGTGCATGGGCGGGGCCTGGTGCGATCCGTAATGTACGGAGCCGGAACCACCGCTGCGTCGGATGCGTGCTCTGATCTGCGGCTATTACGGAGAGCACAACCTCGGTGACGATGCCCTGCTGGAGGTGCTGCTGGGTCAGCTGCCGGCCGGTTGCCGTCCCCTGGTCACGGCCCATGACCAGGCCCTGGTGCGGGAGCGTTTCGGGGTGGAGACCACCGACCGCCGCCGCCTGAAAGGGGTCCTGGCCGCCCTGGGCCGTTGCGACGCCCTGGTGCTCGGCGGCGGCAGCCTGCTCCAGGACGCCACCAGCTTCCGCAGCCTCCTGTACTACGGCGCCCTGATGCTGGCCGCCCGGAGTCGGGGCAAGCCCGTGCTCCTCTGGGGCCAGGGGCTGGGCCCCCTGCGCCGTCGCCGCAGCCGGCTGCTGGTGCGGGGACTCCTGCCCCTGGCCACGGCGATCAGCTGGCGGGACCCGGCTTCCGCAGCCCAGGCGAGGGAATGGGGGGTGGCGGCCGGCGTGGGGAGCGATCCGGTCTGGGCCCTGCCCGCCAGGGTCTGGAACGGCAGGGGCGGGCCGATCGTGGTCTGCTTCCGGCCGGTGCGCCAGCTCGATGCCGCGGCCTGGCGGCCCTACCTGCAGGCCCTCGAGGGGCTGGTGGTGGCCGCCGACCGGCAGGTGCTCTGGCTGCCCTTCCACCAGGACCAGGACCGGGGACTGCTGGCCGACCTCAGCGGGCAGGGTCTGGTGGGGCCGGCCCTCGCCGCCCGCAGCCGGGAGCTGGCGGCCGCGACGCCGCAGGAGGCCATGGACGCTTTCGCCCAGGCGGGCCTGGTGCTGGCCATGCGGCTCCACGGCCTGATTCTGGCGGCCCTGGCGGGCAGCCCCTGCGCCGCCCTCAGCTACGACCCCAAGGTGGCCGCCGCGGCCGCCGGCATCGGTTGCCCCTGCCACGACCTGGAGGCTGCGCCGCCCCCAGGCCTCCAGCACAGCTGGGCCGCCGTGCTCGACCAGCCACCGGATCCGGCCGGCATCGCCGCCCTGCGTCAGGAGAGCCAGGTGCACCGGGCGGTGCTGGACACCCTGAAGGGCTGACGGCTCAGCCCGCCGTCTCCCCCTGCAGGCGGACCAGTTCGGCGAGCACCTCCTGGCTGTGGCCGGACGGTCGCACCGCCACCCAGCTGGCCCGCAGCACCCCGTCCGGGTCGATCAGAAACGTGTGACGCGCTGAGAACGGCGCCAGCCAGGAGCCGTAGCGGCGGCTGGTGGCCCCGCCCGCATCCGACAGCAGCGGGTAGGCCAGACCCTCGCTGCCGCAGAACGACAGGTGCGCGTCCGGGTCATCGGCACTCACCCCCACCACCTCGGCGTTGCGGGCATGGAATCCCTCCAGGTCCCTCTGGAAGCCGCGGGCTTCGAGGGTGCAGCCGCTGGTGAAGTCCTTGGGATAGAAGTACAGGGCCAGCCAGCGGCCCCGGAAGTCCGCCTGGCCCAGGTGCGTCGGCACGACCGTGCCGTCCACAGACGGGGCAACCCCGTCAAGGTCGAAGGCGGGGGCCGGCTGGCCGATCTCGGGAAGGGTGCCGCCCATGGCCTTGGCCCGGTCCGGCCGGACCAGCAGGCTGAGGGCGGCCAGCAGAGATCCCCCCAGAAACGTGCGGCGGTCCACAACCAGAGCTTCGATCAGGGCCGGACCCTAGCGGGGCCGGCCGGGGGATCCGTTCAGATCTTGGCCAGATTGACGCCGAGTTCCTTGGCGTAGGCGCCGAGACCCTTCTTCTGGATCGTCTTGAGGGCGCGGGTGGACACGCGCAGCTTCACGAAGCGGTTGCCCTCGGCCCACCACAGGCGTCGCTCCTGCAGATTCACCTGCTGCAGCTTCTTGGTGCGCACGTGGGAATGGCTGACGGCCATGCCGTTGTTGGCGCGCTTGCCGGTGAGCTGACAGACCCGGGACATGACGATGTGACGACGGTGGACGATGCAGGCCTGAGCCAGCCTGCGACTTTACCAAACGGGCCCCTGGCCATGGAGCCGGGCGCCGCTGAGGGGGTCGAACCAGAGTTCATGCTGCCGCTGCCAGCCCAGGCGCGGTTCCGTCGGCAGCGTCACCTCGGGGTCGCAGAGCACCCGCAGGGGACCCCAGCGGCTGTCGAGCCAGAGAAGCTGCTGGTGGCCCCACCATTCGCGCCGCAGCAGCCGGGCCGCCAACGGCCCGTCCTCGGCCAGGTGCAGGTGCTCGGGCCGCAGGCCCAGCTGGCGCCCGGGCGCGATCGCCAGCAGGTTGATCGCCGGCCGCCCCAGGAAGCAGGCCACGAAGCGGTTGGCCGGATCGGCGTAGAGCTCCCGCGGGCTGCCCACCTGCTGCAGCCGGCCGGCGTCGAGCAGGGCGATGCGGTCGGCCATGCCCACGGCCTCCTGCTGGTCGTGGGTGACGTAGATCACCGGCTGCTCCCGGCCGCACAGCAGCCGCCGCAGTTCCGGCCGCAGCTCCTCCCGCAGCTGGGCGTCGAGGTTGCTCATCGGCTCATCCAGCAGCATGATCCGCGGCTGGCGCAGCAGGGCCCGGGCCAGGGCCACCCGCTGGCGCTGACCGCCGGAGAGCTGGGCGGGCCGGCGCTGTCGCAGCTCCTCGAGCTGCAGCATCTCGAGCACGGCCCCGAGGCGCCGCTGGCGCTCGGCGCCGGCCACGCCGCGCACCTTCAGCCCCAGTTCCAGGTTGCCCTCCACGCTCAGGTGGGGGTAGAGGGCGTAGCTCTGGAACACCATCGCCACCTGCCGTTCGCCCGGGCTGAGGGCGCCCAGGTCCTGGCCGTCCAGGAGCACCTGGCCGGCACTGGCGGGATCCAGCCCCGCCACCAGACGCAGGGTGGTGGACTTGCCGCAGCCGCTCGGCCCGAGCAGGGCGAGGCATTCGCCGGGGGCGACGGCCAGGTCGAGCCGGTCCAGCAGCCGGCGCCCCCCCACCTCCCGGCACAGCTGGCGCAGCTCCAGACCGGCTCCGATGGCTGTGTTCATCCCTTCACCGCCCCGCGGGTCAGACCCGAGACGATCGGCCGCTGGGCCACCAGCACCAGCAGCAGCAGGGGCAGGCTGCCCAGCACCGTGGCGGCGGCGAAGGCGCCGTAGGGGATGGTGAACACCGAGCCGCCGCCGATCCGGGCGATGGCGATCGGCAGGGTGAGCAGGTCGTTGCGGCTGATCCAGGTGAGGGCGATGGCGTACTCGTTCCAGCTGGCCAGGAACACCAGGATGCCCGTGCTGGCCAGGGCCGGCCCCAGCAGGGGCAGCAGCACGTGCCGCAGCCGTTGGCCGAGGTCGAGCCCCTCCAGCCGGGCCGCGTCCTCCAGCTCGACGGGAAGGTCGGCGAAGGCGGCCCGCAGCAGCAGCACCGCCAGCGGCAGCGACAGGCCCGCGTAGGGCAGGCTCAGGGCCAGCAGGTCATTGGCCAGGCCGAAGCGGCGGGCGATCTCCAGCAGGGCCAGGAACAGCAGCACGGTGGGGAACATCGCCGCTCCCACAAGTCCCAGGCCGACGCCCCAGCGCAGCAGGCCGCGCTGCTGCTGCAGTCCGTAGGCGCAGGGCACCGCCAGCAGCAGGGTGAGCAGGGTGGTGGCCAGGGCCACCAGGGTGCTGTTGCCCAGGTAGCGCCAGAAGGGCGGGTCGCCGGAGAGCACCAGCTGGTAGTTGGCCAGCGTCCAGGGGTTCCCCTCCAGCAGCGGCGCCACCAGTGCCTCGGGGCGCAGCAGGGAGGTGCGCAGCTGCCAGAGCAGCGGCCCCAGGCTCCAGAGCAGCACCAGCAGCCTCATGCGGCCCGCTCCCGCCGCCACAGCAGCCAGCCGCCACCGAGCAGCACCAGGAGCAGCAGGAAGGTGGCGAGCATCACCGTGGCGGCATAGCCGAAGTCGAGGAAGCGCATGGCATTGAGGTAGGCGTAGAGGGCCAGGCTCTCGGTGCTGCCGGCCGGGCCGCCGCCGCTGAGCACCTGGATCAGGTCGAACACCCCCAGGGCCTGGGCCAGCCGGAACAGCAGGGCCAGGGTGAGGTAGGGCACCAGCAGCGGCAGGGTCAGGCGGCGCAGGATCTGCAGACGGCCGGCGCCCTCCAGCCGCAGGGCTTCCTCCAGATCCTCGGGAATGGTCTGGAGTCCGGCCAGGAGCAGCAGGGCCACGAACGGCAGGGTCTTCCAGACATCCGCCAGGACCACGAAGAACCAGGTGGTGGCAGGGGTGGAGAGGAAGCCGTAGCTGCTGCCGCCAAGGGAGCGGATGGCGGCGTTGAGGGGGCCGTGGGGATCATTGAGGATCCAGCGCCAGCCCAGGGCCATCACGGTGGTGGGCAGGGCCCAGGGCAGCAGGGTCAGGGCCCGGAGGGTCCCCCGGCCCCGCAGGGGGCGATGCAGCAGCAGGGCCAGCCCCAGGCCCCCGGCCAGTTCCAGCGCCACCGAGCAGACGGCGAAGCGCAGCGTCTGGAACGCATCCGTCCAAAAGCGGGCGTCATCGAGCAGCCGCCCCCAGTTGGCGCCCCCGTTCGGTACCGGCTCCAGCCCGGTGAGCACCGAACTGGCCTGGAAGCTCAGCCAGCCGTAGCGCAGCAGGGGGTAGACGAACACCGCCGCCAGCAGCAGCAGGGCGGGAGCCATCAGCAGCAGGCTGGCCGCGCGGGCTTTCATCGGTCCACGGCAGGGCGGCCCCCTGCACTCTCGCCTGCAGTGTCGCCCGCCGGTCCCGCCAGCGAGCGCAGCACCTGCAGGCTCTGGCGCTGGGCGGCCGCCATGGTCGGGCCGGGGCCCCCCTGGCCAGTGAGCATGCCGTTCACCTGCCGGGCCAGCAGATCGCTGAGCTGGGCATAGGCCGGCGTGGGCGGACGCAGCTGGGGATGCTGCAGGGCCTGGCGCTGCACCGTCAGCAGCGGGGCACGGCGCTGCAGGTCGGGATCGTCATAGAGCGTGCTCCAGGTGGGGGCATAGCCCTGCTCGATGGCGAGCTGGCGCTGCACGACCGGACCGGTGAGCCAGCGGATCGCCGCCACTGCTTCCTCGGGATGGGGGCTTCCCTTGATCAGGGAGAGGCCCCAGGTGCCCAGGGTGCCGCCCCCCTGCTCGCCAGGCGCCCCCACCATCGCCGTGACGCCCACCTTGCCCTTCACCAGGCCCCCACCCTTCTCGATCTCCCGCCAGGCGTAGGGCCAGTTGCGCAGAAAGGCGGCATCACCGGCGGCGAAGGACTGCAGGGCGTCGTTCTCGGCGTAGCTGGCCACCGCCGGTGGGCTTACCCCGTCCTGCAGCAGTGCCGCGAGCCACCTCGCCGCCGCCACGGCCTCAGGACTGTCCAGCTCCGTGCGCGCGGTGGAACCGTTCCACCAGCGGGCGCCGAAGCCGTGCAACACCTCCACCATCACGCAGCTCAGCCCCTCGTACTGGCGCCCCTGCCAGAGGTAGCCCCAGCGGACCCTGCCGCGGCGCTGCAGGTCCCGGGAGATCGCCACCAGCTCCTCGGTGTCGCGCGGGGGGCGCTCCATCAGATCGGTGCGCCAGTAGAGCAGGCCGGTGTCGCCGGTGAGGGGCATGCGCCAGAGGTGGCCGTCGAGGCCATTGCCCAGGCGGGCGCCGGGCTCCATCGCCGCCAGCACCTCCGGCCCGAACCAGCGCTCCAGGGGCTCGAACCAGCCGGCGGCCACGTACCTCGCCAGCCAGCTGACATCCACCAGCAGCAGGTCGAAGGGGGCCTCCCCCAGCAGCAGGCTGCCGGTGGCCAGATCGGAGATGGTCTCGGTGTCCAGGGGCCCGCGGATCACTTCCAGCGCAATGCCGGCACCGCTGGCGTTGAACTGGGCCACTGGAGCGGCCACCGCATCGGCCAGCGGAGCCGGCATCAGCACCCGGATGGTCACCGGCTCGGCGGCCGCCGCCGGGATGCCCGACTGACCCGCGCTGGGCAGCCCGGAGCTGGAGAGGCCGGATGCGGGCAGCAGCACCAGCAGGCACATCGCTGACAGCAGGGCCAGCAGGGCGTTCGTCAGCAGCTTCGGGAGCGACCGCCACCGCCGCAGACTCGAGAGGGGGGGGCGGGCCGCCATGGGGGCAGGTTAGGCGGGCTGCCCCGCCAGACCCGCCAGACCCGCCGGCCTCACAGGCCGCGCTGCATCAGCTGTCCCATCAGGTCGGCACTGCGCTGCTGGAAGCCTGCCAGCTGGTTGGGTTCCAGGCCCCCCACGGCCAGGCGTGCCATCTCGTAGACGTGGCGACTCAGATCCTCGGCCAGCTGGAGGCTGGGGGAACTGCCGCCGCCGGTGATCACGGCACCGGAGGACAGCTTCAGCAGGCCCTCCACAAGGGGATGACGGCGGTTGACCAGCAGCACGTGGTGGTCGGGCAGACCCGGCAGCCGCTGCTCCATCAAGGCCCCCATGTCGTTGAGGCGGCGCATCTGCTCAGGCAGCAGGATCAGGGCGGCCGGGGAACCCTCTCCCTTCAGCGACTGCACCTGGACGGTGATCTTGTCGTTGGCGAGGGCGGCCTTGAACAGACCCCGCAGCTTCTCGCCGTTGTCGACGCCGTCGGCATCCGCCAGCTCGCTCTCCGGCTCATGCAGGCTGTCATCGAGTTCGGCGTCGACCCGCTGGAAGCGGAGGTCACCGTGGCGGGCCTCCAGCCAGGGGATGAACTGGGAATCGATCAGGGTGTCGGCGAGCAGCACCTCGGCCCCCTGCCCCTTCCAGAGGGCCAGGGCCCCGGCCTGACCGGCCTCATCGGTGCAGTAGAGGATGCGGGTGGCGTTGTCGGCCGGCAGCCGGCTGCGGTAGCCGGCCAGGGTGGTGTAGGTGCGGCCGTCGGTGGCGACGGGATCGGGGGCCACCTCCGCCTCCCCCTCCGCCGACGGCTCGCTGGCCGCCGCGGTGGTGCCGAACAGGATCAGGTCGGCCACCTGGTCGGCGAACTTGTCGTCCTCCATGGCGCCGATCTTGATGAAGGGGGCCAGGGAATCCCAGATCTCGGCGTAGCGGGCCGGCTCGTCGCGGTGCAGTTCCTTGAGCCGGTCGCCCACCTTCTTGGCCACGAAGCCACCGATCGAGCGCACCCGGCGGTCGGTCTGCAGGGCGCTGCGGCTCACGTTGAGCGGGATGTCGGGCGAATCGATCACGCCGCGCAGGGGCAGCAGGTAGCGGGGCACCACCTCCTTGATCGAATCGCTGACGAACACCTGGTTGCAGTAGAGGCGGATCTCACCCTTCTCCCAGTCGGCCCGCCCGGTGATCCTGGGGAAATAGAGAATGCCCTGCAGGTTGTAGGGGTAGTCGGTGCTGAGATGCACCCAGAGCAGGGGATCCCCCTGGAAGGGGTAGAGATAGCGGTAGAGGGTGATGTAGTCGTCGTCGCCCAGATCCCGGGGGCTCTTGCGCCAGGGGGCCTCCCGCTTGTTGACGGTTTCGCCGTCCAGCTGCACCGCCACCGGCAGGAAGTCGCAGTAGGTGGTGATCAGGGTGCGGATCCTGGAGGGCTCGATGTACTCCAGCTCCTCCTCCATCAGATGCAGGATCACGTCGGTGCCGGGTTCGGACCGTTCCGCCCCTTCAAGACTGAAGTTGGGCGAGCCGTCACAGCTCCAGCGCACCGCCTCGGCCTGGGGCCTGGCGCTGAGGCTGACCAGCTCCACCCGGGAGGCCACCATGAAGCTGGAATAGAAGCCCAGGCCGAAGTGGCCGATGATGGCGTCGCTCTCGCTCTTGTATTTCTCGAGGAAGTCTTCGGCGCTGGAGAAGGCCACCTGGTTGATGTAGCGCTTCACCTCATCGGCGGTCATGCCGATGCCGTTGTCACTGATGGTGAGGGTCTTGGCTTCCCGGTCGATGCGGATGGAGATCGTTCCCTCATCCCCTTCGCTGCAGTCGCCGGCCATGGCGGCCATGCGCCGCTTGCTGATGGCATCGACGCCGTTGCTCACCAGTTCCCGGAGGAACACCTCATGGCCGGAATAGACGGCCTTCTTGATGATCGGGAAGATGTTCTCGGTGTGGATCTGAATCTGGCCCTGTTCCAGCACCGTCATGGCGAAAGAGAAGAATCGCCCTGAACCTAGGTGGGGGTGCCCGGCGGCTCAAGACCGGTGAGGGTGGGGTCCCCGAACCAGGGGGACATCAGCCGCCGGGCTTCTGCAGGTCGGGCCGCTCCTCGGGCAGGATCGCCCCCGCCACCGGACACACCTGCAGGCAGATGCCGCAGTCGATGCAGGTGTCGAAGTCGATCCAGTAGAAGGCCGTGCCCTTGCTGTTCGCACCCTGGCCGGGGTGGATGCAGGCCACAGGGCAGGCGTCGACGCAGTCGGCCACGCCCTCACAGACGTTGGTGACGATCGAATGGGCCATCGACGCGAAAGAGCGAGCGGCCGGATCCTAGGCAGCCAGCCACAGGGCACCGCGGCAGCCCCGTTCCGCCGCCAGCCGGTCCGCCGCCGCCTGGTCGGCGCAGGGCTGGGTGCAGAGTTCGGCGGCCTCGCCGCCGCCGTGCAGTTCCGCCATGCGGCGCAGGGCCGCCCCGAGGCCGGCGGCGGTGGCGCTGGCCACCAGCCACGGACCCGGGGGCTCCACGGCGGCCGTGGCGGTCGTCGCCGAATCGAGCAGATCCCGGATGGCTTCCACGTCGAAGCCGAAGCCGGTGCCGGCCGCCTGGGCGACGTCGCTGCAGAAGCGGCCCACCAGACCGTCGTAGCGGCCGCCGCTGGCGATCGCCACCGGGGCATCGCTGCCCTGGCAGACGAGCTTGAACACCAGCCCGTCGTAGAGATCGAAGTGGGGCTGGAAGGTGGGATCCAGCTGCACCCGCACCCCCAGGACGTCGGCCGGTTCCTGGACGCTGGCCAGGGTGGCGGCGAGGGACTCCAGCAGCGGCACCGGTCCGAGCCACTGCTCCAGCTGGTAGAGCACCCGCACCGGCTCACCCCGCAGGCCGATCAGGGCCATCAGCCGCTGGCGCTGGCTGTCGGGCAGGGAGAGGGCGGCGAGGGCGAGGGGATCGAAGTCGGTGAGGGCATGGCGGGCCGCGGAGCGCTGCTCCGCCGGCACCTGGCTCAGCAGGGCGCTGAGCAGGCCGTGGTGGCCCACCAGCAGGGTGGGGCGGTGCTCAGAGGCGAGCCCCAGGGTAGCCACGGCGGCCAGCAGCAGATGCAGCAGTTCCGTGTCGGCGGCAGGGGAGGGCTCGCCGAGCAGCTCCACCCCGCTCTGCAGCTGTTCGCTGATCCGCTGACCGCCGCCGTCGCCGATGAAGCTGCGGAAGGTGGTGCCGCTGGCCCAGAGCCGCAGGGGGCGGGGGCGGCCGAGCATGCGGGTGCTGGCGGCCCGGGCGATCGGAGCGGTGAGCTCCGGCCGCAGGCCGAGGGGCTCATCGGCCGCCAGCCGCACGAGCTCCCGTTCGGCAATGGCGCCGCCGGCCTCGAGGGTGTCGAGCCGCTCGATCGTGGGCGGTGCCACCTCCTGGTACCCCCAGAGGCGGTACACCGTGGCCAGCAGGTCGCAGAGTCGCCGGTTGCTGTCCACCTGACCCGGGTTCAGGTCCCGGGCGCCGGCGGCAGGTTGGAGGGCCATGGAGGGGAAAGCTCGGGCGGTGGGGTGGGGAGGGGCGGATCCTATGGAGCGTCGGCCGCGCCGCCGGCCGGGTCTCCGGCGGTGGCATCCAGCTCCGGGGCGCCGAAGCTGGCCCCGGTGAGGGGACGGCACTGGGCCAGTCCCTCGATCAGGGGCTGACGCAGGGCGGGGGTGCAGGCGATCACCCGTCCGTCGGCCAGGTCGAGGGGACCGCCGTCATAGGCGCAGACCTGCCCACCGGCCTCCTCCACCAGCACCACGCCGGCCACCAGGTCCCAGGGGGAGAGGCCCCGCTCCCAGTAGCCATCGACCCGGCCGGCGGCGACGAAGGCCAGATCGACCGCCGCTGCCCCTGCCCGGCGCACCCCGTGGCTGCGGTGGGTGAACCAGGCGAACTCGGCGTAGTTGTTGTCGAGGCGCCGCACCCGGTCGTACGAGAACCCGGTGGCGAGCAGGGAGTCGGCCAGGGCGCGGCAGTCACTGACGCTCAGCCGGCGGCCGTTGCACCAGGCCCCCCGACCCGGGGCGGCCCAGTAGTGCTCCTCCAGCACCGGCACCTCCAGGGCGCCGAGCAGGGGCAGGCCCCGCCAGCTCAGCCCCACGGAGGTGCCGAAGAACGGGAAGCCGTGGGCGTAGTTGGTGGTGCCGTCGAGGGGGTCGACGCACCAGAGCAGATCCCCCTGGCCGGCGAGCTGGCCACTTTCCTCCGCCAGCACGGCCACGGTGGGGCTTCCGGCCGCCAGGACCGCCAGCACGGCCGCCTCGGCCGCCAGATCCGCTTCGGTGACAAGGTTGCCCGCCGTGCCCTTCTCCTTCACCTGCTCCAGCCGGCCGAAGTGGCGCCGGAGTTCACGGCCGCCGGCTTCCGCTGCTTCACGGGCCACCTGCAGGAGCCGCTCCAGCTCGGGGGCATCAAGGCCGGACCCCTCCAGGGCCCGTTGGCAGAGGGAGCTCATTCGTCGTCCAGGGGCAGGCCGGGACGCACCAGACCGCGGGCGAAGAAACGGCCGAACTGGCGGTCGTAGACCTCGTCCTCGTCCTGGGTCTCCACCTCCAGGGGGCCGGTGGCCCGGGCCACGCACAGCAGGCCGTAGCCCTCCTCGCGCAGCTGCTTCGAGAGGCCGAGGGCCTCCCGCTGGTCGATGCTTCCATCCAGCACCCGCACGGCGCAGGCGGTGCAGCAGCCGTTGCGGCAGCTGAAGGGCAGCGGCTCTCCCTGGGCCTCGAAGCTGCGCAGGATGTACTCCCCTTCCGGAACGTCGAGACGGATGACACGGTTGGTCTGTCGCCAGTGGACCGTGATCGGGTGGGTGCGGGTCATGGGGCGCTGGGGGGCGTGGTGCAGCCCCTGCTACATTGCCATCTGCCCCATTTCGCCGCTGGAGAGGTGGCCGAGTGGTCGAAGGCGCAGCACTGGAAATGCTGTATAGGGGCAACTCTATCGAGGGTTCGAATCCCTCCCTCTCCGTTTGATGAAGCCGGTCCCCAGGGCCGGCTTTTTTTTCGCCCTTCGCTACAGGAGTCGACACAGGAAAATCCCGCCAGCCCTGGCAGCGAGCGGGATGTCTGGGTTGGTTTGCTGATGCCGCCTCCCCGCATCGGGGGTTCAGCCGAAGCGTCCGCTGACGTAGTCGAGGGTCGACTGCTGGCTGGGGGAGTTGAAGATGTTCTCGGTCTCGTTGAATTCCACCAGATAGCCCACCTTGCCGGTGCCACCTTCAACGGCCTCGGCATTGAAAAAGGCCGTCATGTCGGCGACACGCACCGCCTGCTGCATGTTGTGGGTGACGATCATGATGGTGTAGCTGCGCTTCAGTTCGTGCATCGTCTCCTCGATCTTGAGGGTCGAGATCGGATCGAGGGCCGAGCAGGGTTCGTCCATCAGGATCACCTCCGGTTCGGTGGCGATGGCCCGGGCGATGCAGAGGCGCTGCTGCTGGCCGCCGGAGAGGGAGAAACCGCTTTCCTTGAGCTTGTCCTTGCACTCGTCCCAGACGGCCGCCTTGCGCAGGGAACGCTCCACCAGTTCGTCCATGTCGCCCTTGTAGCCGTTGATCCGGGCACCGAAGGCGATGTTTTCGTAGATCGACTTGGGGAAGGGATTGGGTTTCTGGAAGACCATGCCGATGCGCCGTCTCACCTCCACCGGATCCACCCGCCTGTCGTAGAGATCGTGCTGATCGAAGATCACCCGGCCCTTGAGGCTGCAGCCTGGAATCAGGTCATTCATGCGGTTGAGAGCCCGCAGCACCGTGCTCTTGCCGCAGCCCGAGGGTCCGATGAAGGCGGTCACCTTGCCCTTGGGCAGATCCATGTAGACGTTCTTGACCGCCTCGAAGCTGCCGTAGGAGATGGTGACGTCCTGCAGGGACATGCAGACGTCGCTGGCCACGGTGGAGGAAGGGGAAGCAGTCATGTCAGGGATGGGGTGAGACGGAGCCGGAGGGGATGGGGAAGGAGAGGACGTCAGGTGCGCGACACCCGGCTGATCCAGCGGGCCAGCAGGTTGGCGCCGAGAATCATGATCACCAGCACGAAGGAGGCGGCCCAGGCCAGCTCGTTCTGGGCCTCATAGGGCATGATCGCGAAGTTGAAGATCAACACCGACATGGTGGCGATCGGATTGAACAGCCCCTCGGGCCAGAAGGGGGAGAACAGGGCGGTGAAGATCAGCGGAGCCGTTTCGCCGGCGGCCCTGGCGATCCCCAGCACCACCCCGGTGGCGATGGGGGTGAAGGCGGCCGGCAGGGTGATCCTGGTGATGGTCACGAAGCGGGAGGCGCCGACGCCGTAAGCCCCCCAGCGCAGTTCCTGCGGCACCAGCAGCAGGCCCTCGTAGGTGGTCTTGATCACGGTGGGAAGCATCAGCACCGAGAGGGCGATGCCGCCGGCCATGGCGCTGAAGCTCTGGTCGAAGAAGATCCGGGTGGCGACGATCAGGGAATAGATGAACACGCCGCAGATGATCGAGGGCACCCCGGCCAGCACGTCGTTGCCGAAGCGCACGAAGCGGGAGAACCAGCCGTTCTGGGCATATTCCGAGAGGTAGACACCGCCCCCCACCCCCACCGGAATGGCGATCAGGGAGGCGACCAGGGTCACCACGATGGTGCCCAGGATGGCGTTGCCGATGCCGCCGCCTTCAAGGCCGGGGGCCGGGGGCAGTTCCGTCAGCAGTTGAAGGCTGAGCAGCCGCCCCCCCTGGAACAACACGTAGATGATCACCAGGAACAGGGGAATCACCGCGACCACCGCGAAGAATCCGGCGATGGCGGTGGCGATCTGGTTGAAGCGGTTGCGCTTCAGGGACGGGTCGTAATGGAGGGTGAGCCGTTCCGTGAAGTGACGGGTCGTCGGCGGAGTCGAGACGGACATGGCCAGGGAACGTCGTGAACGCGGGTGGGTGGGATCGGAAGGGTTGCGGCTCAGTAGCGCAGGCTCAGGCGCCGCACGATCCACTGGGCCATCACGTTGACGACGAAGGTGAGGATCATCAGCACGACGGCCGCGTACATCAGGGCAGAGACCTGGATGCCATCCGCTTCGCCGAACTGGTTGGCCAGCATCGAGGAAATGGTGTTGCCCGGGGCCAGGAGCGAGACGCTGAAATTGAGGGAGTTGCCGATGATCATCGTCACCGCCATCGTCTCGCCCATGGCCCGGCCGAGGGAGAGCATCACGCCGCCCATGATGGAGGAGACGGCGGCCGGCAGGATGACGTTGAAGATGGCGCCCCAGCGGGTGGTGCCCACCCCATAGGCCCCCTGGCGCAGCTCGATCGGCACCTGGTTGAGGGCATCACGCGAGATGGCGGTGATGATCGGCAGCACCATCACCACCAGGATCAGGATCGCCGGCGCCGTGCCGGGACCCTGGGGTGCGGTGGCGAAGAACGGTGTCCAGCCCAGGGTGGAGTGGAGAAAGCCAAGGAAGGGGCGGATCGCCGGCTCCATCACGAAGATGGCCCACAGACCGAGCACCACCGAGGGAATGGCGGCAAGCAGTTCCACCATCAGGCCGATCAGATCCCTGACGCCACGGGGGAGCAGGTCCTCGGTGATGAAAATCGCCGTTCCCAGACCGATGGGCACGGCGATGAGCAGGGAGAGGATCGAAGTGACGAGGGTGCCGTAGATGGCGATCAGGGCCCCGTAGTCCTCGTTGACGGGGTCCCAGGCGGAGGTGGTCAGGAACCTGAGGCCGAAGGTGGCCATGGCCTCCTTGGCGCCGCTGAACACCGTCACGAAGATCGCCACAAGGACGACCCCCACCGAGGCGGCCAGCACGAGGGTGAGCTGGCGGAAGCCGATGTCGACCAGCTTCTCCTGGGGTGGCCGCCGTCTGAGGGTGAACGCGTCGGTGGAGGGGGTGCTCCTCATGCAGCAATGATGCCGGTCGGCATGGACGTTGCACCTGATCTCAGCACGAGTTTCAGTCGGCCCGTTTAAGCTCGGTTTAACGGTCGACGGGCTCCGGTAGCGTTGGGCCGCCATCAGGACTTCCATGGGGCGCATCGTCGGCATCGATCTGGGCACCACCAATTCGGTGGTGGCCGTGCTCGAAGGCGGCAGGCCCCAGGTCATCGCCAATGCGGAAGGGGGGCGCACCACCCCTTCGGTGGTGGGGTTCAGCCGTGACCAGGAGCTGCTGGTGGGCCAGCTGGCCCGGCGCCAGTTGGTGCTCAATCCCCGCAACACCTTCGCCAACCTCAAGCGCTTCGTCGGCCGCAGCTGGGACGAACTCGACGAGGGCAGCCTGGGCGTGCCCTACAGCGTGCGCGCCAACGACCAGGGCAACGTGCGTGTGATCTGCCCCGCCACGGAGCGGGAGTACGCCCCCGAGGAGCTGGTGGCCTCGATCCTGCGCAAGCTGGTCGACGACGCCACCACCTACCTGGGCGAAGCGGTGGAGGCGGCCGTGATCACGGTGCCGGCCTACTTCAACGATGCCCAGCGCCAGGCCACCCGCGACGCCGGTCGCCTGGCGGGCATCACGGTGGAGCGGATCCTCAACGAACCCACCGCGGCGGCGCTTGCCTACGGCTTCGATCGCAGCACGGTCAAGCGGGTGCTGGTGTTCGACCTGGGCGGTGGCACCTTCGATGTGTCCGTGCTGCGCATCGCCAACGGCGTCTTCGACGTGATGGCCACCAGCGGCGACACCCAGCTGGGCGGCAACGACTGGGACCGCCGCATCGTCGACTGGGTGGCCGAGGCCTTCCTCGCCGAGCACGGCATCGACCTGCGCCGCGACCGCCAGGCCCTGCAGCGGCTCACCGAGGCCGCCGAGAAGGCCAAGCAGGAGCTCTCGGGCGTGCAGAGCACGCCGCTGTCGCTGCCCTTCATCGCCACCGGACCCGACGGCCCCCTCCACATCGAGACCACCCTGGAGCGGGGCACGTTCGAAGGCCTCTGCCCCGACCTGCTCGACCGGCTGCTGCGCCCGGTCCAGCGGGCCCTGCGGGATTCGGGCCTGAGTGCCGACGCCATCGACGATGTCGTTCTCGTGGGCGGTTCCACCCGCATGCCGATGGTGCAGGAGATGGTGCGCACCCTGATTCCGCGGGAGCCCTGCCAGTCGGTCAACCCCGACGAGGTGGTGGCGATCGGCGCGGCGGTGCAGGCCGGCATCCTCACCGGCGAGCTGCGCGACCTGATGCTCAACGACGTCACCCCCCTCTCCCTCGGGCTGGAGACGATCGGTGGGGTCATGAAGGTGCTGATTCCCCGCAACACCCCGATTCCGGTGCGCAAGTCGGATCTGTTCAGCACCTCGGAGGCCAATCAGTCGTCGGTGGAGATCCATGTGCTGCAGGGGGAGCGGCAGATGGCTGCCGACAACAAGTCCCTCGGCCGCTTCCGCCTCTCCGGCATCCCGCCGGCCCCGCGCGGCGTGCCCCAGGTGCAGGTGTCCTTCGACATCGATGCCAACGGCCTGCTGCAGGTGTCCGCCACCGACCGCACCACCGGGCGCCAGCAGAGCGTCTCGATCCAGGGGGGCTCGAACCTCAGCGAGGAGGAGATCAACAAGTTGCTGGAGGAGGCGGAGCGCAAGTCGGTGGAGGATCGCCGCAAGCGGGCCGTCATCGACCGCCGCAACCGCGCCCAGACCCTGGTGGCCCAGGCCGAGCGGCGGCTGCGGGATGCCGCCCTGGAGCTGGGCCCCGCCGGTGCCGACCGCCAGCAGCGCGCCGTGGAGCTGTCCCTGCGCGATGTGCAGGACCTGCTGGCCCAGGAGGACCCCGCCGACCTCGAACTGGCCGTGAGCCAGCTGCAGGAGGCCCTGTTCGGCCTCAACAGGCGCCTGCTGGGGGAACGGCGGGCGGAGAGCGGCCCGCTCCAGGGTCTCAAGAACACCCTGGGGTCCCTCAAGGACGAACTCTTCTCCGACGACGACTGGGACGACTGGGGCGGATCGGGCCGCTCCGACCCCTGGTCGAGCCCGCCCCGGCCGCTGCAGCGGGATCCCTACCCCCTTGGCCGCTTCGCCGAGCGGGAGGCCGGCTACGACGACGACTCCCGCCGCTGGGACAACGGACGCTCCTGGGATCGTCAGGAGTCCTACGACCGTGAGGTCTCCGGCGAACGGCACCGCCCACGCCGCGGCGGCCGCTACGACCAGGACGATCCCTGGGCCGACGGCTGAGGGTCGTGAGCCAGTCCCCCACCTCGGACCCGGTGGCCAGCGCCGCCCGTGATCACTGGCAGGTGCTCGGCCTGGCACCGGGCGCCGACGCCGCCGGCATCAAGCGGGCCTTCCGCCAGCAGGCCCGCCGCTGGCACCCGGACCTCAACGGCAACGACCCGGTGGCGGAGGCCCGCTTCAAGGAGGTCAACGAGGCCTACGCGGTGCTCTCCGATCCGGTCCGCCGCCGGGCCTGGGAGGCCGGGGAGGGTCAGGACAGCGCCGGGCTCGACAGCGACCCCTTCGCCTCAGGCTTTCCCCGCTTCGAGGACTACCTGGCGGAGCTGTTCGGCCAGGAGCGCCGCAGCCCTCGCGACTGGGAGGAGGAGCCCGTCGAGGAGGAGCCCGCCGCGGCCGGCGAGGTGGCAACGGCGCCGGCCTCACCGCCACCGGTGATGGCCGCCACCGACGAGGAGACCCTCGTGACCCTCACCCCGGAGCAGGCCCTCAGCGGACAGCGGCTGGAGCTGGAGCTGCGCGACGGCACGGTGGTGGAGGTCTGGACGCCGCCTCTGGCGGGCGATGGCTGGCGGCTGCGGCTGGCCGGGGTGGCGGCCGGCGGGGCCGACCACTTCCTGCAGCTGCGGGTGCGCACCGAGGAGGGCCTGCGCATCGACGGCCTGCGGGTGCATTACCAGCTCGATCTCCACCCCGCCGATGCCGCCCTCGGCTGCCAGGCGGTGGTGCCCACCCTGGAGGGCCCCGTGCGGCTGCGGGTGCCTCCCGGATCCTCCAGCGGCCGGCTGCTGCGGCTGCGGCAGCGGGGGCAGCGCCAGGGGGACCAGCGGGGCGACCAGCTGGTGGAGGTGAGGATCCTCGTTCCGGAGCGGCCGACGGAGGCGGAGGAGGCCCTGTTCAGGCGCCTGCGGGAGCTGGACCGGGAGCAGAACGGCCCCAGGGACGGGGACTGAACCGCCCATCGACCGCCAACGGATGAGACACTGGCCTGCGCCCCACCCCTGACGATGTGACAGACGGCGGTCTCCCACCCAACCCGGTGCATGTCCTGCTGTTCGATCCGGGCAGTGACCAGGAAGGCATCCACTCGCTCGAGCTCGGCGGCCGCACGGTGGTTCTGTTGTTTGAGAACCCCGACGACGCTGAGCGCTACGCCGGGCTGCTTGAGGCCCAGGACTTTCCGGTGCCCTGCGTTGAGGCCCTCAATCGCCAGGATCTGGAGGATTTCTGCGCCGAGGCGGGCTACGAGGCCCGCTTCGTCCCCGCCGGCTTCATGCCCGAGAGCGAGGAGGAGCGTCTGCTGCTCGCCCCGCCCGAACGCAACATGGAAGTGACGGGCTGGAAGGAGGAGCCGACGGCCGCCGAGGTGGAGGACCCCCATGGCCCCGCCGGCGATGCGGAGCTGGAGGCCTTCCGCCGTCGCCTCGAAGGTCTGCTTTGAGCGGCACCGGCGACGACAGGGGCCACCTGCTCACCGAGCGGCCCAACCCCGCCAGCGAGACCCTCGACCAGCTGCCGACGGCAAGCCTGGTGGAGCTGTTCTGTGCCAACGACCTGCTGCCCCAGCAGGCGGTGGCCGCCGCCGCGCCGGCCCTGACGGCCGCCATCGACGCCATCGCGGCACGCCTGGCGCGGGGCGGGCGCCTCTTCTACCTGGGGGCGGGGACCTCGGGACGGCTCGGGGTGCTGGATGCGGCGGAGTGTCCGCCCACCTTCTGCAGTCCCCCGGAGCTGGTGCAGGGCGTGCTCGCGGGTGGAGCCGCGGCCCTGCTGCGCAGCTCCGAAGGGCTCGAAGACCTGCTGGAGGCGGGCCGCGACGACCTCATCCAGCGGGGCTTCGGCCCGCATGATGCCCTGGTGGGCATCGCCGCCGGCGGCACCACCCCCTACGTGCTGGGGGGACTGGCCCACGGCCAGGCGATCGGGGCCCTCACCGTGGCCATGGCCTGCGTGCCCGCCCAGCAGGTGCCGATGCCCTGCGACATCGACATCCGCCTGCTGACCGGGCCGGAACTGCTGACCGGCTCCACCCGGCTCAAGGCGGGCACCGCCACCAAGATGGCGCTCAACATCCTCTCCACCGGCGTGATGGTGCGCCTGGGCAAGGTCTTCGGTAACCGGATGGTGGATGTGGCCGTCACCAACAGCAAGCTGGAGGACCGGGCCCTGCGCATCCTGCGGGATCTGGCCGGCGTTCCCCGCGAGCAGGGACTGGGCCTGCTGGAGCAGGCCGGGGGGTCGGTGCGGCTGGCGCTGCTGATGGCCGCCTCCGGCCTGGAGACCGGGGCGGCCCGTGCGGCCCTGGAGAGCCACGGCCCCGGCCTGCGCCAGTGCCTCGAAGCCCTCGGGGTCAGCCTGCCGCCGTCGTCGCCCCCTCTTCGCTGAACGGTCCCCAGTAGGGGGCGGTGAACAGCTCGGTGCGGCGCCGGGTGGCCGGCGGCACCTGGGCGGCCGGCGTCATCAGGGCATCGCGCAGGGCCTGGTGGGCCGGGCTGGGGGGCCGCAGGGCCTGCACCCGTTCGGCGGCCAGCCGCACGATCTGCTGGGCGAGGGCCGCATTGGCCCGCAGGTTGTCGATCACCAGCTCGACGGTGACGGCGTCATGCATCGCATGCCAGCAGTCGTAGTCGGTGACCATCGCCAGGGTGGCGTAGGCCATCTCCGCCTCCCGGGCCAGCCGTGCCTCGGTGTGGTTGGTCATGCCGATCACCGTGCAGCCCCAGGAGCGGTAGAGCTCGGATTCCGCCCGGGTGGAGAAAGCCGGCCCCTCCATGCAGAGATAGGTGCCGCCGCGGTGGAGCTGGCGCCCCTCCGGCATCAGGCTGTCGCTGACGTCGCCGAGGACCCGGGAGAGCACGGCGCAGTAGGGGTCGGCATTACCGACGTGGGCCACCAGGCCCTCCCCGAAGAAGGTGAGCGGCCGCTGCATGGTGCGATCGATGAACTGATCGGGCACCACCATGTCGAGGGGCCGCACGTTCTCCTGGAGGGAACCCACGGCGGACACCGACAGGATCCAGCGAACGCCGAGGGAGCGCAGGGCCCAGAGGTTGGCCCGGTAGGGAACCTCGCTGGGGGTGAAGGTGTGGTGACGGCCGTGACGGGCCAGGAACACCACCTCCAGATCGCCGATCCGGCCGATCCGCAGGCTGTCGGAGGGGGCTCCGTAGGGGGTGTCGACCGTCAGTTCGCGCACGTCCTCGAGGCCCTCCATGGCATAGAGGCCGCTGCCACCGAGCACCCCGAGGCGGGCCCGGGAAAGGTCGGACGTCGGCAGACCGCTGGCCTGGGTCGATGGGGAAGGGGGCTCGGTGGTGGCCATGGATGCGGGGTGCCCTGGACGGATACAGTCGAAGTTTGCCTCCTCGACCGTGCCCAAGGCCCTGATGGACACCGACGCCGGACTGATCACCATCGATCTGTTCGACGCCGATGCCCCCGGTACCGTCGCGAACTTCGTGAAGCTCTCGAAGGACGGCTTCTATGACGGCCTGGCCTTCCACCGGGTGATCAACGGCTTCATGGCCCAGGGAGGTTGTCCCAACAGCCGCGAGGGTGCCCGCGGCATGGCCGGCACCGGTGGCCCCGGCTACACGATTCCCTGCGAGATCAACGCCCAGAAGCACAAGGCCGGCAGCCTGTCGATGGCCCATGCGGGCCGCAACACCGGTGGCAGCCAGTTCTTCCTGTGCCATGGTCCCCAGCCCCACCTGGATGGCCAGCACACCGTGTTCGGCCACACCGAGAACATCGATGTGGTGCTGGCCCTGAAGAACGGCAGCCGGATCCGCAAGGTGACGATCGAGGACTGATCGAGGACCAGGCCGCGCCAGGCCTCACCGATGCTGCGCGACTGCGTCGGCTGGCCTGGCGATCACGTTTTCTGATCGATGCGATGGCGCTGCAGGCGTCCAGGCCCCTGAGTCCGCCCTTCCCACCCCAGGGATCGGGCGCGGCAGGGGCTGTGGACGATTCAGGGGCATGGCGCCCCGGACCACGATGGCGGTCGGGACGGGGAGGATTGTCTGCTCCACGGGAGGGAGCACCGTCGACGCCGCCGGCGGTGGGTGATGAACGGCTGAATCAGTAACAACCAAGACAGATCAACCGATCTGCGGAGCCGCGACGCGGCCGGAGTCCAACTCCATTGGACGGCTGTGGCATGGCGTTCATGGGCTTCGGACGCTCCCCTCGGCTCTCGTGGGGGAGGGAAATGATGGCAGCTCGGGGGATAGATCCTGATTCGGCACATCTCCCTTTCCCTGATCACTACAACGCTGTTGAGAAGAGTCACGGCATGTTGAGATCATGCAGATCTGCAGCACATGCGCTAACTCGTAACTATTAGGCACATCATCTTCCGGGGTCGAGTAATGACAACGGTGGTAGGAATGAAGAGCGGCCCGGCTGAGCATCTCTGCCTTGCCCTCCTGGGATTACAGGACATAAAGACCCTTCATCCTCACGACTCATGACCGCCACCAACATCACCCGCACCGTCGGGATCGACAAATCCTCCATTGAAGTCGGCACCAGCACAACGGTGACGGCGTCGGCGGATTCCACCACACCCGCCATTGATGACGTCGTTTCCGGCGACGCCAGTGCCACGGCGGCCACCACGGCCCAGGCCGCCATCCTCAACAGCCGCATCAAGATCGGCACCGCCGGCACACTGAATGCCGTCGAGGAGGGAACGGTGGGGGCCGCAGCCACCACCACCAGCGGCAATGCCACGGCCAGCGCCAGCAACAACGGCCCCACCGGCGGGATCATCAACACCTGGCACCATCCCAACCAGATCCAGGTGGGCACCAATGCTGTGGTGTCGTCCACCGCCACCAATGACGCCCTCGCGGTCGCCGAAGCGGTGGACGGGGCCTCCAGCGCCTCGGCCAATGCCGGCAAGGTGTTCGGGATGAAGAACGTGGGACTCAATGCCGGCCAGGGCACGAGCCTGGCGGCCAGCGCCACCGGGACCAGCACCGCGGCGGCCGAATCGGTGGGACTGCCGCCGGGAACGGGAGCGTCCACCGCAACGGCCGGTGCCTACGACGCCAAGGTGGTGGGCATCTACGCCAGCGGTGCCAAAGGCGGCGAGGTGCCTCCCCCGACCGATGAGGACGCTGCGAGCGCGTCCTATGGCGGCGAGAAGAAGCCCCTGACGATCTCCTTCGGCAGCACCGGAACCGTCTCGGCCTTCGGCACGGGCGCCTTCGACGCCTCCGCCACCAGCGTGACCGGGGCGGCTGACGCCCAGAGCCGGGCCAAGCTCGTGGCCGGCATCGCCGTCGGCCGCGACCGGTTCTCCAACTCCAACGGCGCCAGCGAGAGCGAGAGCGCACCGGAGATGACGTCCCCGGGTGGTCTGGTGATGAGCTTCGGGGAGAACGGGGCGGTGGCCGCCCAGGGCTCCGTGGGCAACGGCGGTGTGGGTGCCAGAGCGACGGCTGAAACGGTGACCGGCCCGGCGGCCGCCACCGTGGGCATCAAGACCATCGGCGGCATCGTCGATGTCAACCGGCTGGGCAATCAGAGCCTCTCCAATGGCCCCGGCTCCAGCTCCATCCTCACCGTCGGCAAGGACGGTGACATCCAGGCCGCCGCCGTTGGCAACAGCGCCGCCTCCGCCAAGGCGGTGACCGCCCCTGCCAACGTCGACGTGTCGGCCACCACCAACCACAACAACGTGGTCGGCATCGCCATCGACAAACTGGCCATCGGCGAGAACGCCACCCGCCTGTTTGCCCAGGGCTTCAGCCAGCAGGCGGCCACGGCCCAGAGCACCACCTCCGGCGGTGATCCGATCGCCAGTGCCGCCAATGGCGACTTCGTCGCCGGCGTGCACGCCACCACGATCACCGTGGGCCGCAACGCCACCGACCCCGTGGCCGATGCCTCGCTCAACGCCAGCGCCACGGCCGGTGCCGTCACCACGACCGCCGGCAGCACCGCCCTGGCCGGCAACGGTTCCACGGTGGTGGGCTTCAACCAGAGCAGCCTCGCCATCGGCGAGAACGTGCTTGGAACCGGCGTCTTCAGGGCCACCGCCGCCTCCGATCTGGCTGCCGGCGCCACCGCCACCACCGGTGACACCACCGCCCGGGCCGGCGGCAGCGGCTCCAGTGTGATCGGCCTCAACGCCTCTCCGGTCACGATCGGCAAGGCCGGCAGTGTGGCGGGTTCCGCCAGCGGCACCGTGGGGGCCACCGCCGCCTCGGTGACCGGCGACGCCGTGGCGGAGGCCGCGCAGAAGGCGCGTGGGATCAAGGACAGCAAGATCGCCATCGGCACCGACGGCAACGCGACCGGCACCGCCGGCCTGACCGGTACGGCGTCGGCGACCACCACCACCGGTGACGCCGACGCCGCCACCGATCTGTCCGCCAAGGGGATCGACAACGACGTCACGATCGCCATCGGCAAGGCGGGCAACGTGACCGGCACCGCCACCGTCACCGACAGCCGCACCCTGGCCTCCGCGGTGACCGGCGCCACTGATGCCAGTTCCGACCTCAAGGCGATCGGCATCCACCTCGGCAACACCAAGGTCACGATCGGCACCACCGGCAACACCACCGGCACCGCCACGGCGGCCGCCCCCAGCGTCCTGTCCACCACCACCACCGGTGATGCCAGCGTCGGGGTCGAGCAGACCGCCATCGGCATCAAGGGCAGCGGCTACGACGGCATGGGAGCCCTCAGCAGCTCGGGCGGCAGCGCGATCAGCGCAGGCCTGGCCGGCAACGTCATCGGCCGGGGCACCGGCAGCGCCCTCGGCACCGCCAACACCATCACGGGCGACGCCCTGGCCGGTACCGAGGCCTTCATCGCCGGCATCAAGAAGGTCGACCTCTCCGCCGACAACGTGACCGCGGAAGCGCAGGGGACCTACGGGACCAATGCGATGGCTGTCACCGGTGATGCCACCGCCAGTTCCGACGTGAAGGTGGCAGGTCTGCTGGGGAACTGGAACAACGCCAGCCTCAACGGCGATCTCAGGGCCACGGCGCGTCTGGTGAACGAGGTGATGGCCTCGACCACCACCGGGATGGCCACCGCCACCGCCAACAGCGATGTGGTGGGCATGAGCGGCTACCAGATCAACATCCTCCAGAGCGGCAACATCACCGCCTCGGCGGTGAGCGAGACCCTGGCCCAGGCCTCCACCGTGACCGTCTGACGTCGCTGCGGAGCGATCTCTCCTCCGGGGCCGGATCCACCGATCCGGCCCCTTCCCCTGACTCCCTTCCGGTCCCTGCGCCCCGTTGCCCCATGGCGATTCCACCCATCACCACCGCCCTGTCGCGGGCCCTGGCCCTGCGGCTCGACCAGGGCAGCACCTATCTCGGCGGCAGCCTCCAGCTCACCATCGCACCCAGTGCCCAGGCCAGCAACCGGGTGCTCCTGCCGGCGCCGGAGCCGGTCGGCTCCATCGCCACAGCCCTTGGCCTGGGCCTCGGCTCCAGCCGGTTCCTGGCCAGTCCCGCCGACGCCGCCTTCTTCGACAGCCCCGGTCTGTCGATCGTCACCGGGGGCGGCGCGATCGCGGGAACGGCGGCCGCCACGGCCACCACGGTCGGCCGCAACACCAATCTCGCCGATGCCACGGCCACCAACATCGGCCTGGCCAACCTCGACGTGGTCACCCGCGGCGGCGGCGCCCTGCGGATCGGCACCCCCGCCGACCCCCTGCGGGCGGCGGCCTCGGCCGCGACCCGGTCCCTGCTGCCCGCCGGGGGCCTGCCGTCACTCACGGCCCAGCTGTCTGCCCTCGCCACGGTGCGGGGGCTGGAGGGTGCCCCGTCCGCCGATTCCCCCGCAACGGGCGCCCTCCCCACCTTCTTCGGCCAGCCCAACGCCGCGGTGCTGGCCTCCGCCACCCTTGACGCCGATCCGGGACCGACGACCAGCGCCGCCCGCGCCGTGGCCGATGCCAGGGGCATCGAGGGCTACCGGGTGATGGCCCTGCCGGCGGCGGCGCCGGGGTCCCCGGCCCAGATCAGCGGCATCGCGGCCGCCAGCCTCTCCCTGGCGGGCGCCCCACCCAGCGGGGCCCAGCCGGCCGAGCTCTCGGCGACGGCCATCGGCATCGATCACGCCGTCCTGCGGGGGCCTGTGACTGGAGCGGTGAGCGTTCAGGGATCGGGCCTGGCCCAGCTCGACACCGCCAGCACTCCGCCACCCGGCTCCCTGCGGCTGAACAGCCTGCAGGGCATCGGTCTGCTGGCCGTCGATCTCCAGAGCAACGGCGGTGCGCCCATCACCAACGAGGGGGCCACCGTGGTGGGCATGGGGGGCTTCGCGTCGCCCGGAGGCAGCGGATGGCTGCCGGCCATGGACGCGGCGGGCATTGATCGCTCCACGATCCTCACCGGCTCCGGGAACGACGTGGTGATGGGCCGCATCCACACCGAGCTGAGCTCGGGGCTGGACGCCGACGGTGACGGCGTTCAAGAAGCGGATGTGTTTCTGGATGCCTCCGCCCTGATCGGCGGGCCCGGTGGCTTCGACGGGATCCGCGACAGCCGGATCAACACCGGACTGGGGGACGATGTGGTGGTCGGCGCCGCCAGCCGCAGCCGGATCGAGGCCGGCGGCGGCGACGACGCGATCCTCCTCGACCGTGCCCGCAGCTCCTCCCTCGATGGCGGCTTCGGCGACGACGCCATCGCGGTGATGGGCCTGGCGCTCGCCAACAGCCTCCAGGGCGGTTTCGGCAACGACAGCCTGAAGGTGGCCGCCGGCGACGGCAACCGCCTGGACGGCGGCTTCGGCCAGGACCTCACGGTCGGCGGGACTGGCTCGAACACCTTCCTGCAGTCGAATGCGGGTTCGGCGCTCGATGCCTCCAGCAGCGACGCCTTCGCCCAGCGACTGGCGGATCCGGCGTTCTGGGGATCGCTGGGGAACCAGCAGAAGCAGGAGCTCTGGGAGCAGGGCGCCCTGGTGCAGGGCGGCCAGACGCTGGGACTCCTGGACACCATCAGCAACTTCGACGCTGCCCGGGGCGACGTCCTCGAACTCAGCAGCACCCTGGGCTCCCTCACCCAGTCCCTCTGGCAGAGCCAGGGGGCGATCTTCGGGATCCAGGGCGGCCAACTGGTGGTGCGTGACGGCCCCCAGAACAGCCAGATCGGCGTGGTGGTGGGAAGCCTGGCGGACATCCGCTCCCTCGGCATCGGCTCGCCCTCGCTGGCCTACGCCACCGACACCCGCCAGCTGCTGTTCGATGCCGACGGCGACTGGTCGAAGGGCAGCCGCAGCCTCGGCACCGTGACCATGGCCGATCCGGGCGCCCTCACCAAATCCAGCATCCAGTTCGGCGGCGGCGGCTGACCCGGGGCGATCGCGCCCGTTCCCATCCATCCCCGAGGGAGTGACCCATGCCTTCCGTTCCCCAGCTTCACCATGAGCTCGGCCGCGCCCTGGAGGCCATGGCCCGCCTCCCCCTCCACGATGTGCTTGAGCAGCGGGGGGTCCTGCGTGCCCTGGCCCGGGAGCTGGCGCTCGAAGGCCTCCGGCAGGAGGCCCGTTTCTCGTCGGATGAGGTGGGCGAGATGGGGGCGCAGCTGTGGGCGGGACTGCCCGGCGACGCCCCCAACGTCCCGGAGACCGACCTGGCGGGGGACTGGATCGGCAGCCTGCCCGAGGACGTGCGGGGGAGGGTCCGCCAGCGCTGGGACCATCTGCGCCTCCAGAAGGTTCTGGAGGATCGCTACGGAGAGCGGGTGGAGGCCCACTACCTCGAGCGGCGGGCGGATCTCGAGCAGGTGGTGCTGCGCCTGATGCGCCTGCCCCAGCAGGGGCTCGCCGAGGAGCTCTACCTGCGCCTGATCGACGACGGGGCCAGCTTCGGCGCACTCGCCAGTCGCCATTCCCTCGGCGACGAGAGCGTCACCCGGGGGATCGTCGGTCCGATCGAGCTCTCCCAGCTGCACCCCACCCTGCGCGGTGTGCTGGCTTCCCTGGCCCCCGGTGACATGCACCCTCCCTTTGTGCTCGAGGCGTCGATCCTGCTGGTCCGGCTGGAGCACCGCCGGCCCGCCAGCCTGAGCGAGGCCCTGCGACACCGGCTGCTGGAGGAACTCCTGCAGCCGGATCTGGAGAGCTGGCTGGACAGCGCCCTGGCGGAGCTGCGCCGCACCCACGCGGCGGCCCCGCTCCCGCCGGCTCCCGTACCAGCCCTGGCGGGAGCCTGAGCCATGACCACCGCCCCAACCCTCGACGACCTGCTGCGCTGCTTTCCCTTCCTGGCCGACCAGCCGCCGGAGCTGCTCGGGCGCCTCTCCGCCGAGGCCGAGCTGCAGCGCTTCCAGCAGGGCCAGCCCATCTGCCGCGTCGACCACCCGCCGGCCCGGATCTTTCTCCTTCTGGAGGGCACGGCCCGCTCGGTGGTGTTTTCCCGTCGTCTGGCCCGGGGCGTCAGCACCCTGCAGCGGCTCCAGCCGGGAGCGGTGCTGGGTTGGACCCTGATCAGCTGCGGCCGCTGCTGGGAGACCCTGATCGCCTCCACCGATCTGGTGGTGGTCGCCCTGCCCCACGAATCACTGCAACGGGAACTGGAGCACCATCCGCTCCTGGCGGAACGGGTGCGGGGCGGCGTCAGCCCGTCCGAGCTGTTCGCTGTCCTCGATGCCCACCTGCTGGACTACCCGCGGGCCCTCTCCCAGGAGGTTGTGGCGGCCGCGAACCAGCTGGCCGATGGCACGGAGGTGCGCACCTGGAATCCGGCGCAGCCGGCCGCCTTCGTGGCTGAGACCGAACGGCTGTGGCTGGTGGCGGCGGGGCCGCTGCCCCTGGGCACGGCTGTGGTGGACACGGAGCCCTCCGAGGCGCAGGAGCCCCTCCGTCTCCTCGGCATCGACCGCCAGGCCCTGGCGGCGATCCTGGAACCGACGCCGCCGGAGCAGGCCGAAGTCACCGGTGATGGCTGGCGAGCCAGGCTCCTCGCCCGCTGGGAGCGGCAGCGCCCGGGCCTGGAGCCCGCCGCGATCACGGCCGCCGAGCCGATCGACCTGACGGCGCCGGCCCCCGGGCGCGTGTCGGATCCCCAGGGCCCCGAGGCCTTTCCCTGGGTGCGGGGCACCGGTCCCCTGGAGTCGCCGATCGCGGCCTTCCAGATGCTCAGCCAGCATCTCGACCTGCCCTTCCGGCGCGAGATGCTGCGCCGGGTGTTCGGCGACCAGGTGCAGCGGCACGGCGAGGCGTCCCTGCCGCTGGCGGGTGCGGTGGCCGAATCGATGGGGCTGCAGACCCAGCTGCTGGAGATTCAGGTGGGTGCTCTGCCGCGGCTGACACCACCGTTGATGATCCGCTGGGGCAACGGTCTGGCGGTGATCTGGCGCTGCACCGGCCGGTCGGTGCTGCTGGGCATTCCGGCCGTCGGCAACCAGGAGCTCTCCCTGGCGGACTTCCGGGACCAGTTGGGCGAGGCCGGGGATGTGCTGACGCTGAGGGTCAACGATCTGACGCCGCGGCGCCGGTTCGGTTTCCGCTGGTTCCTGCCGGCCCTGCGGGAGCACCGCACCGTGCTCCTTGAGGTGCTGCTGGCCAGCTTCTTCGTGCAGCTCTTCGGCCTGGTGAACCCGCTGCTGATCCAGCAGGTGATCGACAAGGTGATCATCAACAACAGCCCCGGCGCCCTCGGCGTGCTCGGGGTGCTGCTGGTGGTCTTTGCCCTGTTCGAGGGGCTGCTGCTCTGCCTGCGCACTTTCCTGTTCGTGGACACCACGAACCGCATCGATCTGAGCCTGGGGACCCAGATCATCGATCACCTGCTGCGGCTGCCCCTCAGCTATTTCGATCGCCGACCGGTGGGGGAGGTGAGCAGCCGCATCGGCGAGCTGGAGAAGGTGCGCGGCTTCCTCACCGGCACCGCCCTGACCACCATCCTCGATGCCGTCTTCTCGGTGCTCTACATCGGGGTGATGCTGATCTACAGCTGGCAGCTCACCCTGCTGACCCTCGCCGTGGTGCCGTTCCTGGTGCTGCTGGTGCTGGTGGTCTCACCGATCGTGCAGGTCCAGCTGCAGAGAAGGGCCGTCGCCCATGCCCGCACCCAGAGCCACCTGGTGGAGGTGCTCAGCAGCATGATGACGGTGAAGGCCCAGAACATCGAACTGCGCAGCCGCTGGAAGTGGCAGGATCTCTACACCGACTACGTGGCCGATGGGTTCGATAACACCCTGGTGGGCACCACGGCCAGTTCGATCAGTGGATTCCTCAACAAACTCTCCGGTCTGATCGTCATCTGGGCCGGCGCCGGCATGGTGCTGTCGGGTGCCCTCAGCCTGGGGGAACTGATCGCCTTCCGCATCATCGCCGGCTACGTCACCGGGCCCTTGCTGCGCATGACGTCGATCTGGCAGTCCGTGCAGGAAACCGCCCTCTCCCTGGAGCGGCTCAGCGACGTCATCGATCACCCCCAGGAGGCCCCCGAGGACAACGCCAGGCGCCTGGTCATGCCACCCATCCAGGGGGAGATCCGCTTCCGCAACATCTCCTTCCGCTACCAGCCCTCCTCCCCCCTGCTGCTGAAGGGCCTGAACCTGACCATTCCCCACGGCACCTTCGTGGCGATCGTCGGCGCCAGCGGATCGGGCAAGAGCACCCTCACCAAGCTGCTGGCACGGCTGTACACCCCCGAAGAGGGCGTGGTGCTCGTTGATGGGATCGACGTGGCCAAGGTGGAGCTCCATTCGCTGCGCCGCCAGCTCGGCATCGTCCCCCAGGACACGGTCCTGTTCGATGGCTCCGTGGAGGAGAACATCACCCTCACCAACCCCGACGCCAGCACCGAGGAGGTGATCGAGGCCGCCCGGATCGCCGCCGCCCACGACTTCATCATGGACCTGCCGGCCGGTTACTCCACGGAAGTGGGGGAGCGGGGCAGCAGCCTCTCGGGTGGCCAGCGCCAGCGGATCGCCATCGCCCGCACAATCCTGCAGAAGCCGCGGCTGCTGATCATGGACGAAGCCACCTCCGCCCTCGACTACCAGACCGAGCGCGTGGTGAGCGAAAACCTGATGCAGGCCCTGGCGGGCTGCACAGTGCTGTTCATCACCCATCGCCTCTCCTCGATCGTGAAGGCGGACATGATCGTCTGCATGGGGCAGGGGGCTGTCCTGGAGGTGGGCCGCCACGACGAACTGATGCAGGCCCGCGGTCCGTACTACGCCCTCTTCCGCCAGCAGGGGCGTTCCTCCCCGACCCAGTCCCCCGAAGCCGTTGCCCCGCCCGTCGTGGCCATGCCGCCACAGGCCACGGAGCCGGTCATCGCCGCAGGAGGAATGGCACCATGACCCCTTTCGCCGACGGCACCACCAGCACCAACGGCCACGGCCTGGCCGCCGCCAACGGCCATGGCAACGGGCACGGCCCCACCGCCACGATGGCGCCCGGGCAGGCCCCCCCCGCTGAGCCGGCGCCGCCTCCGGTGCGTCTCTCCCGCCAGCGCCGCCGCACCCATCTGCCCCGCTCCACCAGAGGCTGGAGCCGGGCGATCATCTGGAGCCTGATCGGCCTGACAGGTTTCGGCGTCGTCTACGGCGCCGTGGCCCGCATTGATTCCTCGATCAGCACCACCGGCAAGCTGCGTCCCGTCGGTGGCAGCCTCGACGTCCTCCCGCCGTTCACGGCACCGATCCGCCAGGTTCCGGTCCGGGAAGGCCAGTCGGTCAGGGCCGGCCAGCTGCTGGTGGCGTTCGACGCCCGGGAAGCCTGGCGCGAACGGCGCGACCTGCTGCTGCAGGCGGATCTCTGGCGCCGGCAGGTGAACCAGGCGGCGCAGCCGCTGGGCCTGCCGTCCCTGCCGGGCGGAAGCCGGGAGGAGCGGCAGGTGCTGGCCCTCGATCGCCGGGACATCGAGCTGCGCCGGCGGGTGGCCCTGCAGCGACTGCGCCGCAGCCAGGCTGGCGAACGGGAGCAGACCGATGTGCTGGCGGCGCTGCGGGCCCGCTTCGCCCTCAACGCCAACATCCGCGAGCGGATGGCCCAGCTCGCCCGCGAGGGGGCGATCTCCCACCTCGAACTCGAGCGCCAGGACGAACGCCAGCTGGATCTGCTCAGCACCATCCGCCGCACGGAACAGCAGCGCGCCGCCGCCGGCAGCGGCGTGGTCGAGAGCCTGACGAACCAGGAGCAGGTGGGCACGGACAACGCCCGCCGCCTCTGGGATCGCTACGACGAGGCCCGCCATCGGCTGCTGGAGACGTCCACCCGCCTGGGCCAGGTGGAGGAACGGCTGCGACTCGGCCGGGTGGTCGCGCCGCGCGCCGGCAGGGTCTTCGATCTTCAGGCCAGGTCGGGGGAGATCTCCAGCCCGGGCCGTCCCCTGCTCCGGCTGGTCCCCCAGGGACCCCTGGAGGCGGAACTGGCGATCTCCAACCGGGACATCGCCTTCCTGCGGCCGGGGATGGCGGTTGATGTGCGGGTGACCTCCCTCCCCTTCACCGACTACGGCTCCCTCAAGGGGACCGTGGTGCGGGTGGGGGCGGATGCCCTTCCCCCCGACCCCCGCAGCGGCGAGGAAACCTTCCCCGTGCTGGTGCGCCTGGAGCAGAGGCCACTGGGACGGAACGGCCGCAGCTACCCCCTGCAGGCGGGCATGGCCGTCACGGGGCTCGTGCAGCTGGGCACCCGGCCGGTGCTGGCCCTGCTCAACGACCGGTTCGGCGGCGTCCTCGACGCCACCCGCACCATGCGCTGAGCCCCCTGCAGTGGCTCAGGCCGCCGCGGCGGCCCCCGGCACGGTGCCTGCGGCGGAACCGGGATCGGGTGAACGCAGGCCGGGGAGTTCGGCGATGGCGGTGACGCTTCTGTCGGACCCCAGCAGCACCAGCCGGCTGCCCAGGTCCCCGGTGGCGATCGCCAGCTGGTCCACTCCGGTGGGCCGGGTTCCCATGCCGCTGACCAGTTGCTCCAGGGGGGCGATCGGCAGCAGCCGGGGCTCGCCGATCCCCTCCAGACCCGCCGGCGTCAGGTCGACCGGAACCGGCTCCCCCGCCCGATCGGCGAGGAGGCCGCCCAGACGCCAGGCGATGGCATCGGTCAGGCCGATGCCGCCACCAGGGCTCCACTCCAGATCCGCCAGCACCGGCAGGGCACGGTCGTTGCCCTGGGCCCGCATCCGGATGGCCTCCATCCCGGCCAGCACGAAGCGATCGCGTCCTGCGCCGCCGCTGACGACCAGCGGTGGCGCGCCCGCTCCGGCGGGATCCTCCAGGGCCCCCAGATCCAGCTCGAACCGGTCGTCGCCGGCCCCGGTCCGCAGCGTGTCGAAGCCGCTGATCCCCCCGAGGATGCCGCTGGCCTCGCCACGGCCAAGATCGACCACCACCCCCTCCAGCCAGGCGCCGTAGTCGAGCCCGTCGCGGCCATCGCCACCCTGCAGGATCCCGTCGAGCCTGCCGGTGGCCCCCACCGTCACCAGGGCATCCCCATCGCCGAGGAACAGGTTCTCCCAGCCGCTGAAGTCGAGCGAGCCGATCGTTCCGCTCCCGATGGCCTCCAGGTGGACGGCCATCACCCCTTCCCCCCTGGCCACCCCTTCGTCCCCAGGGGCGTTCACCAGGGTGTCGAAGCCGCCGCCGCCGTCGAGGGAGCCGGCGAGCCGCGCCAGGGGAGCATCGATCCGGTCGTCCCCGCCCGCCGCCGCCAGCCTCAGCTGCGCCGGGGCCTCCCCCGCCAGATGGAGCGACAGGGTGTCGTCCCCCTCTCCGAGGCCGACGGCATTGCTGGAGTACGCCACAACCGTCAGCGTTGAGCCGGTCACGGGTCCGTCGAAGTCGAGCCGGTTGGTGCCAGGGCCCGCGGCGATGCGGGAGCCGGTCACGGCGCCCTCCACGCTAAGCCGGTCGTCCCCTTCCCCCAGGTCGACATCGGAATCCAGCAGGGCGACCCTCTCGGTGACGGCCTGCCAGGTCAGGTCGCGCCAGGGCTGATCGAGCCAGGTCCGGATGCTGACCACATCGTCGCCTCCGCCCACCTGCAGCCGGCTGTTCACCAACCCGAGGGCCCGGGCCCGCAGCTGCAGGGAAGCATCGGTTTCCGCCGGATCGGCGGCGGCCGGCAGGGTGATGCTCAAGCCCGGGCCACCACCCTGGGGATCCCGGAAGCCACTGGCGATCAGCACCCGGTCGTCCCCATCCCCCAGGAGGATGGCGCTGTCCTGCATGGCCTGGGCGAGCAGGTCGATGCCGATCTGACGCTTCACCGCGCTCGCCGGGGAGTGGAGCTGGAACCGGGCCAGGCTGCTGAGTTCCAGCGTGCCCCCTCCGCCCGCGTCCTCGAGGCGGCTGTCCAGCATGCCGATCAGGGACTGGAGAACCTGCCCCCGGGCCAGGCCGCCGGCCACCAGAGCCAGATCGATGGCGTCCGAGACCCGCAGAAGGATGTCGTTGGCCTCTGGCCCCAGCTGAAGACTGGCCCGGTTCATGCCGGTGGTGTGGGTCGCCAGGCTCAGGTCGGCATCGTCGAGCACCGAAAGGGCCAGGAGTGTCAGCTCGCGATCGGACCCCACCTGCACCCGGGGGGTGCGGATGTCGCGCAGATCGATCACCGTGTCGCGGAGGGCGTCGAGGGTCTGGTGGTAGCGGCTCTCGGCCCCCCCTTCCACCGATCGGCTGACGATGCTGCCGTCGCTGCGGACGACGACCCGGAACGTCGGGATCTCCGGCGGCGCCACAGACCTCGCCATCATCGGCTGTTCCGGGCCGTCCCCGGTCACGTCGCTGGTCGCCTCACTGGTCGCGTCGCTGGACTCCAGGGCAACGCTCCGCTGCTGGCGCCGGGCGGCAGCGGGGGAGCCGGTCCAGGGCAGCCCGGAGCCGGCGGCGACCGGTGAGCGGAATCCCGACAGCGGCCCCTCCTGGGCCCAGGTGTTGGCCATGGCCGCCGCTGCCGCCTGGCCAGGCGGCGAGAGGCCACGTTCCCCTGCGCTCACCGGGCCAGAAGGGTCGGCAGGGGCGAGCCCTCGATGGGCGCCACCGGATGCGGCCGAGCCGGGCTCCCACCCGGCCGGGGATCCTGCGTCAGCACCAACCCCACCGGCCGTGCCCGCCGCCCGAGCGCTGTCCTGGCCGGCAGCGCCTGCCCCCGGCCCGTTCTCCGGCGACGGCCCTCCCCCAGTGGCCGCCGCCATCGCCCCGTCCTGCATCAGATAGAGGAACGTCAGCCACAGGGCCGTTCCGGTCAGTCCGGTCTCCAGGGAGAGCCGGCCGGGATCGCTGCGCAGACTCATCGCCCTGCGGAACTGCTGGATGGCCTGACCCATCGACTCCCCTTCTCGCCGAGCGCTGCCTCACCACTAGCCCGGTTTCGATCGGCGCCGGACGCGGTGGTGCAATGACGCTGTGAACCTGCGACCCGGCGTCACCGTCCTTAAGGACGCCGCCCCGCCGGCGCCTCAGGACCAGACGATGAAGGCCCCGGGGGTGAGGTTGAGCAGGGGGCAGGTGAGGGTCAGCCCTGACTCCCCGCTGCCGCCCCCGTCCACCGGCCCGCCGCCATCCGCCGCCGACGGAACCAGGTCGGCCAGCTGGCGGCGCTCCGGCTCCAGGTCGATGCTCGGATGGCCCTTGCGGCGGGCATCGGGCGCCAGCAGCAGGTTGACGCCGGTGGTGCCCTGCCAGCGGGCCATCTCCATCAGCGGCCCGGCCAGGTCGGCGGCGGTGAGCTGGCGCGACTGGTGGGCCGCCAGCAACAGGGCCAGCCCGGGACCGTCGAGCAGGGCGAGCAGGCGGGGATCCTCCTCTCGCTCCAGCAGTAGCCCCTTGCGCCGGGCCCAGTCCCGCAGCACCTCCAGACGGTTCGCCACCAGCAAGGGATCCTGGGGGCCTTGCCAGCCCAGCACCGCCGTCAGGCCATGGGATTCGGTCTCCATCAGGTGGCCCAGCTTGGTGCGTTTCACCCGCAGGTAGGCAGCGTTGTGGAGGCCGGGGTCCATCACCAGGGGCACCCGGTCGACCACCTCGAGCCCGTAGCCGCCCAGACCGGCGATCTTGCGGGGGTTGTTGGTGATCAGGCGCAGCCGGCGCACGCCCAGATCGCTGAGGATCTGGGCCCCGACGCCGTAGTTGCGCAGGTCGGCGGCGAAGCCCAGGCGTTCGTTGGCCTCCACCGTGTCGAGGCCGCCGTCCTGGAGGCTGTAGGCCTTGAGCTTGTTGATCAGGCCGATGCCGCGCCCCTCCTGGCGCAGGTAGACCACCACCCCTTCCCCGGCTGACTCGATCATGCGCAGGGCCGCCTCCAGCTGGGGGCGGCAGTCGCAGCGGAGCGAGCCGAAGGCATCGCCGGTGAGGCATTCGGAGTGCACCCGCACCAGCACCGGGCCGGTGCCCCGTTCCGGGTACCCCTTGACGATGGCCACGTGCTCGCTGCCGTCGAGTTCGTTGCGGTAGCCGATCGCCCGGAACTGGCCGAAGCTGCTGGGCAGGGTGGCCTCCGCCTGGCGGGCCACGAACCGCTCGGTGTCGAGGCGGTAGCGGATCAGGTCGGCGATGCTGATCAGCCGCAGGCCGTGGTGCCGGGCGTAGTCGGCCAGCTGGGCCAGCCGGGCCATGGAGCCGTCGGGATTCTGGATCTCGCAGATCACACCGGCGGGGTACAGACCGGCCAGCCGCGCCAGGTCGACGGCCGCCTCCGTGTGACCCGCCCGCTGCAGCACCCCGCCCTGGCGGGCCCGCAGCGGGAAGATGTGGCCAGGCCGGCGCAGGTCGCCGGGCCGGGTGTCGGGATGGATCGCCACCTGGATCGTGCGGGCCCGGTCCTCCGCCGAGATACCCGTGCTCACCCCCCGCTCCGGGCCCGCATCCACGCTCACGGTGAAGGCGGTCTGGTTGCTGTCGGTGTTGCGATCCACCATCAGAGGCAGATCCAGGGCATCGAGCCGCTCGCCCTCCATCGCCAGGCAGATCAGGCCCCGGGCATCGGTGGCCATGAAGTTGATCTGCTGGGGGGTGGCGAACTGGGCCGCGCAGATCAGGTCGCCCTCGTTCTCCCGGTTTTCGTCATCGACCACCACGATCGATTCACCGTTGCGGATGGCCGCCAGGGCATCGGCGATGGCATCGAAGTGAATGCCCGTGGACTGGCGTGGGCCGGACAGGACGGTCAAGGGAACGTGATGGAAGGGGAAGTTCCGCGCCGGCTGCGGCGAAGAACGTGGCCGATCGCTGAAGGGATCGAACCTCATTTATAGGGTGCCGGTACGATCCAGCGTTCTTCTGCGTTCCGCATGGCTGGCAAGCGCGTTGCGGTGATCGGTGCCAGCGGCTACGGGGGACTGCAGACCCTCAGGCTGCTGCAGGGCCACCCGGATCTCACGGTGAGCTTTCTGGGCGGGGAGCGCAGCAGCGGCAGGCGCTGGAGCGAACTGGTGCCGTTCCTTCCCCTGCAGGACGACCTGGTGGTGCGCTCGCCGGATCCGGAGGCCATTGCCGCAGCCGCCGATCTGGCGGTGCTGAGCCTGCCGAACGGCCTGGCGGCTGGCCTTGTCCCCGAACTGCTGCAGCGTGGCGTGAAGGTGGTGGATCTCTCTGCCGATTACCGCTACCGCTCCCTGGCCCAGTGGGAAGAGGTCTATGCCGCCGAAGCCCGCCAGGCCGCCCGCCAGGATGACGATCTCTGCCGGGAAGCCGTCTACGGGCTGGTGGAGGTGGCGGAGGCACGGATCCGCGAGGCCCGCCTGGTGGCGGCCCCCGGCTGTTTTCCCACCGCCAGCCTGCTGGCCCTGCTGCCCTTCCTCGAGCAGGGGCTGATCGAGACGAGCGGCATCGTCATCGACGCCAAGACGGGCACCTCCGGCGGCGGCCGGGCCGCCAAGGAGAACCTGCTGCTGGCCGAAGCCGCCGAAGCCGTCGCTCCCTACGGGGTGGTGGGCCACCGCCACACCAGTGAGATCGAGCAGCTGGCGGGCCAGGCGGCGGGACAGGCGATCCAGCTGCAGTTCACGCCCCACCTGATGCCGATGGTGCGGGGCCTGCTGGCGACGGTGTACGGGCGCCTGCGGGACCCCGGCCTGACGGCGGAGGACTGCACAACCCTTCTCAAGGCCGCCTACCGCCACAGCCCCACGGTGCAGGTCCTGCCGGTCGGGGTCTATCCCTCCACCAAGTGGGTGCGCAACACCAACCGCTGTCTGTTGTCGGTCCAGGTGGACCCGCGCACCGGCCAGCTGATCGTCATGAGCGCCATCGATAACCTGGTCAAGGGCCAGGCCGGCCAGGGGGTGCAGTGCCTCAACCTGCTCAGCGGTCTGGAGGCGGGAACCGGTCTGCCGCTGCTGCCCTTCTACCCCTGAACCAGGCGCCGCGCGGCCAGGCTGACGGCCAGGGGCAGGATCCGGTGCTCCTGGCGCTGGATGCGGGCGTGGAGCCGGTCCCGGTCGTCATCCGGCAGCACCGGCACCGCCGCCTGGACCAGGATCGGCCCCGCATCCACCTGCTCGGTCACCAGGTGGGCGGTGCAGCCGGCCAGGGTGACCCCGGCCGCCAGGGCCTGCCCCACCCCGTCGGCGCCGCGGAAGCTGGGCAGCAGGGAGGGGTGGATGTTCACCAGACGCTCCGGGAAGGCCCCGATCAGCACCGGGGTGACGATGCGCATCCAGCCGGCCATCACCACCAGATCGACGCGGTGCGCCTCGAACAGGTTGATCAGGGCCCGGTCGAGGGCCTCCCGCGAGGGCTGGTGGCGGTGGTCGATCACCTCGCAGGGGATGCCGAGCCGTTCAGCCCGCTCCCGCGCCCCGCAGTCCGCCCGGTTCACCGCCAGAACGATCACCTGGCCGTGCAGCCGCCCATCGCCGCAGGCCTGCACCAGGGCTTCGAAGTTGCTGCCCGTGCCTGAGGCCATCACCGCCAGTCGCAGCCGGGCCTCGGCGGCCGGAGGCGGCTGTGGCAACGGCCACTGGAGAGACCCGCCGGGATCGCTATGGTCAGCGGAATCGGGCATTGCGTCCATGTCCCATCTCTCCATCCTGCCCACCGTTCTGCGGGATGCCGAGGCCTTGGCGGCCACCCTCGCCAGCCTCGGCCTCCCCTGGCGGTGGGGGGGTGAACTGGTCGGGTTCGCCGGCGAGCGCCAGGCCGTGACGCTCCAGCTGCGGCTCAAGGACGGCCAGGGCCTGGGCTGGGCCCTCCAGGACGATGGATCCCTCGCCCTGGTGGGCGATCTCCAGCGCATCAGCCGCAACACCGCCCTGCAGCGGCTGCTCGGCCGGATCACCCGGGCCTATGCCGCCCGGGCGGCCCTCCAGGAGGCTCGCCTGGCCGTCCCCACGGCGTCGATCGAGCTCCGTGTCTGACGACCCACCCCAACCCGACACGGCCGCCGGGCCGGTCGTCCAGCTCGACCTGCGTGAGCCCCACCGCCATCGGGTCCAGGTCACCCTCCATCTCACCCCCCGGTCTCTGCGGACGGAGCTTCAGCTGCCCGCCTGGACGCCGGGCTCCTACCTGATCCGGGACCACGTCCGCCACCTCGAGGCGCTGGAGGTGGTTCAGGGGGAGAGCCACGTCATCCCGACACGGGTGGCGGAGGCCCGCTGGTGCCTTTCCCTCACCAGCCTCGCCCCCCTCGTCGTCCGCTACCGCCTCCAGGCCACGGAGCTGAGCGTGCGCACCTGCCACCTCAACGCCGACCACGCCTTCCTGGCCCTGGCGGGTGTGGTGCTGGAAGCCACGGGCGAACGCTGGAACCCCCACCGTCTGGAGCTGCGGCTGCCCGAGGGCTGGCAGGCCTTCGTTCCCCTGCCAACCGCCGGCGACGGGTCCTGGATCGCTAGCGACTACGACCGTCTGATCGACGCGCCCCTGGAGGCCGGCCCCCATCCCAGCCACCGGTTCAGCGTCGCCGGGGTGCCGCACCGCTGGGTCACCTGGGGGGGCGATCTGCCCGTCGAGGATCCCGCCTGGCTGGCCGATGTGGAACGGATCGCCCTGGCCTGCTGCCGCCTGATGGGGGAGACCGCCCCCGCCAGCGACGACTATCTGTTCGTGCTGCACCTGCTGGAGGCGGGCTTCGGCGGACTGGAGCACGACCACGCCAGCGTTCTCCAGTACGGCCGCCGGGCCCTGGCGGCTCCCGGTGGTCGCCGCAAGCTGCTGCAGCTGGTGGCCCACGAGTACCTGCACCAGTGGAACGTGCGGCGCCTCAAGCCCGCCGAACTCACGCCGCTCGACTACGGCCGGGCCACGATCGTGTCCGGTCTCTGGTTCGCCGAGGGGGTGACCTCCTACCTCGACCTGCTGGTGCCCCTGGCGGCCGGCGTGGGAACGGAGGCCGACCTGCTCGAGGACCTGGGGGCGGACCTGAGCCGCTACCTGCTCACCCCCGGTCGCCGGGTCCAGGGGCTGCGGCAGAGCGCCGAGGAAGCCTGGGTGAAGCTGTACCGCCAGGATGCTTCCTCGGCCGACAGCCAGATCAGCTACTACCTCAAGGGGGCCGTGGTGGCCCTGGTCCTCGACCTGCACCTGCGGCGGCACGGCTCCAGCCTGGGGGTAGTGCTGCGGGGCCTGTGGCGCAGCCACGGAGCCGTGGGGCGCGGCTACACCAACGGTGATCTGATCGACGCCTTCGCCGGCCAGGCCCCCGACCTGGCGGAGCTGCTGCCCCACTGGCTGGAGAGCACCGACGATCCCGACCTCGACGCCTACCTGGCCGATGTCGGGCTGGCGCTGCGGCCGAAGCCCACCCAGGAGCCCTTCCTCGGCTGGCAGCTGGACGAGGCCGCGGGGGGCACCATGCGCCTGAAGCGGGTGCACCGGGACGGTCCGGCGGAGCGGGCGTGCCTGCAGGCGGGCGATGAGCTGCTGGCCCTCGATGACCTGCGCCTGCGCGGCCCGGAGGACCTGGCCCTGGCCCTCGCCATCCCCACGGCAGCGGCGGAACGGCAGCTGCTCTTCTGCCGGGAAGGCCGGGTGCGCAGCACCGGCCTGCAGCCCGATCCGCCGGCCATCGCCAGCTGGCAGCTGGTGATCGATCCCGACCGCGACAGCGCCCACACCCGCGACAACCGGCAGCGCTGGCTGTCGCTGCAGCCATGACCTCGTCCCTGCGCCCCCTGGTGCTGGCGGTGGCCGGTGCGGGTGTGATCAGCCTGGGGGGACTGACCTGGCTGGGTCGTGACCTGTTCGGCGCCCCGGGCAATGCCGGTGGCCGTGCCTCCCTTCTCGATCTGCTGGAGGAGGTGCGCCAGTCCCCCCCCGATGGGGGGACGTCGCCGCCACCGCCGGAGCAGGTCCTGCCACCGCCCCAGGCCGCCTGGCGTGCTCCCCTGGGGGGGGCCTGCCAGGCCGACCCCGCCCTGCGCGCCCGTCTGGCGGGCCTGGCGGAGCGACTTCGCTACGACACCGTCCGGCTGCGTATCGACCCAAGCAACTACGGCGAGCGTTTCCGCCGGGATGCTTTCGGCCAGACGCTCGACACCACCCCCCAGGTCGTCGTGCTGCACGAGACCGTCTTCGGCATCAACTCCGCGATCAACACGTTCATGACGCCCCACCCGCGGGACGAGGACCAGGTGAGTTACCACACCCTGATCGGCCTCGACGGCCAGGTGGTGGAGGCGCTGGACCCGGCCAAACGGGCCTTCGGTGCCGGCAATTCCGCCTTCAACGGCCGCTGGGTGGTGACCAACCCGGAGCTGGCCGGTTCGATCAACAATTTCGCCCTGCACCTCAGCCTGGAGACGCCCCTCGACGGGGAGAACCAGGGGGGCAGCCACAGCGGTTACACGGCCGCCCAGTACGACGCCCTCGCGGTCGTCCTGGCCCGCTGGATGCGCCGCTACGGCATTCCCCCCAGCAACATCACCACACACCAGCACGTGGATCTGGGCGGGGAGCGCATGGATCCGCGCAGCTTCGACTGGGGGGAACTTCAGGTGCGGCTGGCCGCCCTCGGGGTGCTCTGCTGATCGGGACGCGCTGGGCCCAGGCTCAGATCAGGGGGCCGGCTCAGATCAGGGGGCTGGTGATCGGTTTGCGGGTGCCGTAGAGCAGGGCGTGCAGCTCCGGGTCCTGCATGTAGCGGAGCACCCGTCCGGGGTAGTCCAGCTTGCCGTTGTGGAGGTAGGCCAGGGTGGCGATGGCCTTGGCATCGGCGGGGGAGGTGCTGGCCATCAGCAGGGCGTTGTCGGAGAGCCCCAGGGCTTGCTTCAGGCGAACGAACTTGCCCACCAGCAGCCGCACGTTGCGGTCGGGGTCGAGGAGCTCCATGCGCGCCTCATCGATCTGCTCCGGGGTGGCATCGGCGGGCAGGAGCCCCTGTTTGACGAGCTCGCCGACGCTGAGCTGGGCGGGGCCGTGGGTGCTGAACAGGCCGCTGCGGGCCGCCAGGGGCAGGTCTTCACCGGGCTTGGCGTGCTGCAGCTCATCGAAGAGCACGGCGGTGACCAGCATCGGATTGATGTGGTGGCGGCGGCTCTCGTTGAGGATCACCGGCCTGAGCTCCTCGAGCCGGCCGAGGGTGTGGCTGCGCAGGGGCTGGAGCTGGTCGATGCCCTCGGTGAACAGCTGGGCCAGCCTGGGCTGGGGGCCGTGGACGCCGAAGCGGCGGTTGAGCTCCCGCAGTTCCTCGGGACTGAAATCGACCGGATCGGGCCGCAGCCCTTCGCTGGTGGATGGACTGATCAGGGGGAAGGCCTTGTCGTCGCGCTCGCCATCGGTGAGCAGGAACGGGCTGCGGGATCGCACCTGGGGTTCCCGGCTCAGCGGGATCAGGGCCAGGCCGCCGGCCACCAGAAGCAGTCCCAGCTTCATAGCGTGGCCGTACAAGCCGCGTCGCAGTGCGTGGCTCCGCTGGCGAGCCTGGGGCGCGACCGCCGGCTGGTGGCCGGAGCGTCGTGGCTTAGTTCCGGCGAGGCGGGACAGCAAGCGGAATGGCGTTCTTTAGATCAATTGTAACGAACACGGCCGGATTCTTCCCGCTCCGGGGGCGCTCCGGTGGCCGGCCCCGTGGTGGAAAGCGCGCATCCGCCGATCCGCTTGCCGAACGTGGAGGCTGATGGATACGGTTCGGGGGCCCGTCACGGCGTCCCAGGAGCCATGTCCCCGCTGCCGCCGTTGAACGGCCAAGACTCCGCTGCCCTCTGGGAGCGATTCCGCCAGCTGCTCTGGCACGACCCTGATCTTGCCCTCTGGCTCGACGTCAGCCGGATGGCCCTGGAGGAGAAGGACCTGGAGGGCTTCGAAGCCCCCTTCGCCCGCGCCTTCGCTGCCATGGAGGCCCTCGAGGGCGGTGCCATCGCCAACGCCGACGAGGGACGGCAGGTGGGCCACTACTGGTTGCGGGCCCCGGAACTGGCCCCCGATCCGGCGGTGGCCGCCGCCATCGCCGCGGAGGTGGATCGGCTCGAAGCCTTCGGACACGAGGTGCTGGCTGGAACGGTCACGGCCCCCGGCGGACGGCCCTTCACCGACGTGCTCTGGATCGGCATCGGCGGTTCAGGCCTCGGCCCGCTGCTGATGCTCAGGGCCCTGGAGCGCCAGGGGGTGGGACTGCCGTTCCACTTCTTCGACAACGTCGACCCCGACGGCATGGCGCGCACCTTGGCCGCCCTGGCCGACCGTCTCACCACCACCCTGGTGATCGTGGTCAGCAAGTCGGGGGGCACCCCCGAACCCCACCTGGGCATGGTGCAGGCCCGGGCGCGGGTGCTGGCCGCCGGCGGCGACTGGAGCGCCCAGGCGGTGGCCATCACCATGGCGGGGAGCCACCTGGATCAGGAGGCCAAGGTGGCCGGCTGGCTGCGCCGTTTCGACATGTTCGACTGGGTGGGCGGACGCACCAGCATCACCAGTGCCGTCGGTCTGCTGCCCGCTGCCCTGATCGGCGCCGACCTGCGCGGCTTCCTGGACGGGGCCGCCGCCATGGACCGGCTGACCCGGGTGCCGGACCTGCGCACCAACCCCGCCGCCCTGCTGGCCGCCTCCTGGCACGTGGCCGGCGGCGGGCAGGGGCGTCGCGACATGGTGGTGCTCCCCTACCGGGACCGGCTGGAGGTGTTCAGCCGCTACCTGCAGCAGCTGGTGATGGAGTCGCTGGGCAAACGGCTCGACCGCGACGGCGTTGTGGTGCACCAGGGCCTCGCCGTCTACGGCAACAAGGGCTCCACCGACCAGCACGCCTACGTGCAACAGCTGCGGGACGGTCTCGACAACTTCTTCGTGACCTTCATCGAGGTGCTGGAGGACCCGGCGGAAATCCCCACGATCGACGGCGAGTGCCCCGCCGATTTCCTCGAGGGGTTCCTGCAGGGCACCCGGGCGGCACTGGCCGAACAGGCCCGCCAGAGCATCACCATCACCCTGCAGCGCTTCGACGCCCGGGCCCTCGGGGCCCTGATCGGCCTGTTCGAGCGGGCGGTGGGGCTCTACGGCGAACTGGTCAACATCAACGCCTACCACCAGCCCGGTGTGGAAGCTGGCAAGAAGGCGGCCGCCGGCATCCTGGGTCTGCAGAGTCGGGTGGAGGCCCTGCTCGCCGATGGCCAGGCCCGCTCCTTGGCCGCCATCGGGGCGGAGCTGGAGCTGGAGGCGGTGGAGCCGGTGTTCTGGCTGCTGCGCCACCTCTGTGCCAACGACCGCGGCTATGGGGCGAAAGGCGACTGGGGGCAGCCCGACGGACTGGTCTTCCAGCACACTTGAGGGGCCTTCTCCCTTAGCCATGGTCCGATCCCGCGCCGCGGTCGCCTGGGCCGCCGGTCAGCCCCTGGAGATCACCGAGATCGATGTGGAGGGCCCCCGGGCCGGTGAGGTGCTCCTGCGTGTAGTGGCCACCGGCGTGTGCCACACCGATGCCTTCACCCTCTCCGGCGCCGACCCCGAAGGGATCTTCCCGGCGGTGCTCGGCCACGAGGGCGGGGCGGTGGTGGTGGAGGTGGGCCCGGGCGTCACCTCGGTGACCGTTGGCGACCACGTGATTCCCCTCTACACGCCCGAGTGCCGCTCCTGCCGCTTCTGCCTCTCCGGCAAAACGAACCTCTGCCAGGCGATCCGCGGCACCCAGGGCAAGGGCCTGATGCCCGACGGCAGCAGCCGCTTCTCCCGGAACGGCGAACGGATCTTCCACTACATGGGCACCTCCACCTTCTCCGAGTACACGGTGGTGCCTGAGATCGCGGTCGCGAAGATCGCCCCGGAGGCGCCGCTGGAGAAGGTGTGCCTGCTGGGCTGCGGCGTCACCACCGGCATCGGCGCCGTGATCAACACCGCCAAGGTGGAACCGGGCAGCAGCGTGGCGGTCTTCGGCCTCGGCGGCATCGGTCTGGCGGTGATCATCGGGGCGGTGATGGCCGGGGCGGAGCGGATCATCGGCATCGACACCAACCCCGACAAGTTCGCCATCGCCGGCCAGCTCGGCGCCACTGAGTGCCTCGATCCCAGGGCCTTCGACGCCCCCATCCAGGAGGTGGTGATCGACCGCACCGACGGCGGCGTGGATTACTCCTTCGAGTGCATCGGCAACGTCCAGGTGATGCGCGCCGCCCTGGAGTGCTGCCACAAGGGCTGGGGTGAATCCACGATCATCGGCGTGGCCGGAGCGGGCCAGGAGATCGCCACCCGGCCGTTCCAACTCGTGACCGGGCGGGTGTGGCGGGGCTCCGCCTTCGGCGGGGTGCGTGGACGCACCGAACTGCCCGGGTATGTGGAGCGATTCCAGCAGGGGGAGATCCCCCTCGACACCTTCATCACCCACACCATGGGGCTGGAGGACATCAACCGGGCCTTCGACCTGATGCACGCCGGCCAGAGCATCCGCTCCGTGATCCACTTCTGACCCCCCTGCGACCCCGGAGGTCGGCGTCCCCATGCTCGAGCTGCTCAGCGAGAACCGCAGTTTCGGCGGCCTGCACCGCCGTTACAGGCACCCTTCCTCCGAGCTGAACGGGCCGGCGAATCTGGCGGTGTACCTGCCCCCCCAGGCCCTCGCCGGGGAGCGGGTGCCGGCCCTTTACTGGCTCTCAGGGCTCACCTGCACCGACGAGAACGTGATGCAGAAGGGCGGCGCCCATCGCCTCGCCGCCGAGCTCGGCCTGGCCCTGGTGGCCCCGGACACCAGCCCCAGGGGTGCGGAGGTGCCCACCGACCCCGATGGCGGCTGGGATCTGGGGCAGGGGGCCGGCTTCTACGTCGATGCCACCGAGGCCCCCTGGGACCGCCATTACCGGATGCACGCCTATGTGGCCGAGGAGCTGCCCGATCTGCTGGAAGCGGAGCTGCCCCTGAGCCAGGCCCGCGCCATCAGCGGTCATTCCATGGGGGGCCACGGCGCCCTGGTGACGGCCCTGCGGCACCCGGGCCGCTACCGCTCCGTGTCCGCCTTCGCCCCGATCTGCCACCCCTGCGCCTGTCCCTGGGGCCAGAAGGCCTTCGGGGCCTACCTGGGGGCGGATCCAGCGGCCTGGGCCGCCTGGGATGCCACGCTCCTGCTCGCCTCAGCGGTGGAGCGGCTGCCCCTGCTGGTGGACCAGGGCACGGCCGACCCCTTCCTCGAGACCCAGCTGCGGCCCGCCGACCTGGCGGCGGCGGCGGAGGCGGCGGGCCACCCCCTGCGGCTCCGTTACCAGGAGGGCTACGACCACAGCTACTTCTTCATCGCCAGCTTCATCGACGACCACCTGCGCCACCACGCCGCGGCCCTCAGGGCACCAGGTTGACCAGCTTGCCGGGCACCACGATCACCCGCCGGGGAGGCTGACCCTCAAGCCAGCGCTGGGCCACGTCGCTTTCCAGCGCCAGCTTCTCGAGGGTGGCCGCATCGGCGTCGGCGGGCACCTCGAGGCTGCCGCGCATCTTGCCCTTCACCTGGATCACCAGGGGGATGGTGTCGCGCACCAGTGCCGCCGGATCGACGGCGGGCCAGCGCTGGGCATGGACGCTCGCCCCGGCGCTGATGGGCTGCTCCTCCCCGTGGCCGCAGAGTTTCTGCCAGAGCTCCTCGGCCAGGTGGGGGGCGAACGGCGCCAGCAGGATCAGCAGGGTGGCCAGGGCCTCGGTGGCCACGGCCGGGCCGGCCGCCTCCAGATGGGCAGCCAGGGCGTTGCTGAGCTTCATCAGCTCGGAGACGGCGGTGTTGAGCTGCAGCTCTCCTTCGAGGTCTTCGCTGATGGCGGCGATGGCGGTGTGAACGGCCCGGCGCAGCTCCCTTTCGCCGTCGCTGAGGGAAGCGGCATCCGCCGCCGGATGGGGTGCGTCAGGTGCGGGCAGCCGCAGCCCGCGGCCATGGGCGCCGTCCACCAGGCGCCAGAGGCGCTGCAGGAAGCGGTACTGGCCTTCCACATCGGCGTCGTCCCACTCCAGATCCTTCTCCGGAGGGGCCTTGAACAGGATGAACATGCGGGCCGTGTCGGCCCCGTAGCGGTCGATCACCACCGCCGGATCCACGCCGTTGTGCTTCGACTTGGACATCTTTTCGTAGAACACCTCCAGCACCTCGCCGCTGATCGGATCGCGGGGGTCGCTGGGGTCGGCCACCTGGGCCGGGGCGACGTACTGCCCGGTCTGGGCGTTGCGGTAGGTGATGCCCTGCACCATGCCCTGGGTGAGCAGGCGGGCGAAGGGTTCCGAGAAGCCCAGCAGGCCCCGGTCCCGCAGCACCTTGGTGAAGAAGCGGGAATAGAGCAGGTGCAGGATGGCGTGCTCGATGCCGCCCACGTACTGATCCACGGGCAACCAGCGGTCGACGGCATCGCGGCCAAACGGGCGCTGGTCGTTGTGGGGATCGCTGTAGCGCAGGTAGTACCAGGACGAACACATGAAGGTGTCCATGGTGTCGGTCTCCCGCTTGGCGGGCGCACCGCAGCTCGGGCAGGGCACGTTCACCCACGACGCCAACTTGGCCAGGGGGGTGCCCCCCTTGCCGCTCAGGGGGATGTCGCGGGGCAGTTCCACCGGCAGCTGGTCGTCGGGGACCGGCACCACACCGCAACTGTCGCAGTGGATCACGGGAATGGGGCAACCCCAGTAGCGCTGGCGGGAGATCAGCCAGTCGCGCAGTCGGTACTGCACCCGTCCCTGGCCCCAACCCTGCTCCTCGGCCCAGGCGACGATGGCCGACTTGGCCTCGGTGGTGGTCAGGCCGTCGAAGGAACCGGAGCCGATCAGCACACCGCCTTCGGTCCAGGCCTGGCCTTCGTAGGCGTGGGGGTCGGACCCTTCCGGGATCACCACCCGGAGCACCGGCAGTTCGTACTGCCGGGCGAAGGCGAAGTCGCGCTGGTCGTGGGCCGGCACCCCCATCACGGCACCGGTGCCGTAGTCGGCCAGCACGTAGTCGGCGATCCAGACGGGAATGCGTTCACCGCTGGCGGGGTTGCGGGCCCAGGCGCCGATCGGCACGCCCCGCTTGGGCCGGTCCTCGGCCGTCCGCTCCTGCTCGCTCTGGCGGCTGACCAGATCGCAGAAGGCGGTCACCGAGAGGCGGCAGTCGTCCGTGGTCAGCTCGGCCACCAGGGGGTGGTCCGGAGCCAGCACCACGTAGGTGGCCCCGTGGATCGTGTCGGGTCGGGTGGTGAAGACGGTGATGGCGGCACCGCTCTCCGTGGTGAAGGTCAGCTCGGCCCCGAGGGAGCGGCCGATCCAGTTGGCCTGCATCGTGCGCACCCGCTCCGGCCAGCCCTCCAGGGAAGGCAGATCGTCGAGCAGGGCATCGGCGTAGGCGGTGATCTTCAGAAACCACTGGCGCAGCCGGCGCTTCTCCACCTGGGCACCGGAGCGCCAGGAGCGACCCTCCGCGTCCACCTGCTCATTGGCGAGCACCGTCTGGTCGATCGGGTCCCAGTTGACCGTCGCCTCCTTGCGGTAGGCCAGGCCGGCATCGAGGAACTGCAGGAACAGCCACTGGGTCCAGCGGTAGTAATCGGCGTGGCAGGTGGCCACCTCCCGGTCCCAGTCGATCGAGAGGCCGAGCCGTTTGAGCTGGTCCCGCATCTGGGCGATGTTGCGGTCGGTCCAGTCCCCCGGGTCGACGCCCCGCTCGATGGCGGCGTTCTCCGCCGGCAGTCCGAAGGCGTCCCAACCCATGGGATGGAGCACCTGCCGTCCCCGCAGACGGGCCGCCCGGGCGATCACGTCGGTGATGACGTAATTGCGGACGTGGCCCATGTGGAGGCTCCCCGACGGGTAGGGGAACATCGAGAGGGCGTAGTAGGGCTCGCCGGCGCCGTCCTGCGGCTCGGGGGTGACGTGCAGTCCCAGCTGCTCCCACTGCAGCTGCCAGCGTAGCTCGATCGCTTCGGGCCGGTAGCGGGAAGAGTCAGTCACGGGCCACAGGGAATGGGGGTGATCGTGTCACAGCCCACGGAGAGGCTCAGCTGAGGGCCCGCAGCGAAGCCACGGCGGCCAGGCTGATCAGCAGCAGCGGCGTGCCGGGTTCGGTGCTCATCGCCAGGAAATGGCTGTCCTGCCAGCGGATGATGCCATCGAACTCCTTGCCGGACAGCAGGACGACGTTCACTGGGGTGCGGATGCGGATCAGCTCCTGGACGTGCCGCACACTGGGCAGGGTCGTGTCGAGCCTGGGTCCCCGTTTTTCAAAGAAACTCTGCATAGGATCGACCCCAATCTCCAGGTCTCACGGAACGGTGCTACAGGTGCTCCAATTCAGTAAATACCAGGGTCTTGGAAATGACTTCTTGCTGCTGGACGGCCGCAGCTTAGAGGATCCTGAGGGCCTCTTCGGCCTGACTCCCGACCGGGTGCAGCGGCTCTGCGACCGCCGCTTCGGGGTCGGTGGCGATGGTGTGATCCTCGCCCTGCCGCCGAGGGAGGGCGGTGAGCTGCGGATGCGGATCTTCAACGCCGATGGCACCGAGCCGGAGATGTGCGGCAACGGCATCCGCTGTCTGGCCCGATTCCTGGCGGACAGTGACGGCGACGAGGCTCCCCGCAGCTGGGAGATCGAGACCCTCGCCGGTCGCATCGTGCCGGCCCTTGCTGAGGACGGTCGCATCCGCGTCGACATGGGCCCGCCGTTCCTGACCCCCGAGACCGTGCCCACCACCCTGGCGGTGGGGGAGCAGGGGCTGCCGGTGGGCGAGCTGGAGGTGCTGGGCCAGCGCCTGGCCGTGGCGGCCGCCGGCATGGGCAATCCCCACGCCGTCGTGCCCGTCGCCGACGTGGCGGCGATCGATCTGGAGGGCCTCGGTGCCGCCCTGGAGGTGCATGGGGCCTTCCCGGCCCGCACCAACGTCCACTTCGTCCAGGTGCTCGCTCCCGACCATCTGGTGATGCGGGTCTGGGAGCGGGGGGCGGGGCCCACCCTGGCCTGCGGCACCGGCGCCTGCGCCACCCTGGTGGCCTGCCATCGGCTCGGCCTGGCCGCCCGCCACGCCCGGCTCGACCTGCCCGGGGGGCCCCTGGAGATCCACTGGGACGAAGCCAGCGGCCACGTGTTCATGACCGGTCCGGCCGAGGCGGTGTTTGACGGAGTCGTGGCCCCGTCGCTGTTCGACGAAGACGCCGCCCTCCCTGCCGCCATGGCGGTGGCAGCGCCGTCCAGCGCCCCGGTGGAGAGCGGGAGCGCCCCCCGCGGTGGCGCAGGCGTTGCCGCCATCGATTGCGCCACCGCCTGCGTCAACGGCTGCCTGCGTCCGGAGGCCTGCCCCAGCGCCGAAGCCCGGGCCCGCGTCACGGCCCTGCTGGAGGGGCGCTCCCTCGACGATCTGGTGGCCCTGGCCGGCGAATCCCTGGAATCCCGCACCCGGGGCCGCCTCTCCCGCGATGCCCCCGCCCCCTGAGATCTACCTCGACGCCTGCGCCACCGCCCCTCCGGCGGCGGCGGTCCTGGAGACCATGGCCCGTGCCCACCGTGAGGCCTGGGCCAACCCCTCCAGCCTCCATGGCCACGGCCTGGCGGCGGCGGAGCGCCTGGAGCGTGACCGTCAGGCCCTCGCCGCCCGGCTCGGCTGCGGTGGGGATGAACTGGTGTTCGTTTCCGGGGGGAGCGAGGCGATCCACACCGCCCTGGTCGGCTCCGACGGTCCGCTGGAGCCGGGTCGGGTGCTGCTCTCGGCGGTGGAGCACCCCGCCAGCTATGCCGCCGCCGCCGCCCTGGCGCGCCGGGGTTGGGAGGTGCAGCTCCTGCCCGTGGACCGCCGCGGCGTGGTCGATCTGGAGGACCTGCAGCGCCTGCTGACGCCGCCGACCCGAATGGTGTCGGTCCTCTGGGGCCAGAGCGAGGTGGGAACGCTCCAGCCGATCGAGGCGATCGGTGCCCTCTGCCGCCAGGCCGGGGTGCGGTTCCACGTCGATGCGGTGCAGGTGGTGGGCCACCGCCCGGTCGATTTCAGCCGGCTGCCGGTGGACCTGCTGAGCTGCGCGGCCCACAAGCTGCAGGGCCCCCGCGGCGTGGGGGCCCTGCTGGTGCGGCGCGGGGTCCGGCTTGAGCCCCTGATCGGTGGGGCCCAGGAGGGGGGCCGTCGCGGCGGCACCGAGCCGGCTGGCGGCGCCGACCCCATGGCCTCGCTGCGCGATCCCCTCCTGGCCGACCTGCGTCGCCTGGAGGGCGTGCGGATGAGCGGCCCGGAGCCGGACGACCCCGCCGGGCGCCTGCCGCACCACATCAGCCTGCTGGTGGACGGGCCCGAGGGCCGGCCCCTGGGCGGTCGGCGTCTGGTGCGGGAGCTGGCCCGCCAGGGTTATGCCGTCAGCAGCGGTTCGGCCTGTGCCAGTGCCGGTGGCGCTGCGGGCACGGCCGGCACCAGTGCCGTGCTGCTCGCCATGGGCTATGGCCCCGCCGAGGCGGCCAGCGGCCTGCGGATCAGCCTGGGCCCCTGGCTCACCGCCGCCGATCTGGCCGGCCTGCCGGCGGCCCTGGAGTTGGCCCGGCGCAGGGTGGCGGAAGCGCCTGGGTAGGGTCCGATCAGCCCTGCCGCCAGCCGATGCTGCCCGCCGACCTGCGCACCGCCGAAGCCGAAGCCCTCCAGGCCCTCCAGGCGGCCCTGGCGGCCGGATCGGGGGGACGTTGGACCGTGGAGTTCCGCTTCGAAGGACTGCGCCTGATGCCGGTGGTGCTGCGTCTGCTGGAGGGGCTGATCGCGGAGCGACCAGGGGTGCGGCTGCTGTTTCCGGATGCCGGTGCCACCGCTCTGGCCCGACGGGATGCTCCGGCCCTGGCCGAGCACATCGGCAGCTTTTCCGACCAGCGGCGGCGCCAGCAGGAGGAACCCTCCAGCGGCGTGCTGCTGCTGGTGGGGGCGAGCCAGGCCGAATACGAGCTGGTGGAGGCGGTGTGCGGCCGCCACAGCGACGCCGTGGTGCTCGTCAATCCCGCCCTGGAGGATGCCGCCGTGGGCATCGGCAGCGTGGCGCGCCAGCGTCGCCGGGGCTTCCTGGCCGGCTGGCGGGCCGCCTATGCCCTGCTGCCCAAGGCCGACCGCGCCCTGCGCTGCGCCTACCCCGGCGAATGGGAGCTCTACCGGCTCGACCACGACGGCTTCCGGCTGGCGGGCAGTTTCGAGCAGAAGCCCGATGCGGAGCAGCAGGACCTGGCCCTCAGCGGCCGCGAGGAGGCCGGTCTGGGCAGCAACCTGCGGGCCCTGGGCCAGATGATCGAGGACCTGCAGAACTGAGACGCCGGTCCGGGAGGACCCCGACCGGGGCGGCTGGTGCATCCCGGAAAGGCTGCGTACACTTCGCGGGCTTTCCCATGCCCATGCCCAGCGAATCGCCCCGGTCCCGTTCCTTCAGCCTCGTCGACGTCGGCGCCGCCGTCGCCGCCCTGCTGGCGATCGGGGGCGTGATCTGGAGCCCCCGGCTCAGCGGGGCCGTGGCCCAGGCCACCGGCGCCCTCGAGCCCGTCACCGTGATGGTGGACGTGCGCGGTGCCCCTGCTGCTTCACCCGTGCAACTGCTGCAGCAGGCCCGCGCCGAGGGCAAGGTGGCCATCGTGATCCGCAACCAGCCCCACGGCAGCGTGGCGGTCAAGGAGATCGTCCCCTTCGACCGGATCATCTCCACCCTCACCCCCGACGGGAAGGTGGTGAGCGCCCCCGATCCCAACCAGAAGACCTTCAGCACCTTCGATGGACGTTTCGTGCTGGAGGGCCAGGGGCGGCGCACCGCCGGTGGTGTCGTCTTCGGCAACCAGACCATCAAGATCGGCGCCCCGGTCGAGTTGGAAGGCACCAACTACCGCTTCAACGGCACCGTCACGGACCTGAAACTCGGAACCTCCTGACATGACTGCGTCCGCCCGCCCCGGCCACCGCCTCCCCTGCACCGTCCAGCACCGCCTCCGCCGCCCCCTGAGGCTGGCGACCCTGCTGCTGGTCGTCGGCGGCACCTCCCCGGCGGGCCTGGCGGCGTGGGCCCAGACCGAGCCGGCCCTCCCCTCGGCCCGCAGCCAGCGACCTTTGCCAATGGCGGCCCTGCCGGTGGCTCCCCCCCCGGTGGGCATGCCGCGGCTGGCCACCGAAATCACCTGCCCCAGCCTGCAGCGCCAGGTCGCCCTGGTGCTGGGCGACGAGCGTTCCCGCTGGAGCGTCAGCGTCGCCGACGGCAGCGGCCGGCTTCTGGCCGACGTCAACGGGCGCCAGCCCCGGGTGCCGGCTTCCAACCAGAAGCTGGTGAGCAGCGCCTTCGCCCTCGATCGCCTCGGCCCCGACTACCGGCTCACCACCCAGCTGTGGCGGCTCCAGGACGGCACCCTGCGGCTCACGGGGCAGGGGGATCCCGACCTGGCCCTGCCCCAGCTGCAGCGTTTCGCCCAGCTGGCCATGGCCGCCGGGGCCAGCTCCCCGGTGGGAGGCGGTCCGGTCCGCCTGGAACTGGCGGAGGAAGCCTCCCAGAACTGGTGGCCCAGCGGCTGGCATGTGGCCGACCGGGCCTACGCCTACGGCGCCCCGATCACCCGCCTGGCGATCACCAGCAATGCCATCGACGATGCGGTGAGCAATCCCCCCTCCCGGCTCCAGACGCTGCTGCGTCGAGCCATGAACCAGGGCGGCGGCTCGCCCCTGCAGCTGACCCTGGTGTCCGCCCGCCAGCCCCTGCCCGCCGACGCCGTGCTGATCCACGAGGAGCCCTCCACCTCGATGCACGGCCTGATGAGCCTGGCCAACACCGAAAGCCACAACTTCACCGCCGAAGTGCTGCTGCGCCAGGCGGCCGGCACCTGGGACGTGGCCGAGGCCAGCCGCCTGAACACCCTCTGGCTGGTCGAACAGGGCCTGCCCATGGAGGGGGTCCGGGTGGCGGACGGCAGTGGCCTCGACCGCGCCAACCGGGTCACCAGCCGCTTCCTGGTGGCCCTGCTGCTGCGCATGGACCACCACCCCTACTCCCGGGACTACATCAGTTCCATGGCCATCGCCGGGCGCCGCGGCACCCTGCGCAACCTTTACAAGGGGACCAGCCTCGATGGCCGGTTCTTCGCCAAGACCGGCACCCTCACGGGGGTGCGCTCGATCAGCGGCGTTCTGCAGACGGCGGACGGGCCCCGTTACGTCAGTGCCGTGTCCGCCGGGGCAGGGGCTCCGAACACCACGATCGGCCGGGTCCTGCGGGAGGTGCAGGCCGTGGGGGCCTGCCCTTCTCCGATCTGAGGCGGCTCCGAGGCGAACGCCTCAGCTGGCCAGCCCCCGGCTGGCGGCACGGCGCAGACGGCCGGCGGCGCGACGGGCCCGGTCGACGGCGGCGTTCTCCAAAGGAATGGGGGCTTCGGGGGGACGGCTGGCGGCCTGGGTCTCCTGGGACTGCAGCCGCACCAGCTCCCGCCGGCCGCCGAGCACCACCTGGCTGAGCTCCTTGAGACGCACCTCCAGTTCCCCGAGCACCTGCTCGGCGTAACGGTTGGCGCCCTCCTGGATGGCGGCCGATTCCTGACGGGTGCGGGCGATCAGGGCATCGCACTGCTGCTGGGTCTGCTGACGGAACTGCAGGGCGTCGGCGTGGAGACGCTCCGCCTCCGCCTGGCTTTCCCGCTGGACCCGCAGACCCTCCTGGCGGATGCCCTCCAGTTCCTGCAGAGCCTGGGCCCGGCTGCGTTCGTGCTGCTCGACCAGCTGGCGGTTGCGCTCCGCCGCCTCCTGCTCCAGCTGCTGGCGCCGCTGCTGGGCCTCCTGCTCCAGCTGCTGCCGGCGGCCGGCGAACTGCTGCTCGAACTGGGCCATGCGGGCCTGGTGTTCCTGTTCCGTCTGGGCCACCTGCTGGCGGGCCTGCAGAACCATCTGCTCGCACTGCTGACGGGCCAGTTCCCGCTGTTCCGTCACCTGGCGCTCCGCCTCCTGGCGGATGGCGGCGGCGTTGATCAGCTGCTCCCGCTCGCGCCGCGCCTGGGTGACGATCTCCTCGGCCTGCACCCGGGCCTTCTCGATGAAGCCCTCCCGCTGCCGGATCAGGTCCTCCGCCTGGGAGATCTGGCCGGGCAGGGCCTCCCGGAGCGCATCCATCATCTCGATGGCGTCCTGCTCGTTCACCAGACGGCCGCCGCTGAAGGGGATCCGGCTGCCGTCGAGAACGATGTCCTCCAGCTGATCCAGCTGATCGAGGACGGTGAAACGGACCTCAGCCATATCGGGTTCCGGGAGCTGCCTGTCGATTAAAGAGCCTCTCCAGGTCGATCGCCACTCCCGGCGGGACCATATGACCCACGTCCCCGCCGAATCGGGCCACCTCCTTCACGACCGAGCTGCTGAGAAAGCTGTGGTGGGCTGCGGTGGCCATGAACAGGGTCTCGACCCTGGGGGCCAGGGTCCGGTTGGTGTGTGCGATCTGCAACTCGAACTCGAAGTCGCTCATCGCCCGCAGGCCCCGCAGGATCACCTGGGCGCCGCAGGCCTGGGCGTAGGTCACGGTGAGGCCGTCGAAGTGGCCCACCTCGATGCCGGCGATCCCCTCGGTGGCCAGGCGGATCTGCTCCAGCCGCCGCTCCAGGGGGAAGGCGGGCTGCTTGGAGGGGTTCATCAGCACCGCCACCACAACCCCGTCGAAGAGGCCGGCCGCCCGCTCGATCAGGTCGAGGTGGCCCAGGGTGAGGGGATCGAAACTGCCGGGATAGAGGGCTCGCATCCGACCAGCCTATGGAGACGGGCCCATGGCAGGTTCCCGACCCGGGCGGGTTCCTAGAGTCCAGCGATCCCTTCCGCCCACCCCATGACCGACGTTGCCCTGGACGCGGCCGCCAAGAAGACCCTGCTGCGCAAGATCCCCCACGGTGTGTTCATCTGCGGGGTGGCCGAGGGTGAGGAGGTCAACGGCTTCACCGCCAGCTGGGTCACCCAGGGCTCCTTCGAGCCTCCCCTGGTGGTGATGGCGGTGCGCGCCGACTCCACCAGCAACGGCATGATCCAGCGCAGCGGGCGCTTCTGCCTGAACGTGCTGGCGGCCGATCAGAAGGACCTGGCGGCGGTGTTCTTCAAGCCCCAGAAAGGCGTGGGGGGACGGTTCGATGCCGCCCCGTTCCACCTGGGGCCCCTCGGCCTGCCGGTGCTCGACGACGCCCTCGGGGCGGTGGAGTGCACGCTGGTGGGGCAGGTGGCCCACGGCGACCACACCGTCTTCGTGGGGGAGGTGAAGTCGGCGACCCTGCACCGCGACGCCGCCCCCCTGGAGCTGTCCGCCACGGGCTGGCAGTACGGCGGTTGAGGCCGGGCCATGGCTGAGCCGGGCGGCGATGTGGTCGGACCGCTGCTGCTCCAGCGCGAGCGGCTGTCGGCCCGGCTGCGGGAGCTGCCGGCGGAGCCGGGCTGTTACCTGATGCGGGATGCCAGCGACCGCATCCTCTACATCGGCAAGTCGAAGAGCCTGCGGGCCCGGGTGCGCAGCTACTTCCGCGACTCCCACGACATCAGTCCGCGCATCGCCCTGATGGTGCGCCAGGTCTGCGAGATCGAGTTCATCGTCACCGACAGCGAGGCGGAGGCGCTGGCGCTCGAGTCGAACCTGATCAAGAACCACCAGCCCCACTTCAACGTCCTGCTCAAGGACGACAAGAAGTACCCCTACCTCTGCATCACCTGGAGCGAGGCCTACCCGCGCATCTTCATCACCCGCCGCCGCCGGCTGCGCAGTCCCCTCGACCGCTTCTACGGGCCCTACGTGGACGTGGGCCTGTTGCGCCGCACCCTGGCCGTGGTCAAGCGGGTGTTTCCGCTGCGCCAGCGTCCCCAGCCCCTCTACCGCGACCGCACCTGCCTCAACTTCGACATCGGCCGCTGTCCGGGGGTCTGCCAGGAGAAGATCGGCTCCGACGACTACCACCGGATCCTGCGCAAGGTGGCGATGGTGTTCCAGGGCCGCAACGACGAGCTCCTGGATCTGCTGCGGCAGCAGATGGAGCGCTACGCCGAGCGGCTCGATTTCGAGGCCGCCGCCCGGGTCCGCGACCAGCTGCAAGGCCTCGACCTGCTCACCGCCGACCAGAAGATGAGCCTGGGGGACAGCTCCGTCAGCCGGGATGTGATCGCCCTGGCGGCCGATGATCGCGTGGCGGCCGTGCAGATCTTCCAGATGCGTGCCGGCAAGCTGGTCGGGCGTCTGGGATACACCGCCGATGCGGCCATCGCCACCCCGGCGGAGGTGCTGCAGCGGGTGATCGAGGAGCACTACAGCCAGGTGGAGCCGGTGGAGATTCCGCCGGAGCTGCTGCTGCAGCACCCCCTGCCCGCCCAGGATCTGATCAGCGACTGGCTGGCGGAGCGGCGGGGACGCAAGGTGCGTCTGGCCGTGCCCCAGCGGCGCCAGAAGGCGGATCTGATCGAGCTGGTGGAGCGCAACGCCGGTTTCGAGCTGGCCCGGGCCCAGCGGGGGGCGGAGCAGCAGTTGCTGGCCACCGAGGACCTGGCCCAGCTGCTGGAGCTGCCGGTGCCCCCCCGGCGAATCGAGGGCTACGACATCAGCCACATCCAGGGCAGCGATGCGGTGGCCTCCCAGGTGGTGTTCATCGACGGCCTGCCGGCCAAGCAGCACTACCGCAAATACCGGATCCAGAGCAGCAGCATCCGCGCCGGCCATTCCGACGACTTCATGGCCATGGCGGAGATCATGCGGCGGCGTTTCCGCCGCTGGTCCCAGGCGAAGGCGGAGGGGGCCGACCTGGCCGCCCTGCGCCGCGCCGGCGCCTCGGCCCTGCACACCGATGGCCTCAGCGACTGGCCGGACGTGGTGATGATCGACGGCGGCAAGGGCCAGCTGTCGGCGGTGATGGAGGCCTTGCGGGAGCTGGATCTGCACGAGGAACTGACGGTGTGTTCCCTGGCGAAGCAGCGGGAGGAGGTGTTCCTGCCCGGCGCCCGCGAGCCCCTCGACACCGAGGCCGACCAGCTGGGGGTGGTGCTGCTGCGGCGGCTGCGGGATGAGGCCCACCGCTTCGCCGTCAGCTTCCACCGCCAGCAGCGGGGTGAGCGGATGAAGCGCTCCCGCCTCAGCGACATCGCCGGTCTGGGTCCGAAGCGGGTCAAGGACCTGCTGGCCCACTTCCGCTCCATCGACGCCATCCAGCTGGCCAGCCCCGAGCAGATCGCGGCCGTCCCCGGCATGGGGCCGGCCCTGGCTCGCCAGGTGTGGGAGCACTTTCACCCCCCCATGGACACGGCCGACGCTGCCGAGGCCCGCCACGGGGAACCCCTGGAGCTGGCGGGATGAGGCCAGCCGTGCGGGCCTGGGGTCTGGGGGGTTGGGCTGGCCTGCTGCTGGCCCTGCTGCTGCTGGCGTTTGTCCCGGCGCCGGTGGCGGCGGCTCCGGGGCTCTGCGTCGGTCCGGTCTGCGGCGACGAGATCAGCCGCAGCGCCAAGCACCACTGGCAGCTGAGGCTCCGGGTCAGCGACCAGGAGAGCCGGCGGGAGCGGATCGTGGTGGATTGCCGCGATGGCGGCATCAGCCCGCGGCAGGGCCCCGTGGACCGGGCCTACAGCGCCGCCGTGGCCCGCCGCTGCTGCCGCCTGGTGGGGGAAGGCTGAGCCCGGCCCACCCGATGGCGATGAACCGCAGCACGGCGACTAACTTGGCGGTCCGTCGCCCATCGCCCTCCCCCGGGCCCTGACATGACGCTGCCGCTGTCCCTGCCCCTGACCCTGGCTGTGACCTTGCCCCCCGAGGCCTACCTCTGGTTCAAGACCCTCCACATCGTCGGGGTCGTGGTCTGGTTCGCCGGCCTGTTCTACCTGGTGCGCCTGTTCATCTACCACCGGGAGGCCGCCGAGCTGGAGCCGTCCCTGCGCCAGGCTTTCGAGGAGCAGTACGGCCTGATGGAGCGGCGCCTGGCCAACATCATCACCACCCCCGGCATGGTGGTGGCCGTGGCGATGGCGGTGGGCCTGCTGCTGGTGGAGCCCCTCTGGCTGAAGCAGGCCTGGATGCACGCCAAGCTGGCCGTCGTGGCGGGCCTGCTCGTCTACCACCACCTCTGCTACCGGCTGATGGGGCAGCTGCAGCGCGGTGAGTGCAACTGGAGCGGCCGCCAGCTGCGGGCCCTCAACGAACTGCCCACCCTGATGCTGGTGCTGGTGGTGATGCTGGTGGTCTTCAAGAACCAGTTCCCCACCGGTGCCGCCACCTGGTTCCTGGTGGCCCTGGTGGTGTTCATGGCCGCCTCGATCCAGTTCTATGCCCGCTGGCGGCGGCTGCGCGCCGAACGGCTGGCCCAGCAGGAGAGTGGCGGTGCTGCGGCCTGAGGCTCTCGCCCATCCCCTCACCCCGGTGTTGCGCCAGGTGCGGGCCGACAGCTGCCCGGAGCGGTTCAACTTCCACTGCCACACGATCTGCAGCGACGGCAGCCTCCACCCCGACGATCTGGCGGCCGAAGCGGTGGCCATCGGCCTGGAACACCTGGCCGTGACCGACCACCACGGCCTCGCCGCCCATGGCGCCATCAGCGCCGCCCTGGACGACCACCGCCGGCGGGGGGCAGCCACGCCGACCCTCTGGCGCGGGGTGGAGATCAGCTGTCTGCTGGAGGGCTGCCTGGTCCATGTGCTGGGGCTGGGCTTCGCCGCGGAGCACCCCTCCCTCCACCCCTACCTGCAGGGCACCTCGGTGGTGGGGCCGGCCCTGCGGGCCGAGGCGGTGGTGGCGGCGATCCGCGCGGCCGGGGGCCTGGTGCTGCTGGCCCACCCCGCCCGCTACCGGCTGCCCCACCAGCGCCTGATCGCGGCAGCGGCGGATCTGGGCTTCGATGGCGCCGAGGTCTGGTACGACTACGCCATGCAGAGCCGCTGGCAGCCCACGCCGCTGGTGTGCGAGGCGATGGCCGCCGATCTTGAGCGCCGGGGCCTTCTGATGAGTTGTGGTACGGATACCCATGGGCTGGTGCTCCGCGGCCGCTAGGGTTTGCTGACACGTTTCTCCTTGCGTCGATGGGCCTGCTCGATCGTCTGTTCGGTTCCCGTGCTGCCTCGGTGACCAAGCCTGAGGCTGCCGCCAAGGCCAAACCCAAGGCCGAGACCTTCTTCCTCGATCCCGAGGCCTCCACCAGCCTGGGCGATGTCAAGTTCATGAAGCGGTCCAACACGATCCGCCACACCTTCCCCGGCAACGCCGACAGCCCGGGTGAGAAGGAGATGGTGGCGGAGGTCGCCTCGATGGAGGCCCGGGTCGAGAAGATGACCCCCGGTCTGGCCGGCATCCAGCCCACCGAGAAGGGCGCGGTCAACCTCACCGGCGGCATCCCCAAGCCCGTCAAGAAAACCTTTGCTCAGCAGATGAGCGCCGCCGAACTGGGTCAACGCATCAAAGGCGCGGCCGTGACCCCCACCAACTTGCCGGGAGGTCCGGCGGCGGCCAAGCAGAAGAAGGAGGCCGAAGCCCAGGCCCAGCCGGCCAGCTCCCAGCAGGCGGCCAAGCCCGGCACCACCGATCCCTTCCGCTCCATGGTGAGGGATCTGGAGCTCTGATCCCGCTGGCGCCGGGAGCCTGGTTCAGCGCTGCTCCACCAGGCTCTCGCTCTCCAGCACCAGCTGCCGCAGCCGCTCCAGCCGCTCCGGATCGGCCCCGTCCCAGAGGCCGCGGTGGTGCGCCTCCAGGAGCCGTTCGGCCATGTCCCGCAGGGCCCAGGGGTTGGCGCGCCCCAGAAACTCCAGCACGGCCCCGTCCTCCAGCCAGGCGGCGCTGATGGCGCCGTAGCCCCAGTCGGGGACCCGCCCGGTGCTGGCGTCGTAGGCGAACAGATAATCGAGGCTGGCGGCCATCTCGAAGCCCCCCTTGTAGCCGTGCTCCTGCATGGCGGCGATCCAGCGGGGGTTGAGCAGCCGGGAGCGCAGCACCTTGTCGAATTCCCGCTCGAGCCGGTGCAGCCGGGGCCGCTGGCTGCGGGAGTGGTCGCCGAACCAGAGGGCCGGGGCCCGTCCCTGGAGCTTTTCAGCGGCGGCGCTCAGGCCCCCCTGGAACTGGTAGTAGTCGTCGGAATCGAGCAGGTCGTGCTCCCGGTTGTCCTGGTTGTGCAGCACCACCTGCACCTGGGCCAGGCGCCGTTCCAGGCCGGCCCGATCCGCCGTGGCCTCGATGGCGCCACCACTGGCGGCATCGCCAGGATCACCGTCGTAGCGCCAGGCGCTCCAGTTGAGGAAGGCGTCGCCGAGGTCGCCGCGCTCCTCCCAGTGGCCACTGTCGATCAGGCCCTGCAGCCCGGCCCCGTAGGCGCCGGGCGCTGAGCCGTAGATGCGACCCCCATGGCCCTCCTGCCGGGCCGAGGCCGCCAGGGGGTTGTCTTCGGGGGCCTCTTCGAGGCCGGCCACCAGGCGGGTGGCCCGGTTGAACCAGCCCACCAGCTGGGGGAAGGCATCGCGGAACAGGCCGGAGATGCGCAGGGTGACGTCCACCCGCGGCCGGCCGAGCAGGCGCAGGGGGATCACCTCCACGTCCACCAGCCGGCGGGTGGGGCCATCCCAGACGGGCCGCACCCCCATCAGGGCCAGGGCCTGGCCGATGTCCTCGCCGCCGTTGCGCATCGTGGCGGTCCCCCAGACCGAGAGGGCCAGGGTGCGCAGGTCGTCGCCCTCCTCCTGGAGATGGAGCTGCAGCAGCAGCTCGGCGCTGCGCCGCCCCAGGTCCCAGGCGGCCTCCGTCGGCAGGCCGCGCAGATCGACGCTGTAGAAGTTGCGCCCCGTCGGCAGCAGATCCGGCCGACCGCGGGTGGGCGCCCCCGAGGGCCCGGCGGCGATGCGGCCGCCGGCCAGGCCGGTGAGCAGGGCCTGGCGCTCCGCCTCGCCGCAGGCCAGCAGGGGCGGCAGCAGGGCACGGCGCAGGTGGCCAAGGGCGCGTTGGGTAGCCGCCCCCGCCCCCGGTCCCTCGGGCGTCTCCGGTGAAGCCGTCGGTGTTCCGGGGGCTCCACCCAGCACCTCCTCCACCAGGTCCAGGGCGAGGGCCTCCAGAAAGGCCACCCCGTCGCCGATGTGACGCAGCACGGGACCACTCGCCCTGAGGAGGCTGAGCCGCCCGTGGTCGCCGGCGGAGAGGGGGGCCTCCTCGGGATCGGACCAGGGGTCCAGATCCAGCCCCAGATCGAGGGCGAGGGCCTGGGTGAGCCCGGGCACCCCCGCCTGGGGAGGGCGGGCCAGGCACAGCAGCAGCTCGGCCAGCTTGGCCGGCGGCGGCAGGGTGCCGAAGGTGTGCAGCCCAAGGCGGATCTGGGCCTCCTTCAGCTCACAGAGGTAGCCGTCAGCGGCTTCCAGCTGGCCGTCCAGATCCGGCAGGGCCGTGGCGGGCAGCTGGAGCTCCTCCAGCCGCTGGCCGAGGCGCTCCCGCAGCAGCGGGGCCCGGGCGCTGCCCAGCTGGCGCGCCTCCCAGTACTCATCCAGCAGGGCCTCAAGGCCCTGCAGATCCCCATGCAGCCCGGCCCGTCCCAGGGGCGGGGTCAGGTGGTCGAGGATCACGGCCTGGGCGCGGCGCTTGGCCTGGCTGCCCTCGCCCGGGTCGTTGACGATGAAGGGATAGAGATGGGGCAGGGGCCCCAGGGCCCATTCGGGGAAGCAGTCCTGCGACAGCCCCAGCCCCTTGCCCGGCAGCCATTCCAGGTTGCCGTGCTTGCCCACATGCACCACCACCTGGGCGCCGAAGCTCTGGCGCAGCCAGAGGTACTGGGCCAGGTAGGCATGGGTGGGGGGCAGATCGGGACTGTGGTAACTGAGGCTGGGATCGCGGTCGTAGCCGCGCTCCGGCTGGATGAGCACGAGCACCCGGCCGAAGCGCAGCCCGCGCACCGGGAACGCCCGGCCGGTGCTCCCATCCGCCAGAGCCACCGGTTCCAGTCCCGCGTCAGTGTCGGGCGGCCCCCAGACCGCCTCCAGCCGCTGGCGCCCCTCCAACGGCAGGGTGGCGTACCAGGCCCGGTAGGTGTCCAGGGGCAGGTGGTCGAGGGGCGGGCGATGGCCGCTTTCCGGGTCGTTGCTGCGGCCCTCCAGCAGCCGGTGGATGAGGGCATCGCCATCGGCCGGCAGAGCAGCCGACGCCCCCAGGTCGTAGCCGGCCTCCGCCAGCCAGCCGAGCATCAGGGCGGCACTGGCCGGGGTGTCGAGGCCGACGCCGTTGGCCAGGCGGCTGTTGCGGTTGGGGTAGTTGGCCAGCACCAGGGCCACCCGACGCCCGGCGGCCGGCGTGCGGCGCAGGTCGATCCAGGCGCCGGTGAGGCGGGCGACCCAGTCGAGGCGCTCCCGGTCGGGCACATAGCGGTGCAGGGCCGTGGCCAGGCTGTCGCTGGTGGCGCTCCATTCCTTGAAGGCCCCCACCCGGGTGGTGAGGCGTCCGTCAAGCTCCGGCAGGGCCACCTGGAGGCTGAGGTCCATCGGTGCCAGGCCGATGCTGCTGGCGCGCCAGGCTTCGCGGCTGCGGCCGCTGCAGAGCACCTGCAGCACCGGCACCCCCAACCGTTCCCACAGGGGCGCCCCCAGCCCCGCCTCCTCGAACGACACCGAGGCGAAGCCCGTGCCGCAGAGCACGGCCTCCGCCCCCTCCCGGGCCAGCAGATCGGCCACCCCCCGCTGCACGGCCCCATCGCGCAGGCTGCTCACCCACAAGGCCCGCGGCGCCAGACCCTGGCCGCGCAGGGCCGCCAGCAGCGCCTCCATCAGGGCCAGATCCCCCGCCTGCCAGAGGGCCCGGTAGAGGATCACCCCCACCCGCGCGCCGGGCTCGTCGCGCCAGTCATGGGGGAGGGGATCGGCGGCCGGTACGGGCCACGGCGGCTCGGGATGCACCCCGGCCAGCAGGGCGGCCAGGGTGCGCAGCAGCAGGCGCAGGTTGGCCGGGCCCCCCTCCCGCAGGCAGGCCGCGCAGGCCGACGCCAGGGGCCCATCGAGGTTGCCGAGGCAGGCCAGGGCCTGCTCCTCCTCGGCGGTGCCGGCCAGCACAAGCAGCTGGCGGCCTGCCGCGGCGCCGGCCCACTGGCGCAGGCACTCCAGCCCATAGCTCCAGTGGCCGCGTCCCCCCAGCAGCCGCACCACCACCAGCCTGGTGCTGGCGAGGCTGCTGGCCACGTAGTGGTCGATCACCGCCGGGTGCTGCAGGGCCGAGAGGTTGAGGGCCCGCAGCTCCCCGGGCAGCAGGTCCGGCTCGGCCTCGAGCAGCTGGGCCACCGCCAGCAGGTCCGTGTCGGCACTGCTGAGCAGCACCACCGGGGCCGGTGGCTGCTCCACGAAGAGGCCGCCGTCGTCCTCCGTCCTGTCCCCGGCGATGGACGCGAGTCGATGCATCACCCCATCCTGCCGAACGCGATGAGAAGATCGCATCGTCGCCACCGCCTTCCATGCACCAGTTCCTGCCCTATGCCTGGTTCGGCGGACAATGCGTCCCCTTTGCCGAGGCCACCCTCTCGGTGGCCACCCATGCGCTGCATTACGGCACGGGCGCCTTCGGCGGCATGCGAGCCCTCCCCAACCCCGCCGACAACAACGAGATCCTGCTGTTCCGTGCCGATCGCCATGCCCGTCGCCTCAGCCAGAGCGCCCGGCTGCTGCTGACGGAACTGCCGGAGGAGACGATCCATAACGCCATCCATGCCTTTCTGCAGGCCAACCGGCCCACCTGCCCGATCTACCTGCGGCCGTTCGTCTACACCAGCGATCTCGGCATCGCCCCGCGGCTGCACAACATCCAGACCGACTTCCTCATCTACGGGATCGAGATGGGCGACTATCTCTCCCCCGAGGGTGTCAGCTGCCGGATCAGCAGCTGGTGCCGCCAGGAGGACCGCTCCCTGCCCCTGAGGGGCAAGATCAGCGGCGCCTACATCACCAGTTCGCTGGCCAAGACGGAAGCCGTCAAGAGCGGCTTCGATGAGGCCCTGCTGCTCAACAGCCGCGGCAAGGTGAGCGAGGCCAGTGGCATGAACCTGTTCATCGTCCGGGACGGCGTGCTGATCACCCCGGGGGTCGATCAGGACATCCTCGAAGGCATCACCCGGGCCAGCATCATGGAGCTGGCACGCTCGATGGACATCCCCGTGCTCGAGCGGGCCGTCGACAAGACCGAACTGATGATCGCCGACGAGGTGTTCCTCAGCGGCACCGCCGCCCGCGTCACCCCGGTGCGCCGGATCGAATCCACCGACCTCTCCAGCCACCGGCCCGTGATGGAGCGTCTGCGCGACCGCCTCACGGCGATCACGGAGGGCCGCGATCCCTCCTATGACCACTGGGTCACCCGCATCCGCATCGACGCCTGATGGTCGTCACCGCCGCCATCCACCACCCCACTGACCGCATCGGCTTCCTCGACTGGCTGCACGGTCCGACCCGGCCGGTGCTCGTCTTCGACGGCGCCACGGGCACCTCCCTGCAGGAGATGAACCTGACGGCGGAGGATTTCGGTGGTGCGGCCCTGGAGGGCTGCAACGAGAACCTGGTGTTCACCCGGCCCGATGCGGTCCAGGCGGTGCACCGCCAGTTCCTGGAGGTGGGTTGCGACGTGATCGAGACGGACACCTTCGGGGCCGCCTCGATCGTGCTGGCCGAATACGGACTGGAGGACCAGGCCTTCGCCATCAACCGCCGGGCCGCCGAACTGGCCCGCGAGATGGCCGCCGCCTACAGCACCCCCGACAAGCCCCGGTTCGTGGCCGGCTCGATGGGGCCCACCACCAAGCTGCCCACCCTCGGCCACATCGACTTCGACACGATGAAGGCCTCGTTCCGGGAGCAGGCCGCCGGCCTGATCGCCGGGGACGTCGACCTGTTCATCGTCGAGACCTGCCAGGACGTGCTGCAGATCAAGGCGGCCCTGCAGGGCATCGAGGAGGCCTTTAGCGCCGCAGGAGAGCGGCGGCCCCTGATGGTCTCGGTGACCATGGAAACCACCGGCACCATGCTGGTCGGCTCCGACATCGCCGCCGTGGTGGCGATCCTGGAGCCGTTCCCGATCGACGTGCTCGGCCTCAACTGCGCCACCGGCCCGGAGCAGATGAAGGAGCACATCCGCTATCTGAGCCAGCACAGTCCCTTCGTGGTGAGCTGCATCCCCAACGCGGGGCTGCCGGAGAACATCGGCGGGGTGGCCCACTACCGGCTCACCCCCACCGAGATGCGGATGCAGCTGATGCACTTCGTCGAGGATCTCGGGGTCCAGGTGATCGGTGGCTGCTGCGGCACCACCCCCGCCCATATCGGCGCCCTGGCGGACCTCGCCGCTGGCCTGAAGCCCGCCCCCCGCGAGGTGCGGCAGCCCCGGCAGCGGCTGGAGCGGCCGCCGCTCCACTACGAGCCGGCGGTGGCCTCGATCTATGGCGTCACCCCCTACTTCCAGGACAACTCCTTCCTGATCATCGGCGAGCGGCTCAATGCCAGCGGCTCCAAGAAGGTGCGCGAGCTGCTCAACGCCGAGGACTGGGATGGCCTGGTGGCAGTGGCCCGGGGCCAGGTGAAGGAGAACGCCCACGTGCTCGATGTGAACGTCGACTACGTGGGGCGCGATGGGGTGAAGGACATGCACGATCTGGTGAGCCGGCTGGTCACCAACGTGAACCTGCCGCTGATGCTCGATTCCACCGAGTGGCAGAAGATGGAGGCGGGCCTCAAGGTGGCCGGAGGTAAATGCATCCTCAATTCCACCAACTACGAGGACGGCGACGAGCGCTTCTTCAAGGTGCTCGAACTGGCCCGTGACTACGGCGCCGGCGTGGTGGTGGGCACGATCGACGAGGAGGGCATGGCCCGCACCGCCGATCGCAAGTTCGCCATCGCCCAGCGGGCCTACCGGGATGCGCTCGAGTTCGGCCTGCCGGCCCACGAGATCTTCTACGACCCGCTCGCCCTGCCCATCTCCACCGGCATCGAGGAGGACCGGGCCAACGCGGCGGCCACGATCGAGGCCATCCGCCGCATCCGCCAGGATCTTCCCGGCGTGCATGTGGTGCTGGGGGTCAGCAACGTCAGCTTCGGGCTGTCCCCGGCCGCCCGCATCGTGCTCAACTCGGTGTTCCTGCACGACTGCTGCGCCGCCGGCATGGATGCGGCGATCGTCAGCCCGGCGAAGATTCTCCCCCTGGCGAAGATCAGCGAGGAGCATCAGCTGATCTGCCGCGATCTGATCCACGACCGGCGGCGGTTCGAGGACGGCATCTGTGTCCACGATCCCCTCACCCTGCTGACCACCGAGTTTGAGGGCGTCAGCGCCAAGGAGGCCCGGGCCTCAGGGCCTTCGCTGGCCGATCTGCCCCTGGAGGAGCGGCTCAAGCAGCACATCATCGACGGGGAGCGCATCGGCCTGGAAGCTGCCCTGCAGGAGGCCCTGGCGGAGCATCCACCGCTGAAGATCATCAACACCTTCCTGCTGGATGGCATGAAGGTGGTGGGCGAACTGTTCGGCTCGGGCCAGATGCAGCTGCCCTTCGTGCTGCAGAGCGCCGAAACCATGAAGGCGGCCGTCGCCTTTCTCGAGCCGCACATGGAGCGCAAGGAAGGTGAATCCAGCAGCAAGGGCAAGTTCCTGATCGCCACCGTCAAGGGGGACGTTCACGACATCGGCAAAAACCTGGTGGACATCATCCTCACCAACAATGGCTATGAGGTGGTGAATCTGGGCATCAAGCAGAGCGTCGACGCGATTGTTGAGGCCCAGCGCCAGCACGGGGCCGACTGCATCGCCATGAGCGGCCTGCTGGTGAAATCCACCGCCTTCATGAAGGACAACCTTGAAACCTTCAATGACGTCGGCATCTCCGTACCCGTCATCCTCGGCGGGGCGGCGCTGACGCCGCGGTTCGTCAACGGCGACTGCCGCGCGGCCTACCGGGGCCAGGTGATCTACGGCCGGGACGCCTTCGCCGACCTGCGCTTCATGGACGCCCTGATGGACGCCAAGGCGGCCGGCCGCTGGGACGACCTCCAGGGTTTCCTCGACGGCGCTCCCGAGGGCCTGGGGCTGGGCGAGAACGCAGCTTCCGCGACGCCCGCCGATTCGGGCGAGGCGCACGCCGAGCCTGGGGAGACTCCGGCACCGGTCGAGCCTGTGGCGGCGGGCAGCGACGAGCGCTCCGCGGCGGTGCCGGCCGAGCCGGCCATCGCGCCCCCGTTCTGGGGCACCCGGGTGCTCACCGAGGCGGAGATCGACCTCGACGAGGTGTTCGCCTACCTGGATCGCAACGCCCTCTTCGCCGGCCAGTGGCAGCTGCGCAAGACCCAGCAGCAGAGCCGGGAGGACTACGAGGCCATGCTCGCCGAGAAGGCGGAGCCGGTGCTGCAGGAATGGCTCGGACGCTGCCGCCAGGAGGGTCTGCTCACCCCCCGGGTGGCCTATGGCTACTTCCCCTGCGGCCGCGCCGGCAACTCCCTGGTGGTGTTCGATCCCGGAGCGATGGCCGATGGGGCAGCGCCCGCCAGCGGCGGCGGCGAGCTGGGGCGCTTCGCCCTGCCGCGCCAGCGCAGCGGCAACCGCTACTGCATCACCGACTTCTACCGCGACCTGGAGCCGGGCCCGGACGGCGCCCTGAGGCCGACGGATGTGCTGCCCATGCAGGCGGTCACCATGGGCGAGGGGGCCACCAGCTTCGCCCAGGAGCTCTTCCGGGCCGACCGCTACAGCGACTACCTCTATTTCCATGGCCTGGCGGTCCAGATGGCCGAGGCCCTGGCCGAATGGACCCACGCCCGCATCCGCCGGGAGATGGGGTTCGCCGCCGGCGAGCCGGCCGCCCTGCGGGACGTGCTGGCCCAGCGCTACCGGGGCAGCCGCTACTCCTTCGGCTACCCCGCCTGCCCCAATGTGGCCGACTCCCGCCAGCAGCTCGCCTGGCTGGGCACCGACCGCATCGGCCTGACGATGGACGAAAGCGACCAGCTGGAGCCGGAGCAGAGCACCACCGCCCTGGTGGCCCTGCACAGCCAGGCCAGGTATTTCAGCGCCTGAGGCCCGCCCCCCGGCCATGGCAGGCTTTGCTCACCCTTCGCATCCCTGGCCATGGCCATCGCAGGACCCGGCGGCGTTGATGACGCCATCGCCGCGGGCGTGGATCTGGACGGCTCCCCGATCCCGGCCGCCATGCTTGCCCTCTACGGCGAAGTGATGGAACTGGAGAGCCGCCGGGCCCGCAGCGGGGTGAAGAAGTCGATGCGCAACCGCATCGTCCGCACCGGAGCCAAGCATCTCGATCGGCTCACCCTCGACCAGCGCCTGCGGGAAGCCGGCTGGGAGGGCCTCAAGGACAAGGAGATCGCCTTCTTCTACGGCTGAGCCCTCCCGACGGACCCAGCGCCGGAGGGGCTCAGCTGCAGAGCTCCTCCAGGCTGTCGATCACGTCCTGCTGGAAGGCATCGAGAGCGTCGGAGTCGCTCAGGTCGATCCCCTCACCGGCGGCGTTCTGGGTGAGCTCCTGGAAGTGGAAGGCACCCTCGCCATGGGCCAGAAACTCCATGGCGGAGGGCTCACCGCTTTCCTTGTAGGCGTCGCAGAGGGCCAGGAAGGCCGCATCCTCGGTGAAATCCCAGCTCATGAAGGGGGTCGTGCTGAAAGACCTTTAACCCCTCTCCCCCGGAATTCGTCAACCTCCTGGGGGCAAATTGTGCCAGTCCTCCGTCAGACTCTCCCCGTTCCTGCACCGCCCCGGCCTTGGTCGCCTCCCCCCTGCAGCCCCCTGCCGAAAGCCGCAATGTGCTGGGAGAACCACTGCAGGAGTGTGGGTGTGCGCCGCTCACCGGTTGGTTCAGGGATGGCTACTGCCATGCCGATCCCGGTGATTTCGGCCGCCACACGGTCTGCTGCGTGGTGAACGAGTCGTTTCTGAGCTACAGCCGCGCCCAGGGCAACGACCTCTCGACCCCGATGCCCGCCTACAACTTCCCCGGCCTGCGCCCCGGCGACCACTGGTGCGTCTGCGCCGCCCGCTGGCTGGAGGCCTATGAGGACGGCATGGCCCCGCCGGTGCGGCTGGAGAGCTGCGCCTTCTCGACCCTCGAGGTGATTCCCCTGGAGGTCCTGCGCAGCCACGCCGCCTGAGCGGCGCCCGGTATCCCCCGCCTCACCAGGGCACCGGCGAGCCGTCCCAGGCGAGGAAGGCACCGCTGCCGCCGGCCGTCTGGCCCTCCAGCACATCGAGCAGGTGAGAGGCGGCCCGCTCCGGGCTGAACAGGGCCGTGGGAGGCACGGAGCGGCCGAAGGGGGCCGAGAGCGTGGTGGCGGTGGTGCCGGGATGGAGCAGGGTCACGCAGGCCAAAGGGAGCCGGCGCTGCCATTCGATCGCCAGGGTGCGCAAGAGCTGGTTCTGGGCCGCCTTGGCCGCCCGATAGGCGTACCAGCCGCCGAGGCGGTTGTCGCCGATGCTGCCCACCCGGGCCGAAAGGCTGGCGAAATGCACCGGGAGGTCCCTTGGCAGGGCGGCTTCGATCGCCTGGGCCAGCAGCAGGGGGCCGAAGGCGTTGACGGCGAAGCTGCGCTCCAGGGCCTGGCGGTTCACCTGGGAGAGGCGCTTCTCCGGCTGCAGGGGGCCGTCGTGCAGCAGCCCGGCGGTGTTGATGACGACCCGGAGGGGCGCGAGCTCACCGGCGGCACGGGCAGCCAGCGCGGCAAGACTCGGGTCATCGGCGAGATCGAGCGGGATCTCCGCCCCACGGCGGCCGGCGGTGCGGATCCGCAGCCCGGGTGCCCGCCGGGCCAGCTCGGCCGCCAGCGCCAGGCCGATGCCCCCCGGGCCCACGATCAGGGCCTGACCGTCCCAGTCCTGCCAGTAGGGGTTGGTGGGGGTCGGCATGGCGGACACGGGGATGGCGCATGATGGCGGTTCCTTCCGGGGAACCGCCCCGCGCGTCGGTCCATGAGTCTGCGCATCACCGTGCTGGGTCGGGGTGCCTGGGGCGGCACGTTGCTGCGGCTCTGGGAGCGCCAGGGTCACCATCTGCGCAGCTGGTCGCGCCGGGATGGGTCAGACCCGGCGGCCGTGCTGCAGGACTGCGACCTGGTGGTGGTGGCCGTGTCGATGGTGGGGGTCGCCCCCCTGGGCCTGAGCCTGCGGGGGCGCTGGCCGGAGGGCCTGCCGCTGCTGAGCTGCAGCAAGGGCATCGATCTGGACAGCCTCTGCACGGCCAGTCAGCTCTGGCGGCGCCACCTGCCGGCGGTGCCGCTGGCGGTGCTGAGCGGCCCGAATCTGGCGGAGGAACTCGACCGGGGCCTGCCGGCGGCCAGTGTGCTCAGCAGCGACGACCCCGGGCTGGCCCGCCGGCTGCAGGAACAGCTGCGGACCCCACACCTGCGGCTGTACACGAATGCGGACCCCATCGGCACCGAGGCGGCCGGGGCCCTCAAGAACGTCATCGCCCTGGCGGCCGGCATCAGTGACGGCCTGGGCCTGGGGGCGAACGCCAAGGCCTCGCTGCTTTGCCGGGGCCTGGCGGAGATCGCCGTCGTTCTCCAGGCCCTCGGCGGCCAGTCGACCACCCTCTACGGCCTGGCCGGCCTGGGGGACCTGCTGGCCACGGCCAACAGCAGCCTCAGCCGCAACTACCGCTTCGGCAGCCTGCTGGCTGAGGGCTGTGACGAAGCCACCGCCCTCGGCCGGATCGGCGCCACCGTGGAGGGGCCCCGCACCGCCCGCGCCACCCTCGCCCTGGCCGAGAGGGAGGGCTGGCAACTGCCCATCTGCGGCCAGGTGGTGCGCCTGCTGGCGGGCGAGCTGGAGGCCCGCCAGGCCGTCCAGGAGCTCATGCAGCGCGACCTGCGAGCCGAAGCGGCGCCCTGAGCCGAGACGCCTGTCCCGGTGTGGCGGCACGGTGCAATGGGGCGACCGTCCTGCGCCGGGCGGCGAGGGAGCCGGATTCTCCGGCATGATCCTCTCAATCCTTTGTGAATCCTTGCCGTGAGCCGGCACGTCAAGGCCGCCATCACCGCCCTCCGGGCCATGGGCCGGCGCCTGCTCCACGGTTGCCGCCGCCATCCGATCCTGCTCACCGCTCCCCTGGCCGTCTTGGCGGTGGGGGCCGGTTTCGCCGCCCAGGAGCTGATCCCGGCGGGGGCCTCCCGCTCGGATCCCGATCTCCTCGAAGCCCTGATCGCCCAGCCCCGGGAGGTCTCCCAGCAGGCCGCGGACTCCAGCGAAGCCCCCGACAAGGATCTGCTGGCGGCGGCCTCCCTGCAGGCCCAGCGCACCAGCCTCAGCCATCCCGACCCGGCGCTGGTGGAACCGGAGGCCGGGGCGGAGGTCCCCCTCGAGATCCGGGTGGCCCTGCTAGGCGCCTCCCCCTCACCCCGACTGGGCGCCAGCGGCTACTGGCGACTGGTGGACCGGGACGGACGCCCCGTTCAGGAGGGCGGCCCCGCTGACGCGCCTGACCTGGCGACGGCCATGGCCGGACGGGCCGAGGTCTGGATGGAGACGGGGTCCGACCATGTCCTGCAGGTGGACGGGCGCCCCTACGAAGGCCGCCTGAGGGTGCTGCGCGGATCCCAGGGCCTCCAGGTCGTGAACCACGTCTCCCTGGAGCGCTACATCAGCTCGGTGGTGGGTGCCGAAATGCCCAGCAGCTGGAACATGGAGGCCCTCAAGGCCCAGGCCGTGGCGGCCCGGTCCTACGCCATGGCCCACATGGCCCGTCCGGCCAGTGCCCACTGGCACCTGGGCGACACCACCCGCTGGCAGGCCTACCGGGGCCTGGGCAGCGTCACCGCCCGCACCCGCCAGGCCACCGCCAGCACCTCCGGGGTGATCCTCAGCTACCAGGGGGGCATCGTTGAAAGCCTCTATGCAGCCACCACCCGCATCACCCAGGAGGCCCACGGTCACCTGGGGGCCAGCATGAGCCAGCACGGCGCCCAGGATCTGGCGGAGCAGGGCCTGCGGTACAACGAGATCCTCGGGCGCTACTACCGGGGCGCCTCCCTGGCCCGACTGCAGGCCGGTGCGAGCTGAGCGCCATTGGCAACGGGCCCGTGAGGTCTCGGAGCTGGCCCGCCGCCAGGGAGCCCTGGTGCCCCTCGACACGCGCATCCTGCCGGACCCCGGCATGGAGCCTTTCGTTCTCCGCGAGCTGCTGTCCTCCACGCCCCGCCATCTGCGCCAGGGAGGGCCCCGGCCCAATCCCTTCCTGCCCTGGGACAGGCCCCTGCAGGTGGACCTGCTCGAGCCTGCCCATGTGCTGCTGCTGAACAAGTACCCGGTGCAGGAGGCCCACCTGCTGGTGATCACCCGTAACTGGCGCCCCCAGGGCGGCTGGATCGAGACCTTCGACTGGCAGGCGGTGGCGCAGGTGGGCCGGGACACCGGCGGCCTGTGGTTCTTCAACAGCGGCGCCCGCTCCGGCGCCAGCCAGCCCCATCGCCATCTGCAGCTGCTGCCACGCCGGCCCGGTGAGCCCAGCTGCCCCCTGGCGCCGCTGTTCCTGGAGCAGCTGGAGACGGGGGAGCACGCCTGGAGCTGGGCCTACCGCATCAGCCGGCGCAGCGATCCGCTGGGTGGGTCCGATCTGGAGGGGCTGTACCACGCCCATGCCCGGGCCTTGGAGCTGGGGGAACCGGGCCGCGACGGCGAGCCCCTGCACCCCTACAACCTGCTGTTCGACGACGACTGGTTCCTCACCGTGCGCCGGGTGCGGGAGCACGGGGCCGGATTCAGCGTCAACGCCCTGGGCTTCGCGGGCTTCCTGCTGATCACCAAGGGCTCCGACAGGGGCTGGCTGGAGCGCCACGGTCCCTGGGCCCTGCTGAAGGACGTGGCGGCCCCCCGGGCCTGAGGCTTCGCATCCGGGGGCCGGGTCCTGGATCGGGAAACTTCCGTGGTTCCACGGTTGTGCGTTCCGGTCCTCCTGGCCCTCTCTGGAAAAAGAGCGCACCGCCAGCCGTCAATGGCGCCGCGGCACGCCCTGCTTCCACGACATCGACGACCCAGGCCCCACGACCATGGCCCCCTCCCCCACCAGCCGCCAGACGCTTCCCTCCAGCGCCGCCCGCCGCAACCGGCGCGTGGAGCAGTACCGGGCGGTGGTACGCCCCCTGGCGCTCCACTATTCCCGCTGCAGCCGTGAATCCTTCGAGGATCTGCTCCAGGTGGGCCTGATGGGCCTGATCCGGGCCGCCGAGCTCTACAGCGAGGATCGCCGGACACCGTTCGAGGCCTTCGCCCGGCCCCACATCCGCGGAGCGATCCTCCATTACCTGCGGGATGCCGCCCCGATCGTGCGGCTGCCGCGCCGACAGGCCGAGCTTCAGGAGCGCTTCAACCGCCTCAGCCGTCACCCCGTCCTGCTGGAGGATCCCGGCCGGGCGACCACGCAGCTGAGCCGGACCCTGGGGGTCACCACGACTGAATGGCGCCGGCTGGAGGTGCAGCGGCTGCTGGCCAGGCCCGCCAACCTCGACGATCCGGCACTGGTCGAGGCCGTGGCCGCCAGCACCGCCAGTGAGCCCTGCCGCCAGGAGGAGCCGGGTCCTTCGGTGGCCATGCTGCTGGCCCTGCTGGAGCCCCGCCAGCAACTGGTGGTGCGCCAGGTGGTTCTGGCCGGCTGGAGCTACCGGCGCCTCGGGCGCCAGATGGAGGTCAGCCCGATGACGGTGAAACGCCTGCTGCACAAAGGCCTGGAGCAGCTGCGACTGGAGCTGGATGCCCGCGGGCTCAGCCCTGCGGATCGGCCTGATCGCGGTGCATCTGCTGTTCCAGGGTGCTGATGGCGGCGTTCATCGCGGCCAGCTGCCGCTCGATGCCATCGCGCCAGAAGCTGAGCAGGCGCAGCTTGCGTTCCTGATACCGCCGCAGGGCGCTGGCTCCGGACTCCGACCCGGAGCAGTACCCGAAGGGAGGAATCATGACAAAATCTGCAGAGTGGGTCCGTTCTAGCGAGCCCGTCGTTCCATCCGGGGCTGCCCAGGTCCACGCACCCCCTAACGGTTGGGACGGTCGCATCCCGCCTTACCGTCCTCTGGCCACCCACACCACCAGCCTGTCGCAATTTGAGATCAGTCCCCTCCATTGGTCCCATCGGTGTCTGGCTGACGCTGGGTCTGGGCCTGGTGCTGGCACAGCCCGCCCACGCCTACGTGGCCCTGATGGCCGGTCAGAAAGCCCGGCCCCTGAACGGCACCTTCAACAGCGTGCCGGTGCTGCACTCCAACCAGCCGGAGGAGGTGGAGGGGCCGGGGATCCTGATCAACACGGCGCCCGGCTACGCCTATGCCGCCGAGACGGGCCAGGCCCTGCGCAATGCCGAGTACACCTTCAACGGGGAATTCGGCATGCACCTGCACCACAAGTACTTCCCACCCAACCGGCGCTCCATCGCCCCCGGCAGCCGCCGCGCGGAGCTCACCCTGGCGGCGGTCCTGATCAATCCGGGGGTGCGCCCTGTCCACATCCGCTTCTCCAAGGGGGCGGTGCGCAACAGCTTCGAGGCCCCTTACCTGGCCAACAACCTGATGGGGGTCAAGCCGCTCGGTCCCCGGCCCTGGAACACCGGCCCCGGGGACGCCACCGCGGTGCAGATGCTCCGCGGCCGGCTGGACAGCCGCCTGACCGACGAGATCACGATTCCGGCCCGCAGCCGCATCGTGCTCTTCCAGACCCAGCTGCCGGCCCTGGGGATCGCCAACGCCCTGCTGCGCGGCCGCAGTGACGGCCCCTTCCAGATCGCCGTGGTGGCCGCCAAGGCGGAGGACTCCTACAGCCAGGTGCTGGCGGTGCTGGATGAGGGCCGCCTGGCCCCGGGGAGGGTCTATCTGAGTCGCATCAACGACATCCACAACCGGCGGATATTCTCCCGGGTGGGCGGCGTGGCCCTTGGCGATGCGTACCAGGCCTCGATCACCCACGATCTCGACGCCAAAGGGCCGCTGCACGTGCCCTTCACCAGCACCGACCGGCACCATTTCGGCACCCGGGACGTGCAGGTCAACGCCCTGGCCACTCGCATGGTCGATTCCTCCCTCGACAACGTCGGCACCTACGGGGTGCGCTTCGACATCGACCTGAACCTCAAGGGCAACGGCCCCTACGAGCTGGTGATGAGCCACCCCACCCTGATCGGCGGCCAGCCCTTCACGGCCTTCCGGGGCTCCATCCAGATCCAGACCCCCGCCGGCCTGCGGGAGGTGCATGTGGGGCTGCGCTCGGGGCAGAGCCTGTCCCTGGGCCAGATCGATCTCACTCCAGGGGTCGTGAACCCCGTGCGGGTCAGCCTCGTCTACCCGGCCGATGCCACCCCGGGCCATCTGCTGAGCGTGGTGAGCGCCAGCCAGCTGGCCATGGTCCAGGAACGGGAACGGCAGCTGGAACTGGCCCGGGCCGGTGCCAGCGTCCGGCCGGCCCCGCCGCCCGTCGCCCCTCCGGCGCTCACCGTCCTGCCGCCGGCCGCCACCATCACCCCGACGCCGACGGGGGGCGGCACCGGTCCCCTGGTGCCGCCGTCCCAGATGCTCCGTCCGGCGCCGGCCCCGGGCTGGCTGACGCCGCCACCGCCGCTGCCCTCAACCAACCGGGGCGTCCTGGCCCCGTCCCCCATGATCACGCCGATGCGCAGCCGCTCCGGCACCGCCGCGGGCGGCGGATCGCTGGTCGATCGCTACAGGGAGGCCGTGGAGGCCCAGCAACAGTTCCTGCGGGATCAGCGGGGACCCTGACCAGCCGTCCGATGCCAGCGAACCCAGCACCGATGGAGGGCTGCCGTGGCTGAGAAGTCGAACGACGCCCGACAGCGGATCAGCCTCGACCTCACCAGGGAGCTGGTGGCCCACCTGGATCACCTGCGGCGGGAGTGGGGCATCCGCAGCCGGGGCGATGTGCTCGAGCGTCTGCTCGACGATCTGTTCGGCTCCGGTGAGGAGGGGGACGGTGAGGCTGACGGCGATGGCCTTGGTGTTGGCGATGCCGGTGGGGGCCTTGGTCAGGCGCCGGAGGGCCGGTCAACCCAGCGTCACGACGATGACGAGCGGGACCTGGAGGAGCAGGGGGCCCTGGTGCTGGTGGGCCGGGGGGCGATGGACACCCTGCAGGCGGAATTCGAGTGGGAAGCGCCGGCAGAGCATGCCCCGCGGCCCCAGCCCGCTGGCGGGGGCATCGATCTGCCCGGGTTCGTGCGTCGCCGCTCCGATGTCCTCAAGCGCAGCCTGCGGCCCACGGCACGGCAGAGCGCCGGGCCCCTGCCCCTGACCCCCCTGCCGCCCCTCGGCGGGGAGGTGGTGCAGCAGGCGATGGAGGAGGCCGGCAACCACTGGCGCACCCTCTATGGGTCGCCGGCCAACGAAGCGGTGCTGGAGGCGGCCATGCTGTGGCTGGCCCAGGACATCTGGCCCCAGTCGGACCAGAGTGATGGGCGGACGTTCACCTGGTCCGGCGCCTGCCAGGTGATGCAGCAGTTCGTTCCCGGCTGGAGCGATGGCCCGCCGACGTTCGAGCGGGTGATGGTCACCGCCGGTGTGCTGGAAGACCCCTTCAGTGGTTCGACCCTGAGCCTGCGGATCCCGACCCTGATCCGGCGCTTCGTGCACCGCTTCCGCCGCCGCCGCCGCGGCACGTCCTTCCAGACGCTGGAGCACACCATGACCCTGCACGGCGCCCTGCGGCTGCTGCAGTTGCCCACCGATCCCGGCCAGCGCCTGACCCTTGCCCAGATCCGCGAGGCCTACCGGGACATGGCCCAGAGCCACCATCCTGACGCCGGCGGGTCGGTTGAGGCGATGCGACGCCTCAACGAGGCCTATCAACTGCTCAAGGAGCTCTATCGGCAGGGCGCTGCGAGCGACCGCTGATCTCACCGCGCGCACCGATCAGGGGCGTCGTGAGTTGCCCAGGCATCTCGGATGAGACAAGGACCTGGTCTAACACTGTGTCCCAGGTAGGCAGCATGGGATTGAGGGCTCCCCATCCCCATGACGCTTGCATCTCAGGCGACCCAGATAAGACCAGCTGCGTGTCTCGGCACTGGACTCGCACGCTATCCGCAAGACCGTGATTTTTCGTCGATTTCATTTGTGGCGACCGACCTCCTTCACCTTGTGACCTCTGCCGACAGTCGACGACCGATGGATCGCAGGCGCAGTGGCTGTCCAGGGGTGCCTGCCCAGGCCGATGGCCATGTCCATGGTTTGGACACCGCCTGAAAAGCCTTGGAACTACTTGGTTGCGAATCCTGGCGTATCTGTCTTTGCCACAGATACGCAAACTGAACCGATGGCCCGAAGCGACCGATCCCGCGGAAACCGCTCGAAGACCCCCAGATGGAGAGCCATCTTCAAAGGCTGGTCCATCCACACGCACAGACCCTGCAGCATGCTCATCAGAAGTCTCAGCTGAGTGTTGTCATAGGACTGGTCATGGGTCCCATGTGCGACAACTGAGGAGCTTCCGCTGGATCCGCTTCCCACGCGCCATGGCGGCCCCATCTCCGACCAGGCCATCGCCTTGCGGACCAGGCATGCCGTCCAGCACCTGGACCACGAACCGCCAACCCATGAAGCAGCCAGCACCGCCGGCGCCCCAGATGTCGCATCTGGGCGGTACGGGTCTCAGTACGGGACAAGGAGCGAGTCCCGCATGAGAACCATGGTTCACCCTTGCCGCTGCCCAGGTGATCGTCCGTGCCACCGGCGGGCATCGCTCCCATCGCAGAAGGCCATACAAAAACCCCGTCACGAACGTGGCGGGGCGAATGGCTCGAAGGCTTACGGGAATTTGGTTGATCGTCTCATGTCGGACCCACTGTCAGACCAGTGATTGGACCAGAGTGAGACGATCGGGCCGCTCAGGTGGAGGTCTGGAGTCCCTGGATCAGGTAATCGAAGTAGGGGCCGGCCAGAGTGGCTTCATCAGCACCCAGCAGCACCAGGGCCGCCTCCTTGAGGGTGCGCATCGCCTCCACCATGCCGGGGAGGGGAACGCCCAGGCTGTTGTACATCTCGCGGGCACCCACCACGCCGATCTGCTGAATCAGCTCGGTGCTGCCGGCCAGGATTCCGTAGGTGACCAGCCGCAGGTACCAGCTGTAATCACGCAGGCACTGGGCCCGTTGCTTCTGGCCGAAAGCATTGCCTCCGGGGGCCACGTAGTCCGGCTTGCGCAGGAAGAGCTGTTTGGACGCTTCGGCGATGATCTTTTTCTCGTTGTCCGTCAGCACCCTGACGACACTCAGCCGGCGGGCTCCACCGCTGAGGAACTCCACCATCGTGCGCAGCTCGCCGCCGGTGGGGTAGCGGAGCTGATCATCGGCCTGGAGGATCAGATCGCGAACGACGCTCATAGCAGCGACCACAGTCCGGCGAATCCTATCGAGCCCGAAGCCTCCGCCAGGGCTCCTGGCGCAAGGTGTAACGCCCCTTTGCACGACCCCCGATAGGGTCGCTGCAGTGCTGCGGAATCCAGATGGCCTCGGTGGGCGACAGGCTCGAGCTGGAGATCATCGACCTGGGCCATGACGGGCAGGGGGTGGGGCGCCACGACGGGCTGGTGGTGTTCGTCAGCGGCGCCCTGCCCGGCGACACCGTGCAGGTGCGCCTGCAGGCGGTGGCGCGGCGCCATCTGGTGGGTCAGCTGCTGCGGGTGCTGACACCCTCTGGCGACCGCCGCCGGCCCCCCTGCATCCTCGCTGACAACTGCGGTGGCTGCAGCCTCCAGCCCCTGGCGGACGGGGCCCAGGCCGCCTGGAAGCAGCGCAGCCTCGAGCAGACCCTGCAGCGCATCGGCGGCCTGAGCGCCCCTGTGCGGCCGCTGCTGGTGGCCGATCCGACCCTCGGCTACCGCAACCGCGCCCTGATTCCGCTGGAGCGCCGGGCCGATGGCCGCCTGCGCGCCGGCTACTACCGCCGGGGCTCGCACCAGATCGTCAACATGGCCCGCTGCCCGGTGCTCGACCCGCGCATCGACGCCCTGATCGCCCCCCTCAAGGCCGACATCGAAGCCAGCGACTGGCCGATCGATCGCCACGGCAACGACCCCGAGGCCGTGGAGGGTCCCGGCCTGCGTCACCTGGGCCTGCGGGTGGGGGCGGCCACCGGGGAGCTGCTCATCACCCTGATCAGCAGCCATGACGACCTGCCCGGCCTTGAGGCCCTGGCCGACGCCTGGTGCGAACGCTGGCCCGAACTGGTGGGTGTCTGCCTCAACCTCCAGCCCCTGCCCACCAATCGCCTGATGGGCGACGAGACCCGGGTGATCCGCGGCCGGGAGTGGATCCATGAAGGCTTCGCCGGCCTGCGCTTCCGTATCGCCGCCGACACCTTCTTCCAGGTCAACACCCGCCAGGCCGAACGGCTGGTTCCCCATCTGATCGAAGCTCTCGGCCCGGCCCCCGCCGGCGGCTGCCTGCTCGATGCCTACTGCGGCATCGGCACCTACAGCCTGCCCCTGGCCGCCGCCGGCTGGCAGGTCAGCGGACTGGAGCTGCACCCCGGTGCCGTGACCATGGCCCGGCTGAATGCCTCCGCCAACGGCCTGGAGGATCGGGCGAGCTTCGAGCAGGCCGACGTGCCCCAGGTGCTGGAGGAGCGCCTCCAGGGCCAGCAGGCCCTGGTGCTGGATCCGCCCCGCAAGGGGCTGAACCCCTTCGCCACCGCCGCGATCCTGGCGGCGCGACCGGAGCGCATCGCCTACGTGAGCTGTGATCCGGCGGCCCTGGCCCGCGACCTGGCCCAGCTGTGCGGCTCAGGGGTCTACCGGCTGAACTGGGTGCAGCCGGTGGACTTCTTCCCCAACACCAGCCACGTGGAGGCCCTGGCGGCCCTGGAGAGGCTCTAGCGGCGCTGTTCGGCGCCGAAGCGGCGCTCCAGGGCCTCGCGCACCCGCCCATGGGCCACCTCCACCTCCTCGTCGGTGAGGGTGCGGGCGCTGTCGCGGTAGCGCAGGCGGAAGGCCTGGCTGCAGCGGCCGGCCTCCACCTGGGCGCCCTCGTAGCGGTCGATCAGCTCGGCCTGCTCCAGCAGCGGCTTGCCCGCCTTGCGGATCGCCGCCAGCAGGTCGGCGGCCGTGGTGTCGGCGGCAACGACAAGGGCCAGATCGCGTTCCGAGGCCGGCACGGTGGGGTAGGCGCGGAAGCTGGGCTGCCAGCGGTTGCGGCGGGTGCCGGCGCTGAGCAGGGGCTCCAGTTCGAGCTGAAACACATAGGTGGCGGCCGGCAGGTCGAGGGCGTCGGCCTCGGCCGGGTGGAGCTGGCCGAACCAGCCGGCGGGCTTGCCTTCCACCAGCAGCTGGGCGGCGCGGCCGGGGTGCAGCAGCGGGGCGTCGGTCAGGGGGCGGTCCTCCAGGGGCAGGCGCAGGGGCTCCAGACCGGCCTGCAGCACGCCGCGGGCCTGGAAGTAGTCCGGGGGGGCGGGCTTGCCGGAGCTGCGCCAGCGTTCGGCGCGCCGCTCGCCGGCGATCACCCCCACCAGCAGGGTGCGTTCCCCATGGCGCGCCTCACCGCTGGCCCCACCACCCGGGAACACCCGGCCGATCTCGAAGCCCCAGAAGCCCCCCAGGGAGGCCTGCAGGTTGCGGCGGGCGGCCTGGAGCAGCTCCTGGTGCAGGTTGTCGCGCAGGTGGCCGTAGTCGGCCAGGAGCGGATTGGCCAGGGGCACCCGGCCTGGTGCCGCCGCCACCAGCGACAGGGAGACGATCTCCTGCAGGCCGGCGGCGCAGAGCGAGCGGCGCAGGCGGCGTTCCAGCTGCTGGGCCGGCTCCAGGCCGCCGGGGATCAGGGGATCGGGCAGGTGGGCGGCGAAGTGGTCGTAGCCCACCAGCCGGGCCACCTCCTCGATCAGGTCGACTTCACGCCTGAGGTCCATGGCCCGCTCGGGCGGCACCCGCACCTGCCAGCCCTCCTCGTCCTCCTCCAGGACGCAGCCGAGGGCCTCGAGGGTGGCGGTGATGCGTGCGTCGTCCAGGTCCTGGGCCTCGCCTTCCACCAGCACCGGCCCCAGCAGGTTGTGGAGGGCGTCGCGGCGCAGGGCAAGGGGCGGCTGGGGAGACGGGGACCGCTGGTGCAGCCAGCGGCCCGCCACGCTGGCTCCGGCCAGCTCCTGCAGCAGGGCCACGGCCCGGTCGGCGGCGGCCAGGGTGATCTCCCGCGGCACCCCCTTCTCGAAGCGGCTGCTGGCCTCGGTGCGCAGCCCGACGCTGCGGGCGGAGCGGCGCACCGCCTGGGGGGCGAAGACGGCCGCCTCGAGCCAGATGGCGGTGGTGGCTTCGGTGACGGCCTCGGCGAGACCCCCCATCACCCCGGCCAGGGCAATGGGGTGGCCCGCGCAGGTGACCACCAGGGCCTCCTCGCTCAAGGTGCGCTCCTGGCCGTCGAGGGCCACGAAGGCTTCCCCGGGGCGGCCCTGCCGCAGGCCGATGCTGGCCGGCTCGGGGGTGCCGCCCGTGAGCACCCCCAGGCGATCCCGGTCGAAGGCATGCAGGGGCTGGCCCGTCTCCAGCATCACCAGGTTGGTGATGTCCACCACGTTGTTGATGGGGCGCACACCGGCCCGCTCCAGGCGCTGGCGCAGCCAGTCCGGGGAGGGACCGACTTTCAGGCCGTCGAGGGCGGTGAGGCTGAACAGCCCCCCCGCCTCGATGGCCTCGCGGTCGGCCGCCGCGGCGGCCAGGGTCTGGGCGGCCACCACGGGCGCCGCCGCGGGGAAGGTGGTGCTGCCGCCGCTGAGGGCCGCCACCTCGCGGGCGATGCCGCGCATCGACAGGCCATCGGGGCGGTTGGCGGTGATCGCCAGTTCCAGCACCTGATCATCCAGGCCCAGCAGGGGGCCCACGGGCGTCCCCAGGGGGGGCACGCTGGTCAGCAACTGGTCGAGTTCGGCGATGCCATCGCTGCCGTCGTCGAGGCCCAGCTCCCGCAGGGAGCAGATCATGCCGCTGCTGGCCACCCCCCGCAGTTCGGCCGGCTTGATCGTCAGCCCCACCGCCGGCAGGGTGCTGCCCACCAGGGCCACGGGCACGTGCAGGCCCTGGCGCACATTCGGGGCACCGCAGACGATCTGCAGGGGCTCGCCAGCCCCCACATCCACCTTGCAGACACTGAGCTTGTCGGCATTGGGATGGGGATCGCGCTGCACCACATGGCCCACCACCACCCCGGCCGCCCGGGCCGCCAGATCCTCGATGGCCTCCACCTCGAAACCGGCGATCGAGAGGCGCTCCGCCAGGTGCTCAGGCACGAGAGCGGCCGGTTCCACGCTGACCAGCTCCCGGAGCCATTGGAGCGAAACCAGCATCGGAGGGTTGCACAGCAGCCGCCCACATTAGGAAGCGATCAGGGCCCTCCCCATCGGGAGGTAAGGTGCAGGATCGTCTCTCTGCAACGCATCCGCGGCGCAACGTCCTTCCATGGCCAAGAACAAGGGCGTCCGGCTGGTGATCACCCTCGAGTGCACCGAATGCCGGTCCAACCCCGCCAAGCGGTCCCCTGGCGTGTCCCGTTACACGACCCAGAAGAACCGCCGCAACACCACCGAACGGATCGAACTCAAGAAGTTCTGCCCCCACTGCAACGCCTCCACCGTCCACAAGGAGATCAAGTGAGGCTGGATTCCCTGCGGAATCCCATCCCCTGATCGTCCCGCGGCCCCTGCAGCGGCAGTTATCTCCTTTCGTTCCCCCACTCCGTTCCCATGTCCAGTTCCTTCTTCAAGAAGCGCCTGTCGCCGATCAAGCCCGGTGATCCGATCGACTACAAGGACGTCGATCTGCTCAAGAAGTTCATCACCGAGCGCGGCAAGATCCTGCCCCGCCGCCTCACCGGCCTGACCGCCAAGCAGCAGCGCGACCTCACCAATGCCGTCAAGCGGGCCCGGATTGTGGCCCTGCTGCCCTTCGTGAATCCCGAAGGCTGAGTTGCCCTCCGCCTCGCGTCGCTTCACGGCGGGTGACCTGGTCGGCCTCCACGACGACAGCCGCAGTCTGCTGGCGGTCGTCGTGGCCGAGAAAGGTACGCGCCTCGATCTCAAGGTGGGTTTCGAGGCCAAGGCCGTCCAGCGGGGGGTCCGGCAGCTCGATCTGCTGGCCGCCCTCCCCGGCGATCAACCGCCCCCCACACGCCTGTCCCAGCCCCCCTGGGGTCTGAGTCCGGAGGCGTTGCAGCAGGCCGCCCCCAGCCCCCGGGAGCTGGGTGCCGCTTGGCTGTTGCTGCTGGACGACCCGTCGTCCCTCGAGCTGGGGGACTTCGTTGACCTGATCGGCGACGGCGGCAATCCCATCCAGCGGGCCGCCTGCTGGCTGTGGCTGCAGGGCCCCCAGACCCTGTTCCGCTGGCGCCAGCAGCAGGTGGAGCCCCGGCCGCTGGTGGATGTGCGCCGGCTGCGGCGGGACGCCCGCCGCGAGCAGCTGGCCGAGCAGCGCCGTCGCCAGTGGCAGGACGCCCTGCGCCAGCGCCGCCCGATCGATCCCCAGCAGCTCGATCCCGAACAGCGCCAGCACCTGGCCCTGCTGCGGGAGTGGGCCAGCGGCGAGACCAGCCGTCCCCTGCCCGACGACCTGCACCGCGCCCTGCAGGCGGCCCACTGCGCGATGGAGTCGGCGCCGATCCGGCACCTGCTGGTGGACCTGGGCCTATGGGAGCGGCACCATCTGCCCTCGCTGGAGAACACCACCTGGCAGGCGGGCTTCAGCGAGGAGCTCGAAGCTGAGGCCCGGCGGCTGGTGACGCTGGCCGCCACGGAGCTTCCCGGTGACGGGCGCCGCCGCGACCTCACCGGCCTGCACACCGTCACGATCGACGATGCGGACACCCGCGACATCGACGACGGCCTCTCCCTGGAGCAGGGGCCCGATGGCACACCGCGGCTGTGGATCCACATCGCCGACCCGGGCCGGCTGGTGGCAGCGGACAGCCCCCTCGACAGCGAAGCCCGGCGCCGGGCCAGCAGCCTCTACCTGGCCCGGGGGCCACTGCCGATGTTCCCCGAGGTGCTCAGCACCGGCCCGATGAGCCTGCGCATGGGTCAGCGCTGCCCGGCCCTGAGCCTGTGGGTGGAGCTGGCCGATGACGGCGCCGTGGCCGCCCATGGGCTGGAGTCCAGCTGGGTGCGGCCCGCCTACCGCCTGAGTTATGCCGATGCCGATGAGCTGATCGAGCTGGCCCCGCCCCAGGAGCGCTATCTCGAAGAGATTCATGCCTTGATGAAGCGGCGGCGGCGCTGGCGGCTGGCCCGGGGGGCCCTCGATCTGGACCAGCCCGAGGGCCGGATCCGCTGCAACGAGCTGGGGGCCCAGCTGGAGATCACTGAGCCGTCCCCGTCGCGCACCCTGGTGGCCGAGGCCATGATCCTGGCCGGAGCCGTGATCGCCCGACACGGCCAGGAGCAGGGTCTGGCCCTGCCCTATCGCAGCCAGCTGACGGCGGAGTTGCCGCCTGAGGCGGAACTGGCGAGCCTCCCGGCGGGTCCGGTGCGCCATGCCGCCATCAAGCGCTGCCTCAGCCGGGGCCATCTGGGCACCACTCCGGCCCCCCACTTTTCCCTGGGCCTGCCCTGCTACGTGCAGGCCACCTCACCGATCCGCCGTTACAACGACCTGCTGGTGCAACGCCAGCTGCTGGCCCATCAGCAGGGGCAGCCGGTGCTGGAGGAGGCGGAGCTGGGGGCGCTGCTGGCGGAGCTGGAGGGGGCCATCCGCCAGGGACTGCAGATCGCCCGGGAGGACCAACGCCACTGGCAGCAGGTGTGGTTCGAGGCCCAGGAGCAGCACCAGTGGCCGGGGCTGTTTCTGCGCTGGCTGCGGCCCCAGGACCGGCTCGGCCTGGTGCACCTGCCCGATCTGGCCATGGATCTGGCCGCCGAGTGCCATGGCGACCCCGGTCCCGGCGACGCCCTGCTGGTGCGGCTGCAGCAGGTGGATTCCCTGCGGGACCTGCTGCGCTTCACGGCCGCGGGCTGACCCCGGCGGCCTCAGGGGCTGAGGTTGTACTTGCCCATCGCCTGCTGCTTGCAGATGGTTTCGGCCTGGGCAATGGAGGCTCGGGCGTTGACCTGCTGGGCGACGCAGGTGCACGTGTCCTTCGCCAGGCCGGCCGGCACCGGCTTGCCCGCCTTGGTGAAATCGGCATTCACCGCCAGGGTGCAGTAATGGATGATCAGCTGGTCGCGCATGTTGTTGAGGCCCTGGGCCCGGGCCGGCAGGGCGGCCAGCAGCAGCGCCGAACCCGCCACCGAGAGCAGCACGGGCAGGGGCCGGAGGGCGGATCCTGGGTTGGTGGAAACCATGGGGCAACGGCGCTGATCAGCCCATCCTGACCGAACTCAGGCCGGCTGGCCCAGGCGCTGCAGGCGGCGTCGCCGCCAGAGCAGGAGCACCACCACCCCCACGCAGGCCAGGCCCACCGCCGCCGGGAACAGGGCCGTGGTCAGCGTCAGCCGCTCTAGGGAGAGCAGCACCAGCAGGTTGCGCAGCACGAACAGGCTGAAAAAGCCGATCCGTTCCTGCTCCGGGTGGCTCCAGGCGCGCCGCAGGGTGGGGCCGAAGCCCAGCAGATCCACCAAAGTGAGCACCACCACGGCCCCGAGCGGGTCGGCGGTGAGGAACCAGAAGGGCAGGGCCGAGGCGGCGCCGGCCAGAAACAGCCAATCGCTTGTTGTGATCGCCCGATCGGCGCCATGGGTGAAGGCCAGCCAGGCGATGGAGAAGGTGATCAGGGCCGACACGCCGGTGGGCCAGGCCCCGACCCCGCCGCCGGCGGCCCAGGTGGCCAGGAACACCAGCAGCGTGGTGACCCCCCAGATCAGCCAGGAGAACACATGGGGGCGGGTGCGGCCGGCCCGTATTGAGACGATGTAAGGGAGGAAGGCCGCGAAGGTGAGGGCGATGGCGGCGCCACTGAACAGCAGCTTCACGTCACGAGCCTTGACACCCGCAGCCAGGGGCCCCAGGGGTTGGCACAGCCGATCAGGGCCACAGGGGTGGGGCGATCGAGGCTAAGGAGCCAGTGGTGCAGGGCCGGCTCCAGGGTGATCACCGGCCAGGCCCCCGCCTCGCCGTGGAGCACGTAGCCGCCCTGGCCGTCGGGCACCAGCTCCCCGCGCCAGAGGCGCTCTCCCGGCTCCGGCGGCGGCGCCCAGCCCGACAGTGCCGCCAGCTCCGCCGCCTCCAGTTGGCCGTGGCGATCCAGACGCTCCGGGGCCTCCAGCACCTCCCGCTGCCGCTCGCGCCAGCGGGAGTGGTGCCAGGGGGTATCCCACAGCGGCACCACACCGGCCGGAGCCAGCGGATCGCCGATCAGGGCCTCCTGCAGACGCCGCACCGGCAGGGCGGCCGGCTCCACTCCATCGAGCACACACAGGGCCGCCGCCAGCCCGGCGGCCTGGCCGATGTTGAGCACCAGGGGCTGGAGCCGGGTGGCTCCGTTGGCCATGTGGCTGACGCCGAAACCCTTGTCGGCCGCCAGCAAGTTGGTCACCCCCTCACTCACCAGGGCGCCGTAGGGGATGGTGAACGGGGTGCCGCTCCAGCGGCCGCCCCAGCGGCAGCTCTTGGGGGCCAGGGGCCAGTCGCCGCCGGGGTAGTGGTGGTCGTTGGCGTAGTTGCCCACGGCGATGCAGGTCAAGGCCCCATCGGCGGCGCGGCTGAGGGGGGCGATGCAGGCACCCTCCCCCTGGGGCAGCAGGTGTTGCTCCAGCACCAGCTCCCGGGCCACCAGCCGGCGGCCCTCCCGCCAGTAGGGCATCAGGGCCAGGGATCCGGCGCCGCTGAGCCGCCCGGCCCTGGCCTCCTCGGGTGTAGGAAACACCGCTGCGGGGCCCAGCCAGCCGCCGCTGGCCTGGCACAGGGCTGCGGCGAAGGCCTCGCTGTGGTCGCGCATCGCTGCGAGCAGCTCCCCTTCGACCGCAGCGACGTCGGCGGCGGCACCTCCGGCGAAGCATTCCGGAAAAGCCCGCTCCAGACCTTGGTGCCAGTCGTTGCCATGCAGGGGCCAGTTCAGCATCACCAGGCCCCCGGGCAGGCGGCCGTAGGTGAGGGTGCGCTCCAGGCCGAAGGACTCGGTGGCCGCCGCGAAGGGCTCCGGCAGGGGAGGGGGGCTGCGGCGCCAGGCCTCCCTATCGGGGGCCACCGGTCCCCCCCTCTCGTCCAGCTGGCCCAGGCACACCCAGGTGGGCGACTGCACCGGCTGCCGCTGGAAGAAGGGGTCGTTCCCGAGGCGCTCGGCCGTGGGGGCGCTGGGTTCCTGCCAGAGCTCCCTGGCCTCCCAGCCGAAGCGGAAGGGGGCGCCGGCCAGGGGATAGAGCTCGCCCCGGTCGCTGCCATCGATCACCACCGTGGGCCGCAGGCGCCGCTGGATGCCCCTGTGCTGCACCGTCACGGCGCCGATGCGGTCGCCGTCGCGCTCCACCGCCTCCAGCCGCACGCCGGACCACCACTCCAGCCGTTCCTCGGCCGCCACCCAGCGGCGCAGGATCCGCTCGGCACTGGCGGGGCGGTAGCCGAAGCAGCTCACCCAGTTCTGATCCAGACCCTCCGGCTCGATCCATTGCAGGGCCCGCAGCAGGGCCCCCCACAGGCCGCTCTGCCAGGGGCTCAGCTCGTTGCCGTCGGGGGCGCACACCCCGGCCGCGCTCACCATGCCGCCCAGCCACGGCCCGGGCGTGAGCAGCAGGGTGTCGGCGCCGGAGCGGGCGGCCTGCAGCGCCGCGGCGACACCACCGCTGCCGCCGCCCCACACGAGCACGTCCGCCCTGCGATCGAATCCCGTGCGCATCGGGGAGAAGGGGCCGGGGTCAGGGGGCCAGCATCCCATCCCAAGGCCATGGGTAGGATCCGGGCCCCGGGCCTGGGCCCTAGGGCGTCACGGGGGCCGTCACGGGACACCCACCTGCCGCCGGCGGATCCGGCCGACGTCGCCTGCCGATGACCTATACCCTCACCACCCCCCTCTATTACGTCAACGACCGCGCCCACCTGGGCAGCACCTACACCACCCTCGCCTGCGACAGCATTGCCCGCTTCCGACGGCTGCAGGGTGAGCGGGTCACCTTCATCACCGGCTGCGACGAGCACGGCCTGAAGATCCAGCGCTCGGCCGAAGCGGCCGGCCTCACCCCCCAGGCCCACTGCGATGCCATCAGCGGCGAGTACCGCGACCTGTGGCGCCGCTGGGGCATCAGCAACGACCGCTTCATCCGCACCACCGACCCGCGCCACCGGGCGATCGTGGAGCAGTTCTTCGCCCGGGTCGAGGCCAGCGGCGATGTGGTGGAAGGTCGCCAGCAGGGCTGGTATTGCGTCGCCTGCGAGGAGTTCAAGGAGGAATCGCCGGCGGCCACCGAGCCCCACTGCCCCATCCACCTGCGTCCCCTGGAGTGGCGCGACGAGCTCAACCTCTTCTTCCGCCTCTCCCGCTACCAGGAGCCGATCGAGCAGCTGGTGGCCAGTGACGGCTTCATCGCGCCGCGCTCCCGGCGCCGGGAGGTGGAGAACTTCGTCGCCGGTGGCCTGCGGGACTTCTCCATCTCCCGGCTCGATCTGCCCTGGGGCATTCCCGTGCCCGGCTATGACGGCCATACCTTCTATGTGTGGTTCGACGCCCTGCTGGGCTACCTCTCAGCCCTGCTGGAGCCGGACGATCCCGCCGACCTGAGCCTGCTGGCGAAGCGGGGCTGGCCCGCCCAGCTGCACGTGATCGGCAAGGACATCCTGCGTTTTCACGCCGTCTACTGGCCGGCGATGCTTCTGTCGGCGGGGCTGCCCCTGCCGGAGAAGGTCTTCGGCCACGGCTTCCTCACCCGGGAGGGCCAGAAGATGGGCAAGTCGCTCGGCAACGTGCTCGATCCCGACGTCCTGCTGGAGCGCTGCGGCACCGATGCGGTGCGCTGGTACCTGCTGCGGGACATCCCCTTCGGCGATGACGGCGATTTCCAGCAGCAGCGCTTCAGCGATCTGGTCAACAACGACCTGGCCAACACGATCGGCAACCTGCTCAACCGCACCTCCTCGATGGCGCGCCGCTGGTTCGACGGCGGCGTGCCGCCGGCCGGCGCCGCCGCCACCCCAGACCATCCCCTGGCCCTGCGCTGCCTGGCCTGTGCCCAGACCGTCGACGGGGCCCTCGAGGGGCTGGATTTCCGCACGGCAGCCGCCGCGATCTTGGAGCTGGCCGAGGCGGCCAACGGCTTCCTCAACGATCGCGCCCCCTGGAAGGCGATCAAGGCCGAGGAGGGCCGCGACGGTGTGGCCGAAGACCTCTATGCCGTGCTGGAGACGAGCCGCTGGGTGGCCGTGCTGCTGGCCCCGCTGCTGCCGGATCTCTCCGGGCGCATGCTCGAGCAGCTGGCCCAGCCGCCACTGGTGGCCGACAGCGGCTGGACGGCGGCCCGACACTGGGGGAAGCTGGCCAGTGGTCTGGCCCTGCCCGAACCGACGCCGGTGATGCACCGACTGGAACTGGATTCCCCCCTTTGACGCTTTCCCTCCCCGCGCGACCCTGGCGCCTGTCTGCTCTGCTGGTGCTGCTGCTCGCCGGCTGCGGCCGCGGCGACGTCGCCCGCGAGACGGCGCCCACCCCCTTCGTGTTCCGTTCCCTGGATCTGCGCCAGCAGGACGTGTTCGGACGCCCCAACTGGGAACTCACCAGCCCCGAGGCCCGCTACGACCTGCGTCGCCGGGTGGCCCGGGCCCTCCAGCCCCGCGGCGTGATCTACAGCGACGGGAAGCCGGCCTACCGGGTGGAGGCCTCCACCGGCACCGTGATCAACGACGGGGCCGTGATCCTGCTGGAGGGGCGGATCCGGCTGCAGCGCCTCGGGAAGGAGCCGGTGATGATCCAGGGCTCCCGGGTGCGCTGGCTTCCCTCCCGCAACCTGATGGAGATCGACCGCCATCCGGAAGGGTTCGACCCCCATACCCGGCTCTCCGCCGAGCGGGCCACCTTCCGCCTCGATAAGGACACCCTGGAGCTGCAGGGCAAGCCCCAGCTGCAGCGCTGGGCCCAGGCGTTCGATCCCTTCAGGGCCAACCCCGTCGGCGACCCCCAGATCCTGGTGACCGTGACCTCGGTGCTCTGGCAACCGGGCAGCGGTGCCCTCACCGCCCGCGGCCCCGTGCTGGGGGAACGGCGGCCGCCGGGCTCGGCCTCCACCCGCCCGCTCCAGACCCTCACCGCCACCTCTCTGGTCGGCAACACCCAGACCCAGCTGTTCAATCTCGGACCGCCGGTGCTGTTCAGCGACCCGGCGGTGGCCGGCGGCGCCAGCGCCCGGGGCAAGGCCCTGCAGGTGGATGCTGGTCAGCATCTGGTGCGGATCCCCTCGGGCTGCTTCCTCCAGCAGGACGGTGCCAGCCTCGAAGCTCAGAGCTGCTCCTGGAACTGGCAGACCCAGGCGGTCACCGCCGATGGCTCGGTGCTGCTGCAGCGGCCCGCCAGCCGCCAGCTCACCCGCGGCAGCGTGCTGCGGGGCCAGCTGGGCAACAAGGGGACCGTGGTGGTGACCAACCCGGGAGGCCGGGTGTTCAGCCAGTTCCAGGTGCCGCCGTCGACGACACCTCCGCGGCCGGTGGCGCCGCGCCCGAAACCCGAGCCAATTCGCCTGTGAGCCTGCGGGCCCAGCCCTCGACCCACACCAGATCGCTGCGGCTGAAGCAGCGGGGCGACCAGCCGCCCAGCACCAGCACCCCCTCGCTGCCGAGGGGCTGGACCACCACCGCCGGCAGGCCCGTGGGCAGGCTGCTGAACTCGTCCCTACCGGGGTAGAGCTTCAGGTCCACCAGGGATATCGCCTTGCCGCTGGCCATGCTGCGGGCGCAGATCGCCCCGGGGAGGAAGTCGCCTCTGCCCAGCACGCCCCGCTCCAGCAGGGTGTGGCCGCGCCAGTGCAGCAGCACCACCGCCGCCGGCGTCGCCGTCAGCAGCATGGTGCTGCCCCAGCCCAGCTCCTCGGCCAGGGAAGCCTCGAGATCCGGCGCCAAGCGCAGCCCTTCGGGGCCCTCCAGCGCCACCCGCTCCGGAGCCACGGGCTCCACCCTCTGCCAGAGCAGGGCCACCAGCAGCAACAGCACCGCCAGGATGCTGGCCAGCACCGAGGCCCGCTCCAGGGGCGGCTCCAGGCTCGGGGCCGTCATCTGATTGAGCACGGCCAGGGCCAGGCCCGTGGCGCCGCAGGCCAGGACGACGCGGGTGGGGGCGGACATCGTCATCGTGGCGTCCGGCTCCGAAGCTGCCTTCAGGATGCCGGAACGGAGCCGCAACGGCAGACTGGTGGCGTCTTGCACGATGGCCTTGGCTTCAGTGACGCCTTCGGTGGCGGCAGTCCACCCCGGCCCCACCCGCCGCTCCGGGCTGCTCCGCTCCCTGCTCTCCCTGGTGCTGGCCATCGGCCTGGTGCTGGCGGCTCCGGTCGCGGCCGCCCGGGCCCTGTCGGCGTCGGATCTGCCCGCCCGTCCACCGGCCGAGCACGTGCTCGACGGCGCCGACGTGCTCAGCCGGGCGGGCAAGGCCGAGATCGAGCGCCAGTTGCAGGCCTTCAGCGCCGAACGGGTCGATGCCCGCCTGATCACCCTCACCCGGCTCGACTACGGCCTTGACCTCAACACCCTCGCCGGACAGCTGCTGGAGCGCTGGACGGCCGATCCCCCGGCCGGCAGCAGTCCCGATCCCTTGCTGCTGCTGCTGATCGATACCCAGACCCGGGCCACGGCGATTGCGGCCCAGCCCCCCCTCGACCGCCAGCTGCCCAGCGAGCTGCTGAAGAGCACCGCGGCCACCACGATGGCCCAGCCGCTGCGCAGCGGCGACCGCTACCGACAGTCGGCCGTCGACGCCCTGCAACGTCTTGCCACCGTTCTCCAGGGCGGGGAAGATTCCGGCGAACCTGTCATCGAGGAGACGGCCGCCGTCGTCAGCAACATCCCCACCCGGGAGGAGACCTCCAGCAGCAATGCCTTCACCTGGGTGATCGTCCTGCTGGTGGTGGGCACCGTGGTGCCGATGCTCACCTGGTGGGTCTTCTCCCGCTGATCCCCCCGCTACCCGCCTCCCCATGGGACTGACGAACTGGATGGGTACCTTCGGGCGGGCCCGCTCCCTCGACCTGAGCTCCGATCTTGAACGCGGCTATGAAGCCGCCCTGCTCATCCAGAGCATCGAGATGGAGCACTACAACGACCGGCCGGTGCGTCCCGAACTGGAGCTGAGCATCCCGCGGGCGATGCAGTCCCAGGTGCTGCGCCGCTTCCGGGCGGCCCTGCAGGTCTGCCGCCAGTCCAGGGGCGTGCTGGCCCCGTACCGGCAGGAGCTCTCCGGCCAGGAACTGCGCCAGTACCAGCTGATCGACACGGTCACCGCCCGCTATGCCGTGGCCCGGGAGGAGCTGCCGGCCCTGAGCCGCACCCCGGAGATGCTGCCCCGCAGCCTGGTGAGCGTGGTCGACCAGGTGCGCCGCCAGCTCGACCCGGAGGCGGAGGCCAGCGTGGTGGCGGGCTTCCGACGCCGCCGCGATTCCACCCTGGTGTCGCTGCGGATCCTGCTGCTGCTGGTGCTGGTGCCGGTGCTGGTGCAGCAGGTGAGCCGCACCTACGTGGTGTCGCCCCTGGTGGATCGCTTCGCCCCCGACAACGCCTTCCTCGCCTACCCGAAACCCCACCTGGAGGAGCGGGCCGTCGAGAAGCTGCGGGTGTACCAGGCGGAGATCGAATTCGACGCCCTGCTGGCGGGCAAGGCCCTGCCCAGCCGCGAGGACCTGCAGACGGAGCTGGCCAAGCGGGCCCAGGAGCTCAAGGAGGAGGCCGACCAGGAGAGCACCCATGCCATCAAGAACGTCCTGGCCGATGTCTGCGGTTTCATCGGCTTCGTGGCGGTGGCCATCGCCGGACGGCGCGACATCCAGGTGCTGCGGGGCTTCATCGACGAAATGGTGTATGGCCTGAGCGACAGCGCCAAGGCCTTCGCCATCATCCTGTTCACGGACATCTTCGTGGGATTCCACAGTCCGGAGGGCTGGACGGTGCTGCTCGATGGTGTCGCCCACCATCTGGGATTACCGGCCCAGGAGAATTTCGTGATGCTCTTCATCGCCACCTTCCCGGTGGTCCTGGCCACGATCTTCAAGTACTGGATCTTCCGTTACCTCAACCGCGTCTCGCCGTCCTCGGTGGCCACCCTGCGCAACATGAATGGTGGCGGCTGAGGTGGCGGCTGAGCCCCCGACCGGGGTCCAGCGCCATCCGCGCCTCACCCTGGTCAGTGGACCTTCGCGGGGCGGCAAGAGCCGCTGGGCCGAGCATCTGGCCGGCGCCAGCGGCCTGGCGGTGATCTACCTGGCCACCGGGCCCTCCCTGCCCGACGACGACGCCTGGCAGGAGCGGCTGCGGCGCCACCGCCTCCGGCGTCCCCCTGAATGGGGCTGCCGCGAGGTGGGCGGTGAGCTGGCCGCCGAGCTGGAACGTCTGCAGGTCGGGCAGCTGGGGCTGGTGGATTCGCTCGGAACCTGGGTGGCCGCCCACCTGGAGCTGGAGGCGCCTGACTGGCGGCTCCGCTGCGACGAGCTGCTCGGGGCCATCGGCGCCTGCCCGGCGCCCCTGGTACTGGTCTGCGAGGAGACCGGCTGGGGGGTGGTGCCGGCCACGGCGGCCGGATCCCGCTTCCGCGACCGGCTCGGGACGATGCAGCAGACCCTCCAGGCCCACAGCGAGGCGGCCTGGCTCGTCCTGCAGGGGCGTGCCATCGACCTGCTGGCCCTGAGCCAGCCCGTGCCTCCCGGCTCCTGAGGACCGCCCCGGATGCCCCGCGTCGTTCTCTACCAGCCCCAGATCCCGCCGAACACCGGCAACGTGGCCCGCACCTGCGCCGCCACCGGCTGCGAACTGCATCTGATCGAACCCCTGGGCTTCACGATCAGCGACCGCCATCTGCGCCGGGCCGGCCTGGATTACTGGCCCTGGGTGTCGCTGCACCGCCACGGCGACCTGGAGCGCTTCCAGGCGGAGCGACGGCGGCGGGGTGGCCGTCTGGTGGCCCTCAGCAGCCAGGCGGAGGCGTCCTACACCGATTTCCGCTTCCATCCCGACGACTGGCTGCTGTTCGGACGGGAGACGGACGGATTACCGAACGACCTGCAGGCGTCGGCCGAGGCGCGGCTCACCATCCCGATGGCCTGCCGGGCCCGGGACGGCCAGGGGGGCGTCCGCAGCCTGAATCTCTCGGTGTCCGTTGGCATCGTGCTGTTCGAGGCCCTGCGCCAGATCGGGCCGGCCGCAGGCAGCGACTCCTGAGACCCAAGGGGGACCGTCCCGATGTCCCGACCGAGTTGTGCCTGAGGAACCTTGCCGCCTGTGGTTCATAGCGCTACTCTCTGCCGGACCCGCAGATGTTGGCTTCTCTGCTGGGTTTTGTCCGCTGGATGTGAAATGCATGAAGCCTTTCCGCTTGATTCTTCCCTTTCTGCTCTCCACACCGGCCGTCGTGCCGCTCGTGGCCGTTCTCGCTGACGATTCCCCCAGCACGGTGTCCACCGAGACCCTGCTGGCCTCCCTGCCTTCCGCCACCGACCGGCTCTGGGTCAAGGTGCGCCGTCCGGTGTCCATCGAGGAGCTCTCCACCGCCCTCGACCTCGATGAGAGCCGCCTGGCCCGCCTCAATGATGTCGATGAAGACCACCGCTTCGGCAACGGCGACTGGCTCGTGGTGCCGTCCCGGGGCAAGGAGCGCATCGGCCGCATCGCCTCCCTTGACGCCTCTGCCCAGCGCCAGAGCCCCCCTGTCTCCACCCCTCCGCCAGTAGAACGGGATGGCGTCGTCCGCTTCGGCGACACGGTGCTCAAGCTGGCCCAGCGCTACGGCCTGAGCGTGGCCGAACTGGTGCGCCTCAATCCGGGCCTGGAAACCGCCCGCCTGGTGGTGGGCAGCCAGGTGCGACTGGCCCAGTCGGCACCGGGCCGTTCCCGCATGCTGCTGGGCCTGAAGCCCTCCGTGAGCGGCGGCATCAGCTGGCCCGAGCTCCCCGAGTTCGGCGACCCCCAGCCCCCCTTCGAGGGTGGCACCACGGCCCCCTCCACCAGCTGGATCTGGCCCACCCGCGGGGTGTTCACCTCCGGGTTCGGCTGGCGCTGGGGCCGGATGCACAAGGGCATCGATGTGGCCAACAACGTCGGCACCCCGATCATGGCCGCCAGGGAGGGCCAGGTCGTCTTCGCCGGCTGGCATGACGGCGGCTACGGCTTCCTGGTGGAGATCGCCCACCCCGACGGCAGCCGCAGCCTCTACGCCCACAACAGCCGCCTGCTGGTGGCCAGGGGCGAGACGGTGACCCAGGGTCAGGTGATCAGCCAGATGGGCAGCACCGGCCGCAGCACCGGTCCCCACCTGCACTTCGAGATCCACCCCCCCGGCCGCGGCGCGGTCAACCCACTGCAGATGCTCCCCCCCCGGGCCTGACCCGGCCGGGGGCCGAGCAGGCCATCGTCTAAAGTCAGATGGATTGGCTCGGTAGCTCAGCTGGTTAGAGCGTGGGATTCATAACCCCAAGGTCGGGAGTTCAAGTCTCCCCCGAGCCACTTTTCCCTGGGTCATTCGTCCCTCAATCCTTGTAACCAGGGTGGAGACATTCCCCCCTGGTTACAGCAACGTTGACGCCCTCTCGACGCTGCGGGTTCAGCGCATCTCGATGGCGTTGAGCCGTTCACGGAAGCTGCGGGCATTGGCCGCCTCCTGGCTTTCCACACTCTCGACCGGGGCCGGCAGCGGAGCGATCACGGGCAGGGCAGGCGCGGCGGTGACGACGACGGGCTGGGAGCTCTGGACCGAGCGGCGGCTGCGGCCGTAACCCCCGGACTGGGAACGGTTCTGCAGGGCACGGGTGAGGCTCTTGCTGCGGTTGGCGGCGCCCACGGTTTCCCCATCCTTGGGGCGGATCAGGGGATTGCCCTTGAGTTCGGAGCGCAGCTGATTGATGAGCCGGAAGTGGCCGGTGGTGTTGTATTTCCGCAGAACGGTTGGATCCCAACCCATGGCAGAGGCATCGCTACTTTGGACAGCATCGTAGGGCCAGACCCACCATGACCAGCAGCGGCAGGCTCGTGGGCCTCGAAGCCCCTGACTTTCGCGCCACCGCGGTGGTGGATCAGGAGTTCCGGGAGGTGTCGCTGCGCGACTATCGCGGCAGGGATGTGGTGCTGTTCTTCTATCCCCTCAATTTCACCTTCGTCTGTCCCACGGAGATCACGGCCTTCAGTGATCGCCACGGGGAATTCGCCCGCCTCGGCGCCGCCATCCTGGCCGTGTCTATCGACAGTCCCTATAGCCATCTGGCCTGGGTACAGACCGAACGAAAGAGCGGGGGGCTCGGGGATGTGGCCTACCCCCTGGTGTCGGATCTCAACAAGGAGATCGCCAGGGCCTACCACGTGCTGGACGAGGAGGCCGGCACGGCCCTGCGGGGACTGTTCCTGATCGACCCCGATGGGGTGATCCGCCACAGCACCGTCAACGATGTGGCCGTCGGCCGCAGTGTGGACGAAACCCTGCGGGTGCTGCAGGCGTTCCAGCACGTGCGGAACCAGCCGGGCCAGGTCTGTCCCGCCGACTGGACGCCCGGGGCCCGCACCCTGGCCCCCGATCCCCGTGGCAGTCGCGACTACTTCGCAGCCCTGGACTGAGCCTCAGCCCAGCAGCGATTGCAGCAGGCGCCGGCCGTCGAGGCCGCCGGTGACCGGATCACAGGCCCGCTCCGGATGGGGCATCAGGCCGAGCACATTGCCGGCGGGATTGGTCAGGCCGGCCACGTCGCCCCGTGATCCATTCGGATTGGCGACGTAGCGCAGCACCACACAGCCCTGATCATCGAGGCGCTCCAGCTCCTGGGGCTCCACCTGGTAGCGCCCTTCCCCGTGGGCGATCGGCAGGCTGATGCGCTCGCCGGCGCCGTAGGCGCCCAGCCACCGGCAGGCCCCGGGCTGCACCTCCAGGGGGCTGCTTTGGCAGAGGAAGTGCAGATCCCGGTTGCGGGTGAGGGCTCCGGGCAGCAGGCCCATCTCCGTGAGCACCTGGAAGCCGTTGCAGATGCCGAGCACGGGCCCACCGCGCTCCGCGAAGCTGCGCACTTCCTCCAGCACGGGGGCGAAGCGGGCGATGGCGCCGCAGCGCAGGTAGTCGCCGTAGCTGAACCCCCCCGGCAGCACGACGGCCTCGAGGCCGGAAAGGTCGCGCTCCTCATGCCAGAGGAAACGAACGGGGATGCCCAGGCAGCCCTCCAGGGCCCAGGCCACGTCCCGGTCGCAGTTGGAGCCGGGAAACACAACAATGCCGACGGTCATCGATCCGCTCCCCTCAACCCGCTTCGGCCAGATCCAGTGACCAGTCCTCGATCACCGGATTGGCCAGCAGGCGGTCGCTGAGCAGCTCGAGCCGGGCCTGGGCGGTGGCCCGGTCCGGCGCCTCCAGGTCCAGCTCGATCGCCTTGCCGATCCGCAGGCGCTTCACGCCCTCCACCCCGAGCCGGGCGGCGGCGGCCCGGGTGGCCTCCCCGGCGGGGTCCAGCACGGAGGGGCGCAGGGAAACCTGAACGCGGGCGTTGAAGAGCGGCACCGGGGGCACGGACGTTTGTTAAATCTTGGCAGCACGCCCCACCACCCCCCCGGCGCAGCACCAGCCTGGAGTTGATGCTCCGCACCGCTGGTCGTGGTGCCCTCCCTGCGACGGTTTCTGCTGGATCCGCTGGGGCCCGGATTGCTGGCCTGGCTGGCGGGCCTGGCCCTGGCCTGCACGGCCCTGCAGGCCCACTCCCTGCCGGGGCTGGTGTCGCTGCAGTGCCGCGTTGCCGATGGTCCCTGGCAGGAGTGCCAGATGCAGGTCGAGGAGCTCGGCCTCCACTGGTTCCTGCTGGTGGGGGGCCAGAGGATCGAGTTCCGCCATGACGGTCGGGGCCGGGTGACGATGCTCAAACCCTCCGGCAGCTGGCAGCCGGTGAACAGCCGCTGGGTGGAGAACACCGATCTCTGCTGGGATGGGATCTGCGCCCGGGGTGACATCCCCCTCGACTGACGCTGGCCTGGTTCCTCAGAGGCGATCGAGGGCGTCGCGCAGGGGGCCGGCGGCGCCGGCGGTGGCCAGCAGCACCAGCTCCAGGCCGTCGGGGCCATCGCCCTCGGCGGGGGCGGCGGCAGGGGCCATCCCCTCCCGCTCCTCGTACCAGCAGTCGAGGCGACGGCCGACCCCCTGGATCTGCAGCGGCAGGCGCTTGCCGTCCTGACGCAGCCGCCCCTTGAGCCGCACGACGGGATGGTCGATCAGCAGTTGCTGCAGCTGGGCCTCCAGGGCGGCTCGCCCCCATTGGCCGGCCCGTCGCACGACGATCGACTCCATCGCCACGTGGGCATGGTCGTGGTGGTCGTGATCGTGATCGTGGTCGTCGTGGTGGTGATCGTGGTCGTCATGGTCATGGTCGTGGTCGTGGTCGTGATCACGGCCGGGACCATCCAGCACCAGGGAGGGATCGAGACGGCCCCGGGCCATGGGCAGCACGACGGTGCCGGGGCGCAGGTCGGCGCGCAGCGCTTCGGTCACCCGGGCCAGGGCCTCCGGCTCCAGCCGGTCGGCCCGGCTCACCAGCACCAGGTCGGCCGCACCGAGCTGGTCGGCGAACAGGTCCTCGATGGCGCTGATGTGGTCGAGGCTGGGGTCGGCCCGGCGCTGGGCCTCCACCGCCTCGGCGTCTCCCACCACGTGGCCGGCGGCCATCGCCTCGCCATCCACCACCGTGACCACCCCGTGCACCCGGGTGCGGCTGCGGATCTCCGGCCAGCCGAAGGCGGCCACCAGGGGCTCGGGCAGGGCCAGGCCGCTGGTTTCCACGACGATGCCGTCGAGCCGGTCGGCCCGCTCCAGCAGCCGCTGCATGGTGGGCAGGAACTCATCCTGGACGGTGCAGCAGAGACAGCCATTGGCCAGCTCCACCAGCCGGTCGTCCAGCTCCTCCTCGGGGCAGAAGCCGCAGGAGGCGATCAGATCGCCGTCGATGCCCACCTCGCCGAACTCGTTGACAAGGACGGCCAGCCGCAGTCCGCTCTCCAGCAGCAGGTGGCGCAGCAGGGTGGTCTTGCCGGCCCCCAGAAATCCGGTCACCACCGTGACCGGCAGCCGTCGGGTGCTGGTGGCGGTCATCGGGGACAGGGCAGGGGGAACCGAAACCTAGGGGAGGCGCCGCCGGCCGGGGTCAGCGGCAGCCCAGGCTCTCCCGCGTGTCGACGCCGGTGAGGGGATGGCTGCCGGCGGCACGGGCGCAGAGGGCCTTCTGCTCCGGCAGATCGAGAACCGCGTCGCTGAAGTCCGCCCCGTCGATGCGGGCATCCCGGAAGCGGCTCTGCATCAGCATGGCGTTGCGGAACTGGGCGCCCCGCAGGTCGGCCCCGTCGAAGCGGGTGGCGAAGGCCACCACGTCCTCCAGGTCGGCGCCGCGCAGGTCGGCCTGGCGCAGGTCGGTGGAGTTGAACACGGCCCCGCGCAGGTCGGCGTCCCGCAGATCGAAGCCCTCCATCGAGGCCTTGAGGAACTCCTGCTGCTGCAGGTTCCGGCCTCGCAGGTCGGGGTCGAGGTCCTGGAAGGAGCGCTGGGCGCGCAGCTCGGGGGCGGTGATCGCCTGGGCCGGCGCCACCGGCAGCACGGTCCAGACGAGCAGCAGGCCGAGCACCATCCCCAGCACGCCCCCCAGGACGGACCCCAGCAGGTCGGCCAGCGGGGCCCTGGGCCGCCGGACGATCACGGAGGAGGGAAGGGAGCTGGGGACCATGCCACACCGGTACGCTGCCGGATCAAGCTAGGCAGACGCAGCCCGTCATGAGCATGTCCCTGCGGGTGGTGGTCCCCCCCCATCCCCTGATCGGCCACTGGCTCACCCTGCTGCGCGACGGGGCCACCCCCTCGCCCCTGTTCGCCACCGCCATGGCGGAGCTGGGCCGCTGGCTCACCTATGAGGCCCTGCGCGACTGGCTGCCCCATCGGCCGGTGTCGATCACCACGCCCCTGGGCCACTGCGATGGCCAGGTGGTCGATCCGGAGGTGCCCCTGCTGGTGATCCCGGTGCTGCGGGGGGGACTGGGGCTCTGGCAGGGGGCCCAGTCGGTGCTGCCGTCGGCCCAGCTGGCCCATGTGGGCATCGAGCCCTGCGGGCCCGATCACAAGCCCCACTGGTTCCTCGACGACCTGCCGGCCACCATCGATCCCCGCAGCGGCGTGCTGGTGTTCCTGCCCGTCCTCGCCAGCGGCTCGATCCTGCTGGCCCTGCTCGACCGTCTGGCGGGCCTGGGGGTGGAGGGCCAGCGGCTGCGGGTGATCACCACCCTGGCCGCGAGCCCCGGGCTGAAGGTTGTCGGCGAACACCACAGCCAGCTCACCATCTACTGCGCCGGCATCGACCCCGAGGTGGACAGCCGCCACCGCGTCGTTCCGGGTTTCGGCGAGGTGAGCGAGCGGCTGTATGGAATCGCCGCCGCCACTGCCTAGGCTGAGCCCCTCAGGTCCCGATGCCCCTTCCTTTGCAGGTTCATGGCTGATTCCCGGCAGCAATCGTCCGCCAGCGGCAGTCTGGTTCTGCTGGCCGGGGCCGCCGGGGCGGTGATGGGCGCCGCCGGGCTGGCGGTCTGGCTGCTGCGCCGGGCCGATCGTCACCGGCTCGCCCAGCGCCAGCTGCGGATGCTGCGCGTCTCCCGCCTCAGCGAAGCCTTCGAGGAGCCGCCGGTGAGCAGCGACCAGCTGCACGACCGCGTCCAGAAACTCAACCAGGCGATCGACGAGGTGCGCCGCCAGCTCGAGCAGCTGCAGCCCCAGGCCTGAGGGCGCAGGCCCCTCGGTAAGTTGCTGCAGACCCGTTCCTCCCCGGCCATGCTGCGCTCCGACGCCATCACCAAGGGCCTCCAACGCTCCCCCAACCGGGCCATGCTGCGGGCCGTCGGTTTCGGCGACGGGGACTTCGGCAAGCCGATCATCGGCATCGCCAACGGCTACAGCACGATCACCCCCTGCAACATCGGCCTCAACGATCTGGCCCGGCGGGCCGAGCAGGCCGCCCATGGGGCCGGAGCCATGCCCCAGATGTTCGGCACCATCACCGTCAGCGACGGCATCTCGATGGGGACCGAGGGGATGAAGTACTCCCTGGTGTCGCGGGAGGTGATTGCCGATTCGATCGAAACCGCCTGCAACGCCCAGAGCATGGATGGCCTGCTGGCCATCGGCGGCTGCGACAAGAACATGCCCGGCGCCATGCTCGCCATGGCCCGCATGAACATCCCGGCGATCTTCGTCTACGGGGGCACGATCAAGCCGGGCAAACTCGGTCCCTGTGATCTCACCGTGGTGAGTGCCTTCGAGGCGGTGGGGCAGCTTTCCGGTGGCCGGATCGACGAGGCGGAGCTGCTGGCGATCGAGAAGAACGCCTGCCCCGGCGCCGGCAGCTGCGGCGGCATGTTCACCGCCAACACGATGAGTTCGGCCTTCGAGGCCTTCGGGCTGAGCCTGCCCTACAGCTCCACCATGGCGGCGGAGGACCCGGAGAAGGCCGAGAGTGCCGCTCGCTCGGCCGAGGTGCTGGTGCAGGCGATCGCGGCCGGCATCCGCCCCCGGGACCTGCTGACCCGGGAGGCCTTCGAGAACGCCATCGCCGTGATCATGGCGGTGGGCGGCTCCACCAACTCGGTGCTGCACCTGCTGGCGATCGCCCGCACCGCGGGCGTGCCGCTGACGATCGACGACTTCGAGACGATCCGCCAGAAGGTGCCCGTGATCTGCGACCTCAAGCCCAGCGGCCGCTACGTGACCGTGGACCTGCACCGGGCCGGCGGCATCCCCCAGGTGATGAAGCTGCTGCTCGACGGCGGCCTGCTGCACGGCGACTGCCGCACGATCGAGGGGCGCACCCTTAAGGAGGTGCTCGCCGACGTGCCCTCCGAACCTCCGGCCGGTCAGGACGTGATCCGGCCCCTGTCGAACCCCCTCTACGCCCAGGGCCACCTGGCGATCCTGCGGGGCAACCTGGCCGAGGAGGGCAGCGTGGCCAAGATCAGTGGCGTCAAGAACCCGGTGATGACCGGCCCGGCCCGGGTGTTCGAGAGTGAGGAGGACGCCCTGGCCGCCATCCTCGCCAAGCGCATCAGCGCCGGCGATGTGGTGGTGATCCGGTACGAGGGTCCGGTGGGCGGCCCCGGCATGCGCGAGATGCTCGCCCCCACCGCCGCGATCATCGGTGAGGGGCTGGGGGATTCGGTGGCCCTGATCACCGACGGCCGCTTCTCCGGCGGCACCTACGGCATGGTGGTGGGCCACGTGGCCCCGGAAGCCGCCGTGGGCGGCACCATCGCCCTGGTGCAGGAGGGCGACAGCATCACGGTGGATGCGAAGCAGCGGCTGATCCAGCTCAACGTGGCCGAGGAGGAGCTGGCCCGGCGCCGTAGCGCCTGGACGAAGCCCGCCCCCCGCTACCGCACCGGGGTGCTCGGCAAGTACGCCCGGCTGGTGAGCAGCAGCAGCCTGGGGGCCGTCACGGACCTGTACCCGGACTGAAGCGCGGGCCTTCATCCCGATTTCAGAAACGTGCAATTTGCGCAGGGCGATGCAGGCCTGCACTGACGGCGCAGGCACCCTGCTGCTGACCGCAGCAGGGTGAATCGCCGGCCAGCACTGGCATCTGGTCCACGGAGGGGCTCCGGCGCTTCATGAAGCATCTGGCCACCGATCACAAAATCGGGCTTAGAGCATAGGAAGTCACCCCCTGGACCCATGCGAAGCCACTCCGAACCCGGTCCCTTCCTGCGGCCGGTGCGCGTCACGATCACCGTCCCCTACAACGCCTACCAGGCCCTGGTGGAGCGCAGCAACGTCCAGGGGCGCTCCCTCTCCAACCTGGCCGCCTACCTGCTGGAGTCGGCCCTGCAGGGCGGGCAGGCAGGCGAGCACAACCCGGGCCGCATGGAGTCGGCGGATGGGTTCCGACGCCGGGCCTGAACGCTGCGGGAGTCCCGGCTACTCCGGCCGGGACTCCCGCAGCAGCTGGGACGGCTTGACGTGGAACCGCTGCTGGAAATCCACGCTGAACAGTCCCAGGGAGCGATAGCCGCACTCGCGGGCGATGCTCCCCACCGAGTCGTTCAGATTCGGCCGCTCCAGCCGTTGCCGGGCACGGTCAAGACGCTGCATCTTGATCCACTTGGTGGCGGTGCAGCCCATGCGCTCGGCGAAGGCATACTGCAGGGCCCTGCGGGAGTAATGGCTCCTTGATTCCAGGTCAGTGAGGGTGAGCGGCTCCCCCAGATTCTGCTTGATGTAATCGATCAGTTCGTCAAAGGAATCGCGGCCCTGCCGCTGCCGGTGCAGGAGCCGATCCAGGGTCTTGTCCTGGCGGATCTCCGGCAGCAGCATCGCCACGATCAGCCGATAGATCTGGTCGTCAAACTGCAGCCGATCGAGCAGACCCCGGCCATACCCTGAGAGCTGCCCCGCCATGGCGATGGTCTGCTGTAGGGCAGTAAGCAGGGAAGGGGCGACAGGATTCCGGGGCGGGCTCCAGCCGTGGGCCTGGCAGACATTCTCCTCCCAGCCTTTCGGTTTCTGCTGATAGCCCCCCATTGCCATCGCCGTCTCCAGAAGTCGATCCCGCGTCAGGGAAAAAGCCACCGCGGATGACAGGGTGCTCTCCATCGTGCAGGCCGCATTGGCCATCAGCACACACCCTCCCCTGGCACAGGGCCAGGTGGTGGAGCCCTGTCGCAGCCGGTGTTCTCCGCCGTAGCCCAGCACGACAATGTGCTCCTGGCGTTCGGAAAAGGCCATGCGCATCGGCCTCGCAGTCCACGCCGTCGCCACGAGGCTGCCGAGGTGGAGATTGGCGCCGTAACACCACCAGGAGGCCTCCGTTTCCAGCGGAATGATTTCCACCAGCGGCAGGGCCTCCTGCAACATCGCGGTGCAGGAATGGGAGGTGCAGGAATGGGGAGCCTCACCCAGCTGATGCTGAAGCAGCAGGGGGTTGGAGAAATGGGCAACTTCAGGGTGCCATTGGCTGGGGAAGCAAGGCTCGCTGCACATACGAACTCCCACCTCCTCACTTTCACCATTCGTTCAGGGTATCACACAATGAGCATGAATTCCTTAGAGCCAGTCACCTGTGCGCTGATCGAGACGTCGTGCCTACAAGCCTCAACATCTGCCACGACAGAAGTGTGCTGTTGATTGCAGTTCATGATGATTCCCTGCAGTGATCAGAACGGATGCAATCCCATGCGAGTACCGCATGCGGCTGGACCCCATCACGGTCATCGAAGCGGGCATGCGATGCGGTCCGGCATCACCGTCAGGCCTCACAGTTATGGGTCGCCTCAGCGGCGGATCGTTCCTTCACACCATGAAGGTCAGGACGGCAGTGGCGGTTTACATTGAGTGCACACGTTCATGGTGCCGATGTCAAAGGAAGAATCCAGTGACGCGGAGTCTTCCCCGGCGCCATCCACGTCCCCCGGTTCACAGGCCGGCATGCATCTGGTGGCTATCGGGGCCTCGGCCGGCGGCCTGGAGGCCCTGCAGACCCTTCTGGGCAACCTTGCCCCCGGCGGCAGCGTGGCCTATGTGGTGGCCCAGCACCTCTCGCCCGACCACGGCAGCCTGATGGTCGAGCTGCTGGCGCGGGTCACGGCGCTGCAGGTGGTCGAGGCGGTCGACGGGGCCGCCTTGCTGCCGGACACGGTCAGCGTCTGCCCCCCCAACCACGACATCAGTGTGGAAGGGAAACGGTTAAGGCTGGTGGCGCCCGAACCCCGCTTCGGCCCCAGCCCCAGCGTTGACCGGCTGTTCGATTCGGTCGCCGAGCACTGGAACGGCCATGGGGCCGCCGTGGTGCTCTCGGGCACCGGCTCCGACGGGGCCCGCGGCCTGCGGGCCGTGCGGGCCGCCGGTGGGCTCACGATCGCCCAGACGCCCGAGAGCGCCCGGTTCGCCGCCATGCCCACCGCCGCCGTTGCCCTGGGTGGGGCCGACCTCGTCCTCGAGCCGGCCGCCATCGCCCATCACATCACCGGGCTGATGGGCTCGGCCGGCGACTGGGTGGAGCTGAACACTCCCGACCTCAGGGGCCTCAACGTCTCCAGTGCCCTGGAGCTGCTGCTGCACAACAGCGGCATCGACTTCGGCCAGTACAAGGCGTCCACCCTGCAGCGTCAGCTGGCACGCCGCATGGCGATCCGCCAGATGGAGAGCATGGAGGAGTACCTGCGGCTGCTGGCGGCGGACAGCAGGGAGGTCTCGGCCCTGGTCCACAACCTGCTGGTCACCGTGACCTCCTTCTTCCGCGACCCGGAGTCGTTCGCGGTCCTCGGCGAGCTCCTGAAGGACTATGTGGCCCAGCGCACCCGCAAGGACCGCCTGAGGGTGTGGGTGCCGGGCTGCGCCACCGGCGAAGAGGTCTATTCCATCGGCATGCTGTTCAGCGAGGCGCTCGGCCACCCCCAGGACCTGACCCATCACCTCAAGATCTTCGGCACCGATCTCGACGAGGACAGCCTGGCCGTGGCGCGCCGGGCCACCTATCCCGCCGCCTCCAGCCTGGCCATCCCGGAGTCGCTGCGGGAACGCTTCGTGCTGCCGTTCAACGGCGAGGTCCAGATCTGTGAGGCCCTGCGCAACTGCGTGGTCTTCGCCCGTCACAACGTGGCCGTCGACCCGCCCTTCCCGCGTCTGGACCTGATCTCCAGCCGCAACACCCTCATCTACTTCACCCAGCCCCTGCAGGACCGGGTACTGACGCAGTTCCGCTTCGGCCTGCTGCCCTCGGGTCTGCTGTTCCTCGGCCGCACGGAGTCGCTGGGCCACAGGACCGAGGGCTTCGATGTGGCCAACGCCGAGCACCGCATCTTCCATCGCACCGCGGAACACCAGTTCAGCCGCTACACCCCGGCCATCCAGCCCTCCCAGCGCCAACCGACCCTGTTCAGCCCGGTCGGGAGGATCTCGATCCTGCGGGAGACCGTGGTCGAGGAGCATGTCGCCACCCTCGAAGCGCTGGTCCGCACCACCTGCGCTCCCTGCGTGATCCTCGATGAGAACCACGGACTGGTGGAGGTGATCGGCGATGTCAGTCCCTTCTGCCGGCTCACCGAGGGCCGGATCTCCACCGCCGCCACCACCTTCCTGCTGCCGGAACTGCAGGCCGAGGCCCGCGCCCTGCTGCTGATCGTGCGGACCGACCGCCAACCGGTCCGCAGCCGGCTGCTGCACCTGCCGGACTTCGCCATCAACCTGCGGCTGGAGGTCCGGCCCCTCCAGGTCAACGAGCGGGTGCTGACCCTGCTCAGCTTCCTGCGGGAACCCCCCGACGGCGCCGATCAGGCCTCCACAGATATTCCGCTGATCCGCGACCAGGACTTCGACCAGCAGATCGCCAGGCTGGAGAAAGAGCTGCTCACCAGCCACGACACCCTGCGTCGTTCCCTCTCGGATCTGGAGGAGGCCAACGAGGAGCTGGAGGCTTCGGCCGAGGAACTGCAGGCTTCCTCGGAGGAGCTGCAATCCTCCAACGAAGAACTGGAATCCTCCAACGAGGAGCTGCAGGCCACCAACGAGGAACTGGCGACCCTCAACCAGGAGCTGCGGGCCAGAAGCTCCGACCTGCAGGCGCTCAGCACCGACCTGGAGAACATCCAGAACTCCCTCAACCAGGGCATGGTCATCGTCGACCGGGAGCTGTGCATCACCCGGTTCACCCCCCTGGCGGTGCGGGTCTTCGCCCTGGTGGAGGATGACATCGGACGGCCCCTGCTGGGCATTCCCACCACGGTGCCCCTGCCGGGACTGCGGTCGGCCCTGGCGGAGGTGGTCGGCGGTGCTCCCCGGCGCAACATCGAAGCGGTCAACGAGGACATCGCCTACCTGGCCCAGGTGCTGCCCTACCAGGAACGGGAGGGGCAGCGGCTCGGAGCGATCGTCACCCTCACCGACGTGTCGGAACTGCTGGCCCTGCGACGGGCCGCTGAGGACTCGCTCGATTCCTTCTCCAGCCTCACCGATGCCCTGGAAGAGGCGGTGTGGAAGCGGGACGCCGACCTCCACCGGCTGCTCTATGCCAGCCAGCGCATCCTGCCCCTGACGGGCTGGAGCCCGGCCGAGCTGTTCGCCCGTCCGGAGCTGCTCGACGACGCCATCTTTCCGGAGGACCGGGATCGGGTCTGGGCCAGCCGTGACCCGGCCCAGGGGGGCTGGTCGGTGCAGTACCGGATCATCCGCCGCGATGGCGAGCAGCGCTGGGTGACGGAGAACGCCAAGGTGCTCACCGAGGAGATGGATCGCTATGTGGTCGGCACCCTCTCCGACATCACCCAGCAGCGCCAGGCCCAGGAACATAGCCGCGACCTCTCGGTCCTGTTCGAGACCCTGATCCGCAGTCCCAGCTTCTCGGTGGCGGTGTTCGATGGCAACCAGCGGGTGGTGATGGTCAACGCCAGCCTGTGCCGCCGGATCGGCTTCGAGCGCGACACCCTGGTGGGGTCACCCGCCTCCCTGTTCTGCCAGCTGCCGGAGGAGGCGACGACCCCCGTGGTCAGCGATGCGCCCGCCGATGGGCCGCTGTTCGTGAGTGACTCCTTTTCCCTCCGCCATCGGGATGGCCGCACCCTGGAGGCCAGGGTCGAGCTCTGGCCGCTGCCCTCCACGATGGGGACCGGCTCGCTGCTGATGGTGCTGCCCTCGCCTCAGCCCTGATCGGGCCGCAGCAGGGCCCGCAGGCGGCGGGCCAGGGCCTCCAGCGGCCCCCCCTGGGGTGGGCAGCTGCAGCGCAGCCCCGTGGCCCCATCCATCCAGACCGGATGGCTGCCCTGCCACAGCAGGGGGTGGTCCTCCCCCTGGCGCCAGGCCAGGGTGAGGTTGAGATCCTCACCGCTGCGGTAGATCTCCAGCTCCAGATCCTCCGCCGGCACCCGTTCGCCCTCGGGTGTGCGGGCCTCCAGCCGCAGGCAGAGATCCAGGCTGTCCCCGTGCACTGCCCCCACCACTGCATGGCGCAGGGGCTTGCGGCAGAGATCGGCCGCCGCCGCCACCAGCTGGCAGAGGTCGGTGTTGGCGCTGCCGATGGAGGACTCAGGCGACGGCATCGATCGCCATCACCTCCAGGCTGAGCGGACCGGCCCGGAAGCCCGGGTTGGCGGAGCCGTCGTCGCCGAACTTCGAATGCAGGATCTGCAGCCGGGTGATCCGCTCGGCGTCGAAGCGCAGGGGCAGGCCGAGGGGCAGGGCCTCGATAGGCTTGGCCCGGATCGAGGCCCGCAGCTGGGCGAAGGGGATCCGCACCCGGCAGGGGCCATCGGGATCGGTGGCGAAGTTCGCCACCCAGCGCACACCGCCGGGGATCATCTCGGTGAGACCCGCCACCCCATCGGCGCAGGCCACCGCCAGCTTGTAGTGGCGGCCGTCGCCGTGCAGCTCCAGCTCGAAGGCGGCCTGCTCCGAGAGATCGAGGGGAGGGGAAAAGATGGGCGAGCGGCAGCTGACGAAACCACCGCCCTGCTCCACCACCTCCGCCTCCAGCCGCAGCCCGCGACTGCTGACCGTGCACAGCCCCGAACTGCGCCCCCCCATGACGGTGTCGTTGAGGGCATGCCAACCACTGAAGCCATCGCCGCGGATCACCTGCATGGGAGTCCTCAGGCGCCGGGGAGGTCGGCGGCGGCGGCGGCATCGGCCAGGATCACCACCACGCCGGCCGGCCGCACCAGCCGGGCGGGGGTGCGCTCGGCGGGCTCACTCGGGTCGAGCAGCCGGGCGAGCGCCTGGCGCTTGCCGGCGCCGCTGACCAGGAAGATCACCCGGCGGGCGGCCGAGAGCACCGGCGCGGTGAGGGTGATGCGGGGCAGGCCCTTGCCCTCGCCGATGGTGACCGGGCGATCGCTGACACCGGGGGCCGCCGTGCCGGGGAACAGGGAGGCGGTGTGGCCGTCGTCGCCCAGGCCCAGCAGCAGCACGTCGAAGCGGGGCAGGACGCCGGGACAGAGGACCGCCAGCTCGGAGGCGTAGGCCTCGGCGCTGGCCTGCGGGGTGGGGCGGTCGGTGGGCACCGGGTGGAAACGGGCACGGCTGGCCGGCGATTGGGCCAGCAGGGTTTCCCGCAGCATGCGGGCATTGCTGGAGGGGTCGTCGGCCGGCACCCAGCGCTCATCCCCCAGCAGCACATCGACCCGCTCCCAGGGCAGGTGTTCCTCGGCCAGCCGGGCGTAGGCCGCCCGGGGGGTCTCCCCCCCGGCCAGGGCGATCTGGGCCCGGTCCCGCTCCGCCAGGGCCAGATCGATGCCGGAAGCGATCTGCTCCGCCGCCTGGCGGGCCAGATCTTCCGGGCTGGTGGCGACGATCAGCTGATAGCGCGTGCTGGGTTCGGTCAAACGAGCCACTCGGTGTGGAACGCGCCGGGGCGGTCCGTGCGCTCATAAGTATGGGAGCCGAAGCAGTCGCGCATGGCCTGCACCAGGTTCTGGGGCAGGCGGCCGGTGCGGTAGCTGTCGATGTAGTCGAGGGTGCTGCTGAGGCAGGGCACGGGGATGCCCGCCAGGGCGGCCCCAGCCACCACCTGGCGCAGGCCGGCCAGGCGCTGGTTGACCTGGGCGGCGAACCAGGGATCGAGCATCAGGTTGGGCAGGGAGGGATCGGCGCCGTAGGCGTCCTGGATGCGTTGCAGCAGCCGGGCCCGGATGATGCAGCCCCCCTTCCAGATCTGGCCGATGGCCGAGAAGTCGAGGTTGTAGTCGTGGAGTTTGGAGGCCTCCTGCAGCAGGGCCATGCCCTGGCCGTAGCTGGCGATGCAGGCCAGGATGCAGGCATCCCGCAGCGGCGCCATGCCGGTGGCCGGCTCCCCGAGGGGGAAGCTGTGGGGGGCGGGGGCGTGCAGCACCGCTTCGGCGGCCATCCGCTCGCTGCGCAGGGAGCTCAGCACGCGGGCGTTGAGGGCGGCGTAGATGGTGGGCACGGGCACCCCCATCTCCAGGGCGCTGACCACGGTCCACAGGCCGGTGCCCTTCTGGCCGGCGGCATCGACGATCAGCTCCACCAGGTCACCGCCGCTTTCGGGATCCTTGGTGCGCAGGCACACCTCGGTGATCTCCACCAGGAAGGAGGCCAGCTCTTCGGTCTGGTTCCAGCCCCCCAGCACGTCGGCCATGGCGTCGCCATCGAGGCCGCCGATGCGCTTCATCAGGTCGTAGGCCTCGGCCAGGATCTGCTCGATGCCGTACTCGATGCCGTTATGGACGGTCTTGACGAAGTGGCCGGCGCCGCCGGGGCCGATGTAGGTGACGCAGGGGCCGTCCTCCACCTGGGCGGCCATCTTGGTGACCAGGCTCTCGATGGCGTCGTAGGCCGCCTTGGTGCCGCCGGGCATCATGCTCGGCCCCTCCAGGGCCCCCTTGGCGCCACCGGAGACGCCCATGCCGATGTAGCCGAAGCTCTTGCTCTCCAACTCCTTCACCCGTCGCTCGGTGTCGGTGTAGAGGGAGTTGCCGCCGTCGATCAGCAGATCGCCTTCCTCGAGCAGCGGCGAGATGCTGGCGATGGTGGCATCCACCGGATCGCCCGCCTTCACCATCATCAGGATGCGGCGGGGCCGCTCCAGCGCCGCCACGAACTCCTCGAGGCTGGCCGCTCCCACGATGTCCTTGCCGGCGCCGCGTCCGGCAAGGAACTCCTCGGTCTTGGCGTAGGTCCGGTTGTAGACGACGCTCGAGAAGCCGTTTCTCTCGGCGTTGAGGACCAGATTCTCACCCATCACGCCGAGGCCGATGAGTCCGAAATGCGCCTTGCCCATAGGAGCGTGGATGTCTTGCTTCCTCGCCACTGTGGCCAGCGGTCGGCGGAGCGTCGGTGTCCCGGGGGGGGATGTCAGCAACTGCTGGCCCAGCCCTCCCCCGGGGCGGGCCTCAGATGACGGTGCCGTCGGCGATGGTGCCGTTCTTCACCACCACGACGATGCCGTTGCGGATATAGAAGTTGAGCTCCGGCCGGTCGGCCTCCTCCACCCGGTCCTTGTTGACGATGGTGACGTCGCGGCCGATGCGCACGTTCTTGTCGAGGATCGCCCCCTTCACCGTGGTGCCCCGGCCCACGCCGATCGGGGTGCCGCCCCGCTCGCGCAGCACCAGCCGTTCCTCGGAGGATTCGAAGAAGTCGGCCCCCATCAGCAGGGTGTCCTGGAGCACCACCTCGTCTTCGACCCGGGAGCGCACGCCAAGCACGCAGTGGTGGATGCTGCAGGCCTTGAGCAGGGATCCTTCGCCGATGATCGACTGGGTCACCTGGGCGTCCTGCAGCTTGCTGGGGGGCAGGTAGCGGGGCCGGGTGTAGATGGGGAACTTCTCGTCGTAGAAGGAGAAGGCCGGGTTGGGCTGGTCGGTGAGGGCCAGGTTGGCCTCGTAGAACGCCCCGATCGTGCCGATGTCCTCCCAGTAGTCGTCGAAGAGGAAGGTCTGCAGGTGGTCCCCCCGGCCGAGGGAGGCGGGGATGATCTCCTTGCCGAAATCGGTGGCCTCCGGATGGCTGGCCAGCAGGTCGAACAGGGTGTTGCGGTTGAAGACGTAGATCCCCATCGACGCGAGATAGGGCCGCTTGGCGGCCTCCTCGGCGGAGAGGCCGAGGCTCTCGGTGTTGACCCGCATGGCCTCCAGGGCGTCGCCCTTGGGCTTCTCGCTGAACTCCAGGATCCGGCCGTCGGAGGAGGTGCGCATCAGTCCGAAGCCCTCAGCCTGGGCCGCATCCACCGGCAGGGCACCCACGGTCAGTTGGGCGCCGCAGTCGATGTGGTGCTGGACGAACTTGCTGTAGTCCATCCGGTAGAGCTGGTCACCGGAGAGGATCAGGACGTGGTCCACGTCCCACTCCTGGAACAGCCACTGGTACTTGCGCACCGCATCAGCGGTGCCTTCGAACCAGCTGGGGCTGTCGGGGGTCTGCTGGGCGGCCAGCACCTCCACGAAGCCCTGGCCGAAGCCGGAGGAGAGGTTGTAGCTCATCGTCAGGTGACGGTTGAGCGAGGCGCTGTTGAACTGCGTCAGCACGTAGATCTTGTTGATCTCCGAGTTGATGCAGTTGCTGATGGGAATATCGATCAGTCGGTATTTCCCGGCGAGGGGAACGGCGGGCTTCGCCCGCATCTTGGTGAGGGGGTAGAGACGCGTTCCCGCACCGCCTCCCAGGATGATGGCCAGAACGCGTTTCATGAGCCCAGTCCTCGGTCCTTGGCTGGCCAGACCGTACTGGAGCGTGGTGACGCGGAGCGCCGCGCTGCTGCTTCTCGGTTCATGTTCCGTTGCAGTGAAATGGGGTGCTGGAGCCGGTGAAGCGGGGACCCTCCCGGGGGGCGGGGCTCAGGCCTCCGGCGGGTCGTCGTGAAGCTCGAAGAGGTCCTGCAGCACCCCCATGGCCGCGCGCCGCTGCTGGCGGGGCTGGGGGGCGCGCAGCCGGGTGACGGGCGTGTGCAGGATCTTGTTGATGATCCCCTTGCTGAGGGCTTCGACCACCTTCCGCTCCCGGGCGGAAAGGTCCGGGCCCATGCGGCTGAGGGCCTTCTGCAGCTCCTGCTCCCGGATGTCCTCCAGCTGGAGACGCAGCCGGTTGACCAGGGGCACCGCCTCGAGGCCATCCCACCATTCCAGGAACAGCCTGGCCTCCTCGGCCAGCAGCCCCTCGGCCTCGGCGGCCATCTCCCGGCGGGCCTCCTGGTTGCGGGCCACCACCTCCTGGAGATCGTCGACGTCGAAACTGTCGACACCCTGGAGTTCGGCCGCATCGGCGCTGATGTTGCGGGGCACACCGATATCGATGAGCATCAGGCTGGAGCGGCGGTTGAGCCCCTCCAGCCGCCGGGCCGTGATGATCGGCTCCTCGGCGCCGGTGCTGGTGAAGACCAGCGAGCAGGTGCTCAGGCAGTGGTCGAGGTCGTCCAGGGGACGGCACTGCACGGGCAGGGCGGGGAAATCGGCCGCCAGGGCCTCGGCCCGGGCGACGGTGCGGTTGAGCACCACCACCCCCCGGCAGCCCTTGGCCTGCAGGTGCTGCAGCAGCAGCCGGGCCATGCGGCCCGCCCCCACCACCGCCACCTGCTCCTGGTCGAGCGGCACCAGATCATCGGTGCCCCGGGCCTGGCCCACCTTCAGCTGGGCCAGCTCGACGGCCGCCGAGCTGATCGACACCGCCCCGGTGCCCAGGTTGGTCTCGGTGCGCACCCGCTTGCCGGTGCTCACCGCCTGGTTGAGCAGGCGGTTGAGGATCGGGCCCACGGAGCGGTGCTCCTGGCCGAGGCGCACCATCTTCTTCACCTGGGAGAGGATCTGACCCTCCCCCAGCACCAGGCTGTCGAGCCCGGCGGCCACCCGCAGCAGGTGGCCCACGGCCTCCTCGTGGTGGTAGGTGAACAGATGGGGACGCAGCTCCTCCACCGCCAGGCCGGACTGCCGGCTGAGGAAGTCGCCGACGGCCGTGATGCCCTGTTCGGGATGGCGCAGGAGCGTGTAGATCTCCAGCCGGTTGCAGGTGCTCAGGATCGAGGCCTCGATCACCTGCTCATCCGCCCGCAGCCGCTGGAGGGAATCCTCCATGGTCTGCTCGGGGATGCTCAGGCGCTCGCGGATTTCCACCGGAGCCGTGCGATGGCTCAGACCGACGACGGCGATGTGCATGGAGGCGGGCTCCGAGGTCCGGACTCTGGTGGGATCAGCGCAGGGCGATGCTCTTGGCGCCCTCCTTGATATGCACCGTATCGGTGAAGCGGGCGCTGCGGTCGAGGGTGCTGATGATCAGGCTGCTGGTGCGGGTGCAGTCGGCCTCGAAGACCACGCCCTTGAACAGCAGGCCGGGGGTGATGCCGCTGCCGGCGAAGACCACGTTCTCGCCGGAGGCGAGCTCCTCGGCCTCATAGACCTTGTCGACGTCGGTGATGCCCATCTCGTTGAGGCGGGCGATGTTGCCCTCCTTGGTGTAGTCGGCCCACTCGCTGGTCTGGGCGATGGCGGGGTCGTACACCAGCTGGCCCTGGAAGTGGCCGCCGAGGGCCCGCAGGGCGGCGGCGGAGATCACACCCTCGGGGGCGGCGCCGATGCCCATCAGGCAGTGGGTGCCGGTGCCGGCGAAGCCGCAGGCGATGGCGGCCTGCACGTCACCGTCGCTGATCGGCTTGACGCGGGCGCCGGTGGCGCGGATCTCGGCGATCAGGGCCTTGTGGCGGGCGCGGTCCATCACCACGATGGTGAGGTCGCTGGCGGGGATGCCGAGGCACTCGCTCAGGATGGCGATGTTCTCGGTGGCGCTCTTGCGGATGTCCACCTTGCCCTTGGCGGCCGGCGGCGCCGCCAGCTTCTTCATGTAGAAGTCGGGGGCATAGAACAGGCCGCCGCGGTCGCTGGCGGCCAGCACGGCCATCGAGCCGTCCTGGGCGTTGGCACAGAGGTTGGTGCCTTCGCAGGGGTCGACGGCGAAGTCGACGCCGGGGCCGGTGCCGCTGCCGACTTCCTCGCCGATGTAAAGCATGGGGGCTTCATCGCGCTCCCCTTCCCCGATGACGATCCGGCCCTGCATGGCAATGCTGCCCATGCGGGTGCGCATCGCCTCGACGGCGGCCGCATCGGCTTCGTCCTTCTTGCCGAGCCCGGTCAGGCGGGCAGAGGCGATGGCGGCCTGCTCGACGACTTCGAGCAGTTCCTGGATAAGAGTGCGATCCACAACGGTCCGGCAGGGGGAGGGGCCTCAACGAGGGGCCGGCACGCCGGAGGCGGACCGCAGGCAAAGCGGGGAAAGATCCAGCCGCTGCAAGGCCTCTCGGAGTCGAAGCGGGGCCATCGTATCAGCGCGCCCGGGAGCACCCCGGGAGACCCATGGTGGGCCGCTCCTTACAATCCCTTCATTCTTCCGCTGCGGTGGCCGTCCATGAGCACCAAGCCCCTGGTGATCTCCCCGTCGATCCTTTCGGCCGACTTCTCCCGCCTCGGCGACGACGTGCGGGCCGTCGACGCCGCCGGTGCCGACTGGATCCACGTGGACGTGATGGACGGCCGCTTCGTGCCCAACATCACCATCGGCCCGCTGATCGTCGAGGCCCTGCGCCCGGTGACGACCAAGCCCCTGGACGTGCACCTGATGATCGTCGAGCCCGAGAAGTACGTGGCCGATTTCGCCAAGGCCGGCGCCGACATCATCAGCGTCCAGGTGGAGGCCTGCCCCCACCTGCACCGCAACCTCAGCCAGATCAAGGACCTGGGCAAGATGGCCGGTGCCGTGCTCAACCCCAGCACCCCCCTCGACACCCTCGAGTACTGCCTGGAGCTCTGTGATCTGGTGCTGATCATGAGCGTCAACCCCGGCTTCGGCGGTCAGAGCTTCATCCCCTCCCAGGTGGAGAAGATCCGCCAGCTGCGCCGCCTCTGTGATGAGCGGGGTCTGGATCCCTGGATCGAGGTCGACGGCGGCATCAAGGCCGGCAACGCCTGGCAGGTGATCGAGGCCGGTGCCAACGCGATCGTCAGCGGTTCGGGGGTCTTCGGCCACGCCGACTACGCCGAGGCCATCACCGGCATCCGCAACAGCCGCCGCCCCGAACCGGCCCTGGTCTGAGGGTCGGGAGGCCGCCCATGGCTGGCGGCCTTCTGATGGGCAGAGGCTTGAGAGGGGGGCCCGTGACGAACGGGCCCTTTCTTGTTGCGCCGCTGCTCAGCTGCCCAGGAACCAGCCGTAGCTGTGCAGGCCGATGCCGAGCAGATTCACGCCGATGTAGCAGACGGCGATCACCACCAGGCCGGCCGACGCCACGATCGCCGGTCGGCGCCCCTGCCAGCCCCGGATCAGACGGGTGTGCAGGTAGGCGGCGTAGACCAGCCAGCAGATCAGGGCCCAGGTCTCCTTGGGATCCCAGCTCCACCAGCTGCCCCAGGCCTCATTGGCCCACACCGCGCCGCTCACCAGTCCGACGGACAGGAGCAGGAAGCCCACCGTGATGGTGCGGTAGCTGAGGCTGTCGAGCTGCTCGCTGATGCGGAAGCTGCTGCTGCTGAGCGCCATGGCACCGGGGCCGTCACTGGCCAGCTGGGCCTGGCGGAAGCCGCCGCTGCCGATCGAGCTGCTGCGCAGCTCCAGATCCTGGTTGCGGTCGACGAACAGCACGGCCACCGACAGCAGGGAGCCCACCAGCAGGGCGGCATAGCTGACCATGATCACGCTGACATGCATCACCAGCCAGCTGGAGCGCAGCGCCGGCACCAGGGGCGAGGCCTCCTGGAGGCGATCCGGCAGGGCGAAGCTGGCGAAGGCCACGCAGCCCAGGCCCATGGGCGTGGCCGCCGCCGCCACCAGCGGGTTGGGCCAGCTGCGCTCCACCAGCAGCTGGGTGAGGGTGCAGGCCCAGGCCAGGAAGCAGAGCGACTCGTAGAGGTTGCTGATCGGGAAGTGGCCCGACTCCCACCAGCGCAGCACCAGCTGGGCGGTGAGGCAGAGATTGGCCGAGGCCACCAGGATCCTGACCACCGGGTTGCTGTGACCGCCGCTGACGGACCAGAAGGCGATGGGCAGCACCAGCAGGAGCAGGGCGAAGGCCGCGAGGCCGAGGCCGATGACCGGATCGTTCACCAAAGGAGCGGATCGAAACCGATCCACTTTGCCGTGCCGTCCCCCCGATGGGGCCTCAGCGGCTCGCCTGACGCAACAGCCAGAGTCCTCCGGCCAGGCCGATGACCACCGGCAGCCAGGCCGCCATGAAGGGCATCAGGGTGCCCGTGATCCCCAGGGAGCTGAAGATGAAGGACATCAGGTAGTAACCGAAGATCAGCAGCACGCTGATGCCGAACCCCTGGCTGCGGCTGGTGCGCGAATTGGGCCGCACCCCCAGGCTGCTGCCGATCAGGCCGAACACCAGGCAGATGGCCGGGAAGGCGAACTTCTCCTGGATGCGCACGCGCAGGCGTCGGGCTTCCTTGGTGTTGTTGGCCTCCAGCAGCAGCCGCTCCGCCGTCAGGGCCTGGCCCACGGTCATGGTGCTGGCGTCGGTGGGCAGCTGGGCCACCTCGATCGGGTCGCGGGTGAAGGGGTAGAGGTAGCGGTCGAAACTGGCGGAAGTGGTGGTGCCGGTGGCCACATCGATGTTGGTGATGCGGCCCTTGTTGAACTCCCACATGCCCTCCGCCTCGTTCCACTTGCCGGTGAGGGCCGTGAGCATCTGCCGGTAGCCGTGGCGCGAGAAGTCGAGCAGGGTGACATCGAGCATGACCCCCTTGCGGAACTGGCGGGCATGGAAGATGTGGGTCAGCCACTTCACCGATTCGCCGTTGGGCAGCTTGACGTCGGTGAAGCGGGAATAGAGGGCGTTGTCGCTCTGCTCGGTGGCGATGGCCTTGCCCAGGGCCCGCTCGAGGCTGTTGGTGGCTTCCAGATTCGCCCGCGGCACGATCGCGTCGTTGAAGACGAAGGTGAGCAGGGTCATCACCAGGGCCAGGGCCATGGCCGGCAGCACCATGCGCCGGGTGCTCACGCCCACGCTGCGCAGGGCGGTCAGCTCGCTGCTTCCCGACAGGCGGCTGTAGGCCAGCAGGGTGGCCATCAGGGTGGCCATCGGGAAGGACAGCACCAGGAAGGAGGGCAGCCTCAGCAGCAGCACCTTCATCGCCGCCAGCACCGGCAGGCCGGACTCGGCCACCCGGCGCACCAGCTCGAACACCGCCCCCACCGAAAGGGACACGGCCGTGAAGGCGGCGATGCCGAACAGCAGCGGGCCCAGCAGTTCCTGCAGCAGCCAGCGGTCGAGCAGGGGCAGATCCCGCCAGCGCGGCACCCGCTTCCAGTCACGCAGCCGTTGGCCGCCCGGCAGCTGCAGCCAGGTGGGGCGCTTCTCGAGCAGGGCCCCCTTCAAAGCTGGAAGCCCTCGCCGAGGTAGTGACGCCGCACCAGGGGATCGTTGGCCACGGAATGGGAGGCACCGGAGGCAAGGATCCTGCCATCGGCCAGGATGTAGGCCCGGTCGGTGATCGCCAGGGTCTCCCGCACGTTGTGATCGGTGATCAGCACGCCCATGCCCCGGCCCCGCAGGCTGTCGATCAGGGCCTGGAGATCGGCGACGGCCATCGGATCCACCCCCGCGAAGGGTTCGTCGAGCAGCAGGTAGCGGGGGCCCTGGTCGCCCACGGCGAGGGCCCGGGCCACCTCGCAGCGGCGCCGCTCACCGCCGGAGAGCTGGTAGCCGCGGCGGTGCTGGAAGCCGCCCAGATGGAAATCCTCGATCAGCACCTCCAGGCGTCGGCGGCGCCCGGCCGGATCCGAACCGCTCTCCTGCAGGGCGAGCATCAGGTTGTCGCGGACGCTGAGCTGGCGGAACACGCTCGCTTCCTGGGGGAGGTAGCCGATGCCGAGACGGGCGCGGCGGGGCATGGGAAGGTGGGCCACCGACTCACCATCCAGCAGCACCTCACCGCAGTCGGGGCGCAGCAGGCCGGTGACCAGGTTGAAGGTGGTGGTCTTGCCGGCCCCGTTGGGTCCCAGCAGCCCGACCACCTCCCCGGGGTGGAGATCCAGGCTTACGTCGGTCACCAGGGGGCGGCCGGCGAGGGTGATCGCCACCCTCTCCAGAACCAGGCTCACGGCTTGGGGGTGGCAGGCTTGGCTGCGTCAGGCTTGGACGTGCCCTGCTGCTGCAGGCGGAACTTGCTGAAGACCTGCTTGCCGGCCGGCGGCTCGGCCAGCATGCGCTCGCTGTCGAGCTGATACACCAACCGCTCCGCCCGCAGCCGCTGGCCATCGGTGTCGATCACGTCGACATCGCCGGTGAGCACCAGGCGCCCCTCATTGCTGAAATATTGGGCCTGCCGCGAGGTGGCCGTCATGCCGCGATCGGCATAGACGATGCGCACGTTGCCCGTGGCGGTGACGATGCCGTTCTGATTGTCGGCCTGCTGCACGTCGGACTCGATCGTGACCATGCCGGTGGCGGGCGTCTTCGGCCGCTGGGTCTGGGCCGTGGCGGCCGGCGCCTGGGCCGCGACGGGGCGGGACGGGAGCACCAGCAGGGCGGCGCCCACGAACCCCGCGGCGAGCACGAACAACAGTGGGCGGGGGGGCAGGGTCAAGGTGGAAATCGTGGAGGCCTTGAGTGTGCTCAATGTACCGGCGCCGTGCCCGTTCCCCGCGCCAGTTCCAGGCGCGGCAGGGGCAGGCCGCTGAGGTCGGCCTGCTGCTGGAGGGCCTCCAGCCGCTGGGCGGCCAGGAGCCGGACCGGCCCCAGGGCCAGGCCCAGGGCCTCGTCGCCGCAGCCCCGCAGCCGGCCCAGCCCCTCGCCCATCAGCACCGTGGCGCCGCGGCGGTTGTCGCGCTCGAGGTGCAGTTCGGCCACGGCGATCTGCAGCAGTCCCTGGAGCACGGGCCGCATCGGTCCCTGGGTCTCGTGCCAGAGCTCCTCGAAGCCGTCGTGGCAGGCATACCACTCGGCCGCGTTGAAGTGTTCGATCGCCTGCTGCAGGCGAGGGTCCGCCTGCAGCAGGGTTTCCTCATCGGCGGATGGGGCGCCGGGACTCAACGCTTGGCGGGCTTCTTCACCGGCATCTTGCGCAGCCGGATCGACTCGGGGGTGACCTCCAGCATCTCGTCGGGGCCGATGTACTCGAGGGCCCGCTCCAGGGTCATCTGGATCGGCGACTGGAGGGTGTCGAGCACCTCAGCGCCGGCCGAGCGGATGTTGGTGACCTGCTTGGCCTTGCAGACGTTGAGTTCGAGATCGGGCGGACGGTTGTGCTCGCCGACGATCATCCCCTTGTAGACCTTGGTGCCGGGGGTGATGAAGAACTGGCCGCGGTCCTCGGCGCCCTTGAGGGCGTAGAAGGTGGCCGTGCCCTCCTCGAAGGCGATCAGGACGCCGTTGCGGCGGGCGTCGAAGTCGCCCTGCATCGGCCGGTAGTCGAGGAAGGAGTGGCTCATGATCCCCTCGCCGCGGCTGGCGCGGATGAACTCGCCCCGGAAGCCGATCAGACCCCGGGAGGGCACCACGAACTCCAGCTGGGTGCGGCCGTCGCTGGTGGCCTCCATGTTCTGCATCTCGCCCTTGCGGATGCCCAGCTTCTCGATGCAGCTGCCCACCGCCTCCTCGGGCACGTCCATCACCAGGGTCTCGAACGGCTCGTGGGGCGTGCCGTCGATGGTGCGGAAGATCACCTGGGGCTGGGACACCTGGAACTCGAAGCCCTCGCGACGCATCGTCTCGATCAGGATGCCGAGGTGCAGCTCACCGCGGCCGCAGACCGAGAAGCGGTCGGGGGAGTCGGTGTCCTCGACCCGCAGGGCCACGTTGGTGAGCAGTTCCCGCTGCAGGCGATCACGCAGCTGGCGGCTGGTGACGAACTTGCCTTCCTTGCCGGCGAAGGGGGAGTCGTTGACGACGAAGGTCATCTGAAGGGTGGGTTCGTCCACCTTGATCAGCGGCAGGGCCTCGGGATGGTCGGGGCAGGCGATGGTCTCGCCGATGTTGACCTCATCGAAACCGGCGACGGCCACCAGATCGCCAGCCCGGGCTTCGGGGATCTCCACCCGCTGCAGCCCCTGGAAGCCGAGCAGCTTGCTGATGCGACCGCGCTTGATGCTGCCGTCATCGCGGATCAGGGCGACGTTCTGTCCGCCGGCGATCGTGCCGTTGTGGACACGGCCGATCATGATCCGGCCGAGGAAATCGGAGTAGTCGAGGGTGGTGACCTGCATCTGCAGGGGCTTGGTGGGATCACCCACCGGCGGCGGAACATGCCGCAGGATGGCGTCGAAGAGCGGCTTCATGTTGTCGCTCTCAGTGGCCATGTCCGGCTTGGCGTAACCGCCCATGCCGCTGCCGAAGAGATAGGTGAAATCGCACTGGTCGTCATCGGCGCCGAGCTCGATGAACAGATCGAGCACCTTGTCGACGGCCTGCTCGGGATCCACACGGGCCCGGTCGATCTTGTTGACGAAGACGATCGGCCGCAGGCCCTTCTCCAGGGCCTTCTTGAGCACGAAGCGCGTCTGGGGCATGGGGCCTTCGTTGGCGTCCACGATCAGCAGACAGCCATCCACCATGCCCAGCACCCGCTCCACCTCACCGCCGAAGTCGGAGTGACCGGGGGTGTCGACGATGTTGATGCGGATGCCGTTGTAATCCACGGCGGTGTTCTTGGAGAGGATCGTGATCCCCCTCTCCCGCTCCAGATCGTTGGAATCGAGCACACAGGTGGGCACCGCTTCACCTTCGCGGAAGATGCCGGACTGCTCGAGCAGGGCATCCACCAGGGTGGTCTTGCCGTGGTCGACGTGGGCAATGATCGCGATATTGCGTATCGGGGCGCCTTTGATGTCGCCGCTCATGGGGATGTCGTCCTGCGAAGGTGAGGGAAGGGGTTCGACGGAATCGAATCGACGGTGGTCGTTTCCAGGGAAACGGGGCGTTGATGGCGAGACGAAGAAGACATGTCGCTGCCAACGTTGCGTTCAGCCAGGCGTTCAGGTGGGCGGAATGGGGGATTCAGGGCCCTGAACGGGGACCAACCAGCGCTCTGACGCTTCGTCAGGGTTTTCGGGGAACCCTGCCGCGCCGGCCCGGTGGGACATGTGGCGAACGTTGAAGCGAATCTTTATCCTACTCCCACCCCCTCCCGCGGCACCGGCGGCGGGTCCCCGAACCTGCCGGTTCAGCGGGCCAGGCGCTGGGCGGGCTCGAACATCTCCAGGGCTTCGGTGGAGCCTTCGAAGCGCCAGTGCCAGGGTTCGTAGCTCACCCCCTGGCGGTTGCCCCTGGGGAAGGAACGCACGAAATGGAACCGGGCCGCGTAGCGATCGAGCCAGCGGTAGGCGTCGGTGGTCTCGAAACTCTCCATCAGATTGGTGGCCGGCAGGCGACCGTCCCCCAGGTCCACGGCAAAGCCGGTGCTGTGTTCGGAGAAGCCCGGCGGCGCACTGACCCGGGCCCGGTCGGCGGAGGTCTGGTTGCGCTCGGCCTTGACATCGAAGAACAGCTGCTTCTGCAGATCAACGCTGCGCCAGGCACTCAGCACGGTCAGGACGACACCGTCGGCATCGGCGGCGGCGCGCATGTCCTCGAGGGCACGGGCCGCGTCCGGCCGCAGGCGCAGGCCGGGAGCGATGGCCACCAGGTCGGCGGGCGCGGCCTCGGGGTAGGGAAAGTGGCCGAGGAGCCGACCGTCCGGCCCGAGGCGGGCCGACAGACCCGGAACGGGCGTGGGGGTGATCCAGGTGCGCAGGGGGCCGATCAGCAGCAGAACGGCCCCACCGGCCAGCAGGGCGCCGGTGAGCCCCACCTGGGCCATCCGCCTGGGGAGGGAGGCCGGCCGGCGCGGGCGGGGCGTGGTGCGCCGGGCCAGCGGGATGTCGTCACCGAGGGGCATCACCGAGGGGCATCACCGAGGAGCATCACGGATGCGGGGCGGAGACGGCCTCTGCTCCGGGCCTGACCGATCCTAGTTGGGGGTCATTTCATAGGTTTCTCTACCGGGCGGTTACCCGCACGGCGGTGTTAGCTTCCAACCCACATCCCAATGGCGGAGCAGGTTTCAAGATGTTGCGAGTGGCAGTCGTGGGCGGCGGCCCCAGCGGTTCCTGTGCTGCGGAAGTTCTCGCCAAGGCCGGCATCGAGACCTGGCTGTTCGAGCGCAAGCTCGACAACGCCAAGCCCTGCGGTGGGGCGATCCCCTTGTGCATGGTCGAGGAATTCGACCTGCCGGAATCGATCATCGACCGCAAGGTGCGGAACATGCGGATGATCTCTCCCTCCAACCGGGAGGTGGACATCCACCTGGAGAACAGCAACGAATACATCGGCATGTGCCGCCGGGAGGTCCTCGACGGCTTCCTGCGCAACCGGGCCGCCGAACTGGGCGCCCACCTGGTCAACGGGCTGGTGCAGAGCATCGACACCGGCAGCCAGCGCCAGGGTCCCTACACCCTCCACTACGCCGACTACTCCTCCGGCGGCCCCACCGGTGAACTCAAGACCCTCGAGGTGGATCTGATCGTCGGCGCCGACGGGGCCAACAGCCGGGTGGCCAAGGCCATGGACGCCGGGGACTACAACGTGGCGATCGCCTTCCAGGAGCGGATCCGGCTCCCCGCCGAGGAGATGGCCTACTACGAGGACCTGGCCGAGATGTACGTCGGCACCGACGTCTCGCCCGACTTCTATGCCTGGGTCTTCCCCAAGTACGACCACGTGGCGGTGGGCACCGGCACCATGCAGGCCAACCAGTCCCTGATCAAGGGGCTCCAGAAGGGCATCCGCGAGCGGGCCAGCCGCCGGCTGCTGCGCGGCGAGGTGATCAAGGTGGAGGCCCACCCGATCCCCGAGCATCCCCGCCCCCGGCGGGTGGTGGGCCGCATGGCCCTGGTGGGCGACGCGGCCGGTTACGTCACCAAGAGCTCCGGCGAAGGCATCTACTTCGCCGCCAAGAGCGGCCGCATGTGTGCCGAGGAGATCGTCGCCGCCAGCGCCTCCGGCAGCCGCATCCCCACCGAGAAGGACCTCAAGGTCTACATCCGCAAGTGGGACCGCAAGTACGGCGCCACCTACAAGGTGCTGGAGCTGCTCCAGAACATTTTCTACAGCAACGATGCCGCCCGTGAGGCGTTCGTCGAGATGTGCGATGACAAGGACGTGCAGCGCCTCACCTTCGACAGCTACCTCTACAAGCGGGTGGTGGCGATGAACCCCTGGCAGCAGATCAAGCTCACCGTGCTCACCCTGGGCGCCGTGCTGCGGGGTCAGGCCCTGGCTCCCGCCGGCTACAAGCCGGTCCCCAGCGCCGTGCGCTCAGCCGAGGAAGCCGAAGCGATCCTGGCCGCCGCCGAGCCCCGCTCCTCGATGAAGCCCGCCGGCGTCCATGCCGTCACGCCGCCCGTGGATCCCGATCCCGACGCCGTCAAGGAGCCCGTGCTGGTCGCCAAGTGAGAAGGGGTCTGCCTGAGACAAGCCGGCCTGAGGACATCCTCAGGCCGGTTCCTTTTCGATCCGGCTGACCAGCAGCTTGTCGACCCGGTTGCCGTCCATGTCGACGACCTCGACCCTCAGGCCGTCCCACTCGAAACAGTCGCCGGCCTTGGGAATGTGCTCGAGGTAGTGCATCACGAAGCCCCCCAGGGTCTGGTAACCACCGCGGTCCTCCTCAGGGAGCCGGCCCTTCCCCACCAGATCCTTGAAATCAGCGATGTCCAGGGCGCCATCGAGGAGCCAGGAACCGTCCTGACGAACGATGATCATCGGGTCCTCCAGGTCCTGGCCTGAGGAGAGATCACCGACGATCGCCTCCATCATGTCGTTGAGGGTCACCAGCCCTTCGATGCCGCCGAATTCGTCGGTGACCAGGGCGATGTGGACCCCCGAGCTGCGGAACTGCTCGATCAGCTTCAGGGCCCGGGTGCTTTCGCCCACGTAGAGGGGCGGCTGCAGCAGGGCCTCGATGTCCCGGGGTCCGTCGCCGAGCTGGGCCGCCAGCAGGGTGCGGCCGCGGACCACGCCGACGCAGGCGTCGAGGCTGCCGCGGGCCACCGGGAACAGGGAGTGGTTCACCTCCATCACCCGCTGCAGATGGGTCTGGGGCGATTCGGCCAGGTCCAGCCAGCAGATGTCGGTGCGCGGCGTCATGATCGCCTTGACCGGTCGGTCGGCCAGCCGGAACACCCGCTCCACCATGGCGTGCTCGGCCACCTCGAACAGGCCGGATTCCGTTCCCCGTCGCAGCAGGGTCCTGATCTCCTCCTCGGTGATCTCCGGCTCACCGGTCTCGCCGATGCCCATGAGGCTGAGGAGGCGATCGGTGGACGCCCCCAGCAGGTGAGCGAGGGGGGCCATCCAGCGCGACAGGGCCCGCATCGGGGGCGCCACGGCACAGGCGATGCGTTCCGGGTCGTTGAGGGCGATGCGCTTCGGCACCAGCTCCCCCAGCACCAGGGAGAGGAAGGTGATGGCGGTGACCACGATCCCCAGGGCGAGGGGTTCGGCCCAGGGGCGCAGCGCTGGCACCGCCTCGAGCAGCGGCTGCAGCGACTGGGCCACCCGGGAGCCACCGAGGGCGCCGCTGAGGATGCCGATCAGGGTGATGCCGATCTGAACAGTGGAGAGGAAGTCGTTGGGGGAGCGGATCAGCTGCAGGGCCACCCGCGCGGGATGGTGGCCCCGCTCCGCCTCCTGCTCCAGGCGCAGGCGACGGGCCGACATCATGGCCAGCTCGGATCCCGACAGGACCCCGTTGAGCAGGATCAGCACGCCGATCACCAGGCCTTCCAGCAGCAGCGACGACAGGGACGACGACGGCGAAGGAGACGGCAACGGTGTGACGGGCACGGATGACGACAGTAAGCAGGACGGCGACAGGGGGGCCGGAGGGCCTGCGTCTCAGCCCCCCAGACGGCTGAAGTCGGCGAGCACCGAGGCCTGGTTGCGCAGCACCGCCAGCAGCCGCAGGCGGTTGCGGCGCACCTCCGGCTCGTCGCAGAGCACCATGACGCTGTCGGGGCCGTCGAAGAAGGCGGCCAGGGTGGCGCCGCTCTCCCCCAGCAGCCGGGCCAGCGGTTCGTAGCGGGCGGTTCCGCTGGCGGCGGCATGGACCGCCAGCCGCTCCAGCACCGCCAGCACGGCGGCCTCGCTGGGGGAACCGAACAGATCCGGGTCCACCACCCCATCGGGGCTGACCAGATCCGCCGCCAGGTCGGCCTGTTCGGCCAGGCGCGAGGCCCGCTGCACCACCGCCTGCACCAGGGGCAGGCTGCCTTCGCTGCGCAGACGTCGCAGCAGCTCCACCCGGGCCCGGGCATCGGCCGGATCCCGCAGCAGCCGCTCAAGGGAGACGCCATCGCCGGCCACGGCCTGGACCAGATCGGAGCTGGAGCCCTCCTCCTCCAGCAGGCTGGCCAGGCGCTGGCGCAGGAAGTCGAGCAGGTCGGCGGCCAGGGCCAGCGGCTGCACCGCCAGATCGGGCAGCAGCCGCTGCCAGTGGGCGGTGGCCTCGGCCATCAGGCCCACCAGGTCGAGCGACCAGGCCCGATCCCAGAGGATCTGGAGCAGGCCGTTGCCCGCCCGGCGCAGGGCGTAGGGATCGGAGGAGCCGCTGGGCCGCTCCCCCCTGGCGAAGATGCTGAGCAGCAGCTCCAGCCGTTCGGCCAGGGCCAGCACCGCCCCCGCCTCGGAACCCGGCAGGGCGTCGCCGGCGCCGCGGGGCTGGTAGTGCTCCAGCACCGCCAGGGCCACGGCGCGGGTCTCGCCCTCCGCCAGCAGGTACTTGGCCCCCATCACCCCCTGCAGCTCCGGGAATTCCCCCACCATCTGGCTGACCAGGTCGTGCTTGCACAGGGGAGCGGCCCTCCGCGCGGCGACGGCGGCGGCATCGCCCACCGGCAGGCGACAGCAGACCAGATCCGCCAGCCAGGCCAGGCGCTGGCTGCGATCGGCCAGGCTGCCGAGCCCCTCGGCGAAGGTGACCCGCTCGAGGGCCTCGACCCGCTCGGCGCTGCTCTGACGGCGATCCGCCGCCAGGAAGAAGGCCGCGTCCGCCAGCCGGGCCCGCAGCACCCGCTCGTTGCCGCGCCGGATCGTGTCGGCCGCGCCGGCCAGGCCGTTGGACAGGCAAAGGAACCGGGGCATCAGGGCCTCCCCGGCCACCAGGGCCAGGGGATCGGCCGGGGCGTCCGCCAGGCGCAGGGGCACGTAGCGCTGGTGGGAGCGCATCACGGTGCTGAGCACCTCCGGGGGCAGGGCCAGGTAGTCGGCGTCGATGGAGCCCTCGATCAGCCGGGGGGACTCCACCAGGTCGACCAGCTCGTCGAACAGGGCTTCCGGCAGATCCAGCTCGGCCCCCGCCGCTGTCGCTGCCGCCTCCAGGGCGGTGCGGATCGCGGCGCCCCTGGCCTGCCGGTCGACCTGGACATCGGCGGCCTCCAGGGCGGCGGCATAACCCGCGGCGGAGGGGATCGTCACCGCTCCGTCATGGAGACGGTGGCCGCGGCTGAGGCGATCGCTGGCCAGGGGCGGATCCACGTCGGTGAGCGCCACCGGCACCACCGCCTCGTCGAGCAGCGCCACCAGCCAGCGCAGGGGCCGGCTGAAGCGGCCATCACCGGCACCCCAGCGCATGAAGCGCCGCCCCTGCAGGGAACGGATCCAGCCGGGAATGCAGCCGGCCAGCACCTCGGCGGTGGGGCGGCCGGCCTCGGTGGTGCGGGCGAACACGAAGGGGCCCTTGTCGGTCTCGCGGATTTCCAGCTGGTCGGGGCTGCAGCCGCAGCGCCGGGCGAATCCAATGGCGGCCTGGGTGGGCTGGCCATCGCGGAACGCCTGCTGGGCCGGCGGACCCTTGCGATCCTCGACCAGGTCCTCCTGCTCCCGGGGCAGGCCGGTGACGGTCACGGCCAGTCGCCGGGGGGTGCCGCCGGTGCTGATCGTGTCGCAGGCGAGGCGGGCCTCCCGCAGGTCGCGGGCCACGATCGCCTCCAGCTGGGGCTGGGCCAGGCGCACGAAATCGGCCGGCAGTTCCTCGGTTCCGATCTCCAGAAGAAAGGTGGCCATGCAGGGGAGCGGGCAGAACGCGACTGTATGCAAAGGAGGGAAACGGCCGGAACCTCCGGCGGTGCGCCACGTCCCGTTCGCTAGTTTCAGTTCAGATACCGTTCCGCATGCCGATGTCCTCGACGACGGTCGCCGACAGCACGTCGCTCCCATCGGCTCCCCCCGCCAAGCCCCCCACCAAGCAGGAGGCGCTCAAGGCCGGCAGCGGCCACCTGCATGATCCCCTGGCGGGCGAACTGGGCAACGATCTGCCCAGCTTCACGGATCCCGCCGTCCAGATCCTCAAGTTCCACGGCAGTTACCAGCAGGACGACCGGGACAAACGCCGCAAGGGCGCCGACAAGGACTGGCAGATGATGCTGCGGCTGCGCAACCCCGGCGGGCGCATCCCCACCTCCCTTTACCTGGCGCTGGATTCCCTCGCCGATCGGCTGGGCAACGGCACCCTGCGGATCACGACGCGCCAGGCCTTCCAGATGCACGGCGTCCAGAAGACCGACCTCAAGGAGGTGATCGGCGGCATCGTGCGGGCCCTGGGCTCCACCCTGTCGGCCTGCGGGGACATCAACCGCAACGTGATGGCCCCGGCCGCCCCCTTCGAGCGCGATGGCTACCCGGAGGCCCGCCTGCTGGCCGATCGCATCGCCGACCTGCTGGCCCCCCAGGCCGCCGAGGGCTCCTACCTCGACCTCTGGGTCGACGGCGACCTGAGCTATCGCATCAAGCCCAAGGGCCCCGTGAAGAAGGCGCGCCGTCTGCAGGAGAGCGGAGCCGTGTTCAGCGGTGACGCGGCCGAACCCCTCTACGGCTCCACCTACCTGCCGCGCAAGTTCAAGGTGGCCGTCACCGTCCCCGGGGACAACTCGGTGGACCTGCTGACCCAGGACATCGGCCTGGTGCTGTTCAGCGACCCCTCCGGCCGGCCGCTGGGCTGCAACGTCTATGTGGGCGGTGGCATGGGGCGCACCCACAACAAGGACGAGACCTTCGCCCGCACCGCCGATCCCCTCGGCTACGTCGGCGCCGCCCATGTGCTGGAGCTGGTGCAGGCGATCGTCGCCCTGCAGCGGGACCACGGCGACCGGGAGCAGCGCCGCCACGCCCGGATGAAATATCTGATCCACGACCGGGGGGTGGACTGGTTCCGCACCGAACTGGGCCGGTACTTCCCCCATCCGATCAAGGGGATGCGCCGGGAGCCCCCCGCCGTCCTCACCGACTACCTGGGCTGGCATCGCCAGTCCCCGGGCCTGTGGTTCGTGGGCCTGCCGGTGCTGTGCGGACGCCTGCAGGGGGAGCTGAAGAGCGGCCTGCGCCGTCTCGTCGAGACCTACCAGCTGGAGGTGCGGCTCACCCCCAACCAGGACCTGCTGCTCTGCAACATCGGCAGCGCCCAGCGGGCGTCGGTGCGGGAGGGTCTGGCGGCCCTCGGCCTCACCGCCCCCGAGGCGCCGGCCCCCCTGGCCCGCCATGCCCTGGCCTGCCCGGCCCTGCCCCTGTGCGGCCTGGCGATCACCGAAGCCGAACGGATCCTCCCCGAGGTGCTCAACCGCCTCGAGGCCCTGCTGGAGCGGCTGGAGATCCGCAAACCGCTGCTGGTGCGCATGACGGGCTGCCCCAATGGCTGCGCCCGCCCCTACATGGCCGAGATCGGTCTGGTGGGCAGCGCCGTGGACGCCTACCAGCTGTGGCTCGGCGGCAGCCACGGCCTGACGCGGCTGGCCAGCCCCTACCTGGAGAAGATGCCTCTGGAGAAGCTCGAGGCCACCCTGGAGCCCCTGCTGGTGGCCTGGCGCGACGAGGGCGGCCCCCGCAGCCGCTTCGGCGACTTCATCGAGCGGATCGGGGCCGAGCGGGTCACCGGGCTGCTCGCCGCTTCCTGATGGGCCGCCCCACCGCCGGCCCCGTCCAGCCCCTTCTGGGCGCCCTCCTTGGCATGGTGCTGGCGGGGCTGCTGCCTTGCTCAGGGCGGACCAGTGAGGCGGCGGAGCGGCCGCGGGCGCCCGAGGCCCCGGTGCAGTACTTCCAGTCCGATCCCCTGGCCTGCCAGCCGGACGCCATCAGGGCCGCCTACAAGACCCATCTGCAGCCCTTCGCCGACCAGAGTCCGGCGGTGCTGGCCCAGCTGCGCCGCGTGCAGGACGACATGACCCTGGCCAGCCTCAAGCGCTGCGTCCAGAAGGGACTGCTGACCCGCCCCCAGGCCAGCGTGCTGTTCCGGGAACTGGGCCTGACCCTGCCGGGCACCGTGATCCCGGTCACCAGCAGCCCGGCACCCGCCACCGCTCAGCCGGCACCGTCCCCGGCACCGGCAACAGCGCCGTAGAGGGCCCGCGGTTCGCCGCGGCGCCAGGCCCAGAGCTGGTCGCCGTGGCTGAAATGCCACCACTCGTTGGGGTGCTGGGCGAAACCGGCCTCCTCCATCACCGCCGCCAGCAGCCGGCGCCGCTGGTGCCACTCGGCGGCCTCGCTGCCGGGGGCGGCACCGGCGTGGTGGTCGGGCTCGGAGATGGCGCCGATCGCATCGATCTCCCCGCCCATGGCCAGGGGGCGGCCGCTGGCCTCGGCCAGGGTGAGATCCACCGCGGCGCCGGTGCTGTGGGGGGGCGGGGTGGCCGGATCGGCACTCGGCGGGGCCCAGAAGCGATCCACCTCCGCCGCCACGGCCTGCTGGGGGAGGCCGAAGGCGTCGGGGTCGAGGCCCCTCTCGCGGCAGGCCTCACGGAAGGACTGGCGCACCATGAACGCCTGAACGGCGATGGGGCGCCAGGCGTCGAAGATGGCCAGCCGCCACTCGGGCCGGCGCTGCTGCAGCCGCTCCTGGGCCCGCTCCAGCCGATCGATCACCCCGCGGCGCAGCCGGAAGGGACTGGCGCCGGCGCCATAGGGCGCCCCCAGGGCCTGATAGGGGTGGGGCTCCAGACGCCACAGGCTCGGCGGCAGGTCGCCCAGGGGCTCGCCCCCATCGGCGATGGGGATCGGACTCCAGGGGCGCAGGGGCGGCATGGGGGCGGCGGGTCCGGCTCGGGCCGGTGTCTGGCTCAATTCAACTGGGCCGCCTCCACCGAGCGGCGCCGCTGGGCTTCGAGGGCCCCGCTCAGATGCGGATGGCGGGCCAGGTCCGGATCCTCCGCCAGGATCCGCCGCGCCGCCAGCCGCGCCTCCTCCAGCACGGCGCCGTCGTCGCTGAGGCTGGCCAGGGCCAGGTCCGGCAGGCCCGACTGGCGGGTGCCGAGCACCTGGCCGGGTCCCCGCAGCCGCAGGTCCATCTCGGCGATCTCGAAGCCGTCGCTGCTGCGGGCCAGCAGCTCCAGCCGCTGGCGGGCCATGGCGTTGTCGCCCTCGTGCAGCAGCAGGCAATGGGAGGCGGCGGCCCCCCGGCCCACCCGGCCCCGCAGCTGGTGCAGCTGGGCCAGACCGAAGCGCTCGGCATGTTCGATCACCATCACACTCGCCTCCGGCACGTCCACTCCCACCTCCACCACCGTCGTGGACACCAGCACCTGGGAGCGCCCCTCCTGGAAAGCGCCGATGGCCCGCTGCTTCTCCTCACCGGTCATCCGGCCGTGCAGCAACCCCACCGTGAGCTCAGGGAACACCTCCTCGTCGAGGTGGCGGTGCACCTCCACGGCGGAGCGGAGATCGAGCTTCTCCGATTCCTCCACCAGGGGCAGCACCACGTAGGCCCGCTGCCCCTTGGCCACCTCCTGGCGCACCAGCTCCCAGGCACCGGCGCGCTCGGATCCCCGCAGCAGCCTGGTGCGGATCGGCGTGCGGCCCGGGGGCAGTTCATCGATCTGGCTGAGGTCCAGATCGCCATGGATCGAGAGGGCCAGGGTGCGGGGGATGGGGGTGGCGGTCATGGTGAGCAGATGGGGCTGGAGCCCCTTGGCCAGCAGCCGGTTGCGCTGCCGCACGCCGAAGCGGTGCTGCTCATCCACCACCACCAGCCCGAGGCGGTCGAACTGGACCGGATCCTCCAGCAGGGCGTGAGTGCCCACCAGCAGCTTCACCTGGCCGTTGACCAGGTCCTGCAGCACCTGGCGGCGGCGGCGGGCGGGGGTGGAGCCGGTGAGCAGCTCGATGCTGACGTCGAGCTGGGGCAGCCAGCCGGCCAGCTTGTGGAAATGCTGGGCCGCCAGCACCTCGGTGGGCGCCATCAGGGCCCCCTGACAGCCGGCGGCGATGGCCCCCAGCAGGGCCGCCAGGGCCACCACCGTCTTGCCGCTGCCCACGTCCCCCTGGACCAGCCGGGCCATGGGCTGGGGGCGCTCCATGTCGGCGCGGATCTCCGCCAGTACGCGGCTCTGGGCGCCGGTGAGGGGAAAGGGCAGCAGGTCGAGGAAGCGGCTCACCAGGTCTTCGCCGCCGCTGGGCAGGAGCAGCGGCGGGGCCGGAGAGCGGCGCAGGCGCTCGCGCCGCTGCCCCAGGGCCAGCTGCAGCAGCAGGAACTCATCGAAGACCAGGCGCCGGCGGCAGCGCTGCAGCTCGTCGCGGTCGGCGGGGCGATGCAGCCCCAGCAGCGCCTCGCCACGGCCCGTCAGGCCCAGCTCCAGGCGCAGGGACTCCGGCAGGGGATCGGGCCAGCGGCTCGCCGCCGGCAGCACCGCGGCGATGACCCGGGCGAGGGCCTCGCCACTGAGGCCCTCGGTGAGGGCATACACGGGCACGAACCGTCCGATCCGCTCCGACCGCACCGGCGCGCCGGGGGCCTCCAGCACCTCCAGCAGGGGATCGCCGAAGCAGGGGCCATAGGGGCTGTCCTTCACCAGCCCGCTGACGGCCACCGTGGCCCCAATCGGATACAGGCGCTGCTGGGCCTTGAGCCAGCCGGGACTGCTGAAGCGGCGACCCGCAAAGAACCGCGTCACCTTGAGGCGGCCCGTCACGTCCTGCAGCTGCAGCTCCAGGATCGCCAGGTTGGGGTTGCGGGGGCTGCCGAAGGCATGGCAGCGGCGCACCGTCGCCACGATGGTGGCGGTCCGCCCAGGCTCCAGGGCCGCGATCCGCACCAGATGGGCGTAATCGAGGTAGTCGCGGGGGTAGTGGTGCACCAGATCGCGCACCACCAGCAGGCCGAGGGCGGCGAGGCGGGTGGCGGTCTTCGGGCCGATCCCGGGCACCTCCGCCAGGGGGGTCTGGGGATCGAGCCGCCGGGGAGCGCCGGCGGTTGGCCCCACCGCAGGATCAGGGGGCCCCAGCCGCAGGCGTGGGGGTCCCACGGGCCGGACCTCCTGCCGGCGGCGGCGCAGCTCATGCAGCGCCTGCCGCAGGCGCCGCACCAGCGACTGGCGGCCCGCCAGCGCCAGGGCGCCGTAGCCGGCGAAGTCCCGGGACAGGGCGGCCAGCTGCTGGCGCTCGGCGGCCTCGAGCCCCTCCGGCGCCGCCGCCAGGGAACTGCCGATGAAGCCGCTGAAGCGATCGCGGCGCCCCTGGAGATCAGCGAAGCCGGCTTCGGCCTCGAGGCGGCAGGCCAGCTGCAGGGGCGTGCACCAGCGCTCCAGGGTCTGCTCCAGGGCTTCGGACACGGACGCGGCCGGACCTTCCACGGAGGGGGTGCCGTTCAGTCGGTCGGAATCGATGGGGGGCGGATGTCCTGCAGCCAAAGCTGTTCGGCCTGATGGATCCGTAGCCGCCGTTGCAGGCGACGGAACTGCTGGGCCATTCTGCGAACCTCCTGGCGATGCTGCTGCAGCCGCCGCCGGCAGGTGCGCAGGCGGGGTTCCTCCAGCTCCAGATCGGTGGGCCGCAGCAGCACCGCCAGCGTCTGGGCCTGGGGGCCGCGGGCTCCCGGGAAGGGCAGGGGCAAGCGCATCAGGTTGGCGGGGGCGGCCATGGTCTCCAGCTGGCCGGCCAGCACCGCATCCAGCAGGCTCACCGGCAGCAGGCTGCGGCTCACACCACCACGCAGCAGCTCCACATTGATGGCATGGGAGAGGTTGCGCAGGCGCCGGGCCAGGGCCAGCTCCATGCCGTCCATCCAGCGCAGCACCCGCTCGGGATCGTCGGGAAGCCGCCCCGCCTGCCAGAGGGAATCCTCCAGCTCCTCCAGTTCGGACCGCCCCTTCGTCTCGTCCGAGGGTCCTTCCTCGGGGCCCTCCTCGGAATCCTCGTCAGGGTCGTCGAACTGGGCGTCATCCGGATCGTCCCGCTCCCCTTCGTCGGGGTCCGGCGGGGGGGCTTCCCCATGGCCGAGCGCACCCCAGAGGAAGGATCCGCCAGCCAGGGGCGGTGCGAAGGCGATCTGCACCGATCCGGGCGGCAGGGGCTCCGGTTCTCCGCCCCCGCTCTCCCCCTCCCAGGTGAGTTCCTCCAGCAGCTGCTCCCGGTCGTGACGGTCGCGGCGCTGGCGCTCCCGGGAGATCTGGGCCGCCAGGATCACCAGGTGCTCCACCGTGAGCAGGCTGCAGCAGCGCCCCACCAGCTCCTGGATCTGGCCGTGCAGGAGCTGCCGGCGCTCGAGCGGGAGTTCGGTGTAGCGCTGGGGGTGGACCTGGGTGGCGAGATGGAAGCAGGCCTGGCGGACCTGCTGGGGCAGCGCCTGGCGCAGCACCTGGAGGTACAGGGCGACGTGGCGGTAGAGCTCCGGGTTCGACTGCGTCAGCCGCCGGTTCAGGGCCTGGAGCTGACCCGGCAGATCGATCGAATCGGACGGGTCGCTCAACGGCTCCGGCTCAGGCCGCCTTGCCCATCGCCGCCACTTCAGCGGCGAAATCCGACTGCTCCACCTCAATGCCCTCACCGAGGGTGTAGCGGGTGAAGCGGCGCACCCGGATGTTCTCACCGGTCTTGCCGGCGGCCGACTTGACCATCTCACCGACGGTCACGGTGTTGTCGCGGATGAAGGGCTGGTCCATCAGGGCCAGTTCCTTGAGGCGCTTGCCGATGCGCCCCGCCACGATCTTGACCTTCATCTCCTCCTTCTTGCCGGCGAGATCGTCGCGACCCATCTCGATGGACTTCTCGCGCTCCGCCACTTCGGGGGGGATGTCGTCGGTGCTGACGTATTCCACGTTGGGGCAGGCGGCGATCTGCATCGCCACGTTGCGCACCAGCTCCTGGAAGAGTTCGCCGCGGGCCACGAAGTCGGTCTCGCAGTTCACCTCCACCAGCACGCCGACGCGGGCACCGGTGTGGATGTAGCTGCCGACGGCCCCTTCGGCCGCCGTACGGCCGGCCTTCTTCTCGGCGGTGGCGATGCCCTTCTGGCGCAGCCATTCGGCGGCCTTGGTGGCATCCCCACCGGACTCGGTGAGGGCCTTCTTGCAGTCCATCATGCCGGCGCCGGTCTTGTCGCGCAGTTCCTTGACGAGCTTCGCTGTGATCTCAGCCATGGGTCGGGAGGGAGGGAGGTCGGGAGGGAGAGAACGGCTCAGGCGTCGTCGTCGCCGCCGCGCTGATCCTGCGCTCCATGGCGGCCTTCATTGATGGCATCCGCCAGCCGGCCCAGCACCAGTTGCACGGAACGCACGGCGTCGTCGTTGCAGGGGATGGGAACGTCGCAGAGATCGGGATCGCAGTTGGTGTCAAGCATCGACACCAGGGGGATGTCGAGCTTGCGGCACTCGAGCACGGCGTTGGTCTCGCGGCGCTGATCCACCAGCACCACCACATCGGGCAGGCGGCGCATGTTCTTGAGGCCGCCCAGATACTTCTGCAGACGGTCGAGCTCACGCCGCAGCACGGCGGCTTCCTTCTTGGGCCGCATGGCGATGGCACCGGAGGACTCCATGCGCTCCAGGTCCTTGAGGCGGTCGATGCGGGCCCGCATCGTGCTCCAGTTGGTGAGCATGCCGCCCAGCCATCGCTGGTTGACGTAGGAAGCGCCGCAGCGGGCGGCTTCCTGGGCGATGACCTCGGAGGCCTGCTTCTTGGTGCCGACGAACAGGAAGCGCTTGCCGCTGCGAGCGGCACTGCGGGTCCATTTGTAGGCGTTGTTCATGCAGACGGCGGTCTGCACGAGATCGATGATGTGGACTCCGTTGCGCGCGCAATAGATGTAGCGCGACATCTTGGGATTCCAGCGACGGGTCTGGTGTCCGAAGTGGGCACCAGCTTCCATCATCTCGGCGAGAGTGACGACAGCCATTGGGGTTGTGGGGTTTCGGGTTGGCCTCCACCTGCCAGGGATGCCGCTCCCAGGAAAGGGGGGCGGATCACCCGAAACGTGCAGGTGTGCGGTGTTGGTGTGACCGGGTCAACCTACCAAATGGCCCTGCTGGCGGGCTTCGGCATGGAGGGCCCTCACCCCGAAGCGGTTGAGGGGCAGCCGCAGCAGCTCCATCGCCAGCCCCGCCTTGCCGTGGCGGATCAGCCAGCGCAGCAGGGGCCGCAGGGTCCGTTCATTGATCAGGCCGCCGAGGGTGAGCAGCTCCCAGAGCGCCAGATGCAGCCAGGTGTACTGGATGATGAAGCGCACCCGCCGGGTGGGGTGCTTGCGGTAAAAGACCAGGCCCATCTTGGCCCGTTCCCGCTCCACCCGCACCAGATCGGGGATCTGCTCGAGGCTCAGGGGCGGGTGCCAGTGGTAGCCCACGGCCTCGGGGCAGCGCACCAGCCGCACGCCCATGCGGCGCAGCCGTTCCCCGAGCTCCAGATCCTCCCAGCCGTAGAGGCGGAAGCCGGTGTCGAACAGGCCCGACTGCTCCAGCACCCGGCGGTCGATCGCCACGTTGCCGGTGGCGAAGTAGGCCCAGGAGAGATCCCGCAGTTTGTGGGGCTCCGACGTGGGCGCTTCGAAGTTGTGGGTGTTGATCACGGCGCCGTAGGTGAAGCAGAGCCGGTCGCCGCTCTCCTGCCAGGCCCGCGCTAGGGCCGTGGCGTGGTGCAGCAGGAACCGCTCCGTCACCACCAGATCACTGTCGATGAAGACGATCACATCGCCACGGGCCTCCTCCACGCCGCGGTTGCGCCCCTCGGCGGGGCCGCCGTGGTCCTGGCGGATCAGGCGCAGATGGGGGAAGGCGGTGGCATGGGCATCCAGCCAGCGCACCGTGTCGTCGGTGGAGCCGTCGTCCACCAGCACCACCTCGTAGGCCTGCAGGGGGCCGTCGATCTCCTGGAGCTCCAGGGCCTGCAGGCACTGGCGCAGGATCGGCAGACGGTTGTAGGTGGGGATGACGACGCTGATGAACATCGGGTGACGGTGGAGGAACCACGGTGCGGGGACCACGGTGGAGGGGCCATGAAAAAGGGGGGATCCGCAGCGAATCCCCCCGGTGCCTTGGCCGGATCGCGCCGGTCAGTCGGCGGCGCCGCCGTTGTTGGCCGTGCCGGTCACGCCGTTGCCGGCCCCTTCACCGCGGCCGTCGTTACGCAGCTTGCGCTTCTTGAACTTGCGGGCGTAGGCCCGGTTGCGCTCCTGCTTTTCCTTCTTGAGGTTCCTGCGTTTCGACATAGGTGATGCGAGCCTTGAAAAGACTGTGAGGTTCCACCCTACTCACCCGACCACGGCCTCACCGGCCCACAGCCGGCCATCCTCCATCCGCACCAGGCGGTCGGCCACATCGAGGATGCGGGGGTCGTGGGTGACCATCAGCACGCCGCAGCCCTCGTCCCGGGCCAGGCGCTGGAGCAGTTCCACCACCTCCCGGCCGGTGCGGCTGTCCAGGGCGGCGGTGGGTTCGTCGGCCAGGAGCAGGCGGGGGTGGGCGGCGAGGGCCCGGGCGATCGCCACCCGTTGCTTCTGTCCGCCGGAGAGGTCGTGGGGGAGCTTGCCGAGGTGGTCGGAGAGGCCCACGGCCCGCAGCCACTCGCGGGAGAGGTCGCGACGGGCGCGGTAGCCCAGATCCGGCAGCAGGTCGGCCCCCATCTGCACGTTCTGCTCGGCGGTGAGGCACCGGAGCAGGTTGTGGCCCTGGAAGATCATGCCGACGTTGCGGCGCAGCAGCTGGCGCTCATGGCGGCTGGAGCCGTTCAGCTCGCAGCCCAGAACCCGCACCGACCCCTCCATCACCTGGCGCAGGGCCCCCACCAGGGTGAGCAGGGTGGTCTTGCCGCAGCCGGAGGGCCCCGTGAGCAGCACCACTTCGCCGGGGTGGATCTCCAGATCGATGCCCTGGAGCACCTGGCGCCGCATCGCGCCGGAGCCGTACCAGTGGCTGAGACCCCTCACCGACACCGTGGCGAGGCCATCGGCCGTGCCGGCGACGGGCGGGGCGGAACCGGTGTGGAGCGTGGTCATCGGCTCAGGAAGGAATGGCTCAGAAAATGTCGGCCGGATCGGCGTCGCCCAGCTTGCGCATCGCCATCGCCGCCGACCCCATGCACATCACCAGGATCATCAGGAAGACGGTCATGGACCGGTCACCGGCCATCGCCACCGGCAGCTTGGTGGCGGCATGGATGGCGGCATACAGCACCTGGCCGGCGAGGTAGGCGGGCACGTAGCCGAAGATCGCCAGCAGCAGCCCCTCGCGCGCCACAACCCCCAGAAGGGTGAGCAGGCTGTAGCCCATGGCCATCAGGGTGGCGTACTCCGGCAGGTGGTCGCTGACGTCGGAGTAGAGGATCTGATAGACGATCACGCAGCCCACCACGAAGCCCATGGCGGCGCCAAGGGTGAAGATGAAGCCGATGGCGGTGCTGGTGCGCCAGTAGTCCATCTCCAGATCCAGGAAGCCCTGCTTGGTGAGCACGGTCACGTCTTCCGGCAGCAGGCGGCGCAAGCGGTCCACCACCTGGGCGGGGTCGGCCCCGGGGCGGAGCCGGATCAGACCCAGTTCGATGCTGCCGGGCGGGTTGTTCGGCACCAGGCTCAGCAGGGTTTCCCGGCTGGTGAGGAGGTTGCCGTCGGCACCGAAGGAGGGCCCTGAACTGAACAGGCCCGCCACCCGCAGCCGCTTGCCCGCCACCTCGCTCTCGACGGTTCGGCCCTCCCGGAACCATTTCGCCACCGGTCCGAACTCGTCACGGGAGAGGTCGTCGAAAAGCACCCGGCCCTTCTGGGTGAGGCGGGGCGCCATGGCGGTGACGGCCGGATCGAGGAACAGGGGATCCCCCGGTTCAAAACCCAGGGCCAGGATCGAGCGCGTGCCCTTGGTCTGGGGGTTGCGCCAGAGCAGCAGGTTCCAGTGCACTGGGGTGATGCCGGTCACGTCCGGATCGGCCTTGGCCTGCACCAGCCGTCGCTCGGGGAAGCCGGTCATGCTGATCGAGCTCTTGCTGCGGGGGCTGAGCAGCACCAGATCGGTGTCGAACAGCTTGTGCACCGTGACGCTGGAGTCGAACAGGGCGTCGCGGAAGCCCAGCTGCATGAACATCAGGATCCCGGCGAAGGTGATCCCGGCCAGGGCCACCGCCAGGCGCATCGGCTGGCGGGTGAGCAGCAGCCAGGCCAGCGGGATGCGGCGTCCCTGCCAGAGGCTCATGGCTGCATGCGGGCGATGACCTTGAGGCCGCTGAGGTCGGCGACCTTCGCCCCATCCTGGGGATCGAGCCGCACCCGCACCTCGACGACGCGGGCATCGGCATCGCCGGTGGGATCGGTGGAGAGCACCTCCCGCTGGCGGACCTGGGGACTGATGCGCCGCACGGTGCCCCGGAGGGTGCCGTCGAAGCCGCCGTTCTCACTGGTGAGGGTGACGGCCTGGCCGACCCGCACCCGATCGATGTCGCTTTCGTAGACCTCGATCGAGGCTTCCATGCGATCGCTGGCCCCCAGCTCGAGGATGCCCTTGTCGCCGGGCCGTTCGCCGACGCGGGACTGGATGCGCAGCACCGTTCCGTCGATCGGGGCCCGCAGTTCGGTGTTGACCAGGTCGGTGCTGGCCTTGACCAGGGAGGCCCTGGCCTCCTGCAGCTGCCCCTGGAGCTCCAGGGTGCGCTGCTCAAGCACATCCAGATCGGCGGCGGAATAGGCGCCGTCGCTGGCCAGCTTGCGATAGCGCGCCAGGTCGCGGGTCTGGATGGTGAGCCGGCGGCTGAGGTTGGCGATCCGGGTGCGGATCAGCTCGAGTTCCGCCCGCTGAAGGGGCTGGTTGTCGAAACGGGCCAGCAGCTGGCCCGCCCGCACCCGGTCACCCTCGGCCACCAGGAGCTCGGTGATGCGGGGACTGCCGCCGATGCCCGTGATCGGCGCCGCCAGGATGCGCACGTCGCCGTCGGGCTCCAGCTGGCCCAGGGCCGCGACGGCCTCCACCGGGGCCGGCGGACGGGCGACAGCGGCGGCCGGAGGCTTGGCGGGCTGCAGGCGCTGGTACAAGACGACACCGCCCACCAGCAGACCCGCCACGCCGGCGACGATCAGGCCGTTGCGCCAGGGACCGGTGGGTCGTCGAAGAGCAGGTCCTCGATGTAGCGGTCCGCCCACTGGGGGTTGAACGCCTTCTCCAGCACCCTCCGGGTCTTGTCGTTTTGTTTCTGTTGCTTGCAATACCTCAGCTGCCCGCGCCATCGCGCAACCGTAGCCGGATCGTCATGGGCTTGGGAAGGGCTCGCCGCCGCCGCTGTGGCCAGCACGCCGAGGAACGTCGCCACCTCCTCGACGAACCCCTTTTCCTCCGCCTCCGACTCCGGCCGCACGAAGAGCACGTGGGGGGAGAAGATCGATCCCCAGGGGGGCAGATCGCGCACCTGGGCGAAGGCGGGCCGCTCCCGGCCGGCCAGGGCCTCCGCGATGGATTCCGGCAGGGTCTCCCCAACGGGGGAGAGATCGACGATGGCGGCGCTGACCCCGGCCTTGCCGGCGACGATGTCGGCGCCGAAGACCGGCAGGTCGTGGCGGGGATCGGGGAAGAAGACGCAGTGGAGGATCTGCAGCCCGGCCCCGAGGCGCGCCGTCTCCAGGTGCAGCTTGCGCAGCCCGCGGCAGCGGTGCACCTCGTTGCGGATGAACAGGGCATCCCCGTCCAGGCTGCCGCTGATCGCCTCCAGTTCCGGGTCGATGGCCAGGGGGGCCAGATCCGGCAGAGCATGGCGACAGAGCCGGATCCGCTCCGCCAGGGAATCCACCAGGGGATGGATGCCACCGTCAACGGCCGGTGCGACCTCACCCATGGACACGTCGTCACAGCAGAATGCGGATCCTGCCATGCATCCGTGAGCGATTCCCTGGGTTGTTGCGGGTCCTTGCTGCCCGGTCTGGCCGTCCCCGTCAGCCACACCCTCGCCAACGGGGTCGAACTGGTGCAGCTCGACCTGGAGGACGCCCCCCTGGTCTGCCTCGATTTCTGGTGCCGGGCCGGCAGCGCCTTCGAGACGCCCGCGGAGAGCGGCCTGGCCCACTTCCTCGAGCACATGGTGTTCAAGGGCAGTGACGGGCTTGCGGCCGGGGAGTTCGATCGCCGCATCGAGGCCCTGGGGGGCAGCAGCAATGCCGCCACCGGCTTCGACGACGTCCACTTCCACGCCCTGATGCCCCCGGAGGGGGGGGCCGAGGCCCTTGATCTGCTGATGGATCTGGTGCTGCAGCCCCGGCTCGACCCCGACAGCTTCGCCATGGAGCGGCAGGTGGTGCTGGAGGAGCTGGCCCAGAGTGAGGACCAGCCCGAGGAGGTGGCCCTGCAGCGGCTGCTGTCCCTGGCCTGTCCCGACCACCCCTACGGTCTGCCGATCCTGGGGCGGCGCCAGGCCCTGCTCGACCATGACCCGGCCGCCATGGCGGCCTTCCACAACCGCCAGTACGCCGCCGGCCGCTGCGTCCTGTCCCTCGCCGGTGCCGTCGGCGATGGCGCCCTGATGGATCGGGCCGCCAGCGGCCCCCTCGCGGCCCTGGCGGCCAGCGGCGCGCCGATGGTGCCGGCGGAGCTGAGCGTCACCCCGGGGGTGCACCGGCTGGCGGTGCCGCGGCTCGAGGCCGCCCGCCTGCTGATGCTGTGGTGGCTGCCGCCCGCCGCCGATCTGGAGGCCATGGCCGGGGCCGACCTGGGCACCACCGTGCTGGCGGAAGGACGCCGCAGCCGTCTGGTGGAGCGGCTGCGGGAGCAGCTGCAGATCGTGGAGAGCATCGATCTGGACCTGCATGCCATGGAGGGCGGCAGCATCGCCCTGCTGGAGGCCGTCTGCGATCCCGAGGAGCTGGGCGAGGTGCGGCAGGCCATCGACCAGGTGTGGCAGGAGCTCCGCCAGGACTCCCTGGATGAACAGGAGTGGGGACGGGCCCGGCGCCTCGTCGCCAACGGCTACCGCTTCTCCCTGGAATCCCCCGGCGGCGTGGCCTCCCTGATCGGCAGCAGCCGCCTCTGGGGCCGGCCCCAGCCCCTCGGCCATCCCCTGGAACTGCTGGAGCGCTGGTCGCCCCAGCGGCTCCAGGAGCAGACGCTGCCCCTGCTGGATCCGGCCCGGGCCTGCGTGCTCGAGGCGGTGCCGGCATGAGCATCGCGCCACCCCCCGGCAGCCAATCCCCCGGCAGCCACCCGTCCGGCAGCGAAGACAGCCGCGTCCTGGAGGGCGGCCTGCCCCTGCGGATCCTGCACCGGCCCGGGCCGGCGATCCTGGCGGCCCGCCTCGCCATCCCCGGCGGCAGCGGCCGCGACCCCGCCGGTGCCCGCGGCGCCCACCAGCTGCTGGCCGGCACCATGACGCGGGGCTGCGGGGACCTCGATGCCGAGGCCCTCGCCGACTGTGTCGAGGGGGCCGGTGCCGCCCTGCGGGTGGAGGCCCACGAGGATGGCCTGGTGCTGGCCCTGAAGTGCGCCGCCGACGACGCCACCACCCTGGTGCCCCTGCTGCTGGCGATGGCCCGGCGGCCCCGGCTGGAGGCCGACCAGGTGGCGATCGAGCGCCAGCTCAACCTGCAGATGCTGCAGCGCCAGAAGGAGGACCCCTTCCAGCTGGCCCACGACCAGCTGCGCCGGTTGCTCTACGGCGACGGGCCCTACGGCCATGACCCCCTCGGGATCGAAGCGGAACTGGCCGGCCTCGGGCCGGACGATCTGCGCCCCCTGGTGGAACGGCTCGGCAGCGACGGCGCCGTCCTGGTTCTCTGCGGCGACGCCCCCGCCGCCCTGGGGGAGGTGCTGGAACGGGAACTGGCGGCGTCCCCCTGGAACACCCACGCCCCGGTGACCCAGCCCTTCGCCGGTCCGCCGCCGGCCACCGGTCACCTGGGCCAGCAGGTGCAGGACACCGAACAGGTGGTGCTGATGCTGGGGGCCGCCACCGTTCCCCTGGCCCACCACGACGCCCTGGCCCTGCGGTTGCTGCAGGCGCACCTGGGCCTCGGCATGTCCAGCCGCCTGTTCATCACGATGCGGGAGGAGCGTGGTCTGGCCTACGACGTCGGTGTGCACCTGCCGGCCCATGCCGGCGGAGCGCCGTTCGTCATGCACCTGTCCACCTCGGCCGAGCGGGTGGCGGAAGCCACCACCTGCCTGCTGGACGAGTGGCAGCGGCTCCTGGAGGAGCCGCTGGACGAGGGCTCACGGCTGCTGGCCCTGGCGAAGTTCCAGGGGCAGGACGCCATGGGGCGCCAGACCTGCTCCCAGATCGCCGAGCGTCTGGCGCTGGTGCTCAGCCAGGGCCTGCCCGCCGACCATGTGCGCCGGGTACTGGAGCGGGCCCCTGGCCTCGGCGCCGGGGATCTGCGATCGGCCGCCTGCCGCTGGCTCGCCTCCCCGTCCCTGAGCCTGGTGGGGCCGGCCCCGGCCCTGGCGCAGGCGCAGCTGGCCTGGCAGAACCACGGCCTCAGCCGTCGGCCGGGGCGGGTTCCAGATCCGTCGCGTTGATCAGGAAGGTGCCGCGGCGGAAGCGGATGGCCCGCAGATCCAGGGCCCGGATCTCCACCACGCGGCCCACCTCCCCCGGATCCACCAGGTCCGGCGGGCGCAGCATCGGCATCGGGTCGGCGGTCTTGAGGTAGCGCAGCGGCTGGCGCAGCCGCACCGCATCCCCCAGGTGGATCTCCACCGGCGGAACCGTCGGCGCCATCTCCTCGGCGGCGGGCGGGTCGGTGGGGGTTGAATCCGGCATCGGTACGGGGTCCGGCGGTAGGGGGCTCCGGAGGTAAGGGTGCCCGGCGGGCGGGCTGGGGGCCCTTCTCAGCCGAACCTAGCTGCAGCAGGATGGGCGCCAGCCATGGACGGTTCATTGCGGGCCCTTGCCACCTGGAGCGGAGCGATCGCCGGCCTTCTCCTGATACTCGTCGGCGGTCTGGTGCCGGCGGCCTTCCCGGTCCACGAGGCGGCGGGCTGGGCCGTGCGTCCGCTCGGCATCACCCTGCAGGTGCCGGCCCTGCTCCTGACGGCCCTGGTCTGCGGTCCCCGCAGTGCCACGCTGGCGGCTGTGGCCTATCTCAGTGTCGGTCTGTTCCAGCTGCCGGTGTTCCATGAAGGGGGCGGCGTCGGCTACCTGCTCGATCCGGGCTTCGGCTACCTGGCGGGCTTCCTGCCGGCCGCCTGGATCACCGGCAAGCTGGCGCGCCAGCCGGGCATGGACGATCCCCTGACCCTCGCCGGCGCCGCCGCCATCGGCCTGGTGGTGCTGCATCTCTGCGGCCTCGCCAACCTCCTCCTGGGCAGCCTGGCCGGCCGCTGGGGCGGCGACACCCTCACCCTGGTGGTGGGCTACAGCCTGGCCCTGCTGCCCCAGCTGCTGCTCTGCTGCGCCGCCGGTGTCCTGGCCTGGCTGCTGCGCCGTCTGCTGCTGGTGCCCTCGTGATGACACGAACACTGCGCCAGCGGCTGACCCCCCTGTTGCTGGCGGCCGTCGCCGTGGGGCTGGATCAGCTCAGCAAGCGCTGGGCCGTCGAGAACCTGGCCAGCGGCAGCATTGAGCCCCTGCTGCCCGGCCTGCTGCAGCTGCAGCGCGTCAGCAACACCGGGGCGGCCTTCAGCCTCTTCGCCGGGGCGCCGAACCAGCTGGGCCTGGTGAGCGCCCTGGTGAGCCTCGGCCTGCTGTTCTGGATCCTGTGGCGTCCTCCCGCCGGCCTCTGGAACGTGCTGGCCCTGGGACTGCTGCTCGGGGGCGCCGTCGGCAACGGCATCGACCGCTGGCGCCATGGGGCCGTGGTGGACTTCCTGGAGTTCGTCCCGATCCATTTCCCGATCTTCAACCTCGCCGACGTCGCCATCAACCTGGCCGTGGCCTGCTTCCTCATCGACCTGCTGCGACCCCATGCCGACCGCCATCCTTGAAGGGCTGGAGCAGCGGCTGCGGCCCCGGGCTCCCGGCCCCCGGCTCACGGTGCAGCGGCCGGGCCTGCCGGATCTGGAGCAGCCCCTGCACGGCAGCCTGTATCGGATCGGCCGCGCCGCCGACAACGCCATCGTCATCGACCACACGGCGGTCAGCCGCCACCACGCCCTGCTGGAGAACCACGGCGGGCATTGGCTGCTGAGCGACGCCGGCTCCACCAACGGGCTGTGGTGGCGGGGCCGGAGGGTGCGGGAGCTGGTGCTGCGCGAGGGGGACCGGGTGCGCTTCGGGCCCGCCGATCAGGCGGATCTGCCCACGCTGCTGTTCGAGCGCGACGGCAGCACCCGCCTCGACCGGATCGGCCGCTGGGGGGCGCGGGCCGCGGCGGCCGTGGCCGGCGGCGGCAGCCTGCTGCTGGCCCTGTCCCTGCTCCAGGTGCCCACCCGCGGCAGCCTGGCGACGGTGCGGGGCCCCCTGCTCCTCTACGACCGCCAGGATCGACCGGTGGCCTCCGTGGCCGATCGCAAGCGCCGCGAGCTTGCCGAGCTCGGCGCCTACCCCCCGGTGCTGATCGATGCCCTGCTGGCCAGTGAGGACAATCGCTTCTGGTGGCACCCCGGCGTGGACCCGATCGGCACCGCCCGGGCCCTGGTCACCAACCTGCTGGGGGGCCGGGTGCTCGAAGGCGGCAGCACCCTCACCCAGCAGATCGCCCGCAGCCTGTACCCGGAGCAGGTGGGGCAGGGGGAGACCCTGGGGCGCAAGTGGCGGGAGCTGCTGGTGGCCCTGCAGCTGGAGGCCCGCTTCAGCAAGGAGGAGCTGCTGCTCAGCTACCTCAACCGGGTCTATCTGGGGGCCGTCTGGGGGTTCGAGGACGCCTCCCGGCGCTTCTTCAACCGTCCGGCCTCGGCGCTGAAGCTCGAGGAGGCCGCCCTGCTGGTGGGCCTGCTCCCCTCCCCGAACGGCTACGACCCCTGCGTCGATCCCGCGGCGGCCCTCGCCTCCCGCAACCAGGTGCTCGACAAGATGGCGGCCACCAACCGCATCTCCGCCGACCAGGCCCGGCGGGCCCGGCGCCAGTCGATCCGCCTGGCCGCGGATGCCTGCCGCTCCGCCCAGCAGCGCGGGGCGCCCTTCTACACCGACCAGGTGCGCCGCGACCTGGAGAACCAGGTGGGCAAAGCGGTGGCCGCCGAGGGCAATTTCCTGATCGACACCCACCTCGATCCGCTGCTGCAGGAGCGGGTCGAGCTGCTGCTGCGCCAGCGCATCGACGCCAGCCGATCCCTGGGGGTGAGCCAGGGGGCGGTGGTGATTCTCGACAGCCGCACCGGAGGCATCCGCGCCATCGCCGGCGGCCGGGATTATCTGCAGAGCCAGTTCAACCGCGCCTCGATGGCCCTGCGCCAGCCCGGCAGCACCTTCAAGCTGGTGCCCTACGTCGTCGCCCTGGAGCGGGGCGCCCGGCCCGGGGACCGGATCGGCTGCGGACCGCTGGACTGGGGCGGCCAGCACTTCAGCAGCGGCTGCGGCGGCAGCCTCAGCCTGCGCCAGGCCATGGCGATCAGCAGCAACACCGCCGCCCTGCGGCTGGCCCGCCGGGATGGCCTCGACGCCGTGGTGGGCAAGGGCCGGGACCTGGGGTTCACCAGCCCCCTGGCCCCGGTGCCGGGCCTGGCCCTGGGCCAGAGCGAGGTGACCCTGCTGGAGCTCACGGCGGCCTATGCGGCCGTCGCCGCCGACGGGCTCTGGCGTGCCCCGACCACGATCCGGCGGCTCACCGATGCCGAGGCCTGCGGCGCCTCCCAGGCGCCGGGGGAACGGGGCGGGGCCGATTGCCGGGCCTCCGCCGGCAGCTCCAGGACCATCAGCAACCCCGGGAGGCGGGTGATGAGTCCCGCCACCGCCAAGGCGATGCGGACGCTGCTGGAGGCGGTGGTCAGCGGCGGCACCGGCAGCGCCGCCTATGTGGGCGCCGGCAGCTGGGGCAAGACCGGCACCACCAACGAGGGCCGGGACCTGCTGTTCGTGGGCTATGCCCCCAGGCGCCAGTGGGTGATCGGCATCTGGCTGGGCAACGATGACAACAGCCCCACCACCGCCAGCAGCTCCCTGGCCGCCTCCCTGTTCGGCGAGATCGTGCGCTCCGCACCGCCGGGACCGTGAAGCTGCCGCAGCGGCTCTGGATCTGGGTCTTTCTGGGTCTGCTGGCGCTGGTGGTGCTGGGCATGGTGCTGCAGGCGATCCAGCAGCTGCAATGGACCCTGAGCACCTGGCTGCCCTACTGGATGGTGGGGCCGCTGATGCTGATCATGCTGGCGGCCCTGGTGGTGGCCCTGGCCCAGGTGGGCTGGCCCTGGCTGCGCCGGCTGCGGCAGGGCGGGACGATGGGCCCCGGGAAATCCGCCCCCGCTGCGGTGCCCTCCAGCCGCCGGGAGGCGGCCCAGCGGAACCTGGGCTCCATCGACCGCACCCTGGCCCAGGTGCGCGACGCGGTGGAGCGGGAGGCCCTGCGTCAGGAACGGCAGCGGATGGAGGCGGAGCTGGAGCGGGGCGACCTGGTGATCGTTGTCTTCGGCACCGGCTCGACCGGCAAGACCTCCCTGATCCGCGCCCTGCTGCAGGAGCTGGTGGGGGAGGTGGGGGCGCCGATGGGCTCGACCACGGCCGCCACCCGCTACCGGCTGCGGCTGAAGGATCTGCCCCGGGCCGTGATCCTGGAGGACACCCCGGGGATTCTCGAAGCGGGGCGCGAGGGCCGCGAGCGGGAGCGCGTGGCCCGGGAACTGGCCGCCCGGGCCGACCTGCTGCTGCTGGTGCTGGACGGGGACCTGCGGGCCAGCGAGCTGGAGGTGTTCGAAGCCCTGGCGGGGCTGGGCAAGCGGCTGCTGCTGGTGCTCAACAAATGCGACCTGCGCGGCGAAGAGGAGGAGCGTCGCCTGCTGGCACTGCTGCGGCAGCGTTGCGCCGCACGCCTCGGCCCGGAGGATGTGATCCCCGCCAGCGCCGCCCCCCAGAGCGTGCCAATGCCGGGGGGCAAGCCGCTGCAGCCGGCGCCGGAGGTGGAGGCCCTGCTGCGCCGCATCGCCGCCGTCCTGCATGCCGACGGGGAGGAGCTGATCGCCGACAACCTGCTGCTGCAGTGCCGTCGCCTCAGCCAGGCCAGCCAGGATCTGCTCGACCGCCAACGCCGCAGCGATGCCGGCACGATCGTCGACCGTTACATGTGGATCGGCGCCGGGGTGGTGATGGTGACGCCGCTGCCGGGCATCGACCTGCTGGCCACCGCGGCGGTGAACGCCCAGATGGTGGTGGAGATCGGCCGCGTCTACGGCGTCAGCCTCAGCCGCGAGAACGCCCAGGACCTGGCGCTCTCCGTGGGCCGCACCCTGGCGGGCCTCGGCCTGATCAAGGGGGGGGTGGGCCTGATCACCTCGGCCCTGAGCCTCAGCCTTCCGGCCCTGGTGGTCAGCCGGGCGGTACAGGCGGTGAGCGCGGCCTGGCTCACCCGGGTGGCGGGCCGCAGCTTCATCACCTACTTCCGCCAGAACCAGGACTGGGGGGATGGCGGGCTGCAGGAAGTGCTGCAGCGCGAGTACGACCTCAACCAGCGGGAGGGGATGCTGCGCCGTTTCCTGGAGACGGCCCTCAGCCGGGTGGTGGAACCGCTGCAGCAGCGGCAGGCGCGGCGGCTGCCGCCACGCCCAGGGCCTCGGGGGGCGGGGGCTGGAGAGGACCGCGGGAATCCAGGACGGTGATCAGCACCAGATAGGCCACCCCGATCAGGATCGAGAGGGCACCGGTGAGGATCGCCACCCAGTGGCCGCGGCGGTCGTTGGCGGGGCGCTGGGGCGCCACCGGCTCCGGCTTCGGTTCAGCCATCGGCCGCCTCCGCCAGGCTCCGCTGCACCACCAGGGCCAGGCGCTCCAGGTGCTCGCTGCCCGTGTGGGGGTTGCCCAGCACCGCCTTGAGGTGGTGGAGCCCCCGGTAGACGGGCCGCGACAGCATCAGCTGCTCCCCCAGCAGGGCCGCCCGGGTGGCCGCACTCCAGCGTTCGGCGCCGGCGGCGCCTGAGCGCTCGGGGCGGAAGGCAAGCAGGTGCAGGGGACCGCTGCAGAGGGTCAGGCCACCGATCGCCCGCAGCCGCCGCTCCAGCTCGCTGCGGCGCTGGACGGCCGCCTCGATCAGGGCGGCCATGCCGTCGAGGCCGAGCTGGCGCAGCCCCAGCCAGAGCTTGAGGATCTCCCCCGGCCGGGTGCCCTGCAGGCCCGACTCCCCCTGGTGGCCGCCGCCCCAGCTGGGCTCCATGTAGGGCAGGCCGGTGCTGAAGGCCCGCTGCAGGTGGCGGGGGTCGGCCAGCAGCAGCAGGGAGGAGGTCTTGGTGATGCCGAGCAGCTTCTGGGGGTTGACCGTGATGGAATCGGCCAGCCCCAGGCCGCCCAGCAGGGGCCGGAGTCGTTCGCTGAAGGCGAAGATCGCCCCGATGGCCCCGTCCACGTGCAGCCAGTGGCCGTAGCGACGGCAGAGGGCGGCGATGGGCTCCAGGGGATCGAGGGCGCCCCGGACGGTGGTGCCGGAGGTGGCCACCACGGCGATCACGGGGATGCCGGCCCGATCGAGCCGGGCCAGCCGCTCCTCAAGGGCCAGGGGGTCGAGGTCGCCGGCAGCGGTCACCGGCAGCCGCACCAGGGCCTCGGCCGGCAGGCCCATCACGGCGACGGCCTTGATCAGCGAGACGTGGGCCTCCTCGCTGCAGAGCACCACCGCGTCGGACCGGGTCGCCAGGCCCCGCTGGTGGCGGGCGGTGACCAGGGCCATCAGGTTGCTGAGGCTACCGCCGCTGGCGGCCACCCCGCCGGAACCCTCGGGCAGGCCGAAACGCGCCGCCATCCAGGCGCACAGGGCCCGCTCCAGGCGGCTCAGGCTGGGGGAGAGCTCCTCGGCCAGCAGGTTGTTGTTCAGCCCGGCGCAGACCAGATCGGCCACGATCGAGGCCGACAGGGGCGGCGGGTCGAGGTGGGCCAGGGCGCCGGGGTGGTTGGGGTTGTAGGCCCCCTCCATCACCAGCTGGAGATCGGCCAGCAGCCGCTCGCTGCCCAGGCCTTCGGCCTCCGGCTCCACCGCCGGCAGCACGCTCAGACCAGGCAGGGGGGTGCCGTGGCCGGCCTCACCCAGCCAGCGGCACAGCAGGGTCGACGCCTGGTGCAGAAAAGCCTCGAGGGCCGGATCCACCTGGAACGGATCCACAAAGGAGCCGCACTCCGTGGGGGGCGGCGCATGCCGCTGGGCGGGGGGGACGCTGGCCAACGGCGACGGTGGGGGCTTCGGCATTCTGCCGCTTGCCCCTCCGGAGGCATGGCTAGAAGAAGTCCATGCTGCATGACGCGTCCATGCTGAATGACGCCGCCAGCCAGCTCTGGATGGACCGGCTCCTGCGCCTCGCCGACGCGGTCGGGGCCGGCGGGGAGATCCCGGTGGCGGCGGCCCTGCTGGATGAGGCCGGCCGCTGTGTGGGCTGGGGCAGCAACCGGCGCCACCGGCGGGCGGACCCGCTGGGGCACGCCGAGCTGCTGGCCCTGCGCCGGGCGGCGGCGGCCCGGGGCGACTGGCGCTTCAACGGCTGCACCCTGCTGGTGACCCTCGAGCCCTGTCCGATGTGCGCCGGCGCCCTGATCCAGGCGCGGGTGGGCACGGTGATCTACGGGGCGGCCGATCCGAAGCGGGGCGGCCTCGGCGGCAGCCTGGATCTCTCCTGCCACCCCAGTGCCCACCACCACATGGTGGTGAGGGGGGGCGTGCTGGGGGAGCGGGCCGGGGAACAGCTGGAGACCTGGTTCCGCCAGCGGCGCCGGGCCCATCAGGAGCACCGGGCCGGGGGAGAGGGCCAGGCCTGACTCAGGCGATGGCGGCCGCGACGGCCGCGGGCGACGGCCGGAAGGCGGGCAGTTCGCTCTCGAAGATGGCGAGCAGGCGATCGACGTTCTCCGGGGTGCTGTTGTAGCCCATCAGGCCGATGCGCCACACCTTGCCGGCCAAATCCCCGAGCCCGCCGCCCACCTCGATGCCGAAGCGGTCGAGCAGATGGCGGCTGAAGGCCTTGCCGTCGACTCCCTCGGGAATCCGGACCGTGGTGAGGGTGGCCAGCCGCAGGGGCTCGCTGACATGCAGCTCAAGCCCCAGCCGCTCCAGGCCGGCCCAGAGGCGCTCGGCGTTGCTACGGTGGCGCGCCCAGGCGGCCTCCAGCCCTTCTTCGGCCAGAAGCCGCAGGGCTTCCCGCATGCCGAAGTTCATGTTGACCGGGGCGGTGTGGTGGTACACCCGGTCGCTGCCCCAGTACTTGTTGAGCAGGGAGACATCGAGGTACCAGTTGGGCACCTTGCCGGAACGGGCGGCCAGCTTGGCCTCGGCCCGGGGGCCCATGGTGAAGGGGCCCAGGCCGGGGGGGCAGCTGAGGCCCTTCTGGCTGCAGCTGTAGGCCAGGTCCACCTTCCAGGCATCGATGTGCAGCGGCACGGCCCCCAGGGAGGTGACCGTGTCCAGCAGCAGCAGGCAGTCGTGCTGCCGGCAGAGGTCGCCGATGCCCTCCATCGGCTGGCAGACGCCGGTGGAGGTCTCGGCGTGCACCATCGCCAGGATGGTGGGCTTGTGGGCGGTCAGGGCGGCTTCGAGTTCGGCCAGATCGAAGGACTCTCCCCAGGGCCGCTCGATCGTGACCACCTCGGCCCGGTAGCGGCCGGCCATGTCGACCAGGCGCTGGCCGAAATAGCCCATCACCGCCACCAGCACCTTGTCGCCGGGTTCGATGGTGTTGGCCAGCGTCGCCTCCATGGCGGCGCTGCCGGTGCCGCTCATCGGGATGGTGAGCCGGTTGTCGGTCTGCCAGGCGTAGCGGAGCAGTTCCTGCACCTCACCCATCAGGTCGATGTAGAGGGGGTCCAGGTGGCCGATCGGCATCCGGGCCAGGGCCTGCAGCACCGTGGGGTGGGCATTGGACGGTCCTGGACCCAGCAGCAGACGCTCGGGGGTGGCGATGGGGTCCAGGGCGAGCCGGTGGGCGCTGCTGACGGATGGAGGCACTGGGAGAGAAGGCAAGACCTGGCGGGGAGGCAGTAGTGAACTGAGATTAGGGAACGGTCGCCTCAGCGGGCCCGGACGTTGCTGGAGGAGAGGCCGCGGCAGAGGTGCTCAAAGGGGGCCCGCACAAGGGCGGTATCCACCATGCCGGCATCGGCCAGCATCTCGGCGATCACCTCACCGAGCAGGGCGATGCTGCGGACGGTGGGACCGGTGGGCACCCCCAGGCTCTTGTAGGTGTCGTCGAGACCGTTCAGCACCCGCTCGTCGAGGATGGTGAAGTCGTCAGCCACCAGGGCGTAGCTGGCGTAGCGCAGGAAGTAATCCATGTCCCGCAGGCAGGCCGCCAGACGCCGGGTGGTGTAGGCGTTGCCGCCGGGGAGCAGCAGTTCCGGGTCCTCCAGCCAGAGGCGCTGGGCCGCCTCCCGGACGATGGTGGCGGCTTCCCGGTTGATCAGCTCGACCGCGGCCAGCCGCAACTCCGCCTGACCGAAATAGGAATCGATCCGATCGATCGCGGAGCGATCGAAATAGCGGCCCAGCTGGTCGTAGCGACCGATCAGACCGGTGATGGCATCTCGCATGGACGAAACGGATCGACGCACCTGAAGCGGAAGGTAGCACTCGCAATCCGCCAGATTCCTGTGCTGCGGCTGGTTCTGGGGAATCTGACAGAAACGGTTACGCGGCCACCGGCGGATCGGGGGGGCACCATCGTGGCGGCAGCCTTCCCACCCGCCCCCCGCCATGGCCCCCTCCGCCCAGGACGTTCTGCGCCGCCTCGGTGACGACGGCATCGAGCGCCTCGACTTCAAGGTGACGGACCTGGCGGGGCGCTGGCAGTCGATCGGCCTGGATGCGCATCGTCTCGGGGAGGGAGCCTTCCACCACGGCCTGGCCCTCGACGGCCTGGTGCTGCATCCGGACCCGGCCACCGCCTGGATCGACCCTTTCCTCGCCCCCCGGAGCCTGAGCCTGATCGCCGCGGTCGAGGGGCCACCCGACGGCGCTGGGCGCCTCCGCCACTGCCCGCGCACCCTGGCGGCCCGTGCCCTGGCCCTGCTGGCGGGCAGCGGACTGGCGGATGCCGCCCGCTTCGGCACCGAGTCGGGCTACTTCCTGTTCCAGGAGCTCACCTCCGGGGCCGACGAGCTCGGCTGCGGTTACCGCATCGCCCTCGGGGCCGCTCCGCCGGAGGCTCTGCACAGCGAGCTGGCGCTGACCCTGGCGGCCCTGGGGATCCGGGCCCGGCTGCCGCTCCAGCCGGCGGCCGGTCCCCTGCAGCACCTCACGCTGGCCAGCGACGATCCGCTGCGGGCCGCCGACGCGCTGATGGTGAGCCGCTACGTGGTGCGGAACGTGGCCCGCCGCCACGGCTGGAGCGCCACCTTCCTGCCCAGGCCCACCCTGGAGGGCGCCTGCGCCGGCCTGGCGGTGCACCAGAGCCTGTGGAAGGCGGGCCATCCCCTGTTTGCCGGCGAAGGCACCTACGGCGACCTCTCCCAGACGGCCCGCTGGTACCTGGGGGGGCTGCTGCGCCATGGCCCCTCGCTGGCCGCCTTCACCAACCCCGGCACCAACAGCTACCGGCGGCTGGGGAGCAGGCCCCAGGCGCCGACCCGCCTGGCCTATGCCCGCCACGACTCCGCCACCGTGGTGGCCGTTCCCGAGCCGGACAGCGATCCCGGCCGGCGGCGGCTGGTGCTGCGCCAGGGCGACGGGCTCGCCAATCCCTACCTGGCCTTCAGCGCCATGCTGCTGGCGGGCCTCGATGGGGTGCGCCACCAGATCGATCCCGGCCCCCCTGCTGATCGGGAGCCCGCCCCATCGTCTGCCACCTTGCCCACCGACCTGCGCGCCGCCATGGCGGCCCTGGACGACGACCACGACTACCTGCTGGCCGGCGATGTCTTCGGCCGGGAGCTTCTCGATGACTGGACCGCCCTGAAGCGCCGTGAGGTGGAGGCCCTGGAGCAGCGACCCCATCCGCTCGAGTTCGTCGGCGAAGCCGACGCCTGAATCAGGGCCTGAGCAACCAGGCCAGCAGCAGCCCGAGCCCCCCCCAGCGCAGGGCCGTCCAGAAGCGGTCGCTTTGGCGCCCGCGTGGCAGCAGGGCCTCCGGGAGCGGATCCAGCAGCCGCTGGGCCAGCTCCAGCCGCTGGCGCCGGCGGCGCAGGCTGACACCGCTGGCGGCGACCGCCCCGGAGCGACCGGCCAGGCTCAGCACCGCCGCCAGATGGTGGAGCACTCCGGGGGACGGGGAGCGGCGGGGGCGCTGGGGACGTCTCATGGCGGCGCGATCGACAGGGCGTGACCTGGAGCGACAGGATGGATCCACTTCGGTCCGATCGTCCAGTGGAAGCCCCCGCCGCTCCAGCCGGATCGCCTTCCACGGCCGGCGCCACCGTCCCGGCGAGCCGCTCCTGGCCCGCCGACGCCCTGCCCCTGGCCGAGCGCCTGCACCGCCAGCTCAGCATCGGCGACCGGGAGTGGCACGCCCTGAAGCGTCAGCGGCCCCGGCGGGCTGCCGAACAGGTGGCGGCGGCGCTGGTGCAGCTGCTCGCCGCCGATGACCCCGGCGCCAGTGCAGCCACCGACGGCCGCCTGCGCGCCATCGCCCTGCTGGAGAACGCCCAGGCCTGGCTGCGGGCCGAGATCAGCGATCCGGGCTGTCCTGCCCACGGGCGCTGACCGCCGCCCGACGGGCCGCCAGCTGCAGACGGTTGCCGCGACCGCTCCAGCGCACGTCGTCGAAGCAGTGGTGGATGAGAAACAGCCCTCGGCCGGAAGGGGCATCCTCCTGGCAGGGCAGGCAGGCCTGGCGAGCGTGGGCCGGCAGGCCGGGCCCCTCGTCCTGCACCTGCCAGATCACCCAGCGCGGCGTGACGATCCGTCGGACCCTCAGGCACTTGCCCGGATCGCAGCCGTTGCCGTGTCGCACCGCATTGACCAGGGCCTCCTGGAGACCGAGCTGAAGCTCCGCCTGGCGCAGAGCGCAGCCGATGGGTTCAAGGAGCAACTCCACCAGCGGCGCCAGCTGCAGGGTGGAGGGGGTGATGTAGTCGGCCCAGCGGAGCTGCATGAAGCAGGTAGTCCCATTCGCCTGACCGGAACCTAACGCGGGCGCCCTGCCGCTGCCTCCTCCAGGCGCGCCTGGATCGCGGGATGTTGCAGAAGGGCATCCATGAGGCGCACGCCCCGGAGCTGGTTGATCAGGGGCATGTGGCCCTCCGGGGCCTCGATCGACCACTGGAAGGAGCCTGGGTAGCGGGTCCAGGTGCCTTCGGTCTTCCAGGCCAGACGGGGCCAGAGGCGCTCCCACTGCCCCTGGCAGGCCTGCAGCAGCCTGGCCTGGGCCGAGAAGCCGAAGCGTCCCTGGGAGTAGCAGGTCCAGAGGCGGTCGAGGCTGGTGAGATCGGTGGCGGGCATGCCAGCCACCTCGCTGTAATAGACGTAGCCGCGGCGCACGGCCCCCTCGCCGGCCAGCTGGCGCAGGTGCTCGCTGGTGAGCCGGTCGGCCTCCTCGAACGCCTGCCGCATCAGGTGCAACTGCAGCGGCGCGTAGTCGAGTCCGGCGACGCTGGTGACGGCGAGCCAGCCCTGGGGATGGCGGGCCAGCAGGGCCTCCTGGCGGGCGCTGTCACCGGAGGCCAGCAGCAGCTGGATCAGGTGGCCGGCGGCCCAGTCGTCTCCGGTGGCATCGAGGAGGTCGAGACGGTCCGGGATCAGATCCAGCAGGGCCGACCCGGCCTGTCCAAGGGTGCCCAGCAGGCTGCGGCGCTGACGGGCCGAGCCCGTGAGGAAACGCTCCAGCAGCTGATCGGCATCGACGGTGCTGGAAACCGGAGGACCGGAGAGCATGGGGGAGACGACCGGCCGGAAAGGCAGCAGGGTGGGACCCACTATGTCAGGAGCGATGGGCACTGGCCTGGTGCCGGGGGTCCGGCCGTGAAGCCCCGCAAAGAGCCGTGACGGGCTCTGCCTAAAGTCACCTTTTGAGCGAGTGCCATGGCCGCCGCCATTCAGTTCTTCCGCGGGGTGGACGAGACGGTCGTGCCCGACATCCGCCTGACCCGTTCACGGGATGGCCGCACCGGCCAGGCCACCTTCGTGTTCGAGGAGCCCGAAGCCCTGGCCCCCCAGTCGATGGGGGACATCACCGGCATGTTCATGCTCGATGAGGAAGGCGAGATGGTGACCCGGGAGGTGAAGGCCCGCTTCGTCAACGGCAAGGCAAGCGCCCTGGAAGCCACCTACACCTGGAAGAGCACCGCCGACTTCGAGCGTTTCATGCGCTTCGCCCAGCGTTACGCCGACGGCCATGGCCTGGGCTTTGCCGGCCAGGGCGATGAGTCGGCCGAGGAGGCGCAGGAGGACGTTTGAAATTCGGCCAGTGGCTGGGCCTGATCGCCCTGCTGGCGGCGCTCGTTCTGCTGTGGAGCCTGCGTGACGCCCTGATCCTCCTGTTCGCCGCCGTGGTGCTTGCCATGGCCCTCTGCACCCTGGTGGGCGCCATCCGGGAGCGGATCGGCGTCGCCCGCCCCGTCGCCCTGCTGCTGGCCCTGCTGCTGGTCAGCCTGGTGGTGCTGGTGGTCGCCACGGTGGTGATCCCACCCTTCATCGCCGAGTTCCGCGAACTGTTGCTGCAGGTGCCGCGGGCCTGGGCCGAGCTGCTCAAGCTGCTGCGCCAGGCCCTTGAGGGGGCGTCCCAGATGGTGTACGGCCGCCGGGACGGCAGCCTGGACTGGCTGAAATCGACCCTCCAGATTCCCGCCACCCTGCCCCCCGACCTGCTGGGCCGGCTGGGCGGCGGCGCGATCGGCCTGGTGGGGGTGGCCGGCAACCTCGGCGCCGGGCTGCTGCAGACCCTGTTCGTGGTGGCCGTCTCCCTGATGGTGGCCGCCCAGCCCACCGGCTATCGGGAGGCCCTGCTGCTGCTGGCGCCCTCCTTCTACCGGCGGCGGCTGCGGCAGGTGCTGGTGGCCTGCGGCACCGCGCTCAGCAGCTGGATGGTGGGGGTGCTGATCAGCTCCGTCTGCGTGGGCCTGCTGGCGGCCATCGGCCTGTCCCTGCTGGGGGTGAAGCTGGTGGCGGCCAATGCCCTGCTGGCGGGCCTGCTCAACATCATCCCCAACGTGGGACCCACCCTGAGCACGGTCTTTCCGATGTCGGTGGCCCTGCTGGATGCCCCCTGGAAGGCCCTGGCCGTCCTGGTGACCTACGTGATCATTCAGAACCTGGAGAGCTACGTCATCACCCCCTCGGTGATGCACCACCAGCTGCAGCTGCTGCCCGGCCTGACCCTCACGGCCCAGCTCTTGTTCACCCTGTTGTTCGGCCCCCTCGGCCTGCTGCTGGCCCTGCCCCTGGCGGTGTGCCTCCAGGTGCTGCTGCGGGATGTGCTGATCCATGACATCCTCGACCCCTGGAAGCGGGAACGGCGGCAGACATGAAGGCACGCACCCTGCTCGGGGCCCTGGCCCTGGTAGCGCTGTTCCTGCTGCTCTGGGAACTGCGCTGGGTGCTGCTGATCCTCTTCGGCGCCGTGGTGCTGGCGGTGGCCCTCGATGTGCCCACCAGCCTGCTGCGCAGACTCACGCCGCTGAACCGGGGGGCGGCCCTGTCGCTGGTGCTGCTGGTCCTGCTGGTGATCGGCTGGGTGCTCGCCAATCTGCTGCTGCCGGAACTGATCGACCAGGTCCGCCAGTTCAGCCAGCTGGTCCCCGAACTGCTGGATCGGCTCGGGGATGTGGTTCCCAAGACCCCCCTGCTGCGCGACCTCGACCGGCAGCTGGCCGAGGGGACGCTCTGGGACCGGCTGCAGCCCCTGGGCGGCCAGCTGCTGGGGGTGGCCGGGGGTGCAGCCAACAGCACCATCCAGCTGCTGCTGATGCTGCTGCTGGCGATCCTGATGGCGCTCGATCCGGCCAGCCACCAGCGGCTCCTGATCGCTGCCACGCCGCGGTTCTACCGCCCTCGCATGCAACAGCTGCTGGGGGAATGCCGCGAGGCCCTCGGGGGCTGGCTGGCGGGCATGACCATCTCGGGCACGGTGGTGTTCGTCACCACCTGGGCGGGCCTGGCCCTGCTGCAGGTGCCGCTGGCCCTGCTCAGCGGCCTGGTCTGCGGCCTGCTCACCTTCGTGCCCACCATCGGTCCCACGGCCGCCACCCTGCTGCCGCTGGCGGTCGCCCTGCTGATCTCCCCGGCCAAGGTGGTCCAGGTGCTGGTGCTGCGGCTGCTGCTCCAGAACGGCGAAGCCTTCCTGCTCACCCCGCTGCTGCTGAGCCGCACCGTCAACCTGCTGCCCACCGTGGCCCTGATGGCCCAGCTGAGTCTGGGGGCCCTGCTGGGACTTCCCGGACTGCTGCTGGCCCTGCCCCTGGTGGTGGTCCTGCAGGTGGCTTGCGAAGAGGTGCTCGTCCGGGACGTGATGGATCGCTGGGATCGGACCTGATCACCGGATCGGACCTGATCGCGGGAACGGCCGGGGGCCGGGGCTGGCCGTCTCAGCCGCGGACGCGTCGGTAGTGGTGCCAGAGGGAGGGCTGGGCCACCAGCACCGTGACGGCCAGGAGGTGGGAGCGCACGGCGGCGGTGAGGGAGGTCAGGGTGAGGTGGTCCCAGAGCAGGATCAGCTCGACCCGCAGGTCGATCAGGGCCAGCACCAGCAGCACCACCGGCAGCAGGGGCCAGCCGCCGCGCCGGATCGGCTCGCTGCGGTCGGGGCCCCTCATCGCTTCGAGAACACCGGCAGCAGGGTGGGCGCCAGGCCGATGCTCGACCAGCTGCCGACGGCGATGCCCACTGTGAGCGCCACGGCAAACCAGAACAGAGTGCTGCCGCCGAAGAAGATCAGGGCCACCAGGGGCAGCAGGGTGGTGAACGAGGTGTAAAGCGATCGGGTGAGGGTGGCATCCACGGCCACATCCACCTGATCCACCAGGGGAAGATCAGCCAGGTTGCGGCGCTGCTCGCGGATCCGGTCATAGACCACCACCGTGTCGTTGACCGAATAGCCGGCGATCGTGATCAGGGAGACGGCGAACAGGGAATCCACCTCGATCCCCTGGAGCAGCCCCAGCCAGGCGAACAGCCCGCAGGTGATCAGCACGTCGTGGGCCAGGCACAGCAGGGCCAGCACGGCGAAGATGCCGCTGTAGCTGAAGGAGATATAGACGGAGATGGCCACGAAGCTCACCAGCAGGGAGATGAGGCTGCCGCGCAGCAGTCGCGAGCCCAGGGTGGGGCCGATCGTGTTGACCGAGGTGCCGCTGGAGCGCAGCGGTCCGAACCGCTTGCCCAGGTCATCGATGAGGGCCGTGCTCTGGTCGGCGTCGAGGGCCGGCAGTCGCAGCAGCAGGGAGCGGCCGCCGTCCAGCACCTGCACCGAGGCGCTGCCCAGGCTCGGGGGCCGCTCCCCTTCCGGGGACGGCAGGGTCAGGCGGCTGAGGCCCTCCCGCACCTCGACGGGGGTGACCGGCTTGCAGGGGGCACAGTCCCGCTCCACCTGCACCTGGGTGCCGCCGGTGAAATCGAGGCCGGGCCGCAGGGGCGCATGGATGGCCGGGTTCAGCCAGCAGAGGGCCAGCCCCAGCAGGCTGAGGCCGCAGGCCAGCCCCGAGCCCAGCCAGGCCAGCCGCCGGTGACGGTTGATGCGGAAGCGGGGGGAGGGGACGGAGGTCATGGCAGTGATTCAGGCCGCGCCCGCCGGGGCCGCGCCGGCCCGGAGAGGGGGCAGCTGGCGGGCGGGGAGGAAGTAGGTGGGGCGCCGCAGGGTCGGGTAGCTCATCAGCAGCCGCAGCAGGGTGCGGGTGCAGGTGAGGGCGGTGAACAGGCTGAGCAGCAGGCCGATCGCCAGGGTGACGGCAAAGCCCTTGACCAGGCCGGTGCCCAGGAAGAACAGGGCAGCGCAGCTGATCAGGCCGGTGACGTGGCCGTCGATGATCGAGGACAGGGCCAGGGAGAAGCCCGTGTCGATGGAGCGGATCAGGGTGTTGCCGGCCCGCAGCTCCTCCTTGATCCGCTCGAAGATCAGCACGTTGGCATCCACGGCCATGCCCATGGAGAGGATGAAACCGGCGATGCCCGGCAGGGTGAGGGTGACGGGAATCAGGGCATAGATGGCCAGGTTGAACAGGGCGTAGAGGCTCAGGGCCACCACCGCCACCATCCCGGGCAGGCGGTAGACCACCGCCATGAACACCGCCACCAGGGCCAGGCCGGAGAGGCCGGCCACCAGGCTGGAGCGGATGTTCTCGGCCCCCAGGGACGGACCGACCGTGCGCACTTCAACGATCTTCACCGGCAGGGGCAGGGAGCCGCCCCGCAGCTGGACCTCCAGGTCACGGGCCTCCTCGGCGCTGAAGTTGCCGGTGATCGAAGCGGATCCGCCGGTGATGCCGGCCACCTTGAACTGCTCGCCGACGCTGGCCTCGCTGATCGACCGCCCATCGAGGACGATGCCGAGCACCCGGTTGGTGCCGGCGATCGACTGTGTGAGGGCGGCGAACTTCTCACCCCCTTCCCGGTTGAAGCCCAGGGTCACCTCCCAGCCGGATCCGGTGGCCTGCTGCTGGCGGCCGGCACTGGTGAGGTCCTTGCCGGTGATCAGGGGAGGGCCGTAGAGGGCAAGGATGCGGCGATTGGTCTCCCGCAGCAGCAGCTCCAGCTGGTCGACCTCACTGGCGCCGGCGGGAACCTTGATTCCGAGGGAGGTGAGCGCCTTGGCCAGATCCTCCGGCGACAGGGAGGACGGTGGCGGCGGCGGTGTGGCCGTGGGGTCATCGAGGGCGGAGGGGGGCCGCTTGGAGCGCAGCACCGACTCCGCCTGGCGCTTGAGGCCCAGCAGGCCTTGCATCTCCTGCTCGGTGCCGGGCTTCTGGGCGCGGAACTCCAGCAGGGCCGTGCTGCCCAGCACCCGGGCCGCCTGGCTGGGATCCTGCTCGCCCGGAAGCTGCAGCACCAGCTGGTCGCTGCCCACGGCCTGGAGGGTGGATTCGGCCACACCCAGGCCGTTGATGCGGCGCTCCAGCACGTCCTTGACCGCCTCGAGCTGTTCGGTGTCCACCCGGGTGATGGCCCCGGCGGGCATCACCTGGAGGGTGAGCTGGCTGCCGCCGCGGAGATCGAGGCCCAGCTGCAGGCCGTAGTTGGCCAGCAGGGCCCCGGAGGCGATCGTGAGGGCGAGGATGAGGGCGAACCAGCCCTGTTGACGTCCCATCTCAGCGACGACCCGCCTTCAGATCGTGCGCCGCGGCAACGATCTGGTGGGGCTGAATGATGGTGAGGTTCTCCAGATTGCCGTTGTAGGGGGTGGGGATGTCCTGGGAGGAGAGGCGCACCGGCCGGGCGTCGAGGTCGTCGAAGCAGTGCTCGGTGATCAGGGCGATCAGTTCGGCCCCGATGCCGCCGGTCTTCATGCACTCCTCCACCACCACCACCTTGTGGGTCTTGCGGATCGAGCGGGCGATGGTCTCCATGTCGAAGGGCTTGAGGCTGATCAGGTCGATCAGCTCGACGTCGACCCCCTCGGCCTCCAGCTGCTCCACCGCCTTGAGGCAGTGGTGGCGCATGCGCGAATAGGTGAGCATCGTGACGTCCTTGCCTTCACGCACGACCTCGGCCTGGTCGAGGGCACAGATGTAGTCGCCCTCGGGGATGTCCTCGCTGAGGTTGTAGAGAAGAACGTGCTCGAAGAAGAGCACCGGATTGTTGTCGCGGATGGCGGCCTTCATCAGGCCCTTGGCATTGGTGGGGGTGCTCACCGCCACGATCTTGATGCCCGGCACGGCATGGAAGTAGGCCTCGAGGCGCTGGCTGTGCTCGGCACCGAGCTGGCGGCCGACGCCGCCGGGTCCGCGCACCACCGCCGGGATCGTGTAGTTGCCGCCGCTGGTGTAACGCAGCATCCCCATGTTGTTGGAGATCTGGTTGAAGGCGAGAAGCAGAAAGCCCATGTTCATGCCCTCCACGATCGGCCGCAGGCCGGTCATGGCGGCACCGACGGCCATGCCGGTGAAGCTGTTCTCGGCGATGGGGGTGTCCAGCACCCGCAGTTCGCCGTACTTCTCGCAGAGGTCCTTGGTGACCTTGTAGGAGCCGCCGTAATGGCCCACGTCCTCTCCCATGACACACACATGGGGGTCGCGGGCCATCTCCTCGTCGATGGCTTCGCGCAGGGCGTTGAACAGGAGAGTTTCAGCCACGGAGCAGGGGCCTGTGCGCGGCCAACCTATCTCAGCCGCCGGCGGCGAAGGTGCTGAGCAGCAGGACCGACAGGAGCATGCCCGGCAGCAGCAGGACCACCAGCAGACCCAGATCGTGGGGTGTCATCGGGGGGAGGGGCGGCTGGGAGGCAGCTTAGGAAGGGGATTCGGCCTCGGCCGGCCAAAGGCTGCGGATGAACACCAGGAACAGCCCCAGGCCGATGAAGGCGAAGGTGAAGGTGGCCAGGAAGCACATGCCCACCATCAGGGTCTTCATGGCGGTGGCGATGCTCTGGGCGAAGGCCGAGTCGAAGTGGGGCGGATGGGTCACGTACCAGCCCACCACCCGCTGGCTCACCCCCAGGCTCAGCCAGGCCAGCAAGCCGCTGGTGAGGGCGCCGGACAGGAAGCTGAGGGGTCCCTTGCGCGGCGGCGGGGCGGGTCGTTCGTCGGTCATGGCGCGGATCCATCCGTCACCAGGCTGACACCGGATCCGCCGCAGCGGCAGCACCAGGCGTCGAAGCCCAGCGCCGCCAGGGGCTCCGCCAGGGCATCGCGGGCCGCCTCGGCCGTGGCCAGATCCGGGTGGAGCGCGAACAGACTCGGCCCCGAGCCGCTCATCGCCACGGCCAGGCCCCCCGGGCCACGGCGCAGCAGGTCGAGGCCGGCGCGGATGCTCTCCACCTCCGGCTCCACCACCGCCTGCAGGTCGTTGCGCAGGTGGGGCAGGGGGCCCCGGCCGGCCAGGGCCGCCACCAGGGGACCCTGGCGCAGGGCCTGGCGCCGCTGCTCGAAGTCCTCCTCGGCGTCGAGATAGAAATCGCCGCGCAGGTCCCGGCAGCGGCCGTAGGCCCAGGGGGTGGAGACGCTGGCCTCGGGATGCTTGATCAGCAGCACGGCCTGTCCAGGCGCCCCGGCGGCCGTCACGGGCTCGAGCCGCTCACCGCGGCCGAAGCAGAGCTGGGTGCCGCCCTCCAGGCAGAACGGCATGTCGGATCCCAGCTCGGCCGCCAGCCCGTGCAGCCGCGCCGAGCCCAGGCTCAGGCCCCAGAGGGCATCGAGGCCCACCAGGGCAGCGGCCCCATCGCTCGAGCCCCCCGCCAGACCGGCGCCGATGGGTATGCGCTTCTGCAGGGTGATGTCCACGCCCAGCTCCGGCAGGCCGACCCGGGAGCGCAGCAGCTCCGCCGCCCTGACGATCAGGTTGGTGCCGTCACTGGGCAGCTCCGCGCTGTCGCTGCGCAGCCGGATCGTGGCGTCGGCGGTGGAGCGCAGCACCAGGGTGTCGGCCAGGTCGATGCTCTGCATCACCATCGCCAGCTCGTGGTAGCCGTCCGGCCGCAGGCCCAGCACCTCCAGGTGCAGGTTGATCTTGGCGGGGGCCCGCACCGTCACATCTGCCATCGGGATCACGCTCCGCCGGGATCGGCGCTCGATGCCCGATTCAAGCCGGTGGCGAGCGCCAGCCAGCGATCGGGTGCCAGCTCCTGGGGCCGCTGCTGCAGATCGACGCCGGCGGCGGCGGCCACCTCCAGCAGGGCCGACGCCGGCAGCAGTCCCGCCAGGGTGGTGCGCAGCATCTTGCGCCGTCCCGCGAAGCAGCGTGTCAGCAGCCGCTCCACCGCCAGGGCCTGGTCCAGCGGCGGCAGGGACTCCGGCGGGACGGGCTCGATCACGATCACCTCCGAGGTGACCTTCGGCGGCGGGGAGAAGCAGCGGGCCGGCACCGGGCAGACGCTGCTGCAGCGGGCCAGCAGCTGCAGGCGCACGCTGAGGGCCGAAAAGGCGCTGCTGCCCGGCCGGGCCCGGATCCGCTGGCCCACCTCCTGCTGCACCAGCAGCACCAGGCGCTCGAAGCGGCAGGGGGCGAGCCGGCCCAGGCGCCCCACCAGCAGCTCCAGCAGCGGTCCGGTGATGTTGTACGGGATGTTGGCGACCACCTTGGTGGGCGCGGGACGGTCGGGGAAGGGCAGCGCCAGCTCCAGCACGTCCCCCTCGATCAGGGTGAAGCGCCCGTCGCCCCCGAACCGCTGCCGCAGGCCCGCCACCAGGTCCCGGTCCAGTTCCACCGCCAGCAGCGAGGCCGCCGGCGACGCCAGCAGCCGTTCGGTCAGGGCGCCCCGGCCCGGGCCGACCTCCAGAACATGGTCGTCGCCCCGCAGGTCGGCGGCCGCCACGATGCGATCGAGGATCTGGCCATCGGTGAGCCAGTGCTGCCCGAAGCGCTTGCGGGCCCGGTGGCCGCTGAAGGTCATGGAAGCGCCGGCAGGTCTCCCCAGATTGCAGCGCCGTCAGGCCTGGCTAGAGCTGGAGCAGCGTTTCGCCCTCCCTGCCATGGCACGTGGTTTCCGACTGAGCGCCGCCGGGCTGAGCGGCGCCCTGCTGGCCGGCGGCCTTGCCCTGCTGGCGGTCCCTGCCCGGGCCGGCAGCGTCACCGCCGAATCGATCTTCGACCGTCAGGCGACCCGCCAGCAGGCCAGGAGCCAGGTGCCCAAGGGCGCCACGGTCACCCGCACCGTCTGCGAGGACCTGGAGGTGGGCCTGGACAACACCCGCTACCGCTGCACCGTGTACTACACGATGACGCCAACCCCGGCGGCCACGCCGGCCCCTTCCGCCCCGGCCACCGGCCAGCCCTGAGTCGCCCGCTTCCCCTCTCCTGGGGCGCACCTCGGCGGAGGATCGCTTCAGTCGCCCAGCCGGATCCAGCGCACCGGCGCCCGGGAGGGCGGCAGCGGCACCAGGGCCGCCACCTGCTCCACCGGCGTCCGCTCCCAGCGCGGATGGGCCGCCAGCCAGCAGTCCCAGGCCCGCGCCAGCCGCTGGCGCTTTGACCAGCGCAGGGCCGCCGCCCCGCCGCCATCCAGGCCACCGCTGCGGCGCCCCTTCACCTCCACCAGCAGCAGCCGTCCCGGCTTGTGGAGCACCAGGTCCAGTTCGCCCCAGCGGCAGCGCCAGTTGCGCTCCAGCAGCTGCCAGCCGCGCAGCCGCAGCAGCCGCAGCACCCGCTGCTCCGCCCAGGCTCCCTGTCGCTGGGCGGGGCTGGGGGGCATGGCCGGTGGGGATGGCTGATCCATGGTTCCCCGCAGCCGCCCCACCCAGGAGCGGCGGAGGGCCGCCGGGGCTCAGTAGTACCGGCGCGGGTTCTGGCTGATGGCCAGCTGCACCTCCAACAGGAACAGCAGCAGACCCACGATCATGGCGCCCATGGCCGCCACGAACAGGGGCACCACGATGGCGGTGACATCAAGGGCCGCCACCGCGCTGATGAACAGCACCGCCACCACGGCGGCCACCAGCAGGGCGGTGACGGTGACCGCCAGGATCGCCCGGTTGATCAGGAAGGTGCGTCGCCGCTGCACCGCCAGCACCTGCTCCAGCCGGTCCCCGTCCTCGGGATCGGGATCCGGCTGCGCCCGGCTCTTCGCCAGGGCCTCCTGCAGGACCCGGGTGCGGTCGATGATCCGGGCCAGCCGGGAGCTGAACAGGCTCAGCAGACCGGTGACACCGGTGAACAGGAACACCGGCGCCACCGACAGCTGGATCGCCTTGGAGAGCCCCGCCACGGAGCGCCCATCGCCGATGTCGATGGACAGCAGCAGGGGGAGGCTCCAGGCCATCCGGGGATTCCCTCAGGCCTCCGGTGTGATCTGGCTCTGGAGCAGGGCCTCCAGCTCCTGTTCGGAAAGCGGGGCCGAGAGCTGGTACCCCTGGCCGTGGCGACAGCCGAGGGTGAGCAGCATCTGCCGCTGGCGGGAGCGTTCCACCCCCTCCACCACCACCATGATCCCGGTGGCGTCACTAAGCCGAATCACGGCGCTGAGCATGGCCTGCTGCAGCTGGTCGTAGTCGATCGCGGAGATCAGGCTCCGGTCGATCTTGACTTCGCTGAAGGGCAGCTCGGTGAGCCGCTGCAGGCCGGAATAGCCGGTGCCGAAATCATCCATGGCCAGCGCGAACCCCTGCCGCCTCAGATCCCGCAGCTGGTCGGCCACATGGGTCGACATCTCCAGGATGCTGCCTTCGGTGAGCTCCAGGACAATGCGATCGGGCGTCAGCTGGTGGCGTTCCAGGGCCATCAGCAGGTCGCTGCTCCAGGTCGGATCCTGCACCTGGAGCGGCGAGACGTTCACGCAGATCCTGCCCAGCTGCAGCCCGGCGAGGTCCCAGCGGCGGAGGGCCTCGAACGCCCGCTCCATCACCCAGCGCCCCAGGGAGGAGATCTGGGCCGTGGCCTCGGCCACGTCGATGAAGTCGGCGGGGGACTGGCGTCCCAGCACCGGGTCGTCCCAGCGGCAGAGCACCTCGGCGGCGATCACCCGGCCGGATTCCAGCTCGATGATCGGCTGGAAGGCCAGCTCCAGCTGCTCCTGCTCGATCGCCAGGGCGAGCGGACGGGCCAGCAGTTCCTGCAGCTGGACCGACCGCTCCACCGGCGCCGCGATGCAGCAGCTGGGAAAGGGCTGGCGGTGGGTTTCCTCCAGCGCCCGGGTGGCGGCATCCAGGAGCACCGAGAACTCGCTGCCGTCGTCGGGGGCCCGGCTGATGCCCACGTTCAGCGATGGCTCGATGACGTGCTCCAGGACCGTGGTGGGGCTCTCCAGGCTGGTCAGCAGCTCGCCGGCCATGTCGCGCACCGCGTCGATGCCCATCGCTCCCGGCACCAGGGCCAGCAGGCGGTCCCCCCCCTGGCGGGAGAAGAAGCCACCGGCCGGAAGGGCCGCCTCCAGGCGGTGGGCGATCTCCTCGATCAGGGCCTCGCAGGCGGCGATGCCCAGCCGGCCGCGCACCAGGTCGAGCTGCAGCACCTGCAGATGCAGCAGCACGGCACCGGCCCCGTAGCGGTCCGTCACCAGGCCATCCAGATCCGCCAGGTTCACCCGCTGGTCGAGCAGCTCCAGCAGGCACCAGACCGCCCCCGGCCCGGCGTTGGCGGGCAGGCGGCTGAGCGACAGGGGAATCGCCCCATCGATCTGAGGCCCACCGACCAGATCACTGCGCAGGCTCGCCACGGTCCCCGCCAGCAGCGGCGCCACGTCGGCGGCACAGAGCTCCTGCAGGGACCGCTGGCGCAGCACCGCCAGCTCCAGCCCCGAACGCCGGCAGAAGGCCCCGTTCGCCGCCAGGATCACCCCCTGTCCATCGGCCAGGGCCGCCGGCCGCTCGATCTTCTGCAGCAGGCCCTCGATCGCTCCGGCCCCTGGCTCCCCTGCCTCGGCGACACGGCTCACCATCGTTGTTCCGTGGTGTGGGGTTCCGTGGTGTGGGGCCAGCGGCCGGCCCCTGATCGCCGGAAGGCCCTGGGCTGGAAGTCCCTGGTCATCAATGGTTGCGGAGATCGAACGGGCCGCCGATGCGGTCCTGCATCACGCTAGTCGCCCTCTCCCCATCGGCATCCCTCACCGGGCCTCGGAGCGCCGTGGAGCCCTTGCCTAGGCTGACCTTCTCCGCTTCATCGCCGATGACGCGCCCCCTCTCCCCGCCGCCCACCGTGCCCCGGTTCCCGGCCCTGCTGCTGGCCCTGCTCCTGGCCCTGCTGCTGGATGGACTGCTGCTGCTGGCCCGCCCCATGCCGGTGGCGGCGGCGATGGACTACGCCAAACAGGTGCTGATCGGGGCCGATTTCCACGGTGCCGACCTGCGCGGTGTCACCTTCAACCTCACCAACCTGCGCGACGCCGATCTCTCGGGGGCCGACCTGCGCGGCGCCAGCCTGTTCGGCGCCAAGCTCCAGGACGCCGACCTGAGCGGCAGCGACCTGCGGGACGCCACCCTGGATTCGGCCGTGTTCGAGGGCACCGACCTGCGCAACGCCCGCCTCGACGACGCCTTCGCCTTCAACACCAAGTTCCGTGGGGTGCTCATCGACGGCGCCGACTTCACCAACGTGCCCCTGCGCGGTGATGCCCTCACCAGCCTCTGTGCCGCCGCCAGCGGCACCAATCCCGTCAGTGGCCGCCTCACCCGCGACACACTGAACTGCAGCTGAGCCCGCCCCGATGAGCTTCGATGCCCGCAGCCGCGAGCGGCTGGAGGCCCTCGGCCGCCAGCTGCCCCGCCCGCTGCCCGCCCCGCCGCCTCCCACCCCGGCCGCCGGCGCTCCGGCCCCCGGGTCATCGGCGCTCGAGCGTCGCCATCCGGTGGAAACCGAGCAGGACCCCCAGAAGCTCTTCCGCGCCCTGATGAACGTCAGCGCCGACGGCAGCGTGCCGCCCCATCTGCTGGAGCGCCTGCGGCAGCTGGAGACACCTCCCACCTCCGCCGGCAGCCCCCCTGCCGGCAGCCCCCGCCCGGTCCCCAGTGGTGGCCCAAGTGGCGACCCGAGCGGCCCTGGCGCCTCCCCCGGGGCCACCACCCGGCGTCGCACCCCGACCCCCCGGACCGGGGCGAACCGGCGCCCCCCGGCCGACGACAGCGAACGGGAGCTCTACACCGCCTTTCAACAGCTGCTGCTCGAAGACGGGGACTGACCAGTACATTCGTACTAAGGTGAAGTCTGTCGCCCGGGGCCCGTGCCCGATCCCCCTCACCCCGATCCCCGTCACCCCGATCCCGGCCCGGGGGTCGACCTCAACACCCAGCTGAACCTCCACCCCGAGCGCACCCTGCTGCTGCGCGTCTGCGGCGATTCGATGGTCGGCGCCGGCATCCGCCACGGCGACCTGCTCGTCGTGGACCGGGGGGTCGCTCCCCGCTCCGGCCGCATCGTGGTGGCCCTGCTGGAGGGGGGCTTCACCCTCAAGCGCCTGGTGCGCCGGGGGCCGCGCTGGTGGCTGGAGGCGGCCAACCCCGCCTACCCGCCCCTGGCCCTCGGCGGCAGCGACGACGACCGCCTCTGGGGCGTGGCCCTGCACGTGATCCGTTCGCTGCCGGGAGGTCGATGGCCCAGGCCACAGTCCTGATCGACGGCAACAACTTCTATGCCTCCTGCGAGGCGGCCCTCGATCCCGCCGTGATCGGCAAGCCCCTGGTGGTGCTCTCCAACAACGACGGCTGCATCGTCTCCCGCAGTGCCGAGGCCCGCGCCATGGGCATTCCCATGGGCACCCCCTGGTTCCAGGTGCGCCACGACCTGGAACGCCGCGGTGTGATCGTGCGCAGTTCCAACTACAGCCTCTACGCCGACATGAGCCAGCGGCTGATGGCCAGCCTCGAAGCCTGGGTGGAGGAGCTGGAGGTCTATTCCATCGACGAGGCCTTCGGTCGCCTGCACCGCCCGCCCGGCGACGGCGACCTCAGCGCCTGGGGGACAGACCTGCGCCGCCAGGTGCGCCGCCAGCTGGGCCTGCCGGTGGCGGTGGGCATCGCCCCCACCAAGGTGCTGGCCAAGATCGCCAACCGCATCGCCAAGCGCGACCCCTCCCATGGCGGCGTCTTCGACCTGGGCCAGGCGGGGGATCCGGGCCCCTGGCTGGAGGCCATCGCCATCGAGGACGTCTGGGGCATCGGCCGCAAGCTGTCCCGCTGGTGCCGGCTGCGGGGCATCGCCAACGCCCGGGCCCTGCGCGACATGCCGAGCGGCGAGCTGCGGCACCGCTGCGGCGTCGTGGGGGTGCGTCTGCAGCAGGAGCTGCGCGGCCACAGCTGCCTGCCCCTGGTGGCGGTGCCGCCGGCGAAGCAGGAAACCTGCGTCAGCCGCAGCTTCAGCGAGCCGGTCACCAGCCTCGAGGGCCTGCGGCAGGCGATCGCCACCTACCTCAGCCGGGCCGGCGAGAAGCTGCGCCGCCAGGGGCAGCGGGCGGGCAGCGTCACGGTGTTCGTGCGCAGCAGCCCCTTCAACGGCACCCGCTTCTACGCCAACGCCGCCACCGTCGCCCTGCCCCTGCCCAGCAACGACACCGCCGTGCTGCTCGCCGCCGCCCTGCCCCTGGCCGAGCGGCTGTTCCGGCCCCACAAGCCACTGCAGAAGGCGGGGGTGCTGCTGCAGGATCTGCAGCCGGTGACGCTGCTGCAGCACCATCTGCTGGTGCCGCTGCCGCCGGAGCAGCAGCGGCGGCGCGAGGCCCTGATGGCCGCCGTCGACGGCCTCAACCGCCGCTACGGCAGCGGCACGGTGCAGTGGGCCGCCTGCGGCCTGCGGCCCCGCTGGACGATGCGCCGCTCGCGCCTGTCCCGGGCGGCCACCACCCGCCTGAGCGATGTGCCGGTGGTGCGGGCCTGAGGCCCTCAGGGGCGCTCGAAGAGGCTGGCGACCTGGTCGCGGCCGTTGCCCTTGGCCAGCTCAAGGGCCCGCTCGGCCCGCAGGATCAGGTCGGGGAAGGCGTGATCCTGGGAGGCCAGGGCGGTGAGGCCGCCGCTGATGTGCAGGCGGAAGTCGGAATGGGTGTGCACCCCGGACATGTGGGTGACGGCGGTGCGGAGGGCCTCGGCCAGGGCCATCGCCCGATCCGCGTCGATGCCCACCAGCAGCAGGGCGAACTCCCCATCCCCCAGGCGGGCGGCGAAGTCCTGCTCCTGCAGGAAGGTGCGGGCCAGCTGGACCAGATCGGCCAGCACCCGGTCGCCGGCGGCGTGGCCCCAGCGGTTGTTGATCAGCCGCAGATTGTCGACATCGAACAGCAGCAGCGACAGGGGATGGTGATCGCGGCTGGCACGGGCGAACTCCCGCTCGCCGATGGTCAGGAAGGTGTGGCGGGTGGGCAGGCCGGTGACCGGGCAGAGGTGGGCGAGGCGCCGCAGGTCCAGTTCACGCATGGCCAGCTGGGCCAGGCGGTGCAGCACGGCGCGCTGCTCGGCGCTGAGGTCCCGGGGCTCCCGGTCGATGACGCAGAGGGTGCCGAGGTTGTGACCCTCCGGCGTCTGCAGGGGCGCGCCGGCATAGAAGCGGATGTGGGGATCGGCGAAGACCAGGGGGTTGCTGCGGAAGCGTTCGTCGGCGCGGGCATCGGGCACCACCATCACGTCGTCGTGGACGATGGCGTGGGCGCAGAAGGCCATCTCACGGGGGGTTTCGCGCACGTCGAGGCCCCGCTTGGCCAGGAACCACTGCCGGTCGGCCTCCACCAGGGACAGGGCCACGATGGGCGTCCGGAAGATGGCGGCGGCCAGATCCAGGATCCGGTCGAAGTGCTCGTCGCTGTCGGCTTCGAACAGCCCGTAGCGCTCCAGGTCGCGGAGCCGCTGGTCCTCATCGGCGGGGACGGGAAAGGCCGGATATGACGCCATGGGACCTTGCCTCCACAGAAACTGTAGGCAGAACGGAAGGCGGCGAGCGGATCCCGGCGTCAGGCGGCCGGGGCCGTGAGGGTCTCCTCGTAGCCGGCACGGCGGCCGTCATCCAGCTGATTCAGATAACGGCGTTCGGCGTAGTAGGCCTCCTGGAAGCGCAGGGCGTCGCCGTTGAGCGCGTCGAAGAGGTCGTGGATGCGGGTCTCCATGTCGAGGCCGGCGCCGGTGACCGGGGGGGCGGCCGCCGCAGGGGGGGCGTCGCGCTCCTCCTCCAGCAGCCGGGCGATGCAGTGCTCCAGGGTCTGGAGGCGCTGGCTCGACCAGGCATCGAGCAGGTGGCGGCAGCGGCGCAGCACCCGCTGGCGCTCCAGTGACGCCGTGGCCCCCCGCAGCTGCAGCGGTGGGTGGGCCAGGGCCAGCCGCTGCACCTCACTGGGCTCCAGCAGGGGGGTGAGGCGGCTGAGCAGGGCGCTCTGCTCCACCAGCAGCCGGTCGCCCAGCAGGCGGGGCAGATCGAGGTCGGCCAGGTCCAGGCCGGGGTCGGTGCCCCGGTTGATGGCCTCGAGCCGGCCGGCCCCGAGGTTGTCCTCCTCCAGTTCACCGATGGCGGCCCAGAGCTGGCGGTGGTGCTGGAGGGCGAAGTCATCGAGCTCCCGGCGGCGCAGCTCGGCGCGGATCACGCCGCGCCAGGCGGGGCAGTGAAGGTAGAGACGCAGGATCTCCGCCTCGGCCCGCTCCCGGTGGCCCACCTCCCCGGGTTGCTCCCATTTCGCCGAACGGCCGTGCCAGCGCTGGCCCTTGACCTGCTGGCGCAGGTCCTCCTCCAGCTGGATGGCCAGCCGGGCCTGGCCGCCGGAGAGGCGCTCGGCCACCTGCTGCAGGTAGTGACTGCGCACGGCCGACTGGGGCAGCTTGCCCAGCAGTTGCACCAGCCCCGAGACGGCCTGCTGGAACTGGTCGGCCCGGGCCAGATCCTTGCCTTCGAGCACCTGCTCGATCTGCCAGTCGAGCCAGAGGGGGGCCTGGTCCAGCAGGGAGCGGTACTCCCCCGGGCCGTGCTGCTGCAGGAACTCGTCCGGGTCCTTGCCGGCGGGCAGGTGCAGCACCCGCAGCTCCAGCTGGCCCTGCAGCGCCAGCTGCTCCACCTCGCCGATGGCCCGCTGGGCGGCGCGGATGCCCGCCCCGTCGCTGTCGAAGTTGAGGATCAGGCGCCGGCTGTCGCAGCAGCGGCACAGCTGGGTGATCTGGCTGGAGCTGAGGGCCGTGCCGAGGGCTGCCACCGCATTGGTGATGCCGGCGGCGTGCAGGGCGATCACATCGAAGTAGCCCTCCACCACCACGGCCCGGTCGTCGCGGCGGATGGGGTCGGCGGCCCGATCCAGCCCGAACAGGTGCTTGCCCTTCTCGAACACCTCCGTTTCCGGGGAGTTGAGGTACTTCGGCTCGGCCCCGTCCAGCCCCCGGCCACCGAAGCCGATCACCCGGCCCTGGCGGTCCCGGATCGGCACCATCACCCGGTCGCGGAAGCGGTCGTAGAAGCCACCGCCCCCCTTGCGGGCCACCACCAGGCCGGCCGCCTCCAGCAGGTCGGGGCCCAGGCCCTCCACCTGCTGCAGGTGCTGCAGCAGGCCGTCCCAGCCGGCCGGGGCATAGCCCAGCTGGAACGCTTCCAGGGTGGTTTCGGAGAGGCCGCGGGTCTGGCGCAGGTAGGTGAGGGCCGCCGCCCCCTCCGGTGCGCGCAGCTGGCCCTGGAACCAGCCCGCCGCCAGGGCCAGCACCCGGTGCAGCCGGTCGCGGCGGGAGAGCTGCTGGCGCAGCCGCTCCTGCTGGGGACCATCGAGGGTCTCGACCGGCAGCTGGTATTTGCGGGCCAGATCCAGCACCACCTCGCTGAAGCTGGTGCGCTGCAGCTCCATCAGGAACTTGATGGCGTTGCCGCCGGCCCCACAGGAGAAGCAGTAATAGAACTGCTTGGCGGGCGACACCGTCATCGACGGGGATTTGTCGTCATGGAACGGGCAGATCCCGACGAATTCCCGGCCCTTCTTCTTGAGCACCACGTGCTCCCCCACCACATCAACGATGTCGGCCCGCTCCTTGACGGCCTCGATCGTGCGGGGGTGGAGACGGGGAAGGCTCAAGGGTGAAGGCTCAAGGGTGCAGGCTCAAGGGGAAGGGCTTGTGAGGTAAGGAGTGGAGCAACGGGCGCCACGCCCCCCAGCGGTGGTGGTCGGACTGGCGCCATTCTGGGGCCTGCCACCACCGCTGGAGATCGCCGGGTGAACCGAATCAGCCCCGTCGGCGGCGCTGGTGCCCTCCCGGCCGGGGCCTGGATGGTGCTGAGCGCCCTCGCCTTCAGCCTGATGGTGGTGGGGGTCAAGCAGGTGGGCGACCGTCTCCCCCTGGCCGAGGTGGTGCTGGCCCGGGCCCTGGTGAGCCTGGCCCTGAGCTACGCGATGGTCCGCCGGATCGGCGTGGATCCCTGGGGGCAGCGCCGGGGGCTGCTGGTGGTGCGGGGTCTGGTGGGCAGTGCCGCCCTGTTCTGCGTCTATGCCGCCGTTGTGCACCTGCCTCTGGCCGCCGCCACGGTGCTCCAGTACCTCTACCCCACCTTCACGGCGCTGCTGGCCTGGCTGCTGCTGGGCGAACGGCTGGGGCGGCGCGTGCTGGCGGCCATGGGGCTGGGCTGGCTGGGGGTGCTGCTGGTGGCCAGGCCCACGGCCGGCGCCCCCCTGCCGGCGCTCTGGGTGCTGGTGGCGGTGGCCGGCGCCCTGCTCACCGCCGTGGCCTACGTGAGCGTGCGGCGCCTGGCGGAAAGCGAGCATCCGGCCGTGATCATCCTCTACTTTCCGCTCGTGGCCGTGCCCCTGAGCCTGCCGGCGGTGCTGCTGGATCCGGTGCTGCCCACACCGCCCGAGCTGCTCTGGCTGGTGGCGATCGGGGTGTTCACCCAGCTGGGCCAGGTGGGGCTCACCCAGGCCCTCACCCAGCTGCCGGCGGCCCGGGCGACGGCGATCAGCTACGTGCAGGTGGGATTCGCCGCCCTCTGGGGCTGGTGGATCTTCGGGGAAGCCATCGATCTGCCCACGGCGGCTGGGGCGGGCCTGATCCTGGTGGCCACATTGATCTGCCTGGGCAAGCCTCCGGGTGTCGCCGGGGCGGTGCCATCGACGCAGAAGCCGCCCGTACGATGACGCCGCCGGATTGGGTCCCTCTGCTGTCCCCGCCATTCCCCGTTGGGCTCCATTGCTGGCTGGCCACGGTGGTGGCGGGCTTCAGTCAGGGAGCGGAGACGCCACTGATCAGGCCGCCGATCGCGCCCGGCATCGTCCCCCTGCCGCTGATGATGCTGACCATCGGCGGCATCTTTCTCGGCACCCTGGCGATCAGTCGCTTTTCGCTCAAGATCGGAGTGCCGGCGATTCTCGGCGTTCTGTTGTTCGGCCTGCTGATCAACCCCTCCGTCACCCTGTTCAGCCATGACACGATCCTGCGACTGCAGGTTCTGAGTCTGTCGATCCTGCTGTTCAACGCCGGACTGGAAACCGATATCCGCTCGATTCGCGGCTTTCTGGAATACGGCATCATCCTGGCGGTGGGAGGGGTAATCATCTCCAGCCTGATGCTGGGTCTGATCATCTGGTTTGTGGCCTCCCCCGATGCGGCCGGCATCGAACTCGGTTTCCGGCAGGTGCCGCTGGCCGTGGCGATGCTGATCGCCGCCTGTCTGGGGTCGACCGACGCCGGGGCCACGATGAATGTGCTGCAGCTGGTGGAGCGGGCGATCCCACGGCGGCTGGCGGCCCTGGTGCAGTTCGAATCCTCCGTCAACGATCCCACCGGCATCCTGTTTCTGGGCGTGGTGATCGGCCTGACGACCCTGGAGGGGGCCAGCGGCGGGCAGCAGGTCGTGGTGGTGGAGCAGCTGCAGACCTTCCTGCAGAAGATCGGCTCCGGTCTGCTGATCGGGGTCTGCGTGAGCTATCTGGGGCGCTTCAGCCTCAACCGGCTGGTGCGGGAGAGCAACCAGTTGCTGATCCTGGGCATCGCCATCAGCCTGATCTCCTACGGCGTGGCGGAGCTGATGGGTGGATCCGGCTTCATCAGCGCCTACGTGGCGGGCCTGATGCTGCGCAACCACACCTACAGCAACGAACGGATCACACCGGAGGCCCTGCAGCAGACCCTGCTGCCGTTCAACAACATGACCGAGATCACCGTCTTCCTGATCTTCGGTCTGAGCGTCCATCCGCTCGAACTTCTGCCGGCGCTGCCCGAGGGCATCGTTGTCGCCCTCGCCATGATGCTGGTGGCCAGGCCGGCGAGTGTGCTGCTGCTGCAGCGCTTCTCCCCCTTCACTCTGCGGGATTCGCTCCTGGTGTCCTGGTGCGGTCTGCGGGGGGCCGTTCCCCTGGCCCTGAGTTTCGAGATGGTCGACGCCATCCCCAGGGTGCGCGGCATCGACCCGGCCGCGGTGCCGTCCCTGGTGCAGAACGCCGGCGGCATCGTCTTCTGCGTCGTGGTGATCAACCTGCTGGTGCAGGGCCTCACCCTGCCGCACGTGGCCCGCTGGCTGCGGCTCTCCGACGGGGAGCCTTCAGCCGCGTGAGCGCAGGGGCAGGGGATCGGTGATCCAGTCCTGGCTGCTGCCGTCGCTGCTGCCGCTGGGGCGGGCCAGTCGCCAGCTCTCCCCCCTGGAGCCCGGCTGCAGGTAGAGCTCGAAGGGGCTGTCGACCCGGATGGCATCCCCCGGCAGCCGCCAGTCGAAGCGACCGGTGAGGTGCAGGCCGCGGTCCGCCCCGATGGCAACGGCATCCTGGGCATCGACCCGCACCCGGCTCACCTCAGGCAGGCCGTCCGCCTGGAGATCGAGGGCCTGGGCGATGGCCCCCTGGGTGAGCTGGATCTGCAGGGAAAGGGCGTCCAGCAGCACGCTCCTGGGGGGCTGGCCGACCCTGCCGCAGCCCCCCAGCAGCAGCAGCACGGCCAGCAGCCCCGCCAGCAGCAGCGCCGGCACCGGGGCCGGCAGCGAGGGGAGGCGAGCCGGGGGGCTTGGCAGGAGGGGCAGCATGGGGGCTGACGCACGTCTCACCATGATCGGCTGGCTGCAGGGGCGACTGGCCGAACCATGGCAGCAGGCTCACCGTTGCGGGGCGCTGCTGATCTGCCAGGGGGTGGGTTACGAGGTGCAGCTCACCCTGCGGCAGTGGCGCCGCCTGCCGGAGGAGGGCAGCGAACTGGTCCTGCACATCCACCACAGCATCCGCGACGACGGCTGGACCCTCTACGGCTTCCCCGATCGGCGTGAGCGGGACCTGTTCCGCGAACTGGTGGCCGTGAGCGGCGTGGGCCCCCAGATGGCCCTGGGCCTGCTCGGGGCGCTGGAGGTGCCCGATCTCGTGCGCGCCATCGTCCACGCCGACCTGCGCAGCCTCTGCCTGGCTCCGGGGGTGGGCAAGCGCACGGCCGAGCGCCTGTCGGTGGAGCTGCGAGCCCGCCTGCAGGAGCGCTTCAGCGGCCTGGTGGATCCCCTGGAGGACGACGGGGAGCCTGGCGATGGGGTCGACGGCGTCCCTTCGGCCCCATGCCGCGAGGAGGTGCAGATCACCCTGGTGGCCCTCGGCTACGAGCCCCTGGAAATCCACCGGGCCCTGCGGGCCGTAGCCGCGGGGATCGATGGGTCCGCCGGCGCCGACGACTGGATCCGGGAAAGTCTGCGCTGGCTGTCCCGCGCCGTGGCCTGAATCGGGTCGGTCCTGGGGAGGGTCAACGGGCCGCACGTTAAGGTGTTGGTTTGCACCGTTCGGGCTCAGATCCGCCCATGCCGCTCACCACCACCCAGAAACAGGAACTGATCAATTCCCATCAGGCCCACGGCACCGACACCGGCTCGGTGGAAGTGCAGGTCGCGATGTTGAGCGAGCGGATCCAGCAACTCAGTGGCCACCTGCAGAAGAACATCCACGACTTCTCCTCGCGCCAGGGGCTGCTCAAGATGATCGGCCGCCGCAAGCGCCTGCTCGGCTACCTCCGCGCCCAGAGCGAGACCCGCTACGCCGAACTGATCAAGAAGCTCGGCATCCGCGGCTGAGGACGGATCCATGGCCCGTCGGCCGAAGCCGAAATCCTTCGGGGCGGACCGCCCCGTGCCGACCCCGGCCAGGGCGCCCCGCCAGCAGGTGATCCCGGATGCGGTGGCCAACCGCATGGTGCGGCGCATCGCCATCGCCACCGGCACCCCCACGGTGCTCGGCATGGGGGTGTTCGTCGCCAGCTACCTGCTGGTGAGCCGCGGGGTGCTCGACATCCCCCCCGGCCTCACCCTGGTGGGCTCCGGGGCCTTCTTCCTGCTCGGCCTGCTGGGCCTCAGCTACGGCGTGCTTTCGGCCAGCTGGGAGGACGCTCCCGGCAGCCTGCTGGGCTTCGAGCAGATCGGCGTCAACATCGGCCGGGTGCGGGCGTCGGTGCGGGCGATGCGCCAGGGCGCTTCGGGCACCGGTTCAGGATCAGGCACTCCCCAGGGGTGAGCGCAGCCAGGCCCTGAAGTCGGCCGAGGCCAGGGTCTGCACGGCCGCAGGCGCGTCGGCGACGCAGAACTGACCCCCCAGGCGCACGAAGCGGGTTTCGTCCTGGTGCTTCACCAGCGCCACCACCGGCACCCGCACCCCCGCCTCGTCCTGGCCAGGCCGGTGGCGGGTGAGGCATTCCCGCAGGCGGTGCTGGACGGCGATGTCACCGGCCTGCTCAGGCGCCAGTTCCACCATCACCAGCTGCAGGTCCTCGATGCTGCGGCAGTCATCCACGAGCAGCTGCACCCGGTCGTCGCGGCGGTCGACGCCGGCCCAGAGCAGCAGGCGGGCATCCACCATCAGGTGGTCGGCCAGGCGGGCGTAGCTCTTGGGGAACACCACCGCCTCGCAGGAGCCGGTGAGGTCCTCCAGCTGCAGCACGGCCATGCGGTCCCCCTTGCGGGTGGTCACCTGGCGGATCTCGCTCACCATCACCACCACGCTCACCTTGGCCTTGTCGGCCATCTCCTCGAGATTGGCCAGGCCGATCGGGGTCAGCAGCCGCACCTGGGACGCCAGCTGGCGCAGGGGGTGGTCGGAGATGTAGAAGCCCAGCAGCTCCTTCTCCAGCTTCAGCTTCTCGGTGGGGGGGTAATCGGGCACCGGAGCGGCCTTCGGCGGGGCGGGGGCCTCCACGGCAGCGGCGCCCTCCGAAGCCCCGGCAGCCCCGCCGCCGAACAGATCGAACAGGTTGCCCTGGCCGCTGGCCCGGTCGCGGGCCCGGGAGCTGGCCCAGTCGAGCACCAGATCGAGGTCCGCCATCAACTGAGCCCGGTTGGCCTTGGGCTCCAGGCCATCGAGGGCGCCGCAGTGGATCAGCGACTCGAGCGCCCGGCGGTTGAGCTGCTGGCCCGGGATCCGGTCGCAGAGATCGGCGAGGTGCAGGAAGGGGCCGCCGCTGGCGCGGGCCTCGATCAACTGGCGGATGGCGCCATCGCCCAGGTTGCGGATGGCGGAGAGGCCGAAGAGGATCTTCTTGCCCACGGGGGTGAAGTCGATGCCGGAAGCATTGACGTCCGGCGGCATCACCTCGATGCCCATCGCCTGGCAGTTGGCGATGTAGCGCTGCACCTTGTCGGTGGTGCCGGCATTCACCGTGAGCAGGGCCGCCATGTAGGCCACCGGATGGTGGGCCTTGAGGTAGGCGGTCTGGTAGGTGACGGCGCCGTAGGCGGTGGAGTGGCTCTTGTTGAAGCAGTACTCGGCGAACAGCACCATCTGGTCGAACAGCGCGTCGGCGATGGCGGCCTCCACACCCCGTTCGCTGGCGCCGGTGACGAACTGGTGGCGGTGCTTCTGCATCTCCGACACCTTCTTCTTGCCCATCGCCCGCCGCAGCAGGTCGGCCTCACCGAGGGAGTAGCCCGCCAGATCCTGGGCGATCCGCATGATCTGCTCCTGGTAGACCATGATCCCGTAGGTCTCCTTCAGGATCGGCTCCAGCTTGGCGTGGGCCACATCGATGGCCTCGCGGCCATGCTTGCGGTTGATGAACTTGGGGATTAGGCCCGCATCGAGGGGGCCCGGCCGATAAAGGGCCAGGATCGAGGAGATGTCCTCCAGGGAGGATGGCTTGAGATCGCGGACGATCTGGCGCATGCCGCTGGATTCGAGCTGGAAGATGCCCTCCAGATCGCCCCGGGCCAGCAGGGCGTAGGTGCCCGGATCGTTGGCCGGCAGGGCATCGGGGTCGAGCCGTTCCCCCTCGGCCTGGGCCACCAGCTCGATCGTCTTCTCGATCATGGTGAGGTTCTTGAGGCCCAGGAAGTCCATCTTCAGCAGGCCCATCGCTTCGACGTCCTCCATGAAGTACTGGGTGATCACCTGGCCGTCGTTGTTGCGCTGCAGGGGCACCAGTTCGTCGAGGGGTTCGGCGGCGATCACCACGCCGGCGGCGTGGACACCGAAGGTCTTGTTGGTGCCCTCGATGCGGCGGGCCAGGTCGACCCAGTGGCGCACCTTCGGGTCGTTTTCGTACTTCTCGCGGAACTCCGGCACCGGCGACTCGGCGCCGATCATCTCGGCGAGCTTGGCGGGCTTGCCCCGGGCCACGGGAATCAGCTTGGCCAAACGGTCGGCTTCGCCGTAGGGGATGTCGAGCACCCGGGCCACGTCCTTGAGCACCGCCTTGGAGGTCATCCGGTTGAAGGTGATGATCTGGGCGACCTTGTCCTCGCCGTAGCGCTGCGTCACGTACTCGATCACCTCACCGCGGCGCTCGATGCAGAAGTCGGTGTCGATGTCAGGCATCGACTTGCGTTCCGGGTTGAGGAAGCGCTCGAACAGCAGGCCGTGCTCCACCGGATCGATGTTGGTGATGCCGAGGGAATAGGCCACCAGCGAGCCGGCGGCCGAGCCCCGGCCCGGCCCCACCGGGATGCCGTTCTCGCGGGCGAAGCGGATGTAGTCCCAGACCACCAGGAAGTAGGTGGGGAAGCCCATCTGCTCCATCACCTGCAGCTCGAACGCCAGCCGCTCCCCGTAGGCCGGATCGATGGCGGCACCGGCAGCGATCCCCAGCCGGTCCCGCAGGCCCTGGTGGGCCACCTCGCTGAGGTAGCTCACCGCGGTGTGGCCCTCGGGGATCGGGAAGCGGGGCATCTGGTAGCGCCCCAGGATGTCGTAGTCCTCCACCTTTTCGGCCACCCGGGCGGTGTTGGCGATGGCGTCGGCGATCACCTCCGGCTCGAGGTGGTCGGCGAAGAGCCGGGCCATCTCCGCCTCGCTCTTGATGTATTCGGTGCCGGTGTAGCGCAGGCGCTTCTCGTCGCTGATCAGCTTGCCGGTGAGCACGCACAGCAGGGCGTCGTGGGCCTCGACGTCGTTGCTGGTGAGGTAATGGGCGTCGTTGGTGGCGATCAGGGGGATGCCCAGCTCGGCGCTGATCCGCGCCATCTCGACGTTGACGATGCGGTCCTCGAGGCCGCCGTGGTCCTGGATCTCCAGGTAGAAGTCGTCACCGAACACCTCCCGGTACCAGCTCGCCACCTCCCGGGCCACCTCCGGGCGACCGCGCAGGATCGCCTGGGGAATCTCACCGCCCAGACAGGCGGTGGCCACCATCAGCCCTTCGCTGTACTGCCGCAGCAGGGCTTTATCGATGCAGGCCCGCGAGAAGATCCCCCGGCCACGCATGCCGCGCAGGTGGCTGATGCTGGTGAGCTTGACCAGGTTGCGGTAGCCGACGGCATTCTTGGCCAGCACCACCAGGTGGTAGCGACGCTCCTTCTTCGGCTGCGGATCCTCGATCGAGCCGTTGATGACGTACATCTCATTGCCGATGATCGGCTTGATGCCCGCCTTGGTGCAGAGCTTCAGCAGCTCGATGGCGCCGTACATCACCCCGTGGTCGGTGAGGGCCAGGGCCGGCATGCCCAGCTCCACGGCCCGGTGCACCATCGCGGGCAGCTGGGAGGCCCCGTCCAGCAGGCTGTAGTCGCTGTGGTTGTGGAGCGGGACGAAGGCCACGGCGTCGGCGGGCAGCGCCACCACATGAGGTGCCCACATTACCGGGGGAAACACCAGATCTGGTGCCCCGGCGGAATCAGCTCGCCATGGACGGCCTAGGGCGGTGCCCAGCTGCAGCGGCCGACCTCCAGGACATCGGCATCATCGACGAATCTGACGATCCTTCCATCGTTGTCGATGTAATGGAAATCATCGAGCAGAGCGCCTTGGTTGGTGTAGACAAAGCGCCCTGCGGAAGCCGGGGCCGTCACTTCCATCCACTGCGTCTCGAACTCCGATGGCCTTCCCCCTTCGACCCGCCTGAGCTCGGTCACCTTCAACAGTTTCAGGGGGATGGGGCCGGGACTCCCCTGGTAGAGGGCGTAGGCGCTGGAATCACTGTTGGCTCGAAGGCCGAACTGAAGTCTCTGAAGAGGCTCCACCCCGATGGATCGCAGACAGCGGACATTGTCCTGATCAGCCCGGACAGGCGAGGCTGCGGTGAACAGGACCAGCAGGACGGCCAGGCAGCGCTTCCTCTGGATCTCGATGGCGGCTCGCACGATCAATCAGCCTCTTTCGATCGGTTTGGAGACGTGCTGGTGGGCAACCTTCCATTGCCCATCACCCTTGCGCAGGCAGAACGTGATGCGGACGGTATCGCTGAACGTCTGTCCGTCCGGGAGTGTCCCCCCGCATTGGAGCAGACCAAAGGCATAACCCACATCAGCTCCCGCCTCGACAGCGAGATCCTGCAACGCGAAGGTCAGGGGGCCCAGGGCGTCGGGCTGCCAGGACTCCCAGCTGTCCCGGTATTGCGCCGCCGAGGTGTACCGCAGCGGCGACAGGACATCGAAGATCACCAGATCGTCCTGATGATGGGCAAGAACCTCGTCCTGCCGACCTTCGCGGGTGGCCTCGGCCCACCGATCCAGCACGTTTCGGATCGCCGCTTCGTCCGGGTTCATCGCCGGCGACACCCGATCAAGACAGCAACCTTACGGTCGCGTCCCCTGGCCCATCCAGCAGGGTGGGGATGCTGCCTCCCGCTCAGGCCACCAGCGCCGCCGCGGGCCGGGCGTCCATCACCCGGGCCGCCTGCTCGTACTGATGGGCCACCCGCAGCAGCTTGGGCTCCTCCAGCACGCCGGTGATCAGCTGCAGGCCGATCGGCAGGCCCTGGGCGTCGAAGCCGCAGGGCACGCTGATGGCCGGCAGGCCGGCCAGGTTGGCGGGGATGGTGAGCAGATCGGCCAGGTACATGGCCAGGGGATCGCCGGCGTGGGCGCCGCTGGGGAAGGCGGTGGTGGGCGAGGTGGGGGTCAGCAGCACGTCGACGGTCTCGAAGGCGCGGTCGAAATCGCGACGGATGAGGGTGCGCACCTGCTGGGCCTTGCGGTAGTAAGCATCCACGTAGCCGGCGGAGAGGGCATAGGTGCCGATCAGGATGCGCCGCTGCACCTCCTCGCCGAAGCCCTCGGCCCGGCTGCGGGCGGTCATCGCCGCCAGCCCATCGCTGCCGGGCTCGCCGGGAGCGGCCCGGAAGCCGTACTTGACGCCGTCGTAGCGGGCCAGGTTGGCGGACGCCTCCGAGGGGGCGATCACGTAGTAGGTGGCGATGCCGTCGTTGAAACGGGGGCAGCTCACATCCACCAGCTCACAGCCCAGGGCCTCCAGCTGGGCGGCGGCCGCCAGCACCGAGGCCTTCACAGCAGGGTCCAGCCCCTCCTGGTCGAAGCACTCACGGATCAGCCCCACCCGCAGGCCCTTGATGGGCGTCTCCAGCTCGGCCGCGTAGTCGGGCACCGGCGCCCGCAGACAGGTGGCATCGCGCGGGTCCTCCCCGGCGATCACCTGCAGCAGCTCGGCGGCATCGGCCACGCTGCTGCTGAACGGGCCCACCTGGTCGAGGGAGGAGGCGAAGGCCACCAGACCCCAGCGGCTCACCCGGCCGTAGGTGGGCTTGAGGCCCACCACCCCGCAGAAGCTGGCGGGCTGGCGGATCGAACCGCCGGTGTCGGAGCCCAGCGAGCCGATGCATTCACCGGCGGCGACGGCGGCCGCACTGCCGCCGGAGCTGCCGCCGGGCACCCGGTCCGGATTCCAGGGGTTGCGGCTGGCACCGAAGGCCGAGGTCTCGGTGGAGCTGCCCATGGCGAACTCGTCGAGGTTTGTCTTGCCCAGGAGCACCGCACCGGCCCGCCAGAGCCGATCGGTCACCGTGGATTCGTAGGGGGGAACGAAGTTCTCCAGCATGCGGCTGGAGCAGGTCGTGCGGATCCCCTTGGTGCAGAGGTTGTCCTTGATGGCCAGGGGAATGCCGGCCAGGGGGGGCAGGGCCTCACCGGCCGCCCGTGCCGCATCGATGCGATCGGCATCGGCCCGCGCCCGCTCGGCGGTGACCTCCAGAAAGGCATGCACGGTGGGATCAACCGCCGCGATGCGTGCCAGGTGGCGATCCGTGAGCTCCCGGGCCGACACCTCGCCCCGCTGAAGCTGCTCCCGCCATTCGGCGATGCCCATCCAACCGCTAGCCAGCTGCGATGGACGCTATCAGTCGGCCAGAATCAGCCGGCCAGATCGGAAAATTCGGTGAACGGCTCGCTGCGACCGGTGCGCAGGCACTGGTGCTCCAGGGAAGCCGGTGACTCCGCCCGAAGGTCGTCCAGGAAGGCGGGCAGCGCCTGCTCCAGCGTCCGCCGACGCACGAAGGGCCCGAACCAGTACACCGCGTCGGGGGAGTGGGTCTCCACCCGCGCCCACCAGGCCAGGCCCAACCCATTGGCGATGCCGCGCGTGGGCCAGAGCAGTGGGTTCATGAAGGGGAGGGGGAGGCGAGGTGGCCATTCTGGGGGGCGGCTGGGCCGCCCCCTCCGGTGCCATCAGAGGCGGATGTCACCGTCGAAGCCCGGCTGGGCCGATGGCAGGTAGGGCAAGGGCTCCAGGGGGTTCGCCTGGGGCTCGGCGAGCGGCGCAGCCGTCGCTTCCGGCAGCACCGGGAGGTCTTCCGGGTCGGGTTCGGCGGCGGTCGGTTCGGCCAGCTCGGCGGCGGCCGGTTCGGGCGACTCGGTGGCTACCGGTTCGGCCTCAGCCTCCTGGTGGCTCCAGGCAGGGCCGTTGTCACCATCGAGCTCCTCGTCGAGCTCCTCAGCCGCTGCTTCGTCCAGGAACGGGGCATCCAGTTCGGCCATGACCTCCGCGTCCGGGGCACCCTCCACGTCCGGCATGGCCTCCGTCTCCGGCAGCACCACAGCTTCGGGCCGGGTCTCCGGCTCGGGGTCGGGGGGCGCCGGCATCGAGGGCCGCACGATCCTGGGGGCGGGGGCGGTGCCCGTCAGGCCCCGCATCCAGCCGCGCCGGGCCACTTCGTAGAGCAGCAGCGCCGTGGCCACGGAGGCATTGAGGCTCGGAGTGGCGCCCCGCAGGGGAATGCGCACCAGCTGGTCACAGGAGCGGCGGGTGAGCAGCGACAGGCCGTCCCCCTCCGAACCGGTGACCACCACCAGCGGCCCCTCCAGGTCCACCTCCTCCAGGCTGACCGTGCCCTCCTCGGCCAGACCCACCACCCGGTAGCCCTCCTGCTTGAGGGTGTCGAGGGAGCGGTTGAGGTTCACCACCCGCGCCACCGGCAGGTGCTCGAGGGCGCCGGCCGCCACCTTCGCCACCGAGCCGGTCAGGCCGGCATTGCGTCGCTGGGGCAGGACCATGCCATGGGCCCCCAGGGCCTCGGCGCTGCGGACGATGGCGCCGAGGTTGTGGGGATCGGTGAGGCCGTCCACCGCGATCAGCAGGGGTGCTTCACCGATGCTGCGGCAGCCTTCGATCAGGCTGGTCAGGTCGAGGGTCTCGGCGGCGGCGGGCTGGAGCACGATGCCCTGGTGCACGGCCCCGCCGGTGAGCTGGCCCAGGCGCGCCCAGGTCACCTCCTCCACCAGCACGCCGGAGGCCTTGGCCTCCCGCAGCAGCTGCAGGAACCGGGGGTTGAAGCGCATCTCGGGCGTGCACCACACCCGGTGGATCGGCCGGCCGCTCTCCAGGGTGGCCTGGGTGGTGTGACGGCCCCAGATCAGGTCGGTGGGGGCGGAGGCGGCGAAGGCCTCCGCCGCGCCACGGAAATCGACATCGGAGCCGTCGGACTCCGGCCGCTCGGGGCCGCTGCGGCCCTGGAAGGGGCGCGGGGCGCGGTCAGCGTCCCGGAACAGGGCCGGGCCGCGGCGGGCCGGCCCCGTCCGCGACGGGATGGGA
>NZ_NQKY01000044.1 GCF_002252675.1 Synechococcus sp. BO 8801 | reverse complement strand
GGCTGGTGGAGCAGCCGGTGCGGCGTTATCCACTGAAGTGGTGGTGGGAGACGCTGCTGGCTGTGCTGGCGGTGGCGGGCCTGTGGATCGGCATCGACGCCCTGCAGAACGGCCTGCGGGACCGCCTGTTCCGGGGCACCGACCGCGACCCCGTGCCCCGCAGCGAGCGCATCCAGAACCTGCTGATCCCCGGCACGGGCATCGGCAGCGGCTGCAGCCTCGTGTACGGCCAGCCCTACAACGACACCACCCGCATCGATTTCGAGCGCTGCGGCCGCCCCGGCCGGCCCGGTGCCGGCGAGATCTTCCTGCTGGGCGATTCCCATGCCCTGCACCTGCTGCCGATGCTGGACGCGGTGACCGCCCGCACCGGCCAGCGGATCAGCTTCACCTACCAGATGGCCTGCTTCACCGATCCCAGCCTGCTGATGAGCTGGGGCAACAAGAGCTACGGCCCCTGCCGCGACTTCGTGGTCGGTGAGATGGAGCGCTCCCTGGAACGCCTCAAGCGGGGCGATGTCGTGGTGCTCTCCTCCTGGCTCAACTACTACGTGGGCGATGTGACCCCCGCCGGCACCCCCAGCGAGGCCAACGTCATGGATGGCGACCGCCGCCTCACCCCCGCCCAGGCCCGGGAGCGCCACGTGGCCAACCTGCGGGCCTACGCCCAGCGGCTCGCCGCCCGGGGCATCGAGCTGGTGCTGGTGGTGGACAGTCCGATGCTGGCCCGCAAGCCGCTGGAATGTCGCCGCTCCACCGGCCCGGCCGTGAGCTGCGCGCCCGAGCCCGCCGTGACGGCGGCGATGCAGCGCACGGTGCGCGCCACCCTGGAGGCGGCGGCGGCGGGCCTGCCGAATGTGCATGTGTTCGACCCCACCCCCTACCTGGTGGGTGCGGATGGTCGGGTGCTGGATCGCCGGCCCGACGGCACCCCCCTGTTCGCCGATAACCACCACCTCAGCGTCAGCGGCAGCCGCTCGCTGGCGGAACCCTTCGAGCGGTTCCTGTCGCAGGCGGGCCTGACCCCGGGGGGTCGCTGATGGCCGTGGCCCCCGCCGTCACGAGCACCGGAGCCGCCGCGTCGGCGAGCGTCCCGGCGACCGGAGCAGGCGGGAAGGGGGGAGGTTTTGCCTACCGGCCGGACATCGATGCGCTGCGGGGGGCGGCGATGCTGGCGGTGCTGGTGTTCCACCTGAACAAGGGCTGGCTGCCCGGTGGTTTCACCGGGGTGGACATCTTCTTTGTGATCTCGGGTTACG
>NZ_NQKY01000015.1 GCF_002252675.1 Synechococcus sp. BO 8801 | reverse complement strand
GCGCTGGCCGGCGGCGCTGGCGCCGTGCTCCAGGGCCGCGGCCGTCGAGGCCAGCAGCAGGGCGCTGGGGCTGGAGGTCTGCAGCCACAGCAGGGCGCGCTCGATGGCGGCCGGTGCTACCCGTTCTCCCTGGGCCAGCAGGGCGGCGCTCTGGGCCAGGCCGGTGCCGCTCTTCTGGACGGAGAGCACCACCAGATCGGCGCCGGCGGCCAGGGCCTCGCCGCCGCCGTGGGCCTGGTCCACCAGCACCGGCAGCCCCGCCCGGTGGGCCAGGGCCACCAGGGCCGGCAGATCGGCCGCCAGCCCCTGGTAGGTGGGATCCACCAGCACCAGGGCCACCGCGGGGCTGCCGGCGTCCGCGGTGGTCGCCGCCAGCACCCGCTCCAGCCGCCGGGGCTCCGGCGGTTGCCAGAGGCCCGTGAGCGGATCGCTGCTCAGGTCGTACAGCAGCGGCTCGAGGCCGCCGAGCACGCAGGCGTGCAGCAGGCTGCGATGCAGGTTGCGGGGCAGCAGCACCCGGGAGCCCGGCGGGCCCAGGGCGAGCAGGGCCGCCTGCAGCAGCCCCGAGGCCCCGTTCACCCCGAACCAGCAGCGTTCCGCCCCCAGCAGGGCCGCCGCGCGCCGCTGGGCCTCGGCCACCGTTCCCTCCTGCTCCAGCGGCCCCCCGAAGCCGGGCAGTTCGGGCAGATCCCAGCTCCCCGGCGGCTGGCGCAGCAGGCGCCGCAGATCGGGGGCCAGGGCCCGGCCCCGGCCATGGGCCGGCAGGTGCAGGGCCAGCGGCGCTGACCGCCAGAAGGGGCCCATGGACCGGGGAACACAGTTCCTAGAGTCTGGCCATCGATGGGGCAGGACCCTGGCCGAAGACGTCACCCCCACCCCGCGCTACGACCCCAATGCGGACCTGCGCTGGCTGCTGCTGCGGCCCTGGGTCCTGGTCAGCCGGCTGATCGTGGTGCTGTGGCGCCTGGCGGGCCTGGGCCTGCGGCTGGCGGTCCAGTCCAGCAGCACCGATGCCCGGGTGCAGCAGCGGCTCGCCCGCGCCATCCTCGAAACCCTCAACGACCTGGGCCCCTGCTTCATCAAGGTGGGCCAGGCCCTCTCCACCCGTCCCGACCTGGTGCGGCGCGACTGGCTGGAGGAACTGGCCCGCCTCCAGGACGATCTGCCTCCCTTTCCACACAAGGTCGCCCTGGCGCTGATCGAGGCGGAGCTGGGGGCCCCGGCCCACCAGCTGTACGAGGAGTTCCCCGACTACCCGATGGCGGCCGCCAGCCTGGGCCAGGTCTACCGGGCCCGCCTGAGCGAGGGCCACTGGGTGGCGGTGAAGGTGCAGCGGCCCGACCTGCCCTTCATCCTGCGCCGCGACCTGGTCATCATCCGCTCGCTGGCAGTGCTGGCGGCCCCGTTCCTGCCGCTGAATCTGGGCTTCGGACTCGGGGCGATCATCGATGAGTTCGGCTCCACCCTGTTCGAGGAGATCGACTACCGGCGCGAGGCCGACAACGCCGAACGCTTCGCCTCCCTCTTCCAGGACCATCCGGAGGTGACCGTTCCGGCGGTCGTCCGCAATCTCAGCAGCCGCCGGGTGCTGACCACCAGCTGGATCAACGGCACCAAGCTGCAGAGCCGCCGCGAGCTGGAGGCCCACCATCTGGATCCGGCGGCCCTGATCCGCACCGGCGTGATCGCCGGCCTGCAGCAGCTGCTGGAGTTCGGCTACTTCCATGCCGATCCCCACCCGGGCAACCTGTTCGCCCTGCCGGGCAAGACCAACGGCCTGGGCCATGTGGCTTATGTCGACTTCGGCATGATGGATTCGCTCAGTGATGCCGACCGGCTCACCCTCACCGGGGCGGTGGTGCATCTGATCAACCGGGATTTCGATGCCCTGGCCAGGGATTTCGTGGCCCTGGGCTTCCTCAACCCCAGCACCCCCCTGGGGCCGATCGTGCCGGCCCTTGAGCAGGTGCTCGGTGGTGCCCTGGGGGAGAACGTCGGCAGCTTCAATTTCAAGGCGATCACCGATCGCTTCTCGGAGCTGATGTACGACTACCCCTTCCGGGTGCCGGCCCGCTTCGCCCTGATCATCCGGGCGGTGGTGAGCCAGGAGGGCCTGGCGATGCGGCTCGACCCCGACTTCCGCATCATCCGCGTGGCCTACCCCTATGTGGCGAAGCGTCTGCTGGCCGGCGACACCGCCGAGATGCGCGAGAAGCTGCTGGAGGTGATCTTCGATCGTGAAGGTCGCCTGCGGGTGGAGCGGCTGGAGAACCTGCTGGCCGTGGTCGAGAACGGTTCCGCCTCCACCGATCTGCTGCCGGTGGCCCGCGACGGCCTGCGCCTGCTGCTGGGCAAGGAGGGCACCAGCCTGCGCCAGCGGCTGCTGCTGAGCCTGGTGAGCCACGACCGTCTCCACACCGATGATCTCCAGGCCCTGCTGGGCCTGATGCGGCGCACCTTCTCGGCCCGCAAGCTGGCCACGGGCCTGCTGGCCCGCTTGAATCCGCTCGCCGCCTGACGCCTTCCGGTGCCCGTTGATCCCCACGGCTTCCACGCGGCGCCTTGAACGAGGCCCTGCTGGTGATCCTCCTGCCCCTGCTGGTGGCGGGCTGGGTCCTGCAGGTCCGTGCCCTGGAGCGGCGGGTCCGGCGCCTTGAGCAACAGGCCGCCTCCCTGAGCGAGCGCTTCTTCGCCCTGTCGCTGTGGAGCGAGGTGCTCCAGAAGCGGCTCGATGGGGACACCCCACCCGAACCGGCCAGGCTCGCCGCCGCTGAGGAGCTCCCCCTGCCGGCGCCCCAGGCCATAGCCCAAGCCAGGTCCGAAGCTGAAACCGAACCCGTGGCGGCGGCGGTGGCCACCCCCGCGCAGCGTCCCCCGGCGCCCCCCGGCCCCCCCCGTGCCCCCCGGCCCCGCGCGGCGACCGGCGGGCCCTGGAAGCGGATCGAGCGGCTGCTGGTGGAGAACTGGAGCGGCCTGCTCGGGGTGCTCGTGGTGGTGGCCGGGGTCACCTTCCTGACGATCAACGCGGGCCTGGAGCTGGGGCCCCGCGAGCGGTTCCTGCTCACCCTGCTGGTGGGCGGGGCCCTGGCCCTGCCCTCTGTGCTCTGGGGCCGGCACCCGCGCTGGCGCGACCTCACCGACGCCATGCGCAGCGGTGGCGGCGCCCTGGTCCTGTTCGCCTGCGCCGCCGCCGGCGGTCTGCCCCAGCTCGGCCTCCAGTGGATCGAGCAGCCGGCCCCGGCCCTGGCCCTGCTGGCCGTGGGCGTGGCCGCCAACCTGGCCCTGGCCGCCATCGCCCGTACCGCCGCGATGGCCTCCCTGCACGTGGCGGTGAGCCTGGTGCCCCTGGCCATCGGTCTCGAGGGCGGCCCAGCCCTGGCCATCGCCGCCGCCATTGCCCTGGTGGGCTCGGAGCTGCCCGTGCGGCACCGCTGGCCGCGGCACCGGCTCGTGGTCAGCTGGGTGTTCGGCGCCTTCCAGGTGGCCTGGTTCCTGCGCAACGGCCCCGCCCTGGCGGCCTCCCCCGCCCTCGTCGGCGGCGCGTCCCTGGCGGCGGTGCTGGTGTTCGGCCCGGGGCTGCTGCGGCAGCACCGCCCTGGGGCCACCCCTGCCCGGCTGCAGGCCGTGCCGGCGGCGTTGCTGCTCAGCCAGTGGGGCGGCCTCGCTCTGGCCCTGCTGCTCTACCCCCCTGTGGCGTCCGTCCGCGCCGGGGCCCTGGCGGCCGCCGCCGCGGCGGCGCTGCTGCTGGGTCAGGGGGCCCGGCGCGGGGGGCCGCGCTGGCTGGCCCTGGGCGATGGCCTGGTGGGCCAGACCCTTGTTCTCTCAGCCCTGCTGAGCCTTGCCCCGGTGATCGCCGACGGGCCGTTGCTGGCCGGGGTGGTGCTGCTGGAGTCGCTGCTGTTCCTGGCCATCGCCGTGCGGGAGGGCTCCGGACCGCTCAGTCGCGTCGGCTGGTGGCTCAGTGCTGCCGCCGGGGTGGTGCTGACCCTGAGCGGCCTGGGAGCCGCACTGCTGCGCGGCGATCCGGTGAACCAGCTGCAGACCGCTGCGGTGCTCACGGTCGGGGCGGCCCTGATGGCGGCGATGCAGGTGCTGCTGCAGCGCCGCGGTGTGTCGCTGCCCCTGCGGCCCCTGCTCGGCTGGCTCGCCGGCGGCCTGGTCGCCGTGGGGACTGTCCTGGTGGCGCCGGAGGACTGGCGTTCGGCCCTGAGCCTGGTGGTGATGGGCGCCTTCCTGGTGGCGGCGCGCCGCTGGCGCCCCCCCGGCCTGCGGAACGGCATCACCGTGGCGATCGCCCTGTGCCACGGCGCCGGCTGGCTGACCCTGCTGGCCCAGGCACCCTGGCCCCCGCTGCTTCTGCTGGCCCGCCTGCTCCCCTTGGCGGTCCTGGCCCTGCTGCTGACGGTCACCGCTGGCGACGGCCGCCGCCAGGGCCTGGGGATGGCGCTGCTGGGCGTCGATGCGGGGCTGGCCGTGCTGTGGCTGCTCGAGCCGATCTCACCGCTGCTGCCGGGGGCGGCCTGGCTGCTGCTGTCCGCCGCGGCCCTGGCTGGGACCCGCTGGCTGCGGGGCGGTGCCCTGCGGGTGGCTCTGGGGCTCTCCCTGGCCTACCTGGCCGCCTTCGGCGCCTCCTTCCTGCTGGTGATTGGGCCCAGCCAGGAGCTGGTGACGCTCGGGGTCCTGCAGGTGCGCGGCCGCCTGTTGATCGAGCTGCTGGCGATCGCCGTCGGCCTGCACGGCTGGTTCTTCCGGCCGGGGCCGGAGCTGGCGCGGCTGCCCAGCTGGAAGGCGGTGCAGCCCTGCTTCCTTGAGGCGGTCCTGCTGGGGGTGATGGTGCTGCTGCATGGGGAGATCAGCGCCCCCTGGCGACCCGTCGCCTGGACGCTGCTGGCCCTGCTCCTGGTCTGGCCGGCCCTGGTGCGGCGTTTTGCCATCCGGCTGCAGGTCTACGGGGTGATCGTCTACTGGCTGGCGGTGGCGTCGCTGCTGGTCGGCCTCAGCATCGACTTGCCGTCCTTCCCCGCCGCCACCGGAGCGGCCCAGACCGCCGGGCTGGTGGCGATCGCTCTGCAGACGGCCTTTGTCCTGGCCTGCCGCCGCTGGCTCGACCTCGAGCGGCTGCCCGATCCGGGCGGATGGCCGCCCCTGGCCTGGGTCGGCGGGCGGGTGGCACGCCGGCGGAACCTCTGGCTCGGCCATCCCCTGTTCATCGCCGTGGCTGTGGTGCTGGCCAGCGGCTACGACCGGGCCCTGCTGACCCTGCTCTGGACGGCGGAGGCTTTTGCCGTCTACCTGCTGGGGGTGGTGCTGCGGGAGCCCCAGTTCCGCCGGGTGGCCCTGGTTGGCCTGGGGGCCTGCCTGCTGCGGTTGCTGGCCATCGACATGGCCCAGGCCGACCTGGGGCTGCGGGGGCTGGTGTTCGTCGGCGTCGGGCTGCTGCTGCTGGCCCTGAACGCCCTGGTCCATCGTTTCCGCAGCCGGTTCGGCTGAGGGGTTCCGCTGACGGGTCACTCGGATGGGGCGGCTCCGGCGCCTAGGGTCGGGCGCGATCGCCTGTCTCCGTCCCCGCCGTGTCCCTGCTGCTGGCCGCCCTCGACGCTGCTCCCGTGACCCTCCGGCAGGCGGGGCTGGACCAGGCCAGCGGCGCCTACGGCGATCTGGACGCCATGGAGATCCTGCTGGAGTACGCCCCGCTCACATACCCGCCTTACATGCTGGCTGGCATCGGCCTGGCCATGGCGGTGCTGTGCGGGCTGACCTTCGCCCGGATGGTCCAGAACCGGCTGGAGGGCTGGAAGCAGGACCGGCTGGCCCTGCTGCCGATCGCCAACCTGGAGACGACCATGCCTTACGCGGGGCTGGTGATCGGGGTGACGCTGTTCATCGGCGCCAGCCTGCAGGTGTTCGGCTTCGCCGCCGGTGCCGCCCTGCTGGTGGCTTTCGTGCTGTCGCTGCTGACCGGCGGTGCCCTGTGGGTGCAGCTGGAGCGGCTGATGGCCCAGGTGCAGGACGGCACCTTCCGCGCGGTCGACTTCGACAACTTCGACCAGTTCTTCTGATCCTGGTTGCGGGAAGGGCCCTGGGCCCGATGGGAAGCCCGGTACGGATAGCCGCTCAGGGTGCCTCCGCCCGCCAGCTGGCAACTGCTCGTAATGTTCTGAAATATCGCAAGCAGGACATGCAGCCTTCCCTTTCCCTTAACCGCCAGTTCTCGATCGCCGTCCACTCCCGCGCCATCGACAACTGCAACGACATCGAAGAGCTCCGCAAGGTCGCCAAGACCCTCCTTTCCGCCTGGCAGCACCAGGCCGAGTTCAGCGAGCACTACGGCGCCCAGGCCCTCGGCATCCGCCCGTAGGCCGAGGCGTTCAGGCTGTTCCGTCTTCGGAGCCACCGGCGCCTCTTCGGCGCCACAGCGTCAGGCCGACGCCGCCCCACAGCAGGCTCCAGAGCACGAAGGTGATCAGGGTCCCCACCTGGCCGCCTTCGAGGTCGTAGACGCCGGCGCCGATCAGGCCGGCATCGATCAGCGAGCCCCCCACGCCCCAGCCCAGCACCCAGAGCGCCACGAGGGCGATGGCCGTTGCTTGCTCCTTCATGGTTCGCCCTGCGCAGGGGTCCCAGCCTGCCAGCCCATCCAGGCTGTACGCTTCTGATGATTCAAAGATTTCTCTTCGGCGAGTGACAACGTCCTGCAAGGGCTATCGACGAATCGGTACATAATTGTTTCTCTGTTCATGACGATTTACGTTGGAAATCTCTCCTTCGATGCGGAGGTGGAGGATCTCAACCATCTGTTTGCGCAATATGGAGCGCTGCGTAACTGCAGCCTGCCCCTCGACCGGGAAACCGGCCGCAAGCGCGGCTTCGCCTTTGTTGAAATGGCCAATGAGGCCGATGAAACCAAGGCCATCGACGACCTTCAGGACGTCGAGTGGATGGGGCGGATGATCCGGGTCAACAAGGCCCAGCCCCGCACCGGTGGTGGTGGCGGCGGTGGCGCCGGCGGCGGTCGAGCCCGCTACTGAGTTTCGCCGAAACGGTCGGCAGCCCCCGGAAACGGGGGCGTTTTCATGGCCGTGCCTTTGGCTTGGCCCCCGGCCTTGCCCCCCAGAGGCTCAGGCCACCAGGTAAGCCTCCAGGGAGCGGGAGTGGTGGCGGATACCTTCGAGAGCCCGCCGCTCCAGGTTGCGGGTCTTGTCCCGGCTCATCCCCAGGGTTCGGGCGATGCCGGTGAGGCTCATCGGCTCCTCGCCGTCGATGCCGTAGCGCATCTTCAGCACCCGGCCCTGCAGTTCCGGCAGCTGCTCCAGCAGGGCCCGCAGGTCCCCCTTGAGGCATTCGCCGTCCACCAGATCGGCGGGCAGCAGGTCGTCGCCGGCCAGCAGATCCAGCAGCTCGGTGTCCTCACCGTCGCCCACCTTCGTCTCCAGGCTCACCGGCTGACGGGCCCGGCAGAGCAGGTCTTTCACCTCCTCCTCGGGCAGCTCCACCGCCACGGCCAGTTCGCTCAGGGTGGGGGTGCGGCCCAGCTCCTGGCTGAGCTCCCGCTGGCCCTTCTTGAGCTTGTTGAGGGTTTCGGTGATGTGGATCGGCAGGCGGATCGTGCGGCTCTTCTCGGCGATCGCCCGGGTGATTCCCTGGCGGATCCACCAGTAGGCGTAGGTGGAGAACTTGTAGCCGCGGGTGGGATCGAACTTCTCGACACCCCGCACCAGGCCGATGGTGCCCTCCTGGATCAGGTCCAGGAGTTCCATGTTCCGCTTGGTGTACTTCTTCGCCACGCTCACGACCAGACGCAGGTTGGCGGCCACCATCCGCTCCTTGGCGCGGCGGCCGGCGTGCAGGCGCTTGCGCAGCAGGGCCGGGGTGAGCCCCGCCTCGGCGGCGAGCAGCTCGGGGCTGGGCTCCTCACCACCGGAGCGCAGGGTGAGCTCCTCGCGAATCTCCTCGAGGGCCATCAGGTCCTGCACCTGGCGGCCCAGGGTGATCTCCTGCTCGTGGCTGAGCAACGGCACCCGGCCGATGTCGCGCAGGTAGGAACGCAGCGAATCGCCGGTGGGGACCAGCAAGGACGCGGAGGAAGCCGTGACGGTGATCGAAGGCATCGTCCCTTGTTACGAAACCGTTTGGTTTCGTAAATCTACCATCACTTTGCGGACTCGCTCCGACCTGGAGCGGTCCCCAGAATGGGGGCATGGGCGCCGACAGACTTCAGAAACTCGTGGCGGCCGCTGGGCTCTGCTCCCGCCGCCAGGCGGAGATCTGGCTGCGCGACGGCCGGGTGCGGGTCAACGGCGCGTTGGCCCAGCTCGGGGATCGGGCCGACCCCGCCAGCGACCGGATCAGTGTCGACGGCCGGCCCCTGGAGCTGCCGGCCGCCACCCTGACGCTCCTCCTGCACAAACCGGCTGGGGTGCTCAGCACCTGCCATGACCCCCAGGGCCGCGCCACCGTGCTGGAGCTGCTGCCGCCGGAGCTGCGCCCCGGCCTGCATCCGGTGGGCCGCCTCGACGCCGACAGCCGCGGTGCCCTGCTGCTCAGCAACGACGGCGCCCTCACCCTGCGCCTCACCCATCCCCGCTACGGCCACCGCAAGACCTACCGGGTCTGGGTGGAGGGGCTGCCCCGCACCGCCACCCTGGAGCGCTGGCGGGCCGGCGTGCCCCTCGACGGCCTGCCCAGCCTGCCGGTGGAGCTGCGGCGGCTGCGCCACCACCGCGGCGCCACCCTGCTGGAGCTGGTGCTGCGGGAGGGCCGCAACCGCCAGATCCGGCGCACCGCCGAGATCCTCGGCCATCCGGTGCTCGACCTCAGCCGGATCGCCATCGGCCCTGTACAGCTGGGGGATCTGGCGGAAGGGGCCTGGCGCAGGGTCGAACCGGGAGAATGGGGCCCCCTGGCCGTCGCTCCCTGAGCCCCCCTTCCTTGCCCACTCCGGCCAAGCCCCTGCTCCAGCGCCTGCGCGAACGCTTGCCGGGCCAGCGCCGCCCGCTGCGTCCGGCCGTTGAGGAGCGGCCCCTGGATCCCCTGCTGGTCGCCGGCCAGCAGCTGCGGGAGGCCCGCGAGAGCCGCGGCCTCGGCCTGCGCCAGCTCGCCCTCGACACCCGCATCAGCACCGCCGTGCTCGAGGCCCTGGAGCGGGGTTGGCGGGACCGGCTGCCGGAGGCGGCCTACCTGCGAACGATGCTGCCCTTGCTGGAGCAGCACCTGGAGCTGCCCCGCGGCAGCCTCGACGGCGTGCTGCCGCCGGAGCAGGACCGCCAGCACGGCCGGCGGCGGGACACGGTCCTGCTGCGCTTCACCCCGGGCTCGATCGACGTCTTCACCACCTGGCAGGGCACCGTGCTTTATGCGGTGCTGTGCGGCGGTCTGATCTACGGGCTCAACCTGCAGCAGCGCCAGCTGGCCGCCCAGGGGCTGCATGTGCTGCGGCCGATCCCGCCCCTGAGCGCCGAGCAGAGTGACCGGGCGGATCTGGAGGATGCGGACCGGGCGATCCTGGGCGCCTACCCCGACCTGCGGCCCCTGGGCAAGGCCGCCGCCGGCCAGGGGCTCCAGCGGCTGCGCCGCGAGACCAGCCAGAACCGGCCCGATCTCGCCCTCGGCCTGCTGCGCCTCGAGCTGGCCCGGCCCACCCGGCTGTCGCTGCGCAGCGACCGGGGCGTCGAAACCCAGCTGCCGGCGGTGCAGGGCAGCCTCAGCCTGCCGGTGCTGCCCCCCTTCAGCCTGCGGCTCGAGCCGGCCCCGCCGGCCGGGTCCGTGCGCTGGAACGGCCAGCCGCTGGCGCCCGCGGGGGCCGCCGATCCCGGCGCTGTGGGGGCCACGCCCCAGGGCCAGGCCCAGTTCCTCTACCCGCCACCGGCTCCGGCCGCCGCCCCGCGCCCCCGGCCATAGCGGGCCGCCATGGCCCCGAAGCCCTGCAGGGGCCCGGCCAGCGCCGACACCGGCTGCGAGAGCCGCCAGCTCCAGTTGCCGTCAATGGTGCCGGGGGTGTTGAAGCGGCCCTCGTCTCCCAGCTCCAGCAGGTCCTGCAGCGGCACCACCGCCAGATCGGCCGGCGAGGCCAGCGCCACCTCCAGCAGCTGCCAGCTCGGCGCCCGCACCTCACCCCCCACCACCGCCGCCACCCGACCCCGGGCCCCGTCGTCGAGATTCCGCCACCAGCCGAGGCTGGTGGCGTTGTCGTGGGTGCCGGTGTACACCACCCAGCGGCTGCCGCTGTAGTTCGCCGGCAGGTAAGGGTTGTCGTCGTTGCCGTCGAAGGCGAACTGCAGGATCTTCATGCCCGGCAGGGCGAAGCGGTCGCGAAGGGCCTCCACCGCTGGGGTGATGACGCCGAGGTCTTCGGCGATCAGCGGCAGCCGGTCGCCGGGGAGCAGCCGTCCCTGGCGGCGGCAGCGGGACCGCAGGCGGCCCAGCAGGGCGGCGCCGGGGGAGGGACGCCAGGAGCCGTGCTCGGCGGTGAAATCGGCGCCAGGGACGCTCCAGTAGGCCTCCAGGGCCCGGAAGTGGTCGAGCCGCAGCAGATCCATCAGCTCCAGCTGCCGCCCCAGCCGCTGCAGCCACCAGCGGAAGCCGGTGAGGCGGTGCACCCACCAGCGGTAGACGGGGGTGCCCCAGAGCTGGCCGGTGGTGGAGAAGTAGTCCGGCGGCACCCCGCTCTGCTCCACCAGGCCGCCGCCGGCCCGCAGGGAGAACAGGCGCCTGTTGCTCCAGACATCGGCGCTGTCGTGGGCCACGTAGAAGGGCAGATCCCCCACCAGGCGCACCCCCTGGCGATGGGCCCGCTCCTGCAGCCGGCGCCACTGGACCTGGAGCTGCCACTGCAGCAGGGCCTCCTCCTGCAGGGCCTGGCTCTGGGCGTCGACCAGGGCCCGCAGGGCGGGGGCCTGGCGCCGGGCCAGGGGCTCCGGCCACTCCCACCAGGGCCGCCCCCCCTGGAGGCGGCGGATCACCATGAAGCGGCAGTGGTCGACCAGCCAGAAGCGCTGGCGCTCCTCCCAGCGATCGAAGGCCGCCCGGCGCTCCGGTGGCTGCCCGGCCCAGCCCCGGGCCAGGGCCGTGGCGATGGCGGCCGCGCGCTGGCTGGCGACGGCCGGATCGAGGCGATCCTCAGCTCCCTGGGGCAGGGCGTCCCGGTCGGCGGCGCTGATCAGACCCTCGGCCACCAGGTCGTCGGCATCGATCAGCCAGGGGTTGAGGGCCGAGCCGCTGGGGGAGCTGTAGGGGGAGCCGGTGCCGTCGGTGGGGGCCAGGGGCAGCAGTTGCCACACCCCCACCCCCTCGGCGGCCAGCAGGTCGATCCAGTCGCGGGCGGCGGCGCCGAAGCTGCCGCAGGCCCGCGTGCCCGGCAGGGCCGTGGGGTGGAGCAGCACGCCGCAGGCCCGGGGGTCGCTGCTCACGGTGTCGGCAGGCGGTAGCGGTCCACGATCCGGCGGGCGAAGGCCGGGATGTGGGCGTCGACCTTCTCCGGGTGGTGGCGCTGCAGCCAGAGGGCATTGCGCGTGAAGTGGGAATCGATCGAGAAGCGGCCGTACTCGAGCCCCTTGGGCCCGAAGCGCTGCACGAACACCCCCACCAGTTCGGCGAGCCACATGGGCAGTTTCAAGGCCTTCTCGTAGGCGTCGATGCCCTGCTGCACCGCCTGGCGGCGGTCGCCGGAGCTGGTCACCGGCGCCAGATCCAGTTCCGGCTCCACCAGATCCAGCAGCTCCTGGCCGAGGGGGTTGCGCACGGTGACCCACTGGCGGCCGAAGGTGGCGCCCATGTAGCCCACCACCAGATCGGCGCCGGCGTTGGTGTAGTCGAAGCAGCTGAGGCAGCTGGGGGCGAAGACGTCCTTGAGGGCGGGCGTGTCGAGGCCGAAGAAGGGCACCGTCTCCTCCTGGCCGTCGCTGTGGCGGAAGTGGATGCGGAAGTCCTGCATGAATTCGTAGTGCACCACCGTGTCGGGGGAGCGGCTGGCGCTCTCCAGGAAGGTCTGCAGCCCGTCCCGGCTGACGTTGTCGACGCAGGGCAGGCCGAGCACGTAGAGCTTCTGCAGGGGCAGGGTGGCCTGCACGGCCCGCAGGGCCTGGATCTGGCAGCCCACGCCGATGGCCAGCAGCCGCTCGATGCCGCTGCCCGGCAACTGCTCGAGCACCTCCAGGTTGGGGGAGAGGGTGGGTTTGTTCACCCGCGCCGCCAGCACCTCCTCCGGGGTGCGGGCCAGCACCGGCACCGGGGTGAAGCGGTCGTCCTCGCTCTGCTGCACGCACAGCACCGCATCCACCAGGCCGCTCTCCAGGGCCCGCACGCCGATGCGGCTGACGATGCCCGTCCACTGGGCCCCAGCGATCGGCTGGCGCAGCCGGGCGGTGACCATGCGCTGGTGGACACCGAAGTAGAGCTCGTCCTCGTCGTCGAGGCGGCGGCTGCGGCCGTGGGCCTGTTCCTCCATGGCCTCGAAGCGCTGCTCGAGGAAGGCGCAGGCCCGGCGCACGTAGGCCACCCAGCGGCTGTCGCAGAGGCCGCAGTCGCTGCAGAGATCCTTGGCGGGTTTGGGGCTGCCCTTGGCCAGGGGTCGGGCTCGATCGTGCGGCGCCAGGGACGACGGCGCCGGTGAAGGAACGGAGGACAAGCGGTGGTGGGCGCAGGAGCTCGACGCTCAAGCTATCCGTCGTTGCGCTCCCATGCCGCCGGCCCGCGGCGTCGCCTGCGCGAGAGTGCCTTCAGCTCCCCTCCGTTTCGGCCCCGATGCCCGCCCGCCGGAAGCCCCGCCCAACCGAAGCCCCCGGCACCGGGACCCCGAAGGCCCCGGCTCCGAAGCGGCGCCTGGCCACCGGACGGCTGCTCAAGAGCCTCGGCGTCACCGCCGCCGGCGCCGTGGTGGGGATGGGCGTCCTGGGGCTGCTCTGGCCGATGCCCGACCGGGCCCTGGCGCCCACCCCCGAGGTGGGCCCGGCCAGCCTGGCCGCCCCGCCGGCGCGGGCCATCACCCTGCTGGTGATCGGCAGCGATGCCGAGACGGTCGGCGCGCCGATCAACAAGGCCGCCCCCGCCGGGCCGGCCAACGCCGACGCCCTGCTGCTGGTGCGCGTCAACCCGGAGGGGCCCCTGCAGGTGCTCAACCTGCCCACCGAAGTGGCCGTGAACCTGCCTGGCCAGAAGGGCCCCAAGCGCCTGGGTGAGGCCTTCCGCCTCGGGGGCGTGGCCCTCACCGCCGACGCGGTGCGGGAGCTGGTGGGGCTCCAGCCCCCCGCCCCCGACCGCTACCTGGTGCTCTCCCGGGGGGCGCTGAGGGACCTGGTCAATGGGCTGGGTGGTCTGGAACTGAGCCCGCCGCGGCGGATGAGCTACACGGACCAGACCCAGAAGCTGACCATCGACCTGCAGGCCGGGCTGCAGCAGCTGGGGGGCAACAAGGTGGAGCAGCTGGTGCGCTTCCGCGACACCTGGCTGGGCGACACCGGTCGCCGCAGCAACCAGCAGCTGGTGGCCACCAGCCTCAGGGAACGGATGCTGCAGCCGGAGCGGCTGGCCAAGCTGCCGTTCCTGGTGAACCAGCTGCAGCCGAAGGTGCAGACCAACCTGACGCCGGGAGAGACCCTCAGCCTCCTGGCGGCCGGGCTCGATGGCAGCAAGCCGGTGCAGTTCGCCAGCCTGCCGCTGAAGCCCGCCGAGGAGAAGCACAAGGGCCTGCGCCAGCTGGAGGCCGGTGCGACCCCGCCGCTCTGGAAGGAGCCGGCGGCCCCGTAGCGATACTGGCCACCATGGCCATCACTCCTGAGTTCCTGGTGCCGAGCACCTTCCAGCACTACCTGCTGGGGTTGTTCGCCGTGGCCAACAACTTCCCCGCCATCGGACCGTTCCTCACCCTGAGTCAGGGGGTGCCCGCCAGCCAGGTGCGACGGGTGATCCGCATCACCACCCTCTCCAGCCTGCTGATCATGCTGGGCGCCTATTTCCTGGGCACGGCGGTGCTCCAGTTCTTCGGCATCAGTGTGAGTGCCTTCCAGATCGCCGGCGGCCTGCTGCTGGGCTTCAGCGGTCTGAGCATGCTGAATGCCACCGATCCGGGCGATTCCCACGAGAAGAACCTCGATGTGTCGCGCATGGATGTGGGGCAGATGACCTCCTCGGCGATCGTGCCGATCTCCCTGCCCCTCACCACCGGCGCCGGCACGATGTCGACGATCACGGTGTATGCCGAAGGCGCCCACACCCTCAACCACCGCCTCGAGCTGTTCGCGGCGATCTGGGCGATGGCGATCCTGATCGGCCTGATGTTCACCTTCGCCACCCGCCTCACCCGACTGTTGGGCCATGTGGGCATGACGGTGCTGATCAAGGTGATGGGCCTGTTCACCCTGGCGATCGGGGTGCAGTTCATCGCCACCGGCGCCAGCACCCTGCTCAGCCGGGTGACGCTGCGGGTGTGAGATTTGGCGTTGAAGGTGTGCATCAGCAACGTGTCGATGACGGGTGACAGATTGGCCAACACGGCAAGCCTCTTGAGCTTGTGGGTGCGAATCGGTGGGCGTTGTCATGGCTCTCCTGGATCCTGAGCCTGGTTTCGTGGCCCTGCAATCCCTGCTGGTGAGGGCTTCTTATGGCTGATGGCTGAGCTGAGTCGCGGAGGCCTGCAGCCCTTCAAAGATCGGCTCTGCAACGGCAGCCGGGAAATCCTTTGGGAGCTTGGCGGCGACAGCTGCGATCACCCCGGGGGTTCTGACGATCAAGGACTCCAGCAGGTCGTTCGCACGGCCGCCCAGGCCCAGACGGGAGGCGGTGGTGGTTAGGTGACGCCGCTGAATCTGCAGGGGTTTGTAGGTGCGGCTCTTGGTTCCATGCCAGGCCATGGCCATCCGGATCTTTTGCTGGGCATACAGGCCCGCGCCTTTACCGATGACGGGCCAGGCCGAGAGGACGTCGTAGAGGGGGGTGAGCTGATAGCGGCCTCCCTGCTGCAGAAAGAGGCTGAAGTTTTTGGCGTGGCCATCGATGGCACGCAACATCCAGAACAGCACCTGGGCAGAGAAAAAGGTTTGCAGATCCTTCTCAGCAGTGGCGGATTGGGCGAGCCATTGGCTGATTGCCACCATGCCAGGGCCCCCTTCGCTTTCGTATTTGAATCGGGGTGGGGTGGCGGTGGCCTGGCAGAAGTCCTCGGTGGGAAGCCGCAGCCAGTGGCTCCCCTTGGGATGGAGCCGGCGATCGAAGCGCTCCACGATCAGGCAGCGCTGACCATCAAACGCGGCCATCTGGGCATTGGCCACCTCAAGACCGTAGGCCTCCAGGAGGCGACCGCACAGCCACTCGTTCTCCACCGAGGTGCTGAGATCGATCTGGCCGGTTCCCACTACACCCATGGGGAGCTTGAACAGATGGCTGGTGGGGGTGCTGCCCAAGGGGCGGCACCAGCGATCGCCGTGGAACAGCAGCGCCGTTTTCTCCTGGGCACCGGCCACCGAAAGCCTCAGCTCCTCGTCTGATGGCCCGGCCAGTGCTGAGGCCGTTGGAGCGGTGACACCCCTCAGCAGGTGCCCGATGGCTCTGTCTGTGAGGGGGTCCGCTTCGATGCGATCCAGCCCGGAAGGCTGCTCGCCAGGAGGCAGCAGTTGAACAGCCCCCGCGCAGTCACGACCAACAGCCTCCAGGAGATCGAAGGCACCGGTGCTGGCGGTCCTGAAGCGCTGCTGCACGCGCTGGCGGATGGAGGCGCTGTCGGGAAGAAGATTCTCGAACCAGGCCTCCACCGCAAGGCCCCGCAACACGGTGGCTGCTGGCACCGGCTGGAGCGACAGGGACAGGGGGCGATGGTTCGGGGACGACAGCCAACTCCTGGCGTAATGGAACTCCTGGGACCTGCGCACCGGCAGTACCCAGATTCCTACCTGCTCACCATTCATCCAGACCGTCAGCTCCCGCGATTGCCTGGGTCGTCCCATCACCACTCCGCCACTGGTGCAGGCGCGGTTCTTGGGCGGACCACCAGCTCCAGGTCGAGGGCGGCGGTGATCAGCAGCAGGCGATCCAGGGTGAGGCGCTCGGGATGGAGCTCAAGGGCCGACATCCGCGCCTGGCTGATGCCGCCAGCGCTCTGGGCCAACTCCCTCTGGCTGAGGTTCCGCTGGCGCCTGAGGGTCTGCACCAGCTGCCCCAGCTGGGCCGGTGAACGGATGACCGCCTCTTCCCCACCCATGGCCACTCGGATTCCGAATAAACGGAGAGTACTCGGTTTGCGAGTACTGGCTGGATACTTGCTTGATGAGTGCCGGGGGCAGAGCCGCCAGCTCGTGCTGAGCACGCTCGCAGGCCTCGTAGAAGGTCGCCAAGTCACTTCCACTCTCGATGACCAGTTTGGTGAGTTGTATGGAGAGCTGCTCAGTCAGAATCGAATTGTTTTTGCATCTCTCACTGAAAGGCTAAACGGCTGATCCGAATGCAAGCCGGGTGCTAATCAGGCCTGCCCCCTCTGCGGAAGCCGAAACTGTTAGGGAGGGATTTCTCGGCGCCGTTCGCCTCGATCGTCTCGCGGCAGCGCTGCAGCAGCTCCAGGCGCAGAGAGTCGGGGCTCTCGATGCGGATCCCGCCGCCGAAGGCGAACAGCCAGCTGCGCAGGTCGATGTCGGCGGCCACGGTCCAGGGGGGCAGGTCGAGCTCCACCGGGTAGGGGTGGCTGCTGCCGGCCGGGCCGGGCTCCAGCACGTGGGGGGCCCTGGGGTGGTGCCACCAGGTGTCGTCCGGAAGAGGCCGGGAGAAGCGGGTGTGCTCGATCGGATAGCGCTGCAGACCCTCGCGGATGAAGGCGAAGGCCCAGGGGGCGCAGCGGAAGCGCAGGGTCTCCAGCGCCTGGCCGCGGCGCTGGGGGGAGGCGCCGGTGATCTGCCGCTGCTGCTCCAGGTCGGTGCCGAAGTAGATGCCGCCGCTGTGGTGCAGCAGTCGCTCCAGCCGCTTGAGGGCCGCCGCGTGGCTGTCGGCGTGGCGACGCAGGTCGCCGTGGGCCTGGCCCATGGCAAGGCGATCGAGCCGCTCGCTGCGGATCAGTCCCTGGTCGTGGCCCAGGTGGTCCTCCTCAAAGAGGAGATACCAGCCCACGTGGTGGAAGATCAGCTGCAGCGGCCAGACCCGCAGCTCACCGCTGGGGCTGTCGGCGAAGCTGCCCATGCCCGGGTAGCGGGTCAGGAGCACGCGGCGGTGCTCCACGATCGCCGTCTCGATCGCCTCGGCGCGGCGCGGCGCGGCAAGGGAATCGCGACGCACCAGGGCCATGTCCACCACGGTGTGGCGGGCGTAGCTGCGCACCGGCGCCTGTTCGGCGGCGCTGATGCCGGACCAGCCCAGCCGCTCGTCCAGTTCGCTGAGCAGGTCCTGGGCGGAGGGGTCGGCCAGGCGCCCGGCGGTCTGGCGCACCACGTTGTGGAGCTCCCGCAGCCGTGGCGGCGAAAGCACGGCGGTGCCGAGGCAGTAGCCGTGGCGAACGTTGTCGTTGCGGTTGCGGAAGCCGTAGGGGGTCAGGATCTTCTCGAGGTCCTTGCGCAGGGTGGCCGTTTCCCCCGGCAGGTAGGCGCCCGGGATCGCCTCGGTGGCGGCGATCAGGTGCTGGTGCAGGTTGCCGCCGCGCTCGGCCGGCCGGTCGAAGGGCACCTGGAGCAGGTGGCGCAGCAGGGTCATCACCCGCAGGAACACCGGCCCATCGCCCATCGGCGGCAGCCCGCCATGGACGGAGCCGGGCCGGCTGCGGGCCAGCGGCGCCAGCTGGATCGGTGTGGTGGCCGGCAGGGCGCTGCAGAAGCCGTTGGCCTCCAGCCAGGCCAGGTCCTGCCGGATCGCGGCAGCATCGGCGTAGCAGCTGCCGTGCAGGCGACCCAGGAAGGCGGCGGCCCGATCGGCCAGATCGCCCTCCGGCAGGGGGGAGAGGATCGCCGCCAGCTCCTCGGCGGCGGCGGGATCGCTGGCCGCCAGGTCGGGCCAGGTGCTCAGCAGCCGGATCAGGTGCAGCAGCCGTTCCAGATCGAGCAGGCGCGAGTAGCCGTGGCGCTGCACCTGGCGCTCCCGGTTGGTGGCCGAGCGGATGCGGCGATCGAGGCCGGCCAGTTCGGCCGCCAGCACCGGCGCCAGGTCGCTGTGGTGGCTGGGCACCACGGAGCAGAGGGCGGCGAAGCCCTCGGCACGCGCCGGCCCGAAGTGGGGATCGGCCAGGGCGGCGGCCATCTCCTGGATCACCGGCACCGGCACCGGCCGGCTGCGCCGGGCGTTCCACGCCAGCGAGGTGGGCAGATCGGTGTACAGCCACCAGCCGATCCACTCCACCGGAGCCGGCAGGGGAAGGGCCTGGGTGATCGCCAGCCGCCAGGCCCGGCGGGCGTGGGTGGCATCCACGATCACCGGGATGCCCGCCGCCACGGCCTCCACCAGGCGCTGGTGCAGCCGCTGCTGGATGTCCACCCAGGGGCCCTGCACCGCCGCATCGCCGAAGACCTCCTCCCGGATCGCGTCGGTGGAGAGCACCAGGGCGGGGGGATCGCCGGGGCCGGCCAGCAGGGGCGCCAGGGCCCGGGCGAGGGTGGTCTTGCCGCTGGCGGGCTGGCCGATCAGCAGGTGGCAGCGCAGGGACGCCATGGCGACAGCAACCGGGGAGACCCCACCAGTCTTTCGCACGAGGGGTGCGCTGGTGAGCCGGTGTGAGCGACAGGCCAGACCGATCGCCACTGCCGATGCCGTGATCGCCGCCACCACCCATGCCCAATGCGCCCAACTTGCCACCCCGAAACCCGCAAACTTCGAGGCGATCGGCTTGGAGCTGATAAACCCCTGGACCTATGGCTTTCCCCACCGCCCCTGACCATGTCCCTCCCCGTCACCAGCAACGCCAACGAGTTCGATTCGCCCATATCCTGGCGAGCGTGCTCACAGGTGAGAGGAAAAGGTGCTCGTGCTCAGGATCGACAAGCCCACGTCGGAGGTGCAGTTCAAGGGTCTGCGCCGATCGATCGAGGTGGTCAATGAGGCGGTGGCAAACTCGTATCCTGCTTGGCTCAAGCTTGCCTTGAGACCGAACTGCAACAACATCAGCAACCTAGAGCCTGCATCCTCTCAGGCGCCTTCTTTGAGCGTATTACCGACGTGATCATCTACCTCGAAAAGCGGGAAGAGTTCCTCAAGCACGTTCGCGAGCAGCGTATCGAAGAGGAGGTGCGTGAGCGCTACATCGCCATGACCGGTCACAAAGTGGCTGTCAATGAGTTTCGCGCCTGGCAGAATTCGCTTCAGTGCGTGGGCAACGTGCTGCAGTTCGAGGCGATCCCCAAAGAGTTGGGGGTGGCGATCGAATACCGTATCCACAACACCGCCAAGCGTATTGACTTGCTGCTATCAGGGCGCAACCAGGCTGGAGATCCGGCTGCGGTGATCGTGGAACTGAAGCAGTGGGAAACGGTGGAACCCACCGATCTGGATGGGGTAGTGCGCACCTTTCTGGGTAAGGGACCGCGCGAGACCACGCATCCCTCCTATCAGGCGATGAGCTACGGGGCGCTGCTCCGGGGATTCAACACGGCGGTGGTGGAGCACAAGATTGCCCTTAGCCCCTGCGCTTACCTGCACAACTGCAAAGACGGCAGCGGCATCACCGATGCCCGTTACCAACCCTATCTAGAGCAGGCGCCATTGTTCCTACGTCATGACAATGCTGCCATGGCTGCCTTCCTGCGCCGCTGCCTGGAGGAGGGTGACCGAGGTCGCACGATCGAGCAGATCCGCGATGGGAAGGCCAAGCCGAGCCGGCAGCTCGCCGACGCAGTGGAGCGAATGCTGAAGGGCAACGCCGAGTTCGTGCTGATCGACGAGCAGAAGGTGGTGTTCGAAAAGGCGCTGGCCTTGGCACGGCAGCTCCGGGAAGGGCGGCATTGTGTGCTGTTGGTGCAGGGCGGGCCCGGCACCGGCAAATCGGTCGTAGCTGTGAACCTCTTGGCCAGGCTGCTTGGGATGGGGCTGAACGCTCGCTATGTCAGTAAGAACATGGCACCCCGACATGTTTACCGGGCCAAGCTCACCGGCTCCCTTACGAAAGGGGAGTACGACAATCTTTTCTGTGGCTCAGCCTGCTTCGTTGGGCGCCCGGAGGGGTTCTACGACACCCTGATCGTGGATGAAAGCCACCGGCTGATGACCAAGACCATCTACGACAAGGAGGGGGAAAACCAGATCAAGGAGATCATCCACGCCAGTAAGCTGACAGTGTTCTTCCTCGATGAGGATCAGCGCGTCACTTTTGATGATATCGGGAGCACGGGTGAGATCGAGAAATGGTGCCAATTCCATGAAGCTGAATTGCACCGTGACATGCTGCCATCGCAGTTCCGTTGCAGTGGCTCCGATGGCTATCTGGCTTGGCTGGATCAAACCCTCGGCATCCGCGACACAGCGAACGGTCGGCTGGAGCAAGGCAGCTACGACTTCCGTGTGTTCGACGATCCGGTGGCCCTGCACGAGTCGATCCGACAGGTCAATCATGGGAACCAGGCACGGATGGTGGCCGGTTATTGCTGGAACTGGGCGTCGAAGTATCACCCCAAGGCCTGGGACATCACGATCGAGCGTTACGGGTATAGGGCACGCTGGAACTTGAGTAAGGATGGCAGCGTGTGGATCATGAAAAAGGGAACGGTGGAGGAGGTGGGCTGCATCCACACCTGCCAGGGGCTGGAGTTGGAGACGATCGGGGTGATCATCGGGCCGGATCTGGCATTCCGTGATGGCCAGGTTGTGTCGGTTCCGACGGCAAGGGCACGATCCGATCAGTCACTGAAGGGCTACAAGGTGGGTCTGAAACGCGAGCCCCAGGCGATCCGACTGAAGGCGGACGCGATCATTCGCAACACCTACCGCACCCTGATGAGCCGGGGCACGAAGGCTTGCTGGGTCTACGCCTGTGATCCGGAGCTCCAGGCCTACCTGCATCGACGGCTGGAGGGTCAGTGCGATGTCGGCTGAGCCCTGGCGGCGGACAAATGCGACGGGCTGTTCCTTCCCGATCGCCCCCTGGGTTTCCTCGGCGCCAAGGTGGCCCTGGTGAGCCGGCTCTCGCTGATCGATCCAGCTGTCCTCGTCCCATGGCCCCCTGGAGCCCGCCCTGCGCGACTACATCCTGCTGATCACGATCCTTGTCGCTTTCCTCGAGGCCACCGCCCAGCAGCTCACCCCGATCCAGGCGCCGGTGGTGATGGGCTTCACCGGCCTGCGCCGGGTCAACGGCAGCACCCCGGCCTCCTGATCCCGCCCCATCGCCCCACCCCTGCCAGCCTGGGGCCTCTCGCCGGCTCGACTTGATCCCTCCCCAGAAGCAGATGACCGGCATGCTCGGCCATCCGGTGGCCGAGAACCCGATCGATCGGATGTTCGATGCGGTCTATGCCCACCACGGGCTGTGCTGGCAGTTCTGGAAGAACGACATCGCCAACACGGCGGACCTGGCCCTGGCAGTGCGGGCCCTGGTGCCCCTGGGCTACAGCGGCATGGCCATCACCGTGCCCTACAAGGTGGCCGTGCTGCCCCTGCTCGATGACGTCGATGACGACGTGCGGGCCATCGGTGCCGCCAACTACCTCACCATCGAGGCGGGCCGCCTGATCGGCCACAACAACGACGGCAAGGGGGTGGTGAAGGCGATCGAGAAGCTGGCGCCCCTGGCGGGCCGGCGGGTGGTGATGCTCGGGGCCGGCGGTGCCGGCCGGGCGATGGCGGTGGAGATGGCCTGGGCCGGCGCGTCCCACCTCACCCTGATCACCCGGCGGCAGGAGCAGGGCCAGGAGGTGGCCGACACCGTGTCCCGCGCATCGGGCTTGCCGGCGGTGTGGCAGGCCTGGGAGGGGGAGGTGGTGGTGCCGGCGGGCACCACCCTGCTGATGAATGCCACCCACCTGGGCTGCGCGCCGGAGCTGGAGCCGGTGCCCGTCCGCTGGGACACGGTGGATCCGGCCTGTGTGGTGGTGGATGTGATCACCAACCCCCGCATCACCCCCTTCCTGGCCACGGCCCGCCGCCACGGCTGCCCGGTGGTGGATGGCGTCGAGATGCTGGTGCAGCTGGCCATGCAGATCTTCGAGCAGTGGACCGGCGTCACACCCGAGGAGGCGGTGTTCCAGCGCGCCGTGGCCGAGGCCCTTGGGGAGTGAGCCTGGCGCCCTTACGTTGGCGGGCGTTCTCTCCGGCATCCCCATGACTCGGGTCGTCTCTCTTGCCGCCCTTGCGGCCCTCGGCCTCCTGGCCGGCTGCGGCCGCCCCGATGGCCGGGCCCTGCAGACGATCGCCTGCCAGCAGGTCGCCAACACGATCGACCTCCAGTCGGTGGGCCAGATCGATGCTCTGCGCAAGGCCCTCGGCCTGGCACCGGGCGTCGACCCGATCGGCACCTGCCGCGAGCTCGGCGTCACCATGGAGCCCGGGGCCCCAGCGGCGGGCGGTTCCGGCGGTGAAGCCGAAGAGGGCGAGAACGGCGGGGAGGAAGGGGGCGAGTGAGGCCCTAGGCGGCCTGCAGCACCCGCCAGCGGCCCCGCAGCACCTGCTGCAGCGCCGCCATCGCGGCCCCGGCCTCCTCGCTTTCCGCGCCGCTCTGGCCACCGCTATCCGGCAGCCAGCCCAGCCAGGGCAGGCCGTCGCGGCGGCGCATCGTCGGCTGCCAGTCGCCGCCCACCTGCACCAGCCCGGCCAGGGGCACCCGCCAGCGCTCAAGCAGGGCGGCGCCGGCCGCCGGCAGCCCCGTGTCCATCTGTTCGCCCCGCAGCACCAGCAGGCAGGGCTGGCGCCAGGCCCCGAGGGCCTCGGCCCAGTTGCCGCCCCGCTCCAGCGGCAGGCCCGGATCGAGGGGCAGGGCGGCCAGCCAGGGGCCCGTCGCCGCCGCGCTCAGGGCCGCCAGGCCGGCATCGGGATCGGCGACGCCGGCCAGCTCCCGCAGGGCCACGCCTTCAGCGGCGGCCAGCCGCGCCGTCACGGCCGCCAGGCCCTCCAGCTCCCGTTGCCTCCCCAGGCTCACCAGCAGCAGGCCGCCTTTCGGCTCCGCGTCGAACCCTGAAACCGACATGGTTGTTTGCACTGTCTGGGCCGGCTCGCTTCTACCATCGTGCTGCGAAGCAACGCCGCCTGCGCCCTTGTCCACTTTCTCGACCGCTGAACGGGTGGAGCAGAGCGGGCAGCCGCCCCTCACCAGCCACGACCCTCGCCGGTTGCGGTTGTTCTGCGGCAATGCCAACCCCGATCTGGCACGCGAGATCGGCGCCTATCTCGGCGTGCCTGATGGCCCGAGGGTGATCAAGCGTTTCGCCGATGGCGAGCTCTACATCCAGATCCAGGAGTCGATCCGCGGCTGCGACGTCTTCCTGATCCAGCCCACCTGCGCTCCGGTGAACGATCACCTGATGGAGCTGCTGATCATGGTGGATGCCTGCCGGCGGGCCTCGGCGCGCCAGATCACGGCGGTCATCCCCTACTACGGCTACGCCCGCGCCGACCGCAAGACGGCCGGCCGCGAATCGATCACCGCCAAGCTGGTGGCCAACCTGCTGGTCAAGTCCGGCGTCGAGCGGGTGCTCGCCATGGACCTGCACTCCTCCCAGATCCAGGGCTACTTCGACATCCCCTGCGACCACATCTACGGCTCACCGGTGCTGGTCGACTACCTCTCCACCCGGGACCTGGGTGAAGTGGTGGTGGTGTCCCCCGACGTGGGGGGTGTGGCCCGGGCCCGGGCCTTCGCCAAGCAGATGAAGGATGCGCCCCTGGCCATCATCGACAAGCGCCGCTCCGGCCACAACGTGGCCGAGAGCCTCACCGTGATCGGTGACGTGGTCGGCAAGACGGCGATCCTGATCGACGACATGATCGACACCGGCGGCACCATCTGCCAGGGGGCGCGGCTGCTGCGGGCCCGCGGCGCGGCCCGGGTGCTGGCCTGCGCCACCCACGCCGTGTTCTCCCCCCCGGCCATTGAGCGCCTCTCGGAACCGGGCCTGTTCGAGGAGGTGGTGGTGACCAACAGCATCCCCCTGGGCCCCGATCTCCACTTCCCCCAGCTGCGGGTGCTGTCGGTGGCCAACATGCTCGGCGAAGCGATCTGGCGCATCCACCAGGAGAGCTCGGTCAGCTCGATGTTCCGCTGAGCAACACCGGCATGGTCGCTTCTCCACCGCCCGTCCAGCGGGTGCCCCTGAAACGCTTCGCCCATCTCAAGCGCCACCTGCCGGTGCCCCTCACCGTGCTCGTCACGGCCCTGCTGGCCCTCACCGTGGGGGCCCCTCGGCCGGCCGACGCCCAAAGCCGCCTGCCCAAGGGGTTCGAGCGCCGCGTGGGGGTCTGGCTCACCAACAGCCCCAGCCCCCTCTACTACGACGCCGCCCGCATCGAGACCGCCGTCGCCCAGCTCGACGCCGCCGGCTTCAACACCCTCTACCCCAACGTCTGGAGCCGGGGCGCCACCTTTCACCGCAGCCGCTGGGCGCCGCTGGAGCCGGCCCTGGCCCGCTCCAACCCCGGCCTCGACCCCATCTGCCGCTTCACCAAGGCCGCCCATCGCCGCGGCATGCAGGTGATCCCCTGGTTCGAATACGGCCTGATGGAGCCCGGCGATGCCGAGGTCGTCCAGAAGAATCCGGAGTGGGTGCTGCGTCGCGCCGATGGCAGTGCCCTCTACGCCATGCATGGCGCCAACCTCAAGACCTCCCCGCTCAAGGATCTGCGGGTGTGGCTGAATCCGGCCCACCCGGGGGTGCGGGCCCGCTTCATCGGCCTGATCAAGGAGATCGTCCAGCGCTGCGGCGTCGACGGCATCCAGCTCGACGACCACTTCGCCTGGCCGGTGGAGCTGGGCTACGACCCCTACACCCGCGCCCTCTACGTGGCGGACACCGGCCGGGAGCCGCCCGCCAACTTCAACGACCGCTACTGGATGAAGTGGCGCCGCCAGCAGCTCACCGCCCTGCTGCGGGAACTGCGGAGCACGATGCAGGAGGCGGGCGGTCCGCGGCGCACGGTGATCAGCCTCTCGCCGGGCCCCTTCCGCTTCGCCTACAACCACTGGCTGCAGGACTGGGAGCTCTGGGCCCTGGGCGAACTGGTCGACGACCTGATCGTCCAGAACTATGCCTATTCGGTGAAGGGCTTCGCCCGCGACCTCGACCAGCCGGCGCTGGTGAAGGCCCGCCGCTGGGGCATGCCGGTGGAGATCGGCATCCTCTCCGGTTTCGGTGGCCGCACCCCTGACATGGCCACCCTCGAGCAGAAGGTGCGCCTCTCCGCCGCCCGCGGCCACGGCGTGATCTTCTTCTACTGGGAGGGGCTCTGGGGCCAGTACGCCGGCCCCGAGGGGGCGGCCGCCCGCCAGGCCGCCTTCCGCCGGCTCAACCGCGAGGTGTTCGGCGGCCGCTAGGCGTCCCCAGTGGGTGTACCGAGGCACTGGCCCACCACCTCGCGGGTGTTGGTGGAGAGCTCGGCCGCCGCCAGCCCCTCGAGGGCTTCCCGCATCCGCTCCCGCCGTCCGGGGCCGTAGCTCTGCCAGCGGCTGAACACCTTGGCCATGCGCGAGGCCGTGATCGGGTTGCGCTGGTCGAGGGCGACGATCTGGTCGGCCATGAAGCGGTAGCCGCTGCCGTCGGCGGCATGGAACACCGGTGGGTTGCCCGCCAGCCCCCCCAGCACCGCCCGCACCGCATTGGGGGCCGCCGGATCGAAGCGGGGATGGTCGAGCAGCCGTTGCACCCGCTCCAGGCCATCGGCGAAGGGGGCGGCGGCCTCCAGGGCGAACCAGGAATCGAGGATCACGGGCTTCTCTTCCCAGCGGGCGTAGAAGGCATCCACCGCCTCCTGGCGGGCCGGGATCGGATGGTCCTGCAGCGCCCGCAGGCCCGCCCGGGCCAGGGTCATCGAGGGGCCGTCCACCGCCGCGCGGGCCGCCGCGATCGCCGCCGCATCACCCGCGGCCACCCGCCAGCTCCAGATCGAGCCCGTCAGCATCCGGTCGCCCACCCCTTCCGGCCAGGCCAGGGCCCACTGCGCGCTGACCCGCTCCAGGGCTCGCTCCAGGGGCTCGGCCAGGGCCTCGCCGAAGCGGCGGCGCAGGGCCTGCAGGGCGGCGAACAGGGCCGGTGGATCGGGCTCGGGCGCCCCATCCTCCAGTTCGGCCAGCCCAGGCAGGGCCAGCAGCACGCTGCGGCTGGCCTCTGAAAGGGAGGGGTCGGCCAGGATCCGCCCGAAGGCGTCGATCAAGGCGTCCTCCAGCACCCCATCCACCCGGCCGGCGGCCCGGCGCAGCAGGGCGCGGCGCAGCAGCACCTGGCCCGCATCCCAGCGGGCGAAGGGGTCGCTGTCGGCGGCCAGCAGATGCACCAGCTCGCTGGAGGGCCGCCCCAGCGCCACCTTCACCGGCGCCGAGAACTGGCGCAGCAGGGAGAGGGCCGGCGGCGGCGACTGGGCCGGCAGCCCCTCGAAGCGGAAGACCTGCTCCTCCTGATCGATCAGCAGCAGCCGCGTGCCCGCCCCCCAGCGGCGGCCCATCAGAGGCGCCGCACCGTGGTCGGGGTCCTCGGCCACCAGCCGCATCGGCAGGGGCTGGCCCGCCTGGCCCACCAGGCCCACGGCCAGGGGGATCACCAGGGGCTGCTTGTGGGGCTGGCCCGGGGTGGCGGGGGTGGACTGGCGCACGAACAGCTCCAGGGTCCCGGCGGCCTTGTTCCAGCGGCGCCGCACCTGCAGCACCGGTGTGCCCGCCTGGTGGTACCAGCGCCGGAACTGCACGAAATCGAAGGGCGGCAGGCGGCAGCTGTCGGCCACTTCGCCGGCGGCATCCTGCATGGCCTGGACGAAGTCCTCGCAGGTGGCGGCGGTGCCGTCGTGGCGTTCCACGTACAGGGCCATACCCCGCTGGAAGGTTTCCTCCCCCAGCAGGGTGTGCAGCACCCGGATCACCTCCGATCCCTTTTCGTAGATCGTGGTGGTGTAGAAGTTGTCGATCGCCTGGTACTGATCCGGCTGCACCGGATGGGCCGTCGGGCCCGCATCCTCCCGGAACTGGGTGTTGCGCAGCATCGCCACGTTTTCGATCCGGTTGAGCGCATGGCCATGCAGATCGGCCGAGAAGCTCTGATCCCGGAAGACGGTGAGCCCCTCCTTCAGCGACAGCTGGAACCAGTCGCGGCAGGTGATGCGGTTGCCTGTCCAGTTGTGGAAGTATTCGTGGGCGATCACACTCTCGATCCGCTCCAGCTCGCCATCGGTGGCCGTGGCGGCGTCGGCGAGCACCAGCTTCGAGTTGAAGATGTTGAGGCTCTTGTTCTCCATCGCGCCCATGTTGAAGTGGCGCACGGCGACGATGTTGTACTCGTCGAGGTCGTACGCCAGCCCATAGACGCGCTCGTCCCACTCCATCGCCCGCTTCAGGGACGCCATGGCGTGGGCGGTGAAGGGGGCATCGCCCGGCTCCACGTGCAGGCGCAGCTGCACGGAGCGGCCGCCTGAGGTCACGAACGTGTCGCGCACCTCCTCCAACCGGCCCGCCACCAGGGCGAACAGATAGGAGGGCTTGGGGAAGGGGTCGTCCCAGACGGCGTAGTGACGGGCTTCTCCGCCTGGCCCGGGGGGCAGGTCGCCGGCCTCGATGCCGTTGCCGTTGGAGAGCAGAACCGGGCAGCTGTCCCGGTCGGCCTCGATCCGCACCCGGAAGCGGCTCAGCAGGTCGGGACGATCCGGGTGATAGGTGATGCGGCGGAAGCCCTCCGCCTCGCACTGGGTGGTGACCATCCCCCCGCTCACGTAAAGCCCCTCGAGGCTGGTGTTGGCCCGCGGATCAAGCCACACCGTGCTGGTGAGCACGAACGGCCGCCGGGGCGGCTGCAGCACCAACAGGCGGTCGTCCTCCAGCCGATACGCCTCGGGGGGCAGGGGCACGCCATCGATCGCCAGGGCCCGCAGCTCCAGATCCACCCCGCGGAGCTCCAGCGGTTCCACCGGCCCTTCCGGCGCCTCCGGGGCGCCGGGCCTGGGCAGGAACGCCAGCCGCGCCTCCACCAGGGCATGGTCGGCGAACAGGCGCACCGTCAGGTCGGTGCGCTCCAGCAGGTAGGGCGCCGGACGGTAGTCGGCGAGGTGGACGACGGCCATCAGGGGCTTACCTGGGGGCCGCCGGGGTCGCAGGAGCTGGTGCCCCAGGCCGGGCGGCGCCCTGCTGCTTGATGGCGTCCTGAACCTTCTTCATCACGTCGGCCGGCACCTCCTTGGGGCAGATCTCGGCGGCTCCGAGCACGGCCGAGTTGATGGCGCCGCGGCGCAGCTCCTCGATGGTGAGGGCCTTGGTGCCCACCTGCTGGATCTCGCCCTTGTGCTGGCCGAGGATCAGCTGGGCGATGGTTTCGCCGGCGATGCCCACCGATTTCTCGAAGTCGATGCCGGCGGCGCGGGAGATGCAGACGTTGACGGCGCCGATGCGGGTGTAAAGCCCCATCTCGGCGGGGGTGGCGGGGGCGGCGTGCGCCGCCAGAGGTGCCAGCAGCAGCGGCATGGCGACCAGGGGGGCCAGCAGCGGCCGGGAGCGGCGGAGCAGGTGAGACAAGGGGTAGGGATTCATGAACCACCATCGTGCTGCATCGCAGCAGCCGCCACACCCGCCGCAGAGACCGCTCCGCGAGGCGGCCCAGCCGGCGGGGCCCCGGCCCTGACAGCGATTAACCGATCGGCTCTCCCGCCGCCTCCAGCCGGATCTCGTGGTGGAGCTCCACCAGCTCGAGGTTGCCGTGACGCCAGGTGTGGATCGAGCGGGAGCGGTAGTTGTCCCCATCCACCAGGCGGATCTGCTCGAGCACGTCCCAGTCGTCGTAGTGGGACTGGAAGGCCATGGTGTGCTCATCGATCTGGCGGATCTGGCTGACCGTGGGGGCCCCCGCCAGGTAGCCGCAGCTGCGCCGCAGCTGGTGACCGCAAAGCCAGGCCTCCATCGTGCCCTCGGGCCGGTAGTCGGGTTTGGTCTCGAAGAACGGTTGATGCCCCTCCGCCCACCAGGTGAAGCGGTAGCCCTCATCCCCGTCCACCAGCTCGCCGTGGACCTCGATGCGCAGGTTCATGTCCACCCGCAGCACCTCGTCGTCCTTGGTGAAGAAGTAGGTGCGCCGCGACCGCCAGAGCCCCAGGTTGCGGGCGAACCAGCGCCGCAGGCTGCTGTCGAGGCGGATGCGGCTCTGCACGGGGGGAACCCTGGAGAGGCCGGGCTGGGTCGGTGTGGTCATGGCGGGCCCACCCAGGCACACGGACGCGATCCCTGAAGTCCTAGCGACGTTTCCGGGTTCTGCCCAAAACCCCATAAGGTTGGGTGCATTGCCGCATGCCTGCCTTTGCCGGTCCTGGGGGAGCCCGATTTCCCGCCCACCTCGTCGCCGGCGGCGGTGGCGGAGGCCGGCACCGCCACCGGTGAGGCCCAGAAACCGCTCAAGCTGCTGCTGGTGGCGGCCCGCCATCACATGGCCTCCGCCGACCTGCGGGCCCTGCTGGCCTTCCTGCAATCGGAGGACTGCACCTGCAAGGTCTCCCTCCAGGTGGCCGATCCGGCCGACCATCCCGAGCTGCTCGAACTGCACCGCCTGGTGGCCACCCCGGCCCTGATCAAGCTCGATCCCCTGCCCAAGCAGGTCTTCGCCGGCAACACCCTGGCCCAGCAGCTGCGCATCTGGCTGCCCCGCTGGCAGCAGATGGAGGTGGTCACCACCCTGGGGCTGAGCCTGCGGCCGGCGGAGATGGATGGCAGCCGCAGCCAGAGGGAGGTGCAGCTCGAGGACCAGCTGCTGGTGCTGCGTCAGGAGAACGAAACCCTGATCGAGCGGCTGGGCGTCCAGGAACGGCTGCTGCGCATGGTGGCCCACGAGCTGCGCACCCCCCTCACCGCCGCCAAGCTGGCCCTGCAGAGCCATGCCCTGGGCCAGATCGACGAGAGCCGCTTCCGCGACGTGCTCAACCGCCGGCTCGACGACATCGAGGCCCTCTCCAGGGACCTGCTGGAGGTGGGCACCACCCGTTGGGAGGCCCTGTTCAACCCCCAGCGCCTGGATCTCAGCCAGGTGGCGGCCGAGGCCATCCTCGAGCTGGAGAAGCTCTGGGTGGGCCGGGGCCTGCAGCTGGTCACCGACATCCCCGCCGACCTTCCCGATGTCCACGCCGACCAGCGGCGCATGCGGCAGGTGTTCCTCAACCTGCTGGAGAACGCCCTCAAGTTCACCCCCGACGGCGGCAAGGTGAGCCTCAGCCTCATGCACCGCACCAGCCAGTGGGTGCAGGTGAGCATCTGCGACAGCGGGCCGGGCATTCCCCGCGAGGAGCAGCACCGCATCTTCCAGGACCGGGTGCGGCTGCCCCAGACCTCCGGCACCACCTCCGGCTTCGGCGTGGGCCTGTCGGTGTGCCGCCGCATCGCCGAGGTGCACGGGGGCCGCATCTGGGTGGTGTCCGAACCCGGCGAGGGCGCCTGCTTCAACTTCACCGTGCCGGTCTGGACCGGCCAGAGCTCCCCGGAACCGGACCGCTCCCTCCCCGGCCGGCCCACCGCCGAGGGCCTTCCTTGACGAAGGGTCCCTCCGGCCCGTAGCGTCCAGCACATCAGATCGGCGCCAAGCCGGCTGTGGCCTCGCCCCCATCGTCTAGAGGCCTAGGACACCTCCCTTTCACGGAGGCGACAGGGGTTCGAATCCCCTTGGGGGTATGCATCGGTTCCGGGCTCGGGACGGTTTCGTCCTGAGCCGGGCCATTTTTTCAGGGGTGCTGTTCAGCTGCTCCCTCGCCATGCCGCTGGCATCAGGGCCGGATGGCGAAGGGCCTCAGAGCTGCTGGGCGCGGCGCTGGGCTTCCCGCTGCACGCCCCGCAGGTTGCTGGCCAGATCCTCCTTGAGCCGCTGCTCGATCAGGCCGATCGGCATGCCCGGCTTGCCCTGCACGGTGAGGTCGTAGAGGAGCCAGGTGCTGGTGTCGTCGGCGCCCACCTGCCAGACGCCCTGGAAGCAGCGGAAATCGCCCTCCAGCATGCGGAAGGCCAGGCGACCCTGCTCCGGCTCTTCGCTGAGCTCCAGCTGGACGCGGGCACTGAAGCGCAGACCGCAGAACTGCTGGGTGCCCACCTGCTCCAGGGCGACCAGATTGCCGCGGCGCCAGAGCTGGCGGGAGCTGGCGAGATTGGGAATGAAGCGATCGAGATGGTCGTAGTCGGTGAGAACCGACCAGATCCACTCGGGGGGGAGATCGAGGCGCAGCTGCACCGCCAGGCGCCGGGTGCCCTGGGGGAGACGCTCCATCTCCTGCTGGATCGTGTCGAGGGCACAACTGGCCTCGCTGGCGACCATGGCCTCAGTGGAAGGGAGGTGCACGGGGCGGGGAAACGACGCCAGAAGCTGTGCCAAGACGGATCGGAGCTCGCTCGGGGCTTGCGTGAGGGTGGCAGCGGTCGGCACCGGGATTGGTGCGACGGAACACAAACTAACCGGTGTCTCCGGAATCCGGTCAACGAATCCGCACCGAAGGGGCGTGGGGCGAGTTCTCTATGATCGGGCCGATTTTCGGCTCCGACGCCCGCATGCGTGTTTCCACCGGCAAGGCCACCCAGTCCGACGGCCGCATGTTCACGGTTGTGGTCGAAGGCTTCGGCGTCGGCCTGCAGCGGCGGGCCGAGCGCCGGATCACCGTGCCATTCCCCCAGCTGCAGCGGCTGATGCAGACCATCGCCCAGCAGGGCGGACGCATCAAGGCCGTCAACGCCGAGGAGGTCCCCGCCGGCTCCGCTCCGGCCCCCTCTGACGCTGCGGTTTCCGACGCCCCGGCCGCCACCCCCACCCCCGCCAAGAAAGCCCCCGTGAGCCACGCCGACGTCCCGGTCAACCTCTACAAGCCGAAGGATCCCTTCATCGGCACGGTCACCGGCAACTACAGCCTCCTGGCCGAGGGGGCCATCGGCCGGGTGAACCACATCACCTTCGACCTCTCGGAAGGCAACCTCCACTACATCGAAGGCCAGAGCATCGGCATCATTCCCGATGGCGAGGACGCCAACGGCAAGCCCCACAAGCTGCGTCTCTATTCGATCGCCAGCACCCGCCACGGCGACAACTGCGAGGGCGGCACGGTCTCCCTCTGCGTGCGCCAGCTCCAGTACGAGAAGGACGGCACCACCATCAACGGTGTCTGCTCCACCTTCCTCTGCGACATCGAGCCGGGCGCCAAGGTGAAGATCACCGGCCCCGTGGGCAAGGAGATGCTCCTGCCCCCCGATGAGGACGCCAACATCATCATGCTGGCCACCGGCACCGGCATCGCTCCGATGCGGGCCTACCTGCGCCGCATGTTCGAGCCCTCCGAGCGCGCCAAGAACCCCGAGTACCAGTTCCGCGGCAAGGCCTGGCTGATCATGGGGGTCCCCAAGACGCCCAACCTCCTCTACGAGGACGACTTCCAGCGCTACCTGGCCGAGTTCCCCGAGAACTTCCGCTACACCAAGGCGATCAGCCGCGAGCAGCAGAACCCCAGTGGCGGCCGGATGTACATCCAGGACCGCGTCACCGAGCACGCCGACGAGATCTTCTCCCTGATCGAGGATCCCAAGACCCACGTGTACATGTGCGGTCTGCGCGGCATGGAGCCCGGCATCGACGAGGCCATGACCGCCGCCGCCGCCGCCAAGGGCCTTGAGTGGAGCGAGCTGCGGCCCCAGCTCAAGAAGGCCGACCGCTGGCACGTCGAGACCTACTGAGCCGATCGCACCCCGGGGCACACCGCCCCCGTTGCAAGGCCCGCTTCCGGCGGGCCTTTTTCATGGCTGACGATCCGAGAATGCTCACACCGGCAGGCTCCCTGTCGCAGCGATGCAGCGGGATGCCTGCGCCGCCGTTAAACCAGGGATGACCGGACGCCCTCCCCATGACCGCCATCCTCACCAACCCGCTGCGGGTTGGTCTGCGCCAGGAGCGGGTGATCTCGCCCCAGTGCATCGTCATCTTCGGGGCCAGCGGTGATCTCACCCACCGCAAGCTGATCCCGGCGCTGTTCGAGCTGTTCCGCCAGCGACGGCTGCCCAGCGAGTTCGCCGTGCTCGGCTGCGCCCGAAGGCCCTGGAGCGATGAGGAGTTCCGCGAGAAGATGGGGGCCGCCCTGGCCGATGAGATCGCCTCCCATCGCACCGCCTGGGAGCAGTTCGCCCAGGGCCTCTTCTACGAGCCGGTCGACCTGCAGCAGCCCGACCACCTGGTGCGCCTCGGCCAGCGGCTGGAGAGCATCGACCGGCTGCGGGCCACCCGGGGCAACCGCACCTTCTATCTCTCGGTCTCGCCGGAGTTCTACGGCAGCGGCTGCCGCGCCCTGGCCGGTGCCGGCCTGCTGGCCGATGCCGAGCGCAGCCGGGTGGTGATCGAGAAGCCCTTCGGCCGCGACTACGCCAGCGCCCAGGCCCTCAACAAGGTGGTGCAGGCCTGCGCCAAGGAAAGCCAGGTGTTCCGCATCGACCATTACCTGGGCAAGGAAACGGTCCAGAACATCCTGGTGCTGCGCTTCGCCAACACGATCTTCGAGCCGATCTGGAACCGCAACTACATCTCCAGCGTCCAGATCACCGCGGCCGAAACCGTGGGGGTGGAGGAGCGGGCCGGCTACTACGAGTCGTCCGGCGCCCTGCGGGACATGGTGCAGAACCACCTCACCCAGATCCTGGCCCTCACCGCCATGGAGGCCCCCGGCCGCTTCGATCCGGAGGCCATCCGCAACGAGAAGGCCAAGGTGCTGCAGTCGGCCAGCCTGGCCAACGAGGAGGAGCCCTGGAAGTGCTGCGTGCGGGGCCAGTACGCCGCCGGCGGCAGCCTGGCCCGGCCCCTGCCCGGCTACCGCCAGGAGCCCGGGGTGAACGCCAACAGCACCACGGAAACCTATGTGGCCATGAAGGTGGCCATCAACAACTGGCGCTGGCAGGGGGTGCCCTTCTACCTGCGCACCGGCAAGCGGCTGCCGAAGCGCCTCAGCGAGGTGGTGCTCACCTTCCGGGAGGCCCCGGTGCACCTGTTCGACGCCGCCGGTGGCGCCCCCACCCCCAACCAGCTGATCCTGCGCATCCAGCCCGACGAGGGCGCCGAGTTCAAGTTCGAGGTCAAGGCCCCCGGCTCCGGGATGCGCAGCCGGCCGGTCGACATGGCCTTCAGCTACGACGAATCCTTCGGCGAGCCCTCCGACGAGGGCTACGTGCGGCTGCTGGCCGACGCGATGCTGGGCGATCCGACCCTGTTCACCCGCAGCGACGAGGTGGAGGCGGCCTGGCGGCTGTACACGCCGCTGCTGTCCCTGATCGAGGAATCCCCCTGGCAGCTGCCGGTCCAGCCCTACGAGGCCCGCACCTGGGGGCCCACCGCCGCCGATGGCCTCCTGGCCAGTGACGGCCTGATCTGGCGGCGTCCCTGACGCCCGGCTCCAGGGCCCCCGCGCCCCCTTTCCCCTTCCGCAGCCCAGCGATCCCCGCCCCCTTCCGCGCCCATGGCTCCCCAGCTCACCCTCCAGGCCCCCCTCGATCTGCCGCCCGAGGAGGTCAACCCCTACCTGCATCGCCTCTGGACCCATGACCTGGAGGGCTCCACCGGGGCCGCCACCTTCACCCTGGTGGTCTGGGAGCCCTCCTGGCTGGAGCAGCAGATGGTCCGCATCGGCCGGGTCGACGGGCCGATCACCGGCCTGCTGCGCGCCGAGCTGCTGGAGGCGGCCCGCCAGGCCGTGCCCGAGACCGGTCTGCCGTACAGCACGGCGCCCATGGATCCCCGCCTGGCCTGGGCCATCGGCCAGAAGGAAGGGAACCACCGGCCCGAGGACCTGCGCGGCCAGTTCGTGGAGAGCGCCATCAGCGCCCACATGCCGCGGCGCCTGATCACCCTGGCCCCCACCCTCGACCCGGGCCATCCGCTCGAGACCCTGGTGGCGGCCTATTGCCCGCTGCCGGAGGAGGGCGGCGCCGGCGCCGCCTGCGGCGACGTGGTGGTGCTGCGCGGCGGCATGGGGGCCCTCAAGCAGAGCCTCGATCTGATCGTCTCCCTGGTGGACGACTCCCTGCCCTGCTGGGTGTGGTGGAACAGCAGCCTGGATGAGCCCTCCGAGATGCTCGAGGCCCTGGCGCCGCTGCCCCGGCGGCTGGTGATCGACAGCTCCCTCGGGGAGCCGCGCCGCTGCCTCGATCTGATGCTGGCCCGGATCAGCGCCGGCCAGGCTGTCAACGATCTCAACTGGCTGCGGCTGCGCACCTGGCGCGAATCCCTGGCCATGGTGTTCGATCCCCCGTCCCGCCGCGATGCCCTCGGTCACGTGGTGCAGCTCGACATCGACGTGGAGGGCGACCATCCGGTGAAGGGGCTGCTGCTGGCCGCCTGGATCGCCGACCGCCTCGGCTGGCACCTGATCACCAGTTACACGGTGGAGGTGGACGGTCCCGGCCCGGGGATCACGGCGGAGTTTGAGCGCACTGACGGGGTGGCCGTCCAGTTCACCCTCATGCCCGTGCCCATGGGCGTGCCCAAGACCCACCCCGGCGCCATCGTCGGCATGCGGCTGATCTGCGAACCGCAGCAGCGGCCCCCCCTGTGCGTGATTCTCTGCTCGGAGTCCGGCGGCTGCATGCGCCTGGAGTCCGGGGGCATGGCCAGCATGGAGCTGGCGGAGGGGGTGGTGCCCCTGCCCGAGGAGAGCGAGGAGATGGAGATGGCCCGCCTGCTCTCGGGGGGCCACGATTCCACCTCCCCGCTGCTGGCGGCGGCCGCCCCGCTGGCGGCGAGCCTGCTGCCAGGCTGAGGCACCTTCCGCCGGAGCGGCCGATGCCGCCGACCGCATGAGCTGCCTGATCGCGGCCCCCTGCAGCGGCAGCGGCAAGACCCTGCTGAGCCTCAGCCTGGCGGCCGTGGCCCGGGCGCGGGGGGAGACCATCCAGCCCTTCAAGGTGGGTCCCGACTACCTCGACCCCCAGCTGCTGGGGGCGGTGGCGGGCCGCCCCTGCCGCAACCTCGACCCCCTGCTCTGCGGCGAGGAGTGGGTGCGGCGCAGCTACCGCTGGCACGGCGGCCGGGCCGGACGGGTGCTGGTGGAGGGGGTGATGGGCCTGTTCGACGGCCGCGGCTCCGGCAGTGAGGGCAGTTCCGCCGCCGTGGCGGCCCTGCTGGGGCTGCCGGTGGTGCTGGTGGTGGAGGCGTCGCGCCAGGCCGGCAGCCTGGCGGCCCTGGTGCGCGGCTTCCGCGACCACGGCCCGCCCCGGGTGAGCCTGGCGGGGGTGGTGCTGAACCGGGTCGGCAGCGAACGGCACCGGCTGCTGTTGGCCGAGGCCCTGGCCACCATCGAGGTGCCCCTGCTGGGGGTGCTGCCCAGCCATCCCAGCCTGGAGCTGCCCTCCCGCCACCTGGGCCTGCTCACCCCGGGCGAGCTGGGCGACCTGGGGGAGCGCCAGAAGATCTGGGCCGCCCTGGCTGAGGAGCACCTCGACCTGGACCGGCTGTGGCCGCTGCTGGCACCGCCTGAGCCGGCGCCGGAACGGCGCGATCCGATCCGCTGGTGCCTCGACCGGGTCCCGCCGGAGCCGGCCCCCGCCGGGGCCGCCGGGTCTTCGGTAGCCGCCGGGGCCGGAACCCGCCTGCCGGTGGCGATCGCCAGCGATGCGGCCTTCCACTTCCGCTACCCGGAAGCCCAGGAGCTGCTCCAGGCCTGCGGCCTCAGCCCCGTGCCCTGGAGCCCCCTGGCCGACGATCCCCTCCCCCCGGACTGCCGGGCGGTGCTGCTGCCCGGCGGCTACCCCGAACTCCATGCCCCCCGTCTGGCGGCCAGCCGCCGCAGCCTCGGATCCCTCCGGGCCGCCGCCCGGGCCGGCCTGCCGATCGTGGCCGAATGCGGCGGTCTTCTGCTGCTGGGCCGGGAGCTGGAGGACCCGGACGGCCTGCCCCACCCCATGGCCGGCCTGCTCCCCTTCCGCGCCCGCCGGGGACCCCTCAGCCTCGGCTACCGCCAGGCCGTACCGGTGGCCGACGGACTGCTGGTGCGTCGCGGTGAATCCCTCTGCGGCCATGAGTTCCACCGCTGGCAGCTGCTGCCACAGCCTTCGGGCGCAGAGGTGTTGGCAGAGGCCGAGAGCCTGTGGCAACTTAAAGGATGGGGATCACCCGGGAGGATCGAAGGATGGAGCGCGCCGACCGTTCACGCCACCTGGCTGCACCTCCACTGGGCTGGATGCCCGGCGATTCCCTCGAGACTGGCCAGATCCGCCGCCAGCGCCGTGCCGCTGCCGAGGAACGCCGTTTCCTGCAACCCAGTCTCCGGGTGACCGCCACCACCCATGAGCGCTGGCGCATGAGCGTCCGTGGTCAGGTGCAGGGGGTGGGATACCGCCTGGGCTGCCGCCAGAAGGCCATCGACCTCGGCCTCAGCGGCTGGGTCCGCAACCGTCCTGACGGGTCGGTGGAGGTGGAGGCCGAGGGGCTGCCCGACCGGCTGGTGGAACTGCGTCTCTGGTGCGAGAAGGGGCCCCAGGGCGCCCAGGTGAGCGGCGTCACCAGTGGCCAGGTCGCCGTGGCGGGCACGGACTGGTTCGAGATCCGCACCTGAACCCCCAGCACCGGACAATGGGGCGTCATGACTCCCATGGATGCCGACCCCCAGCCTCTGGAGTGAACTGTTCGGATTCGGCCTGGCGATCAGCTTCAGTCCGCTGCACATCGGCCTGCTGCTGCTGATCCTGCTGGGCCCCAGCCCGCTCCGCCGCGGCAGCTGGTTCGTGATCGGCTGGCTGCTCACCTCCGCGGCGGCCATCGCCCTGCTGCTGACCGTGGGCCACGGCCTGCTGCTCACGATGGAGCGGGGCACTGACCAGCGCACCGGCCTCGACCTGCTGGGGGCGGGCGGTCTGCTGGCCCTGGGCCTCAACGGTCTGCTGAGCAGCCGCCAGGGGGGCGGTCCCCCCGGCTGGACCCGCCGGCTGGACGGCTTCTGCGCCCTGCCCCTGCCGCTCCTGCTCGGCCTCAGCGCCGCCGTGCAGGTGTCCAGCCCGGACGACCTTTTCCTCTATGCCCGCACCGCCGCCAGCCTGCTGGAGGCCGGGCTGAGCCGGCCCCGGGAGGTGCTGACCACGGCGGTCTTCAGCCTGTTCTCCGGCACCCTGCTGCTGCTGCCCCTGGCGGGGCTGGTGCTGGTGGGTCAGGAGCGGCTGCTGCCGGTGCTCCAGGCGGGCAAGCTCTGGCTGTTCGATAACGCCGAACTGATCGTGGCGGCCATCTGCTTCGGCCTGGCGATCTACCTCGGCTGGCAGGGGGTGGAAGGCCTGCGGGCGGGGTGAGTGCTCAGGGGCCCGTCGGTGGCTCCTCGGCCTCCAGGATCCGGCCCAGATACTTGGGGTCGTGCAGGGCGCCGTGGCGGGAGAGGGGCAGCACCCGCTCCTTCGGCAGGCCAGGCAGGGGCTGGCGGGAGCGCAGCATCAGCCAGCGCCGCACCAGCACGACCAAGCCGACCAGGGCCGCAGCGATCGCCAGGGCCCCCACATCCGTCAGCAGTTCACCGCCGCCGGATCCGCCGGCGGCTCTGGTGCCGACCGCCTGCCCGTCCGTGGCCGGGGTGGTGGCGATCATGGCCATCGGTCCCGCCTGGGGAAGCGCCATGCCGGGGGTCGCGGACGGGGGACGGGATTCCAGCACGAATCAGGCGCCCAGCACGAGTCGGTAGTGATGAGGGTAACGGGTCGGTCCCTTTTGCGCACGCACCGGTCCCCCTCCGCTTCAGGCGTCGGCGGCGTTGCCGCCGGTGTCCCGCAGCCAGCGGTCCCAGCGCTCCCGCTCGCCGGGGTCTGCGGCCCCCGCCATCAGGGTCACCGCCTGGCTGGCCCGGCTCACCGCCACGTAGACCAGCCGCTGGCGCAGCGGCAGGTCCCGGGGCCAGAAGACGTCCTCGTCGATGAACACCTCGCCGAAGGTGCTGCCCTGGCTGCGATGGACGGTGAGCACGGCCGCCGGTCCGAGGGAGGCGAAGGCGTCGCGCACCAGGAAGAAGCGGCGCCAGAGGGCCTTGCCGTCCTTCTGGCCCGCCTCCCTGGCCTGCAGCCGCAGCCGCTCCAGCACCCCATCCAGGCAGGCCCGCGCCGCGCTGCCGATCGGCGGCAGCAGGCGCAGGTTGAGCTGGGCCTCCCCCGACTCCACGGTGGCGTTGAGGGTGTCGATCACCGCAGGGCCGTGGCAGGCATCCACCCCGAACTCGGCCAGATCGCAGCGGTCGGGCCGCACGTCCCGCACCACCAGCTCCCGGTTGCTGCCCAGCAGCAGGTCCGGCTCCTCGGCGGCGGCGTCCCCCTCCCGGCAGGCCGGCGCCATCACGGCCGTGCGGGTGATGAGCACCTCTCCGGGGAGCACCGGCAGCTGGTCGGCCATGGCGCCGTGCAGGGCGCGGCGGGCGATCGGCACCAGCCGCTCCAGGGAGCGGTTGGTGTAGCAGAGGATCCGGGCCAGGTCGGGATCATCGGCTTCGGCGCTGCGGCGCAGGCCTTCCTGGGCGGCCGCCAGCCAGTCGGTCCGCCCCAGCAGCGACACCCGGCCCTCGGTGGTGCGCACCGGATCCAGCAGCGGCGGCCGGCGGCAGGGCAGGGCCCCTTCCCGCAGGCCGCGGGCCAGGCGCAGCACCGGGCCCCCGTGGCGGACCACGTGGGTCAGGGCCACCCGCCGGGCCCGCCCGAGGGCGAACACCGGACTGCGCTCCTCCCCCACCGGCGGCAGCTGGGCCGGATCCCCCACGAACACCAGCCGGGTGCGGTAGGCCTGGGCGCAGCGCAGGGTGATCTCCAGCAGGCCGCCATCCACCATCGAGGCCTCATCGATCAGCACCAGCCCGAGGTTCTCCAGCGCCAGGGCGGTCTGGAGCGTCTCCTCGCAGCGCTCCCGGTCCCCCTGCCGCTTCAGCTTGAGCCGCAGCAGGCGGTGGATGGTGGAGGGGTACCAGGTGGGGTGCAGACCCGCCAGGGCGAGGTGGTGGCGCAGCACGCCCACCGCCTTGTGGGTGGGGGCGACCACGGTCCAGCAGAGACCGGCCCGCTCCGCCTGGGCCAGGAACCGCATCGACAGGAAGGTCTTGCCGGTGCCGGCGTAGCCCTCCAGCACGAAGGGCACCCCGTCGGCCGGGGCCCCGAGCCAGTCGGCGAAGGCGGCGGCCGCCTGCTGCTGGTCGTCGCTCAGGCCGTCGTGATCGCTCACCCCAGCGGCAGCCAGCCGGCGCCCTGGGCGATCTGCAGCGGCGAGCCGAGCAGGGCCAGGCCCGGCAGCGCCACCAGGGGCCCGATCAGGCTGCCCACCAGCACCTCCGCGCGGGTGTGGCCGAGGTTCTCCTTCAGGGGGCGCAGCACCGGAGCCCCCTCCGGCGGGCCGTCCTGGGGAAGGGTGTCCCAGAGACCGTCGGGGAGTCCGTTCACCCGCTGGGCCGTCAGTCCGGCGGCCCGCCGCACACCGCTGGCGTCGTAGAGCACGACGAAGCAGAGCACAGCCGCCAGGGCGAACAGGGGATCGGCGAATCCCAGCTCCCAGCCCAGGCCCGCGGCGGTGCCCGTCATCAGGGAGGAGTGGCTCGACGGCATGCCGCCCGTCTCGATCAGCACCGCCGGGCGCCAGCGGCGGTGCACCACCAGCTCAATCAGCAGCTTGGAGAGCTGGGCCACGCCGCAGGCGGCCAGGCCCCAGGCGAGCACGCCGTTGGCCAGCAGCTCGCCCAGGGCATTGAGTGCGCCGATGGCTTCGCTCATCGGTCGCGACTGGTGATGTAGTCGGCCAGGGCCAGCAGGGGGGCGGCCTTGGCGCTCCAGGGCTCCAGCACCGCCTTGGCTTCGCTCACCAGCGCATCGGCGCGCCGGCGGGACTCCTCCAGGCCCAGCAGTTTCGGGTAGGTGGTCTTGTCGGCGGCCAGGTCCTTGCCCGCCGTCTTGCCCAGCACGTCGCTGCTGGCGGTGACATCAAGGATGTCGTCGATGATCTGGAAGGCCAGGCCGATGCCGCGGGCGTAGGTGCGCAGGGCCGTCAGCAGCTCCTCGGAGGCCCCGGCGACCAGGGCGCCGGAGATCACGCAGGCCCGCAGCAGGGCGCCGGTCTTGTGGAGATGGATGTATTCGAGGGTGTCGAGATCCACCTGGCGGGCCTCGCACTCCAGGTCCACCACCTGGCCGCCCACCAGGCCGGGGGCGCCGGAGGCCAGGGACAGCTCGCCCACCACCTGGAGCAGCCGTTCGGGAGGCACCCCCGGGCTGCGCAGGGCCACCATCTCGAAGGCGCGAGTCAGCAGGGCATCGCCGGCCAGGATGGCCTTGGCCTCGCCGTACACCTTGTGGTTGGTGGGCCGGCCGCGGCGCAGGTCGTCGTTGTCCATGGCGGGCAGGTCGTCATGGATGAGCGACATGGTGTGGATCATCTCCATCGCCACCGCCGTGGGCATGGCCAGATCGGCATCGCCGCCCGCCAGCTCACAGGCCGCCAGGGTGAGGATCGGCCGCAGCCGCTTGCCGCCCGCCAGCAGGGAGTAGCGCATCGCCTCCCGCAGCGACTCCGGACGCTCGGGTCCCAGGGAGCTGTCCAGGGCGGCCTCCACGCGCCAGCGGGCCGCCTCCAGGTAGGCGGTGAAGTCGAAGGCCGTGCTCACCGCCGGGGTCATGGGGTCCTGAGGGTTGGCGCGGATTCTCTCAGGCCACGGGCCGGGCGCCGCCACCTTGATGTTTCGACACGATACGAACCCTTCGGTGAAGGCCGGTGAAGGCGTGCGGTCCGGGAACCCCAGCGCCGCCATGCTGGATGCAGTCACGTCTCAGCGCGCGATGCAGGCCCCCCTGAACAGCGAGCCGGACCTGGTGCCAGTGATCTGCGGCAGCCTCGCCGCCGTCCTGCTGGCCGGTCTGCTGCTGGCGTCGGGTCTGGTCCGCATCGGCGTGGCCGTACCCCTGCTGATCGGCTCCGGCGAACCCCACGACGCCACCCGCACCACGGCGCCCCGGCCCTGAGCGGCGCTGCCGTCCGGGGGGCGTCCCAGGCGGGCCTCAGGGGCGCAGATCCGCCAGGTCCGTTGTGTCGATCCCGTGGCGCTCGCACCAGGCCAGCACGGTGTTGACCAGCAGCATCGCCACCGTCATCGGCCCCACCCCACCGGGCACCGGCGTGATCGCCGCCACCAGCGGTTCGACCGCCTCGTAGTCCACATCGCCGCAGAGCCTGCCCTCCAGCCGGTGGATGCCCACATCCACCACCACCGCCCCAGGCCGGATGTGCCGGGCGCCGATCAGCCGCGGGCGACCGGCCGCCACCACCAGGATCTCGGCCTCCCGGGTCACCTCGTCGAGGTGATGGGTGCGCGAATGGGCCATGGTGACGGTGGCATCGGCGGCCTGGAGCATCAGGGCCATCGGCTTGCCCACCAGGATGCTGCGGCCGACCACCACGGCCTGGGCGCCGGCGATCGGCACGTCGGCGCTGCGCAGCAGGGCCATCACCCCGGCCGGCGTGCAGCTGCGCGGACCCCGCTCCCCCTTGAGCAGGCGACCCAGGTTGAGGGTGTGCAGACCATCGGCGTCCTTGTCCGGGTCGATCGCCGCCAGCAGCGGCCCCTCGTCCAGGCCCTGCGGCAGGGGCAGCTGCAGCAGGATGCCGTCGACCGTCGGGTCGGCGTTGAGGCGCGCGATCAGGGCCAGCACCTCCTCCGCCGGGGTGTCCGCCGCCAGATGGCCGCCATGGCTGCTGATGCCGACGCGGCGGCAGGCCTTCTCCTTGTTGGCTACGTAGACGCCGCTGGCGGGGTCATCCCCCACCCGCAGCACCGCCAGGCCGGGGGGCCGTCCCGCCACCGCCAGCCCATCGGCGACCACGGCGTGCAGCCGCCCTTCGATCACCGCCGCCAGTCGCCTGCCATCAAGAAGGGTGGCCATCGGGGGGGTGCGTTGCCGAACCCCAGCATGCACCGAAGCCACCCGGAGGGGGACCCTCAACCGTTGGCTAGCCTGGACCGATGAGATTCGGGCTGCGGCGGATCAGGGGACTGTGGCGCCACTTGCTGCGGCTCGAGCGTCCCCGCCAGGCCCTGGTGGCCTGGCGCCCCGGGGGCGGTCTGCTCGTGCTTCTGCTCTGTCTGCTGGTGGCGCTTCTCTCCAGCTGGCCCTGGCTGGTGGAGCCGAACCTGCGTCCCGGCATGCCGGCCCCGTTCACGGCCCGGGCCCCGAGCGATGCCACGGTGATCGACAGCACCGACCTGGAGCAGCGCCGCAGCCAGATGCTGCCCCGCAGCCAGATCCAGGTGGTCGACCCCCAGGCCAGTGAGGCCCTGGTGCAGCAGCTGGAGCTGCGGCTGCAGCGGGTGCGCCAGACGGTGGCCGACGACCAGCCCCGGCCCGATTCCCTCAATCTCACCGAAGAGGAGCGCCGCTGGCTGACGGGGCTGACGCCCCCCGACCTGATGCGCTGGAAGGTCTCCCTGCGACGGGCCCAGCAGCGCATGCTCAGCCAGGGTGTCGTGGCCAGCCTCTCCGAGGGCCAGCTGCTCACGGCCGCGGAGCTGCAGCTGCAGGACCTTTCCCCCCCCGCCCGCAGCCTGGGCAGCCGCCTGCTGGCCGCCAGCCTCCAGGGCCGCACCAACCTCCGCGGCGACAGCTTCCTCAGCCAGCGCCGCATCGAGGACCTGCTCACCCGCCAGGGGCTGCCCACGATCCGGGTGCGTAAGAACGACCTGATCACCCGGCAGGGGGAACCGATCAGCCCCCAGGCCTTCGACGTGCTGGAGCATTTCGATCTGGTCAACCATCGCCCCCGCCCCCTGGCCTGGCTGGGACGCTTCAGTGAGGCCCTGGCCGCCTGCGGGGTGCTGCTGCTGGTGATGCGCCGCTGGCGCGCCAGCCTCGAACCCCGCCAGGCCCTGCTGGCCCTGGCGATGCTGGTGCTGGTGCAGGGGTGCAAGCTCTGGCTCGGCAGCCAGGTCAGCCCCCTGGCCCTGCTGGTTCCCCCCACCCTGCTGCTCTCCCAGGGGCTGGGTACGGCCGCCGGCCTGGCCTGGCTGGCTGTGGCCGCCATGCTCTGGCCGGTGCCTGTCGAGGGCCTGCTGGTTCCCCAGCTGGGGGTGGCGGCCCTGGTGGCCGCGATCGCGGCGGTGCTGGCGGGACGGCAGCGCAACCGGGCCCAGCTGCTGCAGCTGGCCCTGTTGCTGCCCATCGGGGCCGTGCTGCTGCAGTGGCTGCTGATCCAGCTCTTCCACCTGGGCAGCCTCGAGGCCTCCCAGGGGTTGTTCAGCAGCACCGATCTGCTGCAGGAGGCCCTGCTGGTGGCGGGCCTGCTGATGGGAGGCCTGCTGCTGGCGCCGCTGGTGGAAAGCTTCTTCGGCCTGCTCACCCGGGCCCGGCTGATGGAGCTGGCCGATCTGGAGCGGCCCCTGCTGCGCCGGTTGTCGATGGAGGCGCCGGGCACCTTCGAGCACACCCTGATGATCTGCGGCCTGGCCGAGGAGGGCGCCCGCGCCATCCAGGGTGATGTGGACCTGATCCGCACCGGTGCCCTCTACCACGATGTCGGCAAGCTGCACGGGCCCCAGTGGTTCATCGAGAACCAGGAGCACGGCGCCAACCCCCACGACGAACTCGACGATCCCTTCGCCAGTGCCGCCATCCTCCAGGCCCACGTCGACGAGGGGCTGAAGCTGGCCCGTCGCTACCGGCTTCCCCGCCCCCTGGCGGATTTCATCCCCGAGCACCAGGGCCGGCTGAAGATGGGCTACTTCCTCCACCAGGCCAAGGAACGGGACCCTTCGGTGCGGGAGGAGCAGTTCCGCTACCGCGGTCCGGCGCCCCGCAGCCGGGAGACGGCGATTCTGATGCTGGCCGACGGCTGTGAGGCCGCCCTGCGCTCCCTGCCGCCGGGCACCACCGAAGCCGAGGCCCGGGCGATGGTCCGGCGGCTGGTGGAGGCCCGCCAGAACGACGGCCAGCTCGACGGCAGCGGCATCTCGCGGGCGGAGCTGGAGCTGGTGATCCGCGCCTTCGTGCGGGTCTGGAAGCGCATGCGCCACCGCCGTATTCCCTACCCCATCCCCCCCCGCAAGGCCTTCAGCGCCTGAGCCGCGACCGCCCCAGCCAGCGGCCCACCCCGAGCCCCAGCGTCACCACCACCAGGCCCCCCAGCAGGCTGACCAGCACCACGGCGAGCGCCTCATCGGGGCGTCCGCGCCGCAGCGCCAGGCTGATCTCCAGCATCCAGCTGCTGAAGGTGGTGAGCGAGCCGCAGAAGCCGATGCCGCCCAGCAGCAGCAGCCGGGGCCGGGGGGGGTGCAGGCCGGCGATCACACCGATCAGGAAGGTGCCGAGCAGATTGGCCACCAGGTCGGCTTCGATCAGCCCGGTGGGCACCCCCTCCAGGCCCTTGCCGACGTCCTCCAGGCGCCAGCGCAGCAGGGCGCCGGGCACCGCCCCCGCAGCCACCAGCAGCAGGTCCCGCGCCTCGCGGCGCAGGCTGGGGGGGCTTTCGCTCGGGAATGGCGCCATCGTTCTCCCCTAGCTGCCGCCGATGGCCAGGCCGGCGCTGACGGCCAGCAGGCCCCCCAGCACCGAACCGCCGCAGAGCAGGACGGCCTCGCGGCGCTGGCGTTGGTGCAGGGTCGCGTGCAGCTCGGCGATCCAGGTGGAGAAGGTGCTGAAGCTGCCCAGGAAGCCCGTGCCCAGCAGCAGCAGGGCACGACCGGCGGCTAGCCCGCAGCTGGCCTCCAGGCTCACCAGCAGGCCGATGGCGAAGCAGGCGATCAGATTCACCCCGAACGTTCCCCAGTGCTTGCGGGGCAGCATCGGTTCGAAGTGGTTGACCACCCGGAAGCGCAGCCAGGCCCCCGGCACCGCCCCGATCGCGACGAACAGGGCGCCGTTGTCCATGGGTGCCGCCACCTCAGCGCCTCCCCCCGGGGCCCCGACGGTCCCGGCCCTCCAACAGAGACCGCAGCTTGCGTTCCAGCACCACCGAGGCCGGGATCAGCGTGATCAGGTTGGCGGCGATCACCGGACCGTCGGCCCGCAGCAGGCCGTAGACGGCCCAGGCCAGCACCCCGAGGGTGAACAGGCCGTACATCCGCAGCGAGATGGCGCTGGTGTCGCCGCTGCGCACGGTCTTCAGCGCCTGGGGGAACAGGCTCAGGGTGGTGAGTGAGGCGGCGCCATAGCCGAGGGCACTCACCGTGAACGACTCCATTGGCGCTGGTCGCTGTGGTGGTCAGCATGACGACATTCCGCCCATCCGGCCATGGTCCTGAGCTTCCGCGAACTGCAGCAGGGGCTGCAGGCCCCGTGGGGCCGGGAGCACGGCGACGCCGGGGGCGGGGCGGGTGCGGATTTCGACCTGCTGATGGTGCCTTCGCTCACCATGGACCCCTCCCAGCTGGCCCTGGTCACGGGCGCCCACCACTACGAGGAACGCCAGCTGTTCTCCCTGATGCGGCTGCGCAACCCAGGCGTGCAGGTGGTCTATGTCACCAGCAAGCTGCTGCCCGAACTGGTGGTGGATGCGGTGCTCGAGCTGATGCCGGGGGTGCCCACCTCCCATGCCCGCCGCCGGCTGCACCTGTTCGACACCGACGACGGCTCCGCCCGGCCCCTGACGCAGAAGCTGCTGGAGCGGCCGGCCCTGCTCGGACGGATCCGGGAGCGGCTGCGGCCGGGCCGGAGTTTCATCATCTGCTACGTGGTGACCGAGCTGGAGAAGACCCTCTCCGAGCGCCTGCAGGTGCCCCTGCTGGGCACCGATCCGGCCCTGGGCTACTGGGGCACCAAGGCCGGCAGCCGGGAGCTGTTCGCCCGCTGCGGCGTTCCCCACCCCCCCGGCACCGGGCTGGCCCACGGCCTCGATGAGCTGGCGGAGGCGGTGACCGACCTTTGGGAGGGCGACCCCGGGCTGGGCGGCTGTGTCGTCAAGCTGAACGAGGGCTTCAGCGGCGAGGGCAATGCCCGCCTCGACTTCACGCCCCTGGCGCTGGCCGGACTGGCCCGACGCGAGCGGCTCGGGCGGATCCGGCGGGCCCTCGAGGCCCTGCCGATGCCGGCGGCCGGCTGGACGGAGCTGCTGGCCGGCCAGGGGGCCCTGGCCGAGGCCTGGCTGGAGGGCGGCGAGGCGCTGCGCTCCCCGAGCGTGCAGGGCACGATCCACCCGGGCGGGATGGTGGAGGTGCTTTCCACCCACGAGCAGATCCTCGGCGGCGCCGGCGGCCAGACCTACCTGGGCTGCTGCTTCCCGGCCGCCGAGCCCTACCGGGTGGCGCTGATGGAGCACGGCCTGGCCGTCGGCCGGGCCCTCGCCGCCGAAGGGGCCCTCGAGCGTTTCGGGGTCGACTTCATCGCCCGCCGCTTCGGCGAGCGCTGGGACCTGCAGGCCATCGAGGTCAACCTGCGCCAGGGGGGCACCACCCATCCCTTCATGGCCCTGCGGGCGATCACCGCCGGCAGCCTCGACCCCGCCACCGGCTGCTTCCTCTCCCCCACCGGCCAGCCGCTGCACTACCGCGCCACCGACAACCTCAGCGACCCCCGCCTGCGGGGCCTGATGCCCCTCGACCTGATCGACATCGTGGCCGAGGCCGGCCTCCACTACGATCCGGCCCGCCTGCAGGGCAGCGTGTTTCACCTGCTGGGCTGCCTCTCGGAGTTCGGCAAGCTGGGCATGACCTGCATCGGCCGCGATCCGGAGCAGGCGAGCGCCGTCTACCGCTCCACCGTGGCCGAGCTGCTGGCCGGTGCCGCCGCCCGCAGCGGCGCCGGCCTGCCCGCGGCCGGCGGCTGACGCCCCGGGCCGCTCAGGGCAGGATGGGTCAGCACAGGGGGCGCATGGTCTCGATCACCGACCGCGAAGACGACGGCTCCCGGCGTTCCCCCCCGCCCCCGGCCTCCGGCCCGCCGGCCTGGACCAGCTGGCTGCAGATCGGCCTGAGCTCCATGCTCGCTGTCCTGTTCCTGGTGATCCTGGGCAAGACGCGGGAACAGAGCCAGCTGCTGATGAAGCTGGAGCAGCGGCTGCAGGGGCTGGAGAACAGCCGCGCCCTCGATCGCACCTCCGTGCTGGAGGAGCAGCAGCGGGCGATGGTGGGGCGCATCCAGACCCTGGAAGCCGGGGCCCAGCGGCTGGAGGCTCTTGAGCAGCAGCAGGACGAGTGGCGTTCCGCCCTGGCCGACCTGCAGGGCCGGGCGGTGCGGCGCCCCCAGCGGGATCCGGACCCCTTCCCCGCCGCACCGATGCCCTCCCCGGGACCCGGCGGCCGCCCCGGCCAGGCCCCGGCCGACCGCGGCGAGGGCGGCGGCGTGCTTCGCCCCCCGCCGGTGAGCACCCCCTGAGCTCCCTGGGGGGCCTCAGCCCTTGACGGCGTCGCCGCTGGCGCTGGGCAGGATGTAGCGCTGCAGCAGCACGAACAGCAGCAGCACCGGCAGGATCGAGACCACCGAGCCGGCCGCCACCAGGCGCCAGTCGAGGGAGAAGCTGCTGGCCAGCTGCTGCAGGCCCAGGGGCAGGGTGTAGAGGGTGGGGTCGTCGAGAATGATCAGCGGCCAGAGGAAGTCACTCCAGGTGCCGATGAACACGAACATCGCCAGGGTGATCAGGTCGGCCCGGGCCGCCGGCAGCATCACGTTCCACCATTCGCCGATAGGCGTGCAGCCATCGATCCGGGCCGCCTCCTCCAGCTCCACCGGCACCGCCAGGAAGCTCTGGCGCAGCAGGAAGATGCCGAAGGCCGTGGCCGCCTGGGGCACGATCAGGGCCCAGAGGGTGTTGCGCAGCCCGATCTGCACCATCAGCAGATAGAGGGGGATCATCACCACCTGGAAGGGGATCAGGATCGTGGCCACCACCAGGGCGAGCACCAGTCCGCGGCCCTTGAAACGCATCCGCGCCAGGGGGTAGGCCGCCAGGGAGCAGAACAGCAGGTTGGCCAGCACCGCCAGGGCGCTGACGATCGTGCTGTTGAGCAGGTAGGTGCCCATCGGGTTGGCGGCGAACAGGCGCCCGTAGGCCTCCAGGCTCGGCTGGCTGGGCAGCAGGGCCGGAGGGCTGGTGAAGATGTCCTCCGCCGGCCCCTTGAGGGAGGTGCTGACCAGCCACAGCAGGGGCAGCAGCAGCAGCACGGCCACCAGCAGCAGCAGGGCCAGCTGCAGCCCGGTGGCCAGCGGGGAGCGGTTGGGGGCGTTCACAGACGCGGCAGTTCCGCCACCGGAAGGGCCGTCTTCTGGGGATGGAGCGGAGCGCGCTGGCTGCCGGAGACCAGCCGGTTGAGGGCGTTCACGAAGGCCTGGGCCGCCGCCACGACGATGTCGGTGTCGGCCGCATGGCCCGAATAGAGCACCCCCTGATGGCGCAGGCGGATGGTCACCTCACCCATGGCGTCGATGCCTTCGGTGACGGACTTGATGCTGAACTCCACCAGCTCGTTCGGCACCTGGGCCAGGTGGTTGAGGGCCTGGCAGACCGCATCCACCGGCCCGGTGCCGATCGCCGCCTCGGTCAGGTCGATGCCATCGCCATCCCTAAGGGTGACGGTGGCGGTGGGCTGCAGGTTGGTGCCGCAGCTCACCTGCACCGACTGCAGGGCATAGCGGGGCTGGTCCTGCTGCTGCACCTGCTCGCTGACGATCGCCTCCAGATCCCGGTCGGTGATCTCCCGCTTGCGGTCGGCCAGCTCCTTGAAGCGGGCGAAGGCGTCGTCGAGGTCGGTGCGCTCCAGGGTGTAGCCGAGCTCCTCCAGCCGGGCCCGGAAGGCACTGCGGCCCGAGAGCTTGCCGAGGGAGAGGCGGTTGTCGGCCAGGCCGACGGTGCGGGCGTCGATGATCTCGTAGGTGAGCCGGTTCTTGAGCACCCCGTCCTGGTGGATGCCGGACTCATGGGCGAAGGCGTTGGCGCCCACGATCGCCTTGTTGGGCTGCACCGCCATGCCGGTGAGGTTGGAGACCAGCCGGGAGGTCTTGGTGATCTCCTCGGTGCGCACGTTGGTGAGGGGGTCGCGCTGGTCGGCCGGCCGGCCCAGAAAGGGGTTGAAGTAGCTGCGGCGCACGTGCAGCGCCATCACCAGCTCCTCGAGGGAGGCGTTGCCGGCCCGTTCACCGATGCCGTTGATCGTGCACTCCAGCTGGCGGGCGCCGTTCTTGACGGCTTCGAGGAAGTTGGCGACGGCCAGGCCGAGGTCGTTGTGCCCATGGACCGAGATCACGGCCTGGTCGATGTTGGGCACGGAGCGGTTGATGCCGGCGATGATGGCGCCGAATTCGGCCGGGGTGGTGTAGCCCACCGTGTCGGGAATGTTGATGGTGGTGGCGCCGGCGTTGATCGCCGCCTCGATCACCTGGTGCATGAACTCGGGGTCGCTGCGGCCGGCGTCCTCGCAGGAGAACTCCACGTCGTCGACCAGGGAGCGGGCGTAGGCCACCATCTCCGCGGTGATGGCGAGCACCTCGGCGCGGGTCTTGCGGAGCTTGTGCTCCAGATGGATGTCGCTGGTGGCGATGAAGGTGTGGATGCGCCTGTGGGCCGCCGGGGCCACGGCTTCGGCGCAGGCCTTGATGTCGCCGCTGGCGGCCCGGGCCAGGCCGCAGATCACGGGCCCGTCCGGGGTGCCCACGGTGGCGGCGATCTTTTGAACGGCGTGAAAATCGCCGCTGCTGGCGAAGGGGAAGCCGGCCTCGATGATGTCCACCCCCAGGCGGGCCAGCTGCTGGGCGATCGCGAGCTTCTCCTCCAGGTTGAGGCTGGCGCCGGGGGACTGCTCCCCGTCGCGGAGGGTGGTATCGAAGATCAATACCCGGCCGGGATCGCGGGCCATGGGGTTAGGCGGAACAGCTATGAGTTAGACCCACTCTACGGGCCGGAAGACCCGGCTCCAGGAGGGGAACGTCAGGGAGCGGAACGTAGAGTGGCCGCACAGAGGGTTTCCCCATGGCCGCAGGCGATCTGGCCCTGGTGTTGCATGCCCACCTTCCCTATGTGCGCTCCGGAGAACCCGGTTCGCTCGAGGAGGACTGGTACTTCCAGGCTCTCCAGGAATGCTATCTGCCGCTGCTGGAGGTGTTGGAGCAGGCGGCCGCCGATCCCCAGCAACGGCCCAGGCTCACCCTCGGCCTCTCCCCCACCCTGCTGTCGCTGCTGAGCGACCGGGCCCTCAACGGTCGCTTCCCGGCCTGGCTGGCCCTGCGCCGCACCCTGCTCGACGGGGCCGATCCCGACCTGGAGGTTCCGGCCCGGGAGCTGAAGGGCACCCTCTCGGCCATCGAGGCCCAGTGGCGGGAGATGGGGGGGGATCTCCTGCCCCGCTTCCGGCGGCTGCAGGAGCAGGGGGTCCTGGATCTGATCACCTGTGGGGCCACCCACGGTTATCTGCCCCTGCTGCGGGATTCACCGGAGGCGGTGCGGGCCCAGCTGCTCACCGCCGTGCGGGAGCACCAGCGTCTGCTCGGCCAGCGGCCCCTGGGCATCTGGCTGCCGGAGTGCGCCTACTACGAGGACCTCGACCGGCTCCTGGCCGAATGCGGCCTGCGCTATTCCCTGCTCGACGGCCACGGCCTGCTCCATGGCCTGCCCCGTCCCCGCTACGGCGTCTATGCGCCGATCTGCTCCCCGGCGGGGGTGGCCTTCTTCGCCCGTGACAGCGAATCCACCCTGCCGGTGTGGAGTGCCAGCCAGGGCTACCCGGGCGATGGGGCCTACCGGGAGTTCCACCGCGACCTGGGCTGGGACCTGCCCGAAGCGGACCTGGAGGCCCAGGGCATCCACGACCGCCGCCCCCTCGGGCTCAAGCTGCACCGGGTCACCGCCCAGGGCTGCCCCCTGGACGCCAAGGCGCCCTATGACCCGGAACGGGCGGGCGAGCGGCTGAAGGAGCACGCCGAGGCCTTCCTGCGGGGCCGCGCCGCCCAGATGGGGCAGCTGGCGGCCACGATCGAGCCACCGCCGCTGCTGGTGGCCCCCTTCGATGCGGAGCTGTTCGGCCATTGGTGGTTCGAGGGGCCCCGGTTTCTGGCCGAGCTGTTCCGCCAGGGGCCGGCCCTGGACGTGCGCTTCACCCACCTGCGGGACGTGCTCAGCCAGAACCGGGCCCTGCAGGTCTGCCGGCCGGCCCCCTCCAGCTGGGGCCAGGGGGGCTACCACGATTACTGGCTCAACGACACCAACGCCTGGGTGGTGGCCGAGTGGCAGCGCGCCTCCCGGGCCATGGTGCAGCGGGTGAACCGGGGCGTGGGCAGCACCGCCCAGCGCGCCCTGCTCACCCAGGCGGGGCGCGAACTGCTGCTGGCCCAGAGCTCCGACTGGAGCTTCATCCTGCGGGCCGGCACCACCACCGGCCTGGCGCGGGAGCGGATCCGGCGTCACCTCGATCGCTTCTGGCGGCTGATCGATGCCCTCGAGCACGGCACCGACCTGCCGCGGGAGTGGCTGGTGGGGGTGGAGCGGGAGGACGGGCTGTTCCCGCAGCTCAACGCCGCCGACTGGGCGACCAGGGGCTAGCGGCCTCACCCAGTCCCGGTCAGAGAATCTGATCCAGGAAGCGGCGGGTGCGCTCGTGGCTGGGGTTGGTGAAGAACACCTCCGGTTCGGCCTCCTCCACCACCTCGCCGTCGGCCATCAGCACCACCCGGTGGGCCACGTGGCGGGCGAACTTCACCTCGTGGGTCACCACCACCATGGTGATGTCGTCGGCGGCGAGATCCTGCATCACCTCCAGCACCTCCCGCACCATCTCCGGGTCGAGGGCGCTGGTGGGCTCATCGAACAGGAGGATGCGCGGTTCCATGCACAGGGCTCGGGCGATCGCCACCCGCTGCTGCTGACCCCCCGAGAGCTGGCCGGGATACTTGCCGGCCTGTTCGGCGATGCCCACGCGCTCCAGCAGAGCCCGGGCCTGCTTCTCCACCTCCGCCTTCGGGCGCTTGCGCACCAGCACCGGCGCCAGGGTCAGGTTGTCGAGCACCGAGAGGTGCGGGAACAGGTTGAACTGCTGGAACACCATGCCCACCTCCCGGCGGATGGCATCGATGTTGCGCAGGTCGTTTGAGAGGACGATGCCGTCGACGGTGATGCTGCCCTTCTGAAAGTCCTCCAGGGCATTGAAGGTGCGGATGAAGGTGCTTTTGCCCGATCCCGAGGGGCCCATGATCACCACCACCTCGCCCCGCCGCACGGTCAGGCTGGCGCCGCGCAACGCCTGGAATCCGTTGGGGTACCACTTCTCGACGGCCCGCGCCTCGATCATCAGTTCGCTGCTGGGTTGGCTCATGGGGCGGGACGTGGGATCGGAGCTGGGGAGGAGGGAAAGGGGAACGCGGCTCAGGTGGCGGAGGGCACGGCGTGGGGATCAAGCCGGCGCTCCAGGGCCCGGCTGCTCAGTCCGAGGGCGGCACAGCAGCCCCAGAACAGCACCGCCAGGGTGAGATACACCTCACCGTTGCGGCCCAGGAAAGCCGGATTGGCCATCACGGTGCGGGCCGTGCCGAGCAGTTCCAGCAATCCGATCAGCGACAGCAGGGTGGTGTCCTGCAGGAGCGAGATGAACTGGCCCACCATGGCCGGCAGAGCCACCCGCAGGGCCTGGGGGAGCACCACGTGCTGCAGGGCTTTCGGGTAGGAGAGGCCGAGGGAGCGGGCGGCCTCCAGCTGGCCCCGGGGCACGGCCGCCAGGCCGGAGCGCACCGCCTCCGCCAGGTAGGCGGCGGCGAAGAAGGTGAGCACCCAGGCCGCCCGCCAGACCCGCTCGGGTGCCAGGCCGCCGGGCAGCAGGAATCCGAGGATGTTCTGGCCGAGGAACAGCAGGGTGATCAGCGGCGCGCCGCGGATGAACTCGATGTAGAGCACCGAGCCCCAGCGCAGCAGGGGCAGCTCGCTGCGGCGTCCCAGGGCGAGCAGCACCCCGATCGGAAAACACAGCAGGATCGCGAAGCTGGAGGCCAGCAGGGTGAGCAGCAGGCCGCCCCATTCCGAAGGGGAAACGGTGACCAGGCCCAGGCCGCCGCTGATCAGCACCATGCCCACCAGGTAGAGCAGGGGCCACACCAGGGCGGCCAGCCGCCGGCCGGTGGACGAAAGGTTCGCCCCGAAACGGCCGGCCAGCCAGCGGCAGAGAGCCAGTAGCAGCAGGAGCCCCCACCAGCGGGTCTGGATGGCGAGCGTGAGTCCGAGGGCCGAGGGCAGGGCCAGGGCGATCAGGGCGAGCAGCACCAGGGCCAGCCGGTCGTTGCGTGGCCACAGCACCCCGGTGCGGTCGGGGCGGGGGTGGGCGCGCAGCAGCCCCCAGGTGGCGCCGCTGGCCGCCACCAGCAAGGCGGTGAGCAGCCAGAGGCGCCACTGCTGCTCGATCGGGTAGCGGCCCACGGCGAACAGGGTGCTGTTGACCTTCACCACGGCCCACTGGGCCTGGGTGAGGGCCCAGCGCAGGAACCCGAAGGCCCCAAGGCTGAGCAGCATGATCAGGGCGACGCTGAGCGCCCCATCGGCGGGGGTGGCGAACAGTTCGGCGCGCAGCCGTCTCAGGAGGGCGTTCATCTCAGCGCTCCCGGATCTGGACCAGGTGGTTGAGACCGTTCATCAGGGCCGAGATCAGCAGGTCGAGGGTGAGGTAGGCGGCCAGCAGCACCAGGATCACCTCCACCGCCCGGCCGGTCTGGTTGAGGGTGGTTTCGGCCACGGAATAGAGGTCGGTGTAGCCCACGGCCACGGCCAGGGAGGAGTTCTTGGCCAGGGAGATGTACTGGGTGTTGAGCCCCGGCACGATCACCCGCAGGGACTGGGGCAGGACGATGCGGCGCAGGGTGGCGAACCAGCTCAGCCCCAGGGAGGAGGCCGCCTCCCACTGTCCCTTCGGCACGGCCGCGATGCCGCCCCGCACCACCTCGGCGATGAAGGCGCCCGAGTACACGATCAGGCCGGTGAGCAGGGCGCCGAACTCGACGCTCAGGCGCAGCGGCGCCTGCCAGACCTCGTTGACGAGGCTGGGCCCCATCCAGCGCAGCCCCTCACCGAACCCGGCGATGTAGAGCCCCGATTTGGCCAGCACCACCCCGGGCAGCTGGATCGCCGCCAGGCCGTTCGGCAGGGTGAGGAACACCACGAAATACCAGAACACCAGCTGCAGCAGCAGGGGGATGTTGCGCACCACCTCCACGTAGACCCGCGCCAGCCGCCGCAGCAGGCCGTTGTGGCTGAAGGAGGCCATCCCCACCAGGGTGCCCAGCAGGGTGGCCCCCACCAGGCCCACCAGCACCGCCCGGATCGTGTTCACCAGACCGGCGGCCAGGGCGCGCCAGTAGGGCAGCTGGGCATTGAACGGAATCACCGATTCCGAGATGTCGAAGCCGGCGGGCTGCTGCAGCCAGCGCCAGCTCAGCAGCAGGCCGGCGGCGGTGAGGTTGCGGATCAGATTGCCCAGCAGGAAGGCGATCAGCAGCAGCACCAGCAGTCCCACCACCGCCTGCACCACCCAGGGCACGATGCGGCGGTCGCGCCACCAGGGCGGCGAAGGCGGAGTGGCTGGACGAGGGGCCGGGTCGGCGGGGGGCACCGGCGCCATCAACGGAAGGGCGGCGAGTAGATCAGGCCGCCGTCCTTCCACTGGCGGTTGAGGCCGCGGTCGAGCTTGAGGGCGGAGGCGGGCCCCACGTTGCGATCGAAGATCTCGCCGTAGTTGCCGACGGCCTTCACCGCCTTGACCACGAAGTCGGGCGGCAGGCCGAGCTGCTTGCCGAAGTCACCCTCCACCCCCAGGAAGCGTCGCAGGTCGGCCTGGTTGGTGTTGGCCTTGGCTTCGGCCAGCTTGGCGTCCACGTTCGCCTGGGTGATGCCGCTCTCCTCGGCCTGCATCAGGCCGTAGACGATCCAGCGCACCGCATCTGCCCAGGCCGGATCACCGTTGGTGGTGGCGGGGGTGAGGGGCTCCTTGCTCATCACCACCGGCAGCAGGGTGTGGTCGTCCGGTTTTGGGAAGCTGGTGCGCTTGCCCGCCAGCTGGGAGCGGTCGCTGGTGACGGCCACGCAGCGGTCGCCGAGGTAGGCGGCGAAGGTCTGGTCGCTGGTCTGGAACTTCAGCGGCGTGTAGGGGATGTTCTGCTCCCGCATGCGGTCGGCCAGGTTGAGTTCGGTGGTGGTGCCGCTCTCGACGCAGATCGGCTTGCCGGCCAGGCCCTTGAGGTCCTTGATGCCGCTGGCCACGGGCACCAGCACCCCCTGGCCGTCATAGAAGGTGGTGGGGGCGAAGCTGAGGCCGTTGCCGCCGGCCGCATCGCGGCTCAGGGTCATGGTGGTGTTGCGCGAGAGCAGGTCCACCTCGCCGCTGGCCAGGGCCGCGAAGCGCTCGCTGGAGTTCAGGTCCCGGTATTCCACCTTCTCGGGATCCCCCAGCACCGCGGCGGCCACCGCCTTGCAGACGTCCACATCCAGGCCCAGGTACTTGCCGTCGGGGCCCACGAAGCTGAAGCCGGGCAGCTTGCCTTCCACGCCGCAGATCAGCTTGCCCCGCCCCGTGATCGTGGAGAGCTTCTGGCTCTGCACCCCGCCACCATCGCCGGCGCAACCGGCGAGCAGGCCGGCGGCACAGAGGGAAACCACCAGGGAGCGGGTCCGGGTCCGGAACATGCCTGCGACGTAAAGGTGGCCGCATTGTTGCAGGTGCGCGCCGGTGCAGGTAGGCCCTGAGGAACCTCCTCAGCGGAAGGGGGGCGCGATGTGCAGACCGCCGTCGTTCCAGAGCCGGTTGAGGCCCCGCTCCAGGCCCAGGGGGGTGGCGCTGCCCAGGTGCCGCTCGAACAGCTCGCCGTAGTTGCCCACCGCCTTCACCACCCGCACCGTGAAGTCGGCGGGCAGGCCCAGCTGGCGGCCGAAATCCCCCTCCACCCCCAGGAAGCGGCGCGCTTCGGCCTGGCTGGGGTCCCGCCGGGCCGCGGCGAGGCGGGCCTCGACGTTGGCCTTGGTGAGGCCGCTCTCCTCCGCCTGGACCAGGGTGTGGGTGACCCAGCGCACCGCATCGGCCCAGGCCGGATCGGCCTGGATCGTCACCTTGGCGCTGGGCTCCTTGCTGAGCAGTTCCGGGAGCAGCACGTGGGCCGCCGGCTGCTTGAAGCCGCTGCGCTTGGCCGCCAGCAGGGAGCTGTCGCTGGTGATGGCGGCGCAGCGACCCTGCTCGTAGGCCGGGTAGGCCTGCTCGCCCGACTGGAAGCGCAGCGGCTGATAGGCGACCCCCAGTTCCCGCATGCGATCGGCCAGGTTCAGCTCGGTGTTGGTGCCGCTCTCGACGCAGATCGGCTTGCCCGCCAGCTCCTGCAGGCTGCGGACACCGCTGGCCGCGGGCACCATCACCCCCTGGCCGTCATAGAAGAAGACAGGCCCGAAACTGAGGGCGTTGCCGCCGGGGGCGTCGCGGCTGAGGGTGTGGGTGGAGCTGATCGAGAGCAGGTCCACCTCGCCGCTGCCGAGGGCCACGAAGCGCTCCCCCGCCGTCACCGGCCGGAATTCCACCTTGCTGGGGTCGCCGAGCACGGCGGCGGCCACGGCCCGGCAGAAATCGGCGTCGATGCCCACGAAGGCCCCGCCCGGGCCCACCGTGCTGAAGCCGGGCACCGCCCCATCCACGGCGCAGACCAGCCGTCCCCGCTCGCGGATCTTGGCCATGGTGGGGCTGCCGGGGGCGTCGTTGCCGGCGGCGCAGCCCATCAGGGCACCCACCACCGCCAGCGCCAGCAGGCCCCCTTTGGTCATCCCGGCAGGATCACCCGGTCGATCACGTGCACGATCCCGTTGTCGCAGACGATGTCGGCGGACACGACGGTGGCGTTCTTGACCTCGAAGGGGTCCGCCCGGCGGATCGCCACCGGAGCCCCCTCCAGGCTCTCCCATTCCGGCTGCTCAATCAGTTGCTCCCGCCGGTAGGCGCCGGAGAGCACATGGAATTTGAGGATCCGGGCCAGCTGGGGGACGTTGTCCACCAGGGTCTGGACGGTGCCTGGGGGGAGGGCGGCGAAGGCGTCGTCGACGGGGGCGAAGACGGTGAAGGGGCCGGGGCTCTCCAGGGCGCCGGTGAGTCCGGCCACCTCGACGGCGGTCAGCAGGGTGCCGAAGCAGCCGGCACCCTTGGCGGTTTCGATGATGTTGGCCATGGGGGTCTCCTAGCGGTAGTCCGGGGTCTGGATCTGGGGCAGGCGTGCCTCAGGGCGCAGGAAGCGGTCCATCTGGGCCTCGAAGAAGCGCCGGTTGGCCATCAGGTGTTCCGGATCGGTGTCATCCAGCGGATAGAGCAGGGCGCAGCGCAGGGCCTGGATCACCGCGGAGGTGACGTTGTACATGGAGCGCTGGAAGGTGATGCCCAGCTGGATGAGCTTGTCCTCATCGCCACGCTTGTGCTGCTTGTAGAGCTCCTCCAGATAGGGCGGCAGGAAATGCAGCATGTCCTGCATCAGCAGGGTGGGAGGGATGCCGGCCGATCCCACGGGGAACACGTCGGCATAGAGGATGCCGTAGTGGAAATCGGCCTGATCGGCAGGAACCTGATAGGCCTGGGCGTTGTAGCTCTTGGTGCCGCGAAATGGCGCCGTGCGATAGAAGACCGCCTCCACGTAGGGGAGGGCCGCTTCATAGAGCCAGGTGAAGCCTTCGCCCTTGGGGATGATCTCGAAACACTCGCCCTTGATGTAGACGTGGTGATAGATGGGCCGGCCCGCCACCGCGAAGATGCCGTTGACCAGGAAGTTCATGGCGTCGGGAACACCCTTGAAACCGCCCTCGTCGTAGATGTCGCTCATCTCGAAGAACACCGGCGCCATCACCTCCCAGAACAGGCCAAGGTTGGCGTAGTAGCTCATCTTCTTCACCTGCTCCATGAACATCTCAGGGAACAGGCGATAGAGGCCGAGCATCAGCGGGTTGCCGCGGAAGTAGGCCTTGATGGCGCGATCGGCGTTGGCCCGGTAGGCGTCACTGGCGAGATAGTCGTAGAAGCGGCCGCCCATGCCCTGATGCCAGAGCATGGCTTCCATGCACGCCTCGGCGAACTCCATGTTGATCCGGTCGTGCCAGAGGTGATGGAGCAGCTTCGACATCTTGCCGGTTTCGCCCTTCTCCATGAACTCCAGAAGTTCAGGATGGGCCTTTTCACCACCACGCCAGATCCGCAGCTTCGACTGCTCACCGGCGTAGGAGTTGGGCAGATCCAGGTACTCCTGGGAGGGGAAGTACTTGAAGGCCGGCAGGGGATCGAGAAACACCTGCTCGGCGATGTAGAGCAGGTCGCGCCAATAGAAGTCCATCGGCACGGCATAGGCCTTGTAGATGCCGATGATCTGCATCAGGTTCTCCGGCGTGTCCGGCAGCATCGAGCCGCCGGCCTCCAGCCGGTGGATCACATCGGCATAGCGATGGGTGGAGGGCGGGATCAGGGGAGCGGTGACGGGCTCGGGGGTCGTGGCGGTGGGGGGCGTCATGACGTGCGCAGCTCCGAGGCGGAAGGGAGGGTGACGGCGACCAGGGGGGAGGTGGCGGCGGCGAGGGTGAGGGGCTGGGCGGCATCCCGGCTGAGGAACGGCTGGGTGCGCAGGGCCAGGCCAGTGGATACGGTCTCACTCCAGCCCGTGAGGGCCGTCGGCCAGAGGCCCGCCGCGATCACCAGAACGGTGAGGGCCATGGCCGGCGCCCGCTCGCTCCAGCAGGTGGAGCTCCAGTCGGCGCGCTCGTTGTCGAGGCGGCCGAAGCCCACCCTGTTGAACAGGCGGATGGCGTAGACGGCGGTGAAGCCCGAGGCGATCAGGCTGACCAGGGTGGCGCGGGGGAAGGTGGTCCAGCTGCCCTCGAACACCAGCAGCTCGGCAGGGAAGCCCGCCAGGCCGGGGATGCCGGCGGCCGCCATCATGGCCAGCAGCAGCATGCCCATGGTGAACGGCAGTCCCCGCAGGGGGTTCATCAGGCCGGAGAGCTCGGGGATGGCGGTGGTGCCGGTCTTGCGCTCGATCAGCCCCACGCAGGCGAACAGCAGGGCCACGATCATGCCGTGGGCGAGCATCTGGGCCACCGCTCCCTGCAGGCTGAGGGGGGTGGCCGCCGAGAGCCCAAGCACCAGCAGGCCCATGTGGCCGAGGGAGCTGAAGGCCATCAGGCGGCGGATGTCGCTCTGGGCGATGGCGTTGAGCGCCCCGTACACCGCGCTGATGGCACCGGCGGCAGCGATCCAGGGCGACCAGGCGGCCCAGATGTCCGGAAGGAAGCCCACGCCGAAGCGCAGCAGACCATAAGCGCCCAGCTTGGAGACGGAGCCCGCCAGCAGCATCACCACAGGCGTGGGGGCCTGGCCGTAGGTGAAGGGCTGCCAGCCGTGCAGGGGAAAGACGGGAAGCTTCAGCCCGAAGGAGAGCAGCAGCAGGGCCAGGATCCAGCGTTGGGCCGTGGGGGAGAACTGGGCCTGGCGAAGATCCTCGAAAGCGAAGAGCGGACCGGCGGGATTGAACCAGGCGAAGGCCAGTACGGCCGCCAGCAGGGCCAGGCCGGAGACGGCGCTGTAGAGCAGGAAACGCACGGCGGCACCGGCCCGTTTCTCGCCCCCCCAGACCGCCACCAGCAGGGTGATCGGGATCAGCACCAGCTCGAAGGCCAGGAGGAACAGCAGGGCGTTGCGGGCCAGCAGACCCGTGACGACACCCAGGTTGGTGGCCAGCATCAGGGAGAAGAACAGCCGCGGCCGGGACTGGTCAGCCGCTGCCGAGAGGATCGAAAGAGAGGTGATCAGCGCGGTGAGCAGCACCAGCGGCAGCGACAGGCCATCCAGACCGAGATCGAGCCGGAGCCCGAGTTTCGGCAGCCAGGACAGCTGCAGGTCGGCGGGGGGGTGCTGCCAACAGAGCAGGCCCACCAGGAGCTGAAGGGCGCCGAACAGGGCCGCGATGCCGCGGACCCGAACGGAAGGAACGGTTGCCGGCAGCAGGGGCAGCAGCAGGGTGCCGGCCAGGGGTGCGGCCAGGAGAAGCAGGAGCGAGGACGATCCCATCAGCGGAACGGGCGAACGAGTTCGGACGGAACGGAAGGGGCGGAGGCCAGCAGCCAGGCGGCCATCAGCAGCACCCCGAGAAGGAGGGTGAGGGCATAGGCCTGGGTGCGGCCGGAGGTGGTGAAGCTGAGCCGGCGTGCACCCTCGAGGGCGGCACTGCCGGAGGCACCACTGAAGCCCTCGAACAGCCGGTCATCCGACCAGGCGCTGATCCGGGCCAGGGCCACCACCAGCCACACCACGGTGCGGTGGTAGAAGCGCTCGGTCTGCATGTCGTGGGCCAGCCAGTCCTGCAGGCCGCCGAGGGCCGCGGGCAGATGGGCCAGGGGGTGGGGCCGCAGGTAGAACACCGCCGAGAGGCCGCCGCCCAAGAGGGTGGAGATCAGCAGGGGCACCGCCAGCGGACCCCAGCCCGGAAGGGGGGACAGGGCGAAGACGCCGTTGATCACCATCAGCTGCGGCAGGTGCAGCACCAGACCCATGAGCACGAAGGTGGGCAGGGCCATCAGCCACAGCACCTCCGGGGAGCGGGTGGTGAATACCGACGGACGCCCGCCCCAGATCAGACCGAACACCCGGATCAGGCCGGCGCTGATCAGGGCATTGGTGAGCAGCACCAGGGAACCGAGCAGCACCGGATGGGAGCTCTCGGCCGTGAGCTCCATGAGCTCGCGCAGGGCGGCGAAGCCACCGAACGGCGGCAAGGCCATCAGGCCGGCGGCGCCGGTGAGGAAGGCCAGGCCCATCAGCGGACGCTTGCTCCACAGGCCCCCGAGCTGGGTGAGGTCCTGGGTGACGTTGGTGATCACGATGGCGCCGATCACCATCAACATCAGCGCCATCGGCAGGGGATACACCAGCATCAGGTGATCGGCCACGCTGATACCGCCCAGACCCACCGCCACGAACAGCAGGCCGAGCCAGCTGCTCACCAGGAAGGAGAGGGCGCGCTTCACATCGATCTGGGCGAGGGCGATCAGGGAGGCCACCAGCGCAGTGGTTCCTCCCACGATCACGAGCACGGTCTGAACCAGGGGACTCAGTTCGATCAGGGGCTCGAGCCGCAGCAGCACCCAGGCGCCGCCCACCACCACCACGGAGTTACGGAGCACGGTGGAGGGCAAGGGGCTCTCCATGGCCTCATCGAGCCACAGGTGCAGGGGGATCTGGGCGCATTTGCCCATCGGTCCGGCGATCAGGGCCAGCAGGATCAACGGCAGAACCTGGGGAAGGGGGTTGCCGTTGTTGATCTGATCGGCGGCCCAGGCCTGCAGCCCGTGGAAGTTCCATGTGCCGGTGATCGGCAGCAGGGCGATCAGGCCCGCCAGCAGGATCAGGTCGCCGATCCGCTTGGTGAGGAACGCATCGCGGGCGCCCTTGACCACCAGGGGCTGGTTGTACCAGGTGCCCACGATCAGATAGGTACCCAGGGTGAGCAGCTCGAGGATCACATAGCTGAAGAACAGCGAGTCCGTGAGCACCAAGGCGCAAAGACCGGCCTCGAAGAAGCTCAGGGACCCGAAGAAGCGGGGCCAGCCCCAGTCCATCTCCAGATAGCCGATGGCGTAGATCTGCACCAGCACATGCAGGCCGGTGATCACCGTCATCGCGATCAGGGCCGGCTCGGTGATCAGGCCGTCGAAGCCCACCTTGAGCCCGGCGGTCTCCAGCCAGGTCCAGCCGAAGGCGAGGGGCTTGTAGAGAGCGGCCGCACCGGCGCCGGAATTGGAATGCAGCGCCATCAGGGCGGCGGAGCTGTGGACGAAGGCCACGCTCACCAGTGTGAGGTTGAGATAGCCGCAGGGGCGTGGGCCCGTGCGGGAGATCAGCCCCGGAGACCAAAGCAGCGACAGCAGGGACGCCACCAGGGGGTAGAGGGGGACCAGCCAGGCCGTCTGGGCGAAGAACAGGGTCATGGCGGGAGAACGGTCGGGACCGGAGATGGCCCGCGTGGTGGCGAACACTAAGATCCCAGGCGCCGGGCGGAGGCCTTTCCAGGAAGGAAAGACCTATGGGTTCACCAAGTACTCGTTATCAGTCGGCCCGGGGCAGTGCGGGACTCAGGCGTCGGCGCTGCGATGGCGGCGCCAGAGACGCCACACCTTCTCGAGCTCCAGATAGAGGAAGAAGACCAGACTGAAGCCCACGCAGATGCCCAGGTCGCGGGCGGAGAGGGGAACGGTGCCGAAGAATTTGGCCAGCACCGGCACGTAGAGGAGCGACAACTGCAGCAGGGTGGTGAACACCACTGCCCCCAGCAGCCAGGGGTTGGTGAAGGGATTCACCTGCACCAGCGGACGGTCGCTGCGGGCCGCCAGGGCATGACCCATCTGGGCGAGGCACAGCATGGTGAAGACCATCGTCTTCCAGGGGGCACCGGCCCTGGAGGCCAGCACCATCATCGTGATCGTGATGGCGGCGAACACCACGCCGATGCGCAGGATGTAGCTTCCGATCCCCCGGGCGAAGATCGATTCGCCCGGTTCGGCGGGCGGGCGCTGCATCAGGCCGGCCTCGCCGGGCTCCAGGGCCAGGGCCAGGGCGGGCACGCCGTCGGTCACCAGGTTCATCCAGAGGATCTGGATCGGGGTCATCGGAACCCCCACCAGCCCCAGCAGCGGGGCCGAGGCGATGGTGATCAGCTCGCCGACGTTGCTGCCGAGGATGTACTTGATGAAGCGGCGGATGTTGGCATACACCAGGCGGCCCTGCTCCACCGCATTGACGATCGTGGCGAAGTTGTCATCGAGCAGCACCATGTCGGAGGCCTCCTTGCTCACCTCGGTGCCGGTGATGCCCATGGCCACGCCGATGTGGGCCTGCTTCAGGGCCGGGGCGTCGTTGACGCCGTCGCCGGTCATGGCGACGATCTGCCCGAGGCCCTGGAGGGCCTTGACGATGCGCAGCTTCTGCTCCGGGGCCACCCGGGCGTAGACGTTGCAGCGGCCCACGATCGCGGCCAGCTGGCCGGCATCGGCCTCCTCCAGCTGGCGGCCGAGCACCACCTCGGCACTGTCGTCCACCAGGCCGATGTTGACGCCGATGGCCCGGGCGGTGAGGGGATGGTCGCCGGTGATCATCACCGGGCGGATCCCGGCCTCGCGGCAGCGGGAGACAGCCAGGGCCACCTCGGGCCGGGCGGGATCCAGCTGGGCCATCAGGCCGAGCAGCACCTGGTGCTCCAGTTCGTGCTCGGGGCTGGGGTGGTGGGGGGCGCAGGCGAAGGCGAGGACCCGCAGGCCGGAGGCGGCCAGGTCCCTGGCCTGCTCCAGCCACCACTGGCGTTGCTCGTCGCTGAGGGCCGCCACGCCGGGCCCATCGAGCCAGCGGTCACAGGTGCCGAGGATCACCTCCGGGGCCCCCTTGCTGATCATCAGGGTGGACGAACCGGCGGCACAGGCCCCCAGGGGGGCCTGCAGGCTGCCCTCGCTGTCCTGCACCCAGACGGCCATCAGCTGGCGTTCGGAGCTGAAGGGGATCTCCGCTTCCCGCTTGTAGTGGCTGCGCAGGGCGAAGCCATCGAGATCGGCCTTCGCGGCCGCCACCACCAGGGCCCCCTCGGTGGGATCACCGAGGATCTCCCAGCGCCCGTCCGGCTCCTGCTTGAGTTCGGCGTCGCTGCACAGGACCCCGGCCTGGAGCAGCAGATTTCGGCCACCTGCGGCAAGGCCGCCCGCGGCACCCGCTGGCAGGGCCAGGTCGGTGGCGCGGAACTCACCGTGGGGGTCGTAGCCGTTGCCGCTCACCGCCAGGGCCGTGGTGCCGCTGCGCAGCTCCTGCACCACCTGGCGGTTGAGGGTGAGGGTGCCGGTCTTGTCGGTGCAGATCACCGTGACCGAGCCCAGGGCCTCCACCGCCGGCAGGCGGCGGATCAGGGCGGCCCGCTGCACCATCCGCTGGGTGCCGATCGCCAGGGTCACGGTGATCACCGCCGGCAGACCCTCGGGCACGATCGCCACGGCCATCGACAGGGCCACCTCCAGCAGGTCGAGCAGGCGCTGCCCCAGCAGCCAGCCCAGCAGCACCACCACGGCCACCAGGGCCAGGGCGGAGCCCACCAGCACGTTGGCCAGGCCATCGAGCCGTTCCTGCAGCGGTGTGGTCTCGCCACCCGCTGTGTTGATCATCTCGGCGATCTTGCCCAGTTCGGTCTGCATGCCCGTGGCGGTGACCACCCCCAGGCCGCGGCCGCGCACCACCTCGGTGCCCTGGAACAGGCAGTTCTGGCGCTCCAGGACCGGCGTGGAGGGTTCCAGCACCAGCACGGCCAGCTTGTTCACCGCTTCGGCCTCGCCGGTGAGGGCCGCTTCCCGCAGGCCCAGCTCGGCCACCTCCAGCAGGCGGGCATCGGCCGGTACCCGGTCGCCCGCCTCCACCCGGATCAGGTCCCCGGGCACCAGCTGCTCGCTCGGCAGCCGTTCCCAGATGCCGTCCCGGCGCACGGTCACCAGGGGCTGGGCCATGTCGCGCAGGGCCTGCAGGGCCTGCTGGGCGCGGCTTTCCTGCAGGTAGCCCAGCAGGGCGTTGAGGCCCACGATCAGCACGATGGCGATCGCATCCTTGGGGAACCGCTGGGCGGCGTAGGCCACACCTGCGGACACTGCCGCCACGGCCAGCAGCATGATCAGCATCACGTTGCTGAACTGGTCCCAGAGGATGCGCAGGTTGCTGCGCCCCGCCTTGAGTTCCAGCCGGTTCAGTCCCACCCTGGCCAGGCGCTCAGCGCACTGGGCCGTGCTCAGCCCTTCGGTGCTGGCCTCAAGCGCCTGCAGGCAGGCCTCAGGTGCCAGGGCGTGCCAGGCGGTCGCGGTGGCGGGAGCGGTCAACGCGGCGGATCACGGGTGGCCCAAACCTTAGGCATGGGTTCGTCCGGCTCCCGTTCGCCCTGCACTCCTGACGGCTGCAGCCGCCGCTCCAGCAGCACCAGTCCCACCACCGTGGTGACGGTCACCATCAGCACGAGCGAGGAGAACTGGACGGCATCGATAAGGCCCTGGTTCAGCGCCGTGGTGGCAAACACCAGTCCCGGCAGGCCCCGGGGGATCAGGCCGAACACCACGAGCCAGCGATCGACCCCCGCCCGCCGGTCGTGGCGATCGATGCCCAGGCCGCAGGCCAGCTTGCTGAGCAGGGCCATCACGATCAGGGCCGCCGCCAGGCTCCAGGCCGCCGGCTGCAGCAGGGTGCCGGCGCCGATGCGCATCCCCACACTGATGAAATAGAGGGGAAGGAACACCTCGGAGAGCACGGTCAGCACCCGCTGCACCTCCCCCTCCACCGGCCCCAGCCGGGCCATCAGCACCCCGCCCCAGAGGGCCCCCAGCAGGCTGGTGAGGCCGCAGGCCTCCCCCACCCAGGCCGAACCGATCAGCAGCATCAGGATCGCCAGGGCACTCGTGGGCCGCCGGCTGTGGCGGCGGGCCCAGTGGGTCACCGCCAGCCAGCTCAGCCCCGCCAGCAGCACCCCCAGCAGCGGCCCGGTCCAGCCGATCCCCTGCGTTCCCAGGCGCAGGCCCGCGCTGGCGGTGGCGATCGCCAGCAGGCCGATGGCCGGGAGGTCATCCAGCACCGACACCCCCACCAGCAGCCGGCCGGAGGGGGTCTGCAGGGCGCCGCGCTGGGACAGGAGCCGCAGGGTCACACCGGTGCCGGTGGCACTCAGCACCGCCAGGCACAGCAGGGTGGTGGGGATGGACAGGTCGAACAGGGTCCTGAGGGGCCAGAAGGCCAGCAGGGGTGTGCAGAAGCTCAGCGCCACCGTGCGCAGGATCGCTCCCCGGCGGGAGCTGAGCAGGTCGCCGCGCACCTCCAGCCCCACCTGGAAGAACAGCGTGAGCACCCCCAGCTCCGTCAGGCCGCTCAGGGGTGCCATGGCCTCGAACGGCACCACGGTGTTGCCGAGGACGAAGCCCAGCACGAGTTCGATGACGATCGCCGGCACGGCCAGGCGCGCCATCCAGCCTTCCGAGAGGCGGGCCAGCAGCACCCCCAGCAGCAGGATCAGGAGGGTGCTGAGCAGCGTGGGTTGTCCCATGGCACGGATCGGCCCAGGCGGATGGCGGACGGCTCGGTACGGCCTGGGACGGGCTGCCCGACGGCCCCTAGCGTCCTAGGGCATCCCATGGGCGAGTCGACGACGCATGGCCGGCCTCGAGAACCTGCGGCGCCGGCTCATCGGCACTCCCCTGCCCACCAGTGCCCACCACGAGGAGCGCTACAGCAACGCCGAGGCCCTGGCGATCCTCAGCTCCGACGCCCTCTCCTCGGTGGCCTACGCGACCCAGGAGATCGTGCTGGTGCTGGGGATGGGCGGAGCGGCAGCCCTCGGTTACACCCTGCCGATCACGGCCCTGATCGTGGGTCTGATGCTGGTGGTGGCCAGCAGCTACCGCCAGACGATCAAGGCCTACCCCCACGGGGGCGGCTCCTACCGGGTCTCCCAGCAGAACCTCGGGCAGACGGCGGGCCTGGTGGCCGGGGCTTCGCTCTCGATCGACTACGTGCTCACGGTGGCGGTGAGCGTGGCCGCCGGCATCGCCGCCCTCACCTCCTATGTCCCGGCGCTGGCACCCGAGCGGGTGCCCCTCTGCCTGCTGGCGGTGCTGCTCGTCATGCTCGCCAACCTGCGCGGGGTGAGCTCCAGCGCCCGGTTCCTGAGCGTGCCCACCTATCTGTTCATGGCCGCCGTCGTCACCCTGCTGGTGGCCGGGGCGATCAAGACCGGGCTGGGCCAGCTCCCCCCCCTGCCGGTGGCGGAGCAGCAGCGGCTGCTGGAGGCGGCCCACCAGGGCAGCCAGGGGCTGCAGGTCATCGGCCCCCTGCTGCTGATGCGGGCCTTCAGCTCCGGCTGTGCCGCCCTCACCGGCATCGAGGCGATCAGCGACAGCGTCGCCGCCTTCCGGCCCACCGAGTGGCGCAACGCCCGCCGGGTGCTGGTGGTGATGGTGCTGATGCTGGCCGTGATGTTCAGCGGCATCAGCGCCCTGGCCAGCCAGAGCGGCCTGGTGGTGGAGGACAACGGCCCCACGCTCCTCTATCAGCTGGGCGAGCTGATCTTCGGAAATGGGCCGCTGCTGTTCGTGCTGCAGTTCGCGACGCTGCTGATCCTGCTGCTCGCCGCCAACACGGCCTATGCCGATTTTCCGCGGCTGGCCGCCTTCCTGGCCCAGGACGGCTTCCTGCCCCGCCAGCTCTGCTCCCTCGGGGACCGGCTGGTGTTCAGCAACGGCATCCTGGCCCTGAGCGCCCTGGCCGGCCTGCTGCTGGTGCTGGTGGAAGGCAGTGTCAGCCGCCTGATCCCCCTCTATGCCGTCGGGGTGTTCATCAGCTTCACCCTGTCCCAGGCCGGGATGGTGATGCACTGGTGGAAGCTGCAGGACCGGGGCTGGCGCACCAGGGCCCTGGTCAACGGGGTGGGGGCGACGATCACCGCCGTGGTGGGGGCGGTGCTGCTGATCAGCAAGTTCACCCAGGGGGCCTGGGTGGTGGTGCTCGCCATCCCCCTGCTGGTGCTGATGTACCTCCGCATCCGCACCCACTACGACCATGTGGCCAGGCGCCTGCGCATCGTCTCCGACGGGCGGCTGACGTTGCCGGATCCCCCGCCTCCCGGCGACGGCACCCCCACGGTGGTGCTGGTGGGCCAGCTGCATCGGGGCAGCTACGAGGCCATCTGCTTCGCCCGCAGCGTCGCCAGCGACCTGGTGGCGGTGCACGTGGATCTCGCCGGTGACCAGGGGGAGGCCTTCCGCGCCCAGTGGAGCCGCCAGCTCCCGGATGTGCCCCTGGAGGTGCTGCCCTCCCCCTACCGCTCCCTGGTGGACCCCGTGACCCGGTTCGTGGGGCGCTTCGAGCAGCAGCACCACAAGGACCGCCACGCCTTCTGCATGGTGGTGCTGCCGGTGTTCGTCACCCGGCACCGCTGGGAGAACCTGCTCCACAACCAGTCGACGATCCGCCTGCGGCGCGCCCTGCGCGAGCACGGCACCCGGGTCGTCACTACGGTCGGCTTCTACCTCTGAACGGCCCCATGCAAGCGTTCCTCACGGTCGCCGCCACGCCGGAAGGCCTGATCACCCTGGCGGTGTTCGCTGGGGCGATGGTGCTGTTCGTCACCGGCTGGCTGGCTCCGGAGGTCACCGGCCTGCTGGCGGCCGCCCTCCTGGTCAGTTTCAAGGTGCTCAAGCCCGATGAGGCGGTGCAGGGCTTCGGCAGCCCCGCCCTGATCACCCTGATGGGCCTGTTCGCCGTCTCCGCCGGGTTGTTCCGCAGCGGCGGCCTCGACCGGCTGCGGGCCCTGATCGGCTCCGATGCGGTCCGCAGCCCGAAGCGGATGATCGCCCTGATGGTGGGGGTGGTGGCCCCCATCTCCGGCTTCATCCCCAACACCCCGATCGTGGCCACCCTGCTGCCGGTGATCGAGGGCTGGTGCCACCGCCGCGGCGTCTCCCCTTCCAAGGTGCTGCTGCCCCTGTCGTTCGCCACCGTGCTGGGCGGCACCATCTCCCTGCTCGGCACCTCCACCAACCTGCTGGCCAGTGATGTGAGCCGCCAGCTGGGTTTCGGCTCCCTGGAACTGTTCAGTTTCACGGCCATCGGCATCCCCGTGTGGCTGCTGGGGGGGCTGTACATGGTGCTGGTTTCCGACCGCCTGCTGCCCGACCGCGGCCAGGGGGATGAGGACCTGCTGGGCGGCCTCGCCCGCGACGGCTACCTCACCGACGTGCTGATCCCGGAACAGTCCGAGCTGATCGGCCAGTCGCTGCACAACAGCCGCCTGCAGCGGCGCTTCGACGTGGACGTGCTGGAGCTGCACCGGGGCCAGGACAGCTTCAGCGCCCCCCTGGCCGACCTGCCCCTGCAGGCCGGCGACCGGCTGCTGCTGCGCTGCAACCGGGACAACCTGCTGCGTCTCCAGCAGGAGCACACCGTCACCCTCGCCCCGATCGGCGAGCAGGAGGAGGATCTGCGCGAGCTCTCCGGCGAGACCACCTCCCCCCAGCGGGTGGTGGAGGTGCTGCTGCCCAACGGTTCCACCCTGGCCGGGGCCAGCGTGCGGGACATGCGCTTTCGCCAGCGCTACAACGCCACCCTGCTGGCGGTGCGGCGGGGCAACCAGGTGCTGCGGGAGCTGCTCGGCCGGGTGGTGCTCCAGGCCGGTGATGTGCTGCTGCTGCAGGCCCCGGTGGATGCCATCCGCGGCCTGCAGGCCAACAACGATCTGGTGCTGCTCGACGAGCTCGAGAAGGACCTGCCCACCACCGATCGCAAGCTCGTCGGCATGGTGATCGCGGGCCTGATGATCCTGCTGCCGATGTTCAAACTGCTGCCGCTGATGGCCGCGGTGCTGCTGGCCATGGTGGCGATGGTGGCCACGGGCTGCCTGCGCTCCGGCGAGCTGCTGCGCTCCGTCCGCTGGGACGTGATCCTGCTGCTGGGCTCCCTCTCCTGCTTCAGCGTGGCGATGCAGAAGACCGGCCTGGCGGAGGCCCTGGCCACTGACCTGCTCCACTCCCTCAAGGGCTGGCCGGCCTACGGGGTGCTGCTGGTGGTGTTCGTGCTGGGACAGCTCTTCACCGAGGCCCTCAGCAACGGCACCACCGTGGTGCTGCTGATCCCGATCGCCACCGAACTGGCCAAGGGGCTGGCGTTGCCGCCGATGGCCTTCATCTTCGCGATCACCTTCGCCGCCAGCCAGAGCTTCCTCACCCCGATCGGCTACCAGACCAACCTGATGGTGTTCGGCCCCGGTCGCTACCGCTTCCTGGACATGGCCCGCTACGGAGCACCGCTCACGATCACCCTGGCCCTGGTGGTGCCCTGGCTGATCTGTCGGCACTTCGGGCTCTAGGCGGGCGGCTCCCCGCCATCGGACTCCAGGGCCGCCTCCTCGAAGCGGCCCACCAGCTTCGGCACCACCAGCACGATCACCAGCAGCACCAGGGCGCCGAGGCCGAACTCAACGACCCCTTTCACCATCTGATCGAAGGGGATCCAGCGCCCCCCGAGCCAGGCCAGGCCCACCATCGTCGAGGCCCAGAGCACCGCCCCCAGCATGTTGAACAGCAGGAAGCGGCGGTAGGGCATGCGCACCGCGCCGGCGATGGGGCCGGCCAGCACCCGCAGCACCGCCACGAACCGGCCCAGCAGCACCGACTTGCCGGCGTGGCGCAGGAAGCGTTCGCGCAGGGTCTCCATCTGCTCCGGGGTCCGGCCCAGCAGCCGACCGACCCGCAGCAGCAGCCCCCAGCCCGCCCGGCGACCCACCCAGTAGCCGAGGTTGTCCCCCAGGATCGCCCCGCCGGCCGCCGCGCCCATCACCCCGAGCACCTGCAGCTGGCCGCTGCCGGCCGCGTAGCCCGCCAGCAGGGTGACGGTCTCGCCGGGCAGGGGCACGCCGGCGTTCTCCAGCAGCATGGCGCCGAACACCACCCAGTACCCCCAGTCCTGCAGGAGGGTCTGAAGCGTGGTGAGGCTGATGGTCCCGTCGAACACGGCCAGGGGCCAGGCCATCGCAACGTGGAAGGAATCCAGACCCTATCTCCCCGGCCAGGCCAGTGTTCCGGTGCTGAGCCAGCGGCGGCGGCGCAGCCGGTTGGCGTGGGGCCCCGGCCAGGTGAAGCGGGGCAGGTCCAGGGCCGGGCTGGCGGGGGTGACCAGGGCGGCGTCGACGGTGGCCACCTGGAGATAGTGGCGGCCGCAGATTTCCGCGTCGCCGGGCAGATGGCTGTTGAAGGGGTAGGAGAAGGCCCGGGGGGCCTCCCCCAGCACCTGCTCGAGCTCGGCGGCCGAGCGGCTCAGTTCCTCCTCGAATGCCTCCGGGCTGATGTTGCAGCGCGGGACGTGGTGATGGCCGTGGCTGCCCAGCTCGTGGCCGGCCTCCCGGGCCCGGCGCAGATGCTCACCGCTGGGATACAGGCGCTCGGCCGCCGCCGCCAGCTCGCCGGCCGTGCCCCAGTGCTCCGCCAGCTCCGCCAGCAGCTCCCGCACCCGCACCACGGGGGTGCCATCCCGCAGCCGGGCGATCAGGGCCGCGCCCTCCAGGTCGGCCGGCAGATCCAGCCGCTGGCGGGCCAGCTGCTCCAGCCGGGGCGCCAGGGTGGGATGGGCGCCATACCAGTAGAGGGCGTGCTCCCAGACCAGCTCCCCGCCGGCGTCCATCGCCGTGGACTGGAAGAACACGGCCGGGATGCCCAGGCCCTGGAGCACGTCCATCCCCTCTTCGTAGTTGCAGCGCAGGCCGTCATCGAAGCTGACGATCACCCCGAACTCGGAGCCGGTGGGGAAGCGTCCGGCCCGCAGGTCGGCGTAGGTGAGGAAGCGGGCGCCGCGGCGCTGCAGGACACCGAGCTCGGCGGCCAGCTCCTCGGGGGGAATCGGCGGCACCCCGAAGCGGTCGAGGAAGGGCTCCCGGCCAGGCTCGTCCACCCGGTGGTACAGCAGACACAGAACCTTCCCCCGCAGGCGCCGCAGCCAGAGGCGATCCAACGGCGGCAGGAACAGCAGGTCCGCCGCCCGGTTGGCGGCCCGCCCCAGCCGGCTCATGGCTGCTCCCCCCGCACCACCCGCACGGCCCCGTCGCGGCGCGCCTGGTCGGCCAGGTAGTCGCGCACCAGGCCCCGGGCGATGCGGCGGTTGGCCATCAGCCGCTGCCAGGGCTCGTAGACGTAGCCGGTGCGCCGCAGGAACAGCTTGCCCTTCTCCCACTGGGGCACCCGCGGCGCGGTGCCGGCCTCGAGCCGGCGGGCCGCCTCGATCAGCAGCTCGATGCCCACCTGGAAGCTGCGCACCTCGATGGTCTCGACGTTGTCGTCGGGCTGCATCGGCACGTGGGCCGACAGGATGATGTCGCCGCTGTCGATGCCGGGGTCGATGTGGTGCACGGTGACGCCCACCAGCTCCGGATGCCCCTCCATGAGCATGTAGAGGTTGCAATTGGCGCCGCGGGAATAGGGCGACAGCCCGGTGTGCAGGTTGATGATGCCGTGGCGGATGGCGGGGATCAGCTCCAGCACCGGCGCCCGCAGCAGCTGGGTGCCGTTCACCAGCACGATGTCGGGGGCGACCTGGCGCAGGAAGTCGGCGGTGCGCCCCTCGTTGATGGCCGAGGTGACCAGCACCGGCACCTCGGGCGGCAGCTCGGGGGGGGCGCCGTCCCGGTGGAACAGCTGCCGCTGCAGGGCGGCGCCGCGGCGGTCGTGGGGCCGCAGCAGCACCCGGGCGATCAGCTGGCGCAGCAGCCTTAGGGGCCGGCGGTACTTGGCCAGCCGGGAGAGGGTGCTGCGGCTCGCCGGCGGCGACACCTGCAGCACCACGCCCACCAGGGTGAAGTCCTCGGCCGCCCGCCGCACCAGGTGGCGCTGGTAGAGGCCGTCGCAACAGAGCACGGCCACGCGCAGGGAGCTCACGGCCATGGATCCGCCGATCGCAGCATCATCTGCGGATGGTACGGACGGGGCGGCCGGAAGGCGGCACAGTGGGACCGATCCTGAGGCGCCCATGGCCGTCCGTGACGTGCTCACCATCGGCGATCCCCGCCTGCGCCAGGTGAGTGCGCCGGTGGAACGCTTCGACGACCCCGCCCTGTCGGCCCTGCTCGACGACCTGCGCGACACCATGGCCGCCGCCGATGGGGCCGGCCTGGCGGCCCCCCAGATCGGTGTGCCCCTACGGGTGGTGATCTTCGGCATCACCCACAACCCCCGCTACCCGGAGGCTCCCCCCATCCCGGAAACGGTGCTGATCAATCCCGTACTCACGCCCCTCGGCGAGGAGCAGGACGATGACGCCTGGGAGGGCTGCCTGAGCGTTCCCGGCTGGCGGGCCCGGGTGCCCCGCTGGCGCCGCCTGCGCTACCGGGGCTTCGATGGCCAGGGGCAGGCGTTCGAGCGGGAGGTGGAGGGCTTCCACGCCCGGGTGGTGCAGCACGAGTGCGACCACCTCGATGGGGTGCTGTTCCCGGATCGGGTGCCGGCGGGGCTGCCCCGTGGCTGAACTCACCGCAGCCGGCCCGCCGCCGTCCCCCCGCTGGTGGGTGCGCGGCGACCTCGACGGCTTCCTGGGGCTCGGCCTCGACAACCTCATCCAGATCCTGCTGATCGTGGGCCTGTGTCGCGGCGTGCTGGGGTATCCCGATGGGCTGATCTTCGGCACGATTCTGCCGGCCACCGGCATCAGCCTGGTGGTGGGCAACGTGGCCTATGCCGTCCAGGCCCACCGCCTGGGGCGGCGCGAGGGCCGTGACGACCGCACCGCCCTGCCCTACGGCATCAACACCGTCAGCCTGTTCGCCTACGTGTTCCTGGTGATGCTGCCGGTGAAGCTGGCGGCCACCGGCCAGGGTCTGGATCCCCAGGCGGCTTCGCTGCTCTCCTGGCGCGCCGGCCTGCTGGCCTGCCTGGGGTCCGGGCTGATCGAGGCGGGGGGCGCTTTCCTGGTGGCCCCCCTGCGCCGCTGGCTGCCCCGGGCGGCCCTGCTCTCCACCCTGGCTGGCATCGCCCTCGGCTACATCGGCCTGGGGTTCCTGCTGCGCACCTATGCCGTCCCGGTGGTGGGGCTGGCCGTGCTGGCGGTGATCCTGCTGGCCTACTTCGGCCAGGCCCGGCTGCCCCTGCCGGGCGGCGTGCTGGCGGTGCTGGTGGGCATCGTGCTGGCCGCGGCCACGGGCCTGCTGCGGCTCGATGGGCCCACCTGGCAGGCCAACATCGCCCAGGTGGGACTCCACCTGCCCGTGCCCAGGCTCGGTGCCCTCTGGGAGGGTCGCGAAGCCCTGGTCCCCTGGCTGGGGGTGACGGTGCCCATGGGTCTGTTCAACCTGCTGGGTTCCCTGCAGAACCTGGAGAGCGCCGAGGCGGCCGGCGACCCCTACCCGGTGAAGAGCTCCCTGCTGATCAACGGCATCGGCACGATCGCGGCGGCAGCACTCGGCTCCTGCTTCCCCACCACCATCTACATCGGCCACCCCGGCTGGAAGGGCATGGGCGCCCGCATCGGCTACTCCTGGCTCAACGGCCTGGTGATGGGCCTGGGCTGCCTGCTGGGGCTGTTCGGGGTGGTGGGCCAGCTGGTGCCGATCGAGGCCGGCATGGCGATCGTGCTCTACATCGCTCTGGTGATGGCGGCCCAGGCCTTCCAGGCCACGCCACCGGCCCACGCCCCCGCCGTGGCCCTCGGCCTGCTGCCCGGCCTGGCGGGCTGGGGGTCCCTGATGCTGAAGGCGGGCCTACGGGCCGGGGGCAGCGGCACGCCGGCCAACCCCTTCGGTCCCCAGCTGCTGCTGCCCCTGCAGCAGGCGGATGTGTGGGCCGCCGGTGCCTTCGCCCTGGAGCAGGGCCAGATCCTGGCGGCGATGCTGCTGGCGGCGATGCTCGTCTATGTGATCGAGCAGCGGTTCCGCGCCGCCGCCCTCTGCGCCCTGGTGGCGGCGGTCGCCTCCTGGCTGGGGCTGGTCCATGCCTGGAGCTTCACCCTGGCCGACACGGTGCTGGACCCCGGCTGGGGCAGCGGCACCCCCTGGGCCCTGGGCTATCTGGCGATGGCGGTGGTGTTTCTGCTGGGGCGCCCGCAGCGCTGAACCGGTGGTGGCATCGCCGTGGCGGATGGATGTGGGCAGCCGAAACGCTGCCTAGGGTTGGCCGATTGCATCAGCGCCGCATGGCTTCCGTGCCCAATGGCCGCTTCAAGCGGTTTGAGCATCGCTTCGAGCGGATTCTGTGGCGCCTGCGGCTGATCGCCATCCTGCCGGTGGTCATGAGCCTGGTCAGCACGGTCGTCGCTTTCGTGCTCGGCACGCTCGAGATCGGCAAGGCGCTGGTCAGCCTGGGAGATGTGGCCCACACCAAGAAGACCTTCGTGGCCGAACTGCTGGGGGCGATCGTGACCGGGATCGATCTCTATCTGATCGGTATCGCCCTGCTGATCTTCGGCTATGGGGTCTACGAACTGCTGATCTCTCCGATCGAGGCGGCCCGGGAACGTGACCAGGGGGGTGGTGGCCTGCTCGACATCCGCGACCTCGACCAACTCAAGGAGAAGCTGGTCAAGGTGCTGGTGGTGGCCCTGATCGTGTCGGCCTTCAAGGCGATGCTGACCCTGCCGATCCTTGACGGCCCGTCCCTGGCTTTCTTCTGCCTGAGTGTCCTGCTGCTGTCCCTGAGCGGTTATCTGGTCACGGGCAGCGGCGGCAAGCGGCTGTTCTAGAGACTGGATGACATGAACCGGTTCCTCAGGTCCTCTCCATGGTGAGTTCCCGCATGAGGCTGCGGCGACCCGACGACTGGCACGTGCACCTGCGGGACGGTGCCCTGCTGCAGGCGGTGGCCCCGGCCACGGCCCGCACCTTTGCCCGGGCGATCGTGATGCCCAACCTCAGCCCGCCGATCACCACGGTGGCGGCCGCCGCGGCCTACGGCGCCCGGATCCGGGCGGCCCTGCCGGACGGCAGCCGCTTCACCCCCCTGCTCACCGCCTACCTCACCGACACGATCGATCCGCTCGAGATCGAGCGCGGCCACCGCGAGGGGGTGTTCACCGCCTGCAAGCTCTACCCGGCCCATGCCACCACCAACGCCGCCGCCGGCGTCACCGACCTGGCCCGGATCGAGGCGGTGCTGGCCACGATGGAGCGGATCGGCATGCCCCTGCTCATCCACGGCGAGGTGACCGACGCCGAGATCGACATCTTCGATCGCGAAGCCGTGTTCATCGAGCGCCACCTGGCGCCGCTGCTGCAGCGCCATCCGGGCCTGAAGGTGGTGCTGGAGCACATCACCACGGCGGAGTCCGTCGCCTTCGTGCGCCAGGGGGGCGCCAACCTGGCCGCCACCATCACCCCCCATCACCTGCACATCAACCGCAACGCCATGTTCCAGGGCGGGCTGCGGCCGGACTTCTACTGCCTGCCGGTGGCCAAGCGCGAACGCCATCGGCTGGCCCTGCGCGAGGCGGCCACCTCGGGGGAGCCCTGCTTCTTCCTGGGCACCGATTCGGCCCCCCACCCCCGCTCGGCCAAGGAAAGCGCCTGTGGCTGCGCCGGCATCTACAACGCCCCCTTCGCCCTGGAAAGCTACGCGGCGGTGTTCGAGCAGGAGGGGGCCCTGGATCGCCTCGAGGCCTTCGCCAGCCTGCATGGGCCCGCCTTCTACGGGCTGCCCCTGAACGAGGGCCACATCACCCTGGTGCGGGAGCCCCACACGGTGCCGCCGCGCCTGCACGGCAACGCCGCCGACGGGGACGCCACCACCCTGGTGCCCTTCCATGCCGGCCAGGTGCTGCAGTGGCGGCTGGCCGACGACGACTGAGCGCCAGCCCAGCCGGGATCGATCAGGGGCGCGGCGCCAACGGCGCCCCGTCCGCCAGGGAGGGAACGCCGCTCAGCACGGCGGTGCCCGCCGGTTGTCGGCCGGCCGCCGGGATGCGCTCCTTGCTGCGGTAGCCCCGGCCGTCGAACACCTCGCGCACCCAGGTGGCAGGTGCGCCGCCGCCGGACTGCAGCCGCCAGAGATCGCGCCAGCGGTTGCGGCGCGCCTCCGGGACGATGACCGGCAGCCGGCTGGTGGGGAAGCTGCTGATGAGGCGGTAGCCCCGGCCTTCGGGGCGGAACACCTGGAGCGTGCAGCCACCGGTGCCGCACACGTAGGGACCCATCAGGTAGACGAGCACGTCCTGACGGCCATCCCCGTCGAGGTCGGTGCGGGCGTGCACATAGCTGATCCGCCCCATGCCCCCGGCGGCGCTTCCCAGGGGGCGGCGCAGGTCGGGGGAGGCCGCCAGGATCGCCGACTCCAGTGCCGGATCGGGCCGGTTGCTGTAGCCGGGCCCGGCGGCGGCGCGGGGTTCCCAGATGAGGATGCCGCCATCGGCCAGCAGGCTCAGGTTGAGCCGGCCGTCCCGCAGCAGGTAGCCCCTTACATAGGGAAGCTGGCGGGCCAGGGGTTCCCCCAGGCTGGGCGCCGGGCACAGCGCCTTGGTACTGGCCAGGGGCCCGAAGCGGAAGCCGCCGTTGCCTGGGTCAGTGCTGGGTTCCACCTGCCAGCTGCCCGTGGCGCGGTTGCAGTCGAGCTGCAGGACCGCCCGGCCATCGGCCTGGAGCGAGAGGGTGTAGCGGGAGGGGTTCGCCGGACGCTTCAGGCCCTGGGCGTCATCCATCGACTGGATCCCCACCAGCTGCCAGGTGGTGCCCTGCAGCGGCGGGTTCTGGGGGGCTGCGTGAAGGGGCAGCGACGCCCCCGTCAGTAGCGAGGCCGTGGCCATGGCACCGCCGCTCCAGGTCGCCAGGAGCCGGATCGAGCTGGCTGGGAAAGGCATCGGGCGTCTCCGGCGGGCTCTCCACAATCGGACACGGACGCCGGAATGGCGTGCCGCTGCCTGCTGCTTCTCTACGCACTGCTGCCGCTGCTGCTGGGCCGGGGCTCCACCACCACGGCGGTGCCGTAGCAGAGCACCTCGGTGGCGGCGGCGGTGCCGCCCTGCACCTCCGAGCCGTCGTAGCGGGTGCCGACGATGGCATTGGCCCCCAGGGCCCGGGCGTGCTGGATCATCTGCTCGTAGGCCTGCTCTCGGGCCTGCTCGCACATCTCGGTGTAGGCGCCGATCCGGCCGCCCACGATCTGTTTGAGCCCGCCCAGGAAGCCCTGCACCAGGGTGGGGGAGCGCACGACGATGCCGCGCACCAGGCCCCGGTAGGCGGTGATTGTGTAGCCCTCGATCGTGAAGGTGGTGGTCACGAACACGGGTTTCACCATCGGGAGGCGGTCGGCGGCTGCCCCATCCTGCTGGGGGCGGCAACCCGGATCAAGCGGGGTGCTCCAAGCGGCCGGTTTCAGGCGGCCGCGCCGAGGCCCGCCTCCAGCAGGGGAATCGCCCGCTCCAGGGCCACGCCTCGGCTGGCCTTGAGCAGCACCCGATCCCCCGGCTCCAGCCAGTCGAGCAGCACGGCGGCCGCCTCCTCGGGCGTGGCCGCCCGCGCCAGCCGCGGCAATCCGGCGGCGGCGGCGAGCATTTCCTGCGCCTCGGCCTCGGCGGCCACGATCACCAGCCCGTCGAGCCCGAGGGCCCGGGCCCGGCCCGCCACCTGGCGGTGCAGCTCCAGGCTGCGCTCCCCCAGCTCGAGCATCGTGCCCAGCACCGCATAGCGGCGGCCTTCGCAGGCGCCTCCAGGGGCCGCCAGCAGCTCCAGGGCGGCGAGAACCGCCTCCGGCGAGGCGTTGTAGGTCTCATCGAGCAGCTCCACGCCCCCCAGCTGCAGGCGCCTGGCGCGGCCGCCCGGCAGCGCCACCGCCAGGTCGCCGAGGGCCGCCGCCGGCACGCCCAGTTCCCGGGCCACGGCCACCGCCAGCAGCAGGTTGCGGGCGTTGTGGCGGCCCTCAAGCGGCAGCGGCAGGCTCGGACCGTCAAGGAGGCTCAGGCGAGACCCCTCCAGCCGGCCCACCAGCTCCGGCGCCGGCACCCCAGCTGGGAAGGCCGCCGCCTCGTCCTCCAGGGCGACGCGGACCACCTGGCCCCGCCATACCCGCGCAAGGGACTGCTCCAGCAGGGGATCCCCGGCGGGAATCACCAGCACCCCTTCCGGCCCGAGTCCGGCGGTGATCTCGCATTTGGCCTGGCCGATCGCTTCCCGGCTGCCGAGGCGGCCGATGTGGGCGGTGCCGATGTTGGTGATCACGGCCACGTCCGGCTCGGTGCAGCGGGTCAGACGGTCGATCTCCCCCAGTCCACGCATCCCCATTTCCACCACCAGGGCCGCGGTGCCAGCGTCCGCCTTCAGGATCGTGAGCGGCGCCCCCACGTCGTTGTTCTCGTTGCCGCTGCTGGCCACCACAGGCCCGAGCGGGGCCAGGCACGCCCGGATCAGTTCCCGTGTGGTCGTCTTGCCCGCCGACCCGGTCACCGCCACCACCGGCAGGCCCAGCTGCCGCCGCCAGAGAAGGGCCAGCTGCTGGTAGGCCTCCAGGGTGTCGTCCACGGGCCAGATCGGCCGGCCGCTGCCGGCCACAACCTCCGCCAGCGCCGTCCCATCGAGCCGGTCCCGCTGCACCAGGGCCGCCGCCGCCCCGGCGGCGAAGGCATCGCCAAGGAAGCGGTGGCCATCGAAACGCTCCCCCACCAGCGGCACGAACAGGGCGCCGGCCAGATCGCCGCGGCTGTCGGTGCTGACGCGACGGATGGGGTCGGGTCCGGTGGTTCCGGGGGCCATCAGGGGCTCGCCCCAGAGCTGGCACAACGGCTCGAACGGCAGCAGCATCAACCTGAAGTTCCGGGGTCGAGCAGGATCATGCCGGACCCCACCAGGGCCCCCCGGGCCAGCAGCCGCCCCTGGCCGTCCACCAGCTCCAGCCGCTCGTAGCCCAGCCCCCGGGCGCGCTGCTGCCAGCGCTCCGCCCAGCGGCTCCGGCTCGCGGGGGCAAGGCCGGTGTAGGCCGGCGCCATCGTCAGCAGCAGCCGTCCCTCGGCGGGCTCCGGATGGGCCGAGGCGATCAGGTGCTCCGGGTCGTCCTCCGCCAGCAGGGCCAGCAGGGGGTCGAGCTCCAGGGCGGGCGGCGGCTCGGGGTCGGCCACGGGCTCCGGCGCGGGGCTGGGCAGGCGCGCTGCCGTGGGCCCGGCCGGCGGGGCGACAGGCGCGGGTGCGGAGGC
>NZ_NQKY01000014.1 GCF_002252675.1 Synechococcus sp. BO 8801 | reverse complement strand
GCGCACGGCCTCCTCCAGCTGCTGGGCCGCCAGCCCCACCCCGTAGACCCGCAGGGCGGGCAGCGCCGGGGCGGCGGTGGCAGCGGCCGGCCGGGGGGCCGCCGGATCGGGCAGGGGCACCACCGCCAGGGGGGCGGGGCAGGGGCGCCGGGGGGGCACGGCGGCGGGGGCCCAGGCGGGCGGTGCGGCCGGGCGGGCGGGGCCGTCGTCGCGCAGCACCAGGCGGCCGTCGCCGCCCAGCTCCCGCACCTGGGGATGGGTGGGCTGGCCGCGCAGCAGCAGATCCACGGTGCCGGCCACGTCGCGGTGCACCAGCCAGCGGTGCCGGCTGTGCATCTCCACCGCCAGGGGGAAGGTGGGCTCGGCCGCCCGTTCCAGCACGGTCTTCTGGGTGCGCCGGCGGCGGGCCTCCTCGTCCCCCAGGGTCACCGACTGGATCCCGCCGACCAGGTCGCTGAGGGTGGGGTTGCGGATCAGGTTGGCCAGTTCGTTGCCGTGGGCCGTGGCCACCAGCATCACGCCCCGCTCGGCGATGGTGCGGGCCGCCTGGGCCTCCAGTTCGGTGCCGATCTCATCGATGACGATGACCTCGGGCATGTGGTTCTCCACCGCCTCGATCATCACCTGGTGCTGCAGCTCCGGGCGCGCCACCTGCATCCGCCGGGCCCGGCCGATGGCGGGGTGGGGGATGTCGCCGTCGCCGGCGATCTCGTTGCTGGTGTCGATCACCACCACCCGGCGCTGCAGGTCGTCGGCGAGCACCCGGGCGATCTCCCGCAGGGCCGTGGTCTTGCCCACCCCGGGGCGGCCCATCAGCAGCAGCGACTGGCCCGTGTCCAGCAGGTCGCGCACCATCGCCACGGTGCCGAACACGGCCCGGCCCACCCGGCAGGTGAGCCCCACCACGTCGCCGGTGCGATTGCGGATGGCGCTGATGCGGTGCAGGGTGCGCTCGATGCCGGCCCGGTTGTCACCGCCGAAGGGACCGAGGCGCTGCAGCACCGCCGCCAGATCGGAACGCGCGATCGCGTCGTTGCCCAGGGCCAGAACCCGGCCGGGGTAGCGGGCCTCCGGCACCCGCCCCAGGTCGAGCACCACCTCCAGCAGGCCCTCCCGCTGCTCCGGCCCCGCCAGGGCCCGCTGCACCACAGGCGGCAGCACGGCCAGCAGACGATCCAGGTCGTCGGTGACCCGCTGGGGGGAGAGGGAGGGGGGGGGCGAAGGCTCCAGAGGGCGGCGGGGGGAGCTGTCCGTTCGTTCTAGCCGGGCCCGGGGCCCGCCAGACCCCGGGGGCCGCTGACACCACGGGCCAGCCAGGGGGCCACCAGCGCTTCGGCGATGGCCAGGGCCCGGGGCCAGAGCAGGGGCAGGTCCAGCAGCCGTCGCCCCTCAGCCAGGGCCTCCTGCAGCAGGGGCTGGAGCTGGCGGCGGGCCACCCCCCCAAACGCGACCCCGGCCGCCCGGGGCCGGGCCGCCGGGGAGCGGGCCAGCACCGCCAGGGTGTGGGCATTGGTGCCGCCGGCCAGCTGCAGCGGACCCGGCGGCGCCAGCGGCCCCAGCCGCTCCAGCAGGGCCACCGCCGCATGGGCCGTGCCGGCCCCCACATCACCGCTCATCGGCCGGCCATCCAGCTGCCAGAGCGGCCGGAAGCCGGCCCCACGCAGCAGGCGGAACCGCTGCCAGAGCTCCGCCGCCAGCTCCTCCACCGTGGCCCCTCCCTCCAGGGCCGCGCTCACCGCCACCCGGCGCAGCGGCACCCCGCTGGCGGCCAGCTGGGCCACCCGATCGCCGAAGGCCTCCAGCCGCCCCGGCCGGGTGTGCAGCTCCACCGCGTCCGGGGCCAACTGCGCCAGCAGGGCCCCCACGCCGGCGGCCTCCAGCACCTGGCTGCGCTCCTCGATCAGCCCCAGGGGGCAGGCGGGCAGGCAGCGGCCGCAGCCGTAGCAGCGCTCCTCCACCACCCCGGTCCCGCCGATGGCCAGGGCGGGGCAGACCCGCTCGCAGGGCCGGGGGCAGGCGGGCGGGCAGCGGTCCGGATCGAACCAGGCCTTGCGGAAGTGGGGGTCGAGGCCGTCACTGAGGCTGACCATCAGCCAGGGACGGGCCGCGCCGCGGGCCTCGGCCCAGGCCATGCCCCGCCGGGCCGCGGCCACCACCGCCGGATCGGCGGCCACATCGATGCAGTGCACCCCGGCCAGCGCATGGATGCCGGCCAGGTCCTCGATGGCGGCCAGATCCTGGTTGCTGGCCCCGCCGATCAGCTTCACCCAGCCGCCGGCGGCCAGGGCCTGCTCGGGGTGCTGCCGGAGCATCGGCGCGGGGCCCCGGAGCAAGGCACCCATGGATGGCGCGCGTGGGGGGAAACGATCCTGCCACCGGCAGGGCCCTCAGCCGGTGCCGGGCAGCTCCGGCGCGATCTCCGGCTGGGCCAGCCCGAGGCGCTGCACCAGCCAGGGGGCGGAGAACCCCTGCAGGCCCACGGTCAGCAGGATGGTCAGGAACACCAGCCCCTTGAGGGTGGCGCCGCCGGGGACCTCGGCCCGGTCGAGCTCGAGGGCGAACAGGCTCACCACCGCCGCGGTGACGATGCCCCGCGGCGCGATCCAGCTGAGCAGGGCCTTCTCCTTCCAGTCGAGGCTGGGCAGGCCGAGCCCCGTCAGCTGGATCAGGGGCCAGCGCATCAGCATCAGGCCCAGCACACAGCCCAGACCGCCGAGGCCGAGGGGACTCAGCTCGGCCCAGGAGACATCGGCCGCCAGCAGGGGAAACAGCACGGTGATGGCGAGCATGGCCAGCTGGCGGATCAGGGCGTCGAGCTGGGTGGCGGCCCCATCAAGGCGCAGCCCCACCACCACCCCGGCGCTCACCGCCGCCGGCAGGCCCGACTCCGGCAGCAGCGCCTCACAGCCGCTGAACATCAGAAACAGCACCCCAAGGGTGAGCTGCAGTTCCAGTCCGTTGCCACCGGCGGCGGGCGCCCCCTCGGAGTCCCGGGAGGCAGCGACGGCCCCCAGGCGCCGCAGGGCCTCCGAGAGCAGCAGCCCGGCCAGGCCGCCGAGCACCACTCCGCCCCCCAGGCGCAGCAGCAGTCGGGAGGCCACCTCCTGCCAGCTGCCCAGGTCCCCCAGGATCACCTGGAGCAGCACCAGGCCCAGCACCGCACTGACCGGTTCGAGGATCAGGCCCTCCGCCTCCAGCAGCTGGCCCAGCTTCGGAGCCAGGCGCAGCTGGCGCACCATCGGGGTGACCACCGTGGGACCGGTGGCCAGGGCGATCGCGCCGTAGACCAACGCCAGGGGCCAGGGCAGCCCCGCCAGGACATGGGCCAGCAGGGCCGCCAGGGGCAGCCCCAGCACCAGGCGCACCAGCACCAGCTGCAGCACCGACCGCTGCAGATCGCGGCCGGCCAGGCGCAGGTTGAGCCCCCCGTCGAAGAGCACCAGACTCACCAGCAGGCCGACCAGGGGCTCCAGGCCGGCCCCCAGGTTCTCGGGATGGACCAGGTCGAACCCGGCGTGGCCCGTGATCAGGCCGACCGCCAGCAGCAGCACCACCGCCGGCTGGCCGGTGAGCCAGGCCGTGGCCTGGGCCAGGGAGCCGGCGAAGAAGGCCGAACCCCAGATCAATCCGAGCCGCTCACTCAAGGCCTGGGAGTCCGCGGAACGGACCCAGGCTATGGGGTGAATTCAGCTCAGGCCGGCACGAGCTGTTCGAGCGGCTGCCAGCGCAGGGCCCGGGCGCCGCCCATCTCCACCACCAGCTTCAGGCGCGGTTCGCGGCGGCAGAGCTCGCAGAGGGCGGCCAGCTCGGAGCTGCTCAGCACCTGGCCCTCCAGCAGCCAGAGAAGCACCGGGCCCTCGCCGGCCAGCGCAGGGCCGAGCTGGGGCATCACCCGCTGCACCTCGCCCACGGCGGCCGCCTGGCCGACGCTGTGGTGGCCCAGGTGGGGCGGCCGGATGCCGTGCATCTGGAGCAGGTAGGCCTCCGGATCCCCCAGCCCGCGGGCGGAGGTGAGGTGGGCCCGGTAGCCGGCCGCCCGCAGCCGCCGCAGCAGCCGGGTCTCGGCGCCGCCCTCCAGCGGAACGAACAGGGCGAGGGCACCGCAGCGCTCCAGCTCGGTGCGGAAACCACGGCCGGTCATCAGCAGGGGCATCGGGAGCGGCAGGCGAATCGGGGCTGAGTCTGGCAGCCGATGAGGGTCCCAGGGGTGGTGGTGCACACCATGGGGTACTGTTGTCTCTTGTGCCGAAGATCTGTGCCCGTCCGCTAGCCGGGCCTCCAGAGAACGGTACGGGGTCCGTCAGTGGTGACGAACCCTTCCCGGCCCGTACGACTCCTGCAGCGCTCGTCGCTGTCCGGACCGTCGGGATACTGCCCGAGGCCTCACCGCTTCCGGCAAGTCCCAGCCCGCTGATTCGCCTCGCTAGCTCCTGACCCTCGGGTCAATCTGCGATTCCACGAATTCAGCCCCCCCGCCGTCCAGCGGGTCCTCCACGGATGTCGGGCCTCGGCCCAGATCCATGGCGGCACGCCTCGGCAGTCCAGCTGGTGTTGTTCTCCCTCCCATGTCCATCGGCATTCTCGGGAAGAAGCTGGGTATGTCCCAGTTCTTCGACGAAGAAGGCAAATCCATTCCGGTCACCCTGATCGAAGCGGGTCCCTGCCGCATCACCCAACTCAAGAGCGAAGCCACCGACGGCTACACCGCGGTGCAGCTCGGCTTCGGCGAGACGCGCGACAAGCTCGTCAACAAGCCGGCCAAGGGCCACCTGGCCAAATCCGGCGAGGCGCCCCTGCGGCACCTCAAGGAGTACCGGCTGGAGGCCATCGACGGCCTCGAGCTCGGGGCCGCCGTCACCGTCGGTGACTTCGCCCCCGGCCAGAAGGTCGACGTCAGCGGCGACACGATCGGTCGTGGTTTCTCGGGCCTCCAGAAGCGCCACGGCTTCAGCCGCGGTCCCATGAGCCACGGCTCCAAGAACCACCGAGAGCCAGGCTCCATCGGCGCCGGCACCACCCCAGGCCGGGTCTACCCCGGCAAGCGGATGGCCGGTCGCTATGGCGGCAAGCAGATCACCACCCGCGGCCTCACCATCCTCAAGGTGGATGCGGAACGCAATCTGCTCGTCGTCAAGGGCTCGGTACCCGGCAAGCCCGGCGCCCTGCTCGACATCCGCCCGGCCCGGCGGGTGGGCGTCCCCGCAGCGAACTGAGGAGAACACCCATGACTGACTGTGTGATTCGCGACTGGCAAGGCAAGGAGAGCGGCAAAGCTCCCCTCGACCTCAAGGTCGCCAAGGAAACATCCGCCAACGGCCTGCTCCACCGCGCCGTCGTGCGCCAGCTGGCCCATACCCGTCAGGGCACCGCCAGCACCCTCACCCGCGCCGAAGTGGCCGGTGGCGGTCGCAAGCCCTACAAGCAGAAAGGCACCGGCCGGGCCCGCCAGGGCTCGATCCGCACCCCCCTGCGGCCCGGCGGTGGCGTGATCTTCGGACCCAAGCCCCGCAGCTATGCCGTGGCGATGAACCGCAAGGAGCGTCGCCTGGCCCTGCGCACCGCCCTGATGAGCCGCGTCGCGGACATCATCGTGGTGAAGGGCTTCGGCGCCGGGCTCGACACCCCCAAAACGAAGGAGATCACCGCCGCCCTGTCCCGCTTCGGCATCGAGGCCGGCGCCAAGGTGCTGCTGATCCTCGATGGCGCTCCCGAGGCGGTGACCCGCTCGGTGCGCAATCTCGAGAAGGTGAAGCTGATCGCCGCCGATCAGCTCAACGTGTTCGATCTGCTCCATGCCAACAAGCTGGTGCTCAGCGAAGAGGCACTGGCGAAGATTCAGGAGGTCTACGGCGATGTCTGAGCGTTTTGCAGGCCGGTTGGCGGACGTGATCCGTCGCCCGCTGATCACCGAGAAGGCCACCCGGGCCATCGAGATCAACCAGTACACCTTCGAGGTGGACCATCGGGCCGCCAAGCCCGACATCAAGGCGGCCGTCGAGCATCTGTTCGACGTCAAGGTCGTCGGCGTCAGCACCATGAATCCCCCCCGCCGCTCCCGTCGGGTGGGGCGCTTCGCCGGCAAACGTGCCCAGGTGAAGAAAGCGGTGGTGCGCCTTGCCGAAGGCAACGCCATCCAGTTGTTCCCTGAGTCCTGAGGGGTCTGAAACGTCATGGCAATCCGCAACTACAGGCCCAACACCCCCGGCACCCGCACGCTGGTCGTCACTGATTTCAGTGACATCACGGGCAAGAACCGGGAACGGGGCCTGGTGGTGTCCAAGCACCGCCACAAGGGCCGCAACAACCGCGGCGTGATCACCTGCCGCCACCGCGGCGGTGGCCACAAGCGCCTCTACCGCATCGTCGACTTCCGTCGCGACAAGCACGGTGTGAGCGCCAAGGTGGCCGCGATCCACTACGACCCACACCGCAACGCCCGTCTGGCGCTGCTTTATTACACCGACGGCGAGAAGCGCTACATCCTTGCCCCCGCCAACGTGGCGGTGGGCCAGAGCGTCATCTCCGGCCCGGACGCCCCGATCGAGAACGGCAACGCCCTGCCCCTCTCGGCCATCCCCCTGGGCTCGAGCGTCCACAACGTGGAGCTCTACGCCGGTCGCGGCGGTCAGATGGTCCGCACCGCCGGGGCCAGCGCCCAGGTGGTGGCCAAGGAAGGGGACTACGTCGCCCTCAAGCTGCCCTCCACCGAGGTGCGGCTGGTGCGCCGCGAGTGCTACGCCACCCTCGGTGAGGTGGGCAACGCCGAGCAGCGCAACACCAGCCTCGGCAAGGCCGGCCGCAAGCGCTGGCTGGGCCGCCGTCCGGAAGTGCGCGGCAGCGTGATGAACCCCTGCGACCACCCCCACGGTGGTGGTGAGGGCCGGGCACCGATCGGCCGTTCCGGTCCGGTCACGCCCTGGGGCAAACCCGCCCTGGGCCTCAAGACCCGCAAGCGCAACAAGCCGAGCAACCGGTTCGTGCTGCGGAAACGACGCCGCACCTCCAAACGGAGCCGTGGCGGACGCGACTCCTGATGACCCACACCGCTCTGCTGTTCGCCTGATCCGCCATGGGACGCTCACTCAAGAAAGGCCCGTTCGTCGCCGACCACCTGCTTCGCAAGGTGGAGAAGCAGAACGCTGCCGACGACAAGACCGTGATCAAGACCTGGTCACGGGCCTCCACCATCCTGCCGATGATGATCGGCCACACCATTGCCGTTCACAACGGCAAGGCCCACGTGCCCGTCTACGTGACGGAGCAGATGGTGGGCCACAAGCTGGGCGAATTCGCCCCCACCCGCACGTTCCGCGGTCACATCAAAGACAAGAAGGGAGGCCGCTGATCCGATGGCAACCACCACACCCGACACCCAGGCCCTGGCTCACGGCCGCTTCATCCGCGGTTCCGTGTCCAAGGTGCGCCGGGTTCTCGATCAGATCCGGGGTCGCACCTACCGCGACGCCCTGATCATGCTCGAGTTCATGCCTTACCGCTCCACGGGCCCGATCACCAAGGTGCTCCGCTCCGCGGTCGCCAATGCCGAGCACAACCTCGGCCTCGATCCGGCCACCCTGGTCATCAGCCAGGCCAGCGCCGACATGGGACCCTCCCTGAAGCGGTTCCGGCCCCGGGCCCAGGGCCGCGCCTACGCCATCAAAAAGCAAACCTGCCACATCAGCATTGCTGTGGCAGCGCCCACCGCCTGACCCCCGAGGACACCGCCCGATGGGACACAAGATCCATCCAACCGGCCTGCGCCTGGGGATCACCCAGGAACACCGCTCCCGCTGGTACGCCCCAAGCAAGACCTACCCCGTCCTCCTTCAGGAGGACGACCGGATCCGGTCGTTCATCAACAAGAAGTACGCCGCCGCCGGCATCAGCGACGTGCTGATCGCCCGTAAGGCCGACCAGCTCGAAGTGGAACTCAAGACCGCCCGTCCGGGCGTTCTCGTGGGCCGCCAGGGCAGCGGCATCGAAGAGCTGCGCACCGGCATCCAGAAGACCCTCGGCGACGCCCACCGTCAGGTGCGCATCAACGTGGTCGAGGTGGAGCGGGTCGACGCCGACGCCTTCCTGCTGGCCGAGTACATCGCCCAGCAGCTGGAGAAGCGGGTGGCCTTCCGGCGCGTCATGCGCATGGCGGTGCAGCGCGCCCAGCGGGCCGGGGTGCTGGGTCTCAAGCTCCAGGTGAGCGGACGCCTCAACGGCGCCGAGATCGCCCGGACGGAGTGGACCCGCGAGGGTCGCGTGCCCCTGCACACGCTCCGCGCCGACATCGACTACGCCACCAAGGTGGCCACCACCACCTATGGGGTCCTGGGCATCAAGGTCTGGGTGTTCAAAGGGGAGGTGCTTCCCGGTCAGCAAGACCAGCTGCCCGTGGGTGGAGCACCGAAACGCCGCGCCAACCGCCGGCCGCAACAGTTCGAAGACCGCTCCAACGAGGAGTGATCAGGAGGCCTGAACCATGCTGAGTCCAAAACGCGTCAAGTTCCGAAAACAGCAGCGAGGCCGCATGCGCGGCATCGCCACGCGCGGCAACACCATCGCCTTCGGCGATTTCGCCCTGCAGGCCCAGGAGTGCGGGTGGATCACCTCCCGTCAGATTGAGGCCAGCCGCCGTGCCATGACCCGCTACGTCAAGCGGGGGGGCAAGATCTGGATCCGGATCTTCCCCGACAAACCCGTCACCATGCGGCCTGCCGAAACCCGCATGGGTTCCGGTAAGGGCAACCCGGAATTCTGGGTGGCCGTGATCAAGCCGGGCCGCATTCTCTTCGAGATGGGTGGCCCCGAGATCACGCCCGAAATCGCCAAGGAAGCCATGCGTCTGGCCCAGTTCAAACTGCCGCTCAAGACGAAGTTCCTCGCCCTGGCCGATCAGGTGGCAGCCGCCCCCGAACCCGCCCTCGCAGTGGAATCCTGACCATGGCCCGTCCCACCATCACCGATGTGCGTTCGCTCAGCGACGCCCAGATCGCCGAACAGATCGATGGCGTCCGTCGCGAACTGTTCGACCTCCGCTTCCAGCAGGCCACCCGCCGTCTGGAGCACCCGCACCGCTTCAAGGAGTCCCGCATCAAGCTGGCCCACCTGCTGACGGTGCAGGAGGAGCGTCAACGCTCCACCGTCGCCTCCTGATTCCCCCCTCGATCCCCATGGCACTCAAGGAAAGGGTCGGCACCGTCGTCAGCGACAAGATGGACAAAACGGTGGTGGTGGCGGTGGAAAACCGCTTCCCCCATCCCATCTATCAGAAGACCGTCCGCCGCACCACCCGCTACAAAGCCCACGACGAAGCCAACAGCTGCCGCGTGGGTGACCGGGTCCGGATCACCGAGACCCGCCCCCTCAGCCGCACCAAACGATGGGCCGTCGCTGAGGTTCTCTCCCCCACCAGCGCCGGCTGAGGAACTCCCCATGATTCAGCAGGAAACCTTCCTCAACGTCGCTGACAACAGCGGCGCCAAGCGCATCCAGTGCATCCGGGTGCTCGGCACCAACCGTCGCTACGCCCACGTGGGCGATGTGATCGTGGCCGCCGTCAAGGACGCCATGCCCAACATGGGCGTCAAGAAGTCGGATGTGGTCAAGGCCGTGGTGGTGCGCACCCGGGCCACGCTGCGCCGGGACACCGGCAACGCCATCCGCTTCGACGACAACGCCGCGGTGATCCTCGGCAACGACAACAACCCCAAGGGCACCCGCGTCTTCGGCCCGGTCGCCCGTGAGCTGCGCGAGCGCAACTTCACCAAGATCGTGTCCCTCGCCCCGGAGGTGATCTGAGATGGCCACCGCAACCCCCAAGGCCCGGCCCGTCCAGCGCGTCAAGATGCGCATCCGCAAGGGCGACACCGTCCAGGTGATCGCCGGCAAGGACCGGGGCAAGACCGGCGAGGTGCTGCGCACCCTGCCGAACGAGAACCGTGTCGTGGTGCAGGGCATCAACCTGCGCACCCGCCACGTCAAGCCCACCCAGGAGGGCGAGAACGGCCGCATCGTCACCGAAGAGGCGTCCCTGCACGCCTCCAACGTGATGCTGTACTCCACCGCCAACAAGGTGGCCAGCCGGGTGGAGATCGTCGTCCAGGAGGACGGCAGCAAGAAGCGCCGCCTCAAGAAGACCGGGGAGGTGCTCGACTGACCGCCCCCGAACGCGTCGCCGCCCACACACCTTTCCGCGACGCCCCCCACGCTCCGCGTCCCTGCCTCCCTCCCCCGTCCGCCTTCTGACCACGTCCAGAAGCGCCCCCCCATCCCCCCGTCATGTCACTCAAACAGCGCTACCGGGAGACGATCCAGCCCAAGCTGCTGAAGGATCTCAACCTCTCCAACGTCCACGAGGTTCCCAAGGTGGTCAAGGTCACCGTCAACCGGGGCCTCGGTGAAGCCGCCCAGAACGCCAAGGCCCTCGAGGCCTCGATCACCGAACTGGCGACCATCACCGGTCAGAAGGTGGTGGTGACCCGCGCCAAGAAGGCCATCGCCGCCTTCAAGATCCGCCAGGGCATGCCGATCGGCGTGGCCGTCACCCTGCGGGGCGAGCGGATGTATGCCTTCCTCGAGCGTCTCATCCACCTGGCGCTGCCTCGCATCCGCGACTTCCGCGGTGTGAGCCCGAAGAGCTTCGACGGCCGGGGCAACTACACCCTGGGGATCCGGGAGCAGATCATCTTCCCCGAGATCTCCTTCGACAAGATCGATGCCATCCGGGGGATGGACGTCACGATCGTGACCAACGCCCGTAACGACGAAGAGGGCCGGGCCCTCCTCCGCGAAATGGGAATGCCGTTCCGCAATACCTGAGCCCCCTCCCGGACACGACCATGGCCAACCACGACCCGATCTCAGACATGCTCACTCGCCTTCGCAATGCGAGTGAGAAGCGCCACGAGCGCACCAGGATTCCCGCCTCCCGGCTCTCCCGCAGCATCGCCAACGTGCTGCACCAGGAAGGCTTCATCGGCGCCATCGCCGAGGAAGGTGAAGGTGTGCAGCGCCAGCTGGTGCTCGAGCTCAAGTACAGCGGCAAGCACCGTCAGCCCACCATCCGCTCCGTGCAGCGGGTGAGCAAGCCCGGCCTGCGCATCTACAAGAACACCCGCCAGCTGCCCAAGGTGCTGGGCGGCCTCGGCGTGGCGATCATCTCCACCTCCCGGGGTGTGATGAGCGACCGTGATGCCCGCAAGCAGGGCGTCGGCGGCGAAGTGCTCTGCTACGTCTACTGATCCCAGGAGTTGTTCCATGTCTCGTATCGGTAAAGCCCCGATCCCCATCCCCGACAAGGTCACCGTCAGCCTCGATGGCCTGGCGGTCACCGTGAAGGGCCCCAAGGGGGAACTCAGCCGCGTTCTCCCGGAGGGCGTCAGCGTCAGCCAGGAAGGCGGCACGGTGGTGGTCAGTCCCACCAGCAGCCACCGCCGCTCCCGGGAGCGTCACGGCCTCAGCCGCACCCTCGTCGCCAACATGGTGGAAGGGGTCAGCCAGGGGTTCACCCGCAAGCTCGAGATCGTCGGCGTGGGCTACCGCGCCCAGGTCCAGGGGCGCAAGCTCGTGGTCAGCGCCGGCTACAGCCACCCGGTGGAGATGGTTCCCCCCGAAGGGGTCACCTTCTCGGTCGAGAACAACACCTCGGTCTTCGTCTCCGGCCCCGACAAGGAGCTGGTGGGCAACGAGGCGGCCAAGATCCGCGGCATCCGTCCGCCCGAGCCCTACAAGGGCAAGGGCATCAAGTACGAAGGTGAGCGGATTCTGCGCAAGGCCGGCAAGACCGGCAAGAAATGAGGTCTGCTCGAGCGTCATCCGTCTGATCCCCCATGTCTACCCTCTCCCGCAAACAGCAGACCCAGAAGCGTCACCGCCGCCTGCGTCGTCTGCTCTCCGGCACCGCCGACCGTCCCAGGTTGGCCGTGTTCCGCTCCAACAACCACATCTACGCCCAGGTCATCGACGACGACGCCCAGAGCACCCTCTGTGCCGCGTCCACCCTCGACAAGGACCTGCGCACCAGCGTCACGGTGGGCGCCAACTGCGATGCCTCCATCGCGGTGGGCCAGCTCGTCGCCCAGCGCGCCCTCGCCAAGGGCATCCAGCAGGTGGTCTTCGATCGCGGCGGCAACCTGTACCACGGCAGGGTCAAGGCCCTTGCTGACGCCGCCCGGGAAGCGGGCCTTCAGTTCTGATCCCTGCTCTCACCATGACCGAAACCAACGACCAGATCCAGACCGGCGCCGTGCCTGCGGCCTCCGACGTCCCCGCCGCTGCCGAAGGCCAGCAGGAGCAGCGCCGGGGCGGCGGCGGCGGTGGCCGCGGCGATGCCAAGGGTGACCGCCGCGGTGGCGGCGGCCGTGGCCGCGACAACCGCCGCGGCCAGGAACGTGACTCCGAATGGCAGGAGCGGGTGGTGCAGATCCGCCGCGTCTCCAAGACCGTCAAGGGCGGCAAGAAGATGAGCTTCCGGGCCATCGTCGTTGTCGGCAACGAACGCGGCCAGGTGGGCGTGGGCGTCGGCAAGGCCGGCGATGTCATCGGTGCGGTCCGCAAGGGCGTGGCCGACGGCAAGAAGCATCTGGTCAAGGTGCCCCTCACCCGCACCAGCTCGATCCCAACCCTCAGCAACGGCCGCGACGGCGCCGCCAGCGTGCTGATCCGGCCGGCCGCCCCCGGTACCGGGGTGATCGCGGGCGGTTCGATCCGCACCGTGCTCGAGCTGGCCGGCATCAAGAACGTGCTGGCGAAGCGGCTGGGCTCCAAGACCCCGCTCAACAACGCCCGCGCCGCCATGCAGGCCCTCGAAGGCCTGCGCACCCACAAGGAGACCGCCAAGGAGCGGGGCATCTCCCTCGAGCAGATCTACTCCTGAGGCCCGCCATGACGTCCTTCTCTCTCAACAGTCTCCAGCCCCAGACGGGCTCGCGCCGGCGCAAGCTGCGCAAGGGTCGCGGCATCGCCGCCGGCCAGGGCGCCAGCTGCGGCTTCGGCATGCGCGGCCAGAAGTCCCGCTCCGGCCGGCCCACCCGCCCCGGCTTCGAGGGTGGCCAGATGCCCCTCTACCGCCGGATCCCGAAGCTCAAGCACTTCCCGGTCATCAACCCCACCCACTACACCGTCATCAACGTGTCGCGGCTGGGTGAGCTGAAGGCCGGCAGCACGGTCAGCCTCGAGTCCCTCGAGCAGGCGGGTCTGGTCACCAGCCCCCGCTATCCGCTGAAGGTGCTCGGCAACGGCGAACTGAAGGTGAAACTCACCGTCCACGCCGCCGCCTTCACCGCCTCGGCCCGGGCCAAGATCGAAGCCGCCGGCGGCACCTGCGAGATCATCGACTGAGGCCGGGCCCTGCCCTGCCCCCAGCCGCGAGCCGCCTGCCCGTAGCCTTGTGCTGCGGCAGGCGGCTCCGGTCGTAGCGCCCCGTTCCCTCCACTCCCGACATCACCATGCTCCTCAGCCGGGGGCGCAATCCGAGCGCCGCTGAAATCCTCGTCCAGCTGGTCCAGTCGAAGGGCCTGCGGGATCGGGTGCTCACCACCCTGGGCCTGCTGCTGCTGGTGCGACTCGGCATCTACATCCCGGTGCCCGGCATCGACCGGGTCGCCTTCCAGGACTTCATCCGCCAGGGGGGCCAGCTGATCGGCTTCCTCGACATCTTCACCGGCGGCGGCCTGTCTACCCTGGGCGTGTTCGCCCTCGGCATCCTGCCCTTCATCAACGCCTCGATCATCATCCAGCTGATGACGGCGGCCCTGCCCCAGCTCGAGGAGCTGCAGAAGAACGAGGGGGAAGCCGGGCGCCGCAAGCTGGCCCAGATCACCCGCTACGTGGCCCTGGGCTGGGGCATCCTCCAGAGCATCGTCTTCGCCCTGATCCTGCGGCAGTACGCCCTGCCGGGCCTGCCGGAATGGCTGTTCGTCGTCCAGACGAGCCTGGCCCTGGTGACCGGATCGATGGTGGTGATGTGGGTCAGCGAGGTGATCACCGAGCGGGGCATCGGCCAGGGGGCTTCCCTGGTGATCTTCATCAACATCGTCGCCACCCTGCCCAAGGCCCTCGGCTCCACCATCCAGCTGGCCCAGAGCGGCGACCGGGCCACGGTGGGCGGCATCGTCGTGCTCGTGCTCGTCTTCCTGGTGACGATCGTGGGGATCATCTTCCTTCAGGAGGGCAGCCGCCGTATCCCGATCGTGAGCGCCAAGCGTCAGGTGGGCGGGGCCAGCACCCTGGCCTCCCGCCAGAGCTACCTGCCCCTGAAGCTCAATGCCGGCGGCGTGATGCCGATCATCTTCGCCTCGGCGGTGGTGTTCCTGCCCCTCACCATCGCCAACCTCACCAAGAGCCCCTGGCTGATCCGGGTGGCGGGCTACCTCAACCCCACCAGCAGCACCCCCTGGGTCTATGCGGTGGTGTACTTCGCCCTGATCTGCGGCTTCGCCTTCTTCTACGCGTCCCTCACCGTCAACCCGGTGGACATCGCCACCAACCTGAAGCGCTCCGGCGTCGCCATCCCCGGGGTGCGGCCGGGCTCGGCCACGGCCGACTACCTCTCGGGCGTGTCCAACCGCCTGACCCTGCTGGGTGGCCTGTTCCTGGGCGCCATCGCGATCATCCCCTCAGCCGTGGAAGGCGCGACCCAGGTGCGCACCTTCCAGGGGCTCGGGGCCACCTCCCTGCTGATCCTGGTGGGCGTGGCCATCGACACCGCCAAGCAGGTCCAGACCTACGTGATCTCCCAGCGCTACGAAGGACTGGTCCGCCAGTAGGCCCCTTCTCCCGTTTCCCTTCCCATGAAACAGCGACTCCTCTTCCTCGGTCCCCCCGGCGCCGGCAAGGGCACCCAGGCCGAGCTCCTGGCTGAACGTCACCAGCTGCTGCATCTCTCCACCGGTGATCTGCTGCGGGCGGAGGTCAAGGCCGGCACCGCCCTGGGCCAGGAGGCCGAGGCGGTGATGGCCCGGGGCGAGCTGGTCAGCGACGCCCTGGTGCTGGCGATCGTGCGCAGCCGCCTCGAGGGCCACACGGGCGGCTGGCTCCTCGACGGCTTCCCCCGCAACCTCGCCCAGGCCGAGGCCCTCGACGACCTGCTGGCGGAGCTCGACCAGCGCATCGAACGGGTGCTGCTGCTGGAGCTGGAGGACGGCGTGCTGATCCAGCGCCTGCTGTCCCGCGGCCGGGCCGACGACAACGAAGCGGTGATCCGCAACCGCCTGGTGGTGTACCAGGAGCAGACCGCCCCCCTGATCGACCACTACCGCCAGCTGGGCTTGCTCTGCAGCGTGGAGGCCTCCGGCACCGTGGAGGCGATCGCGGAGAGGATCGTAGCCAGCTTGACGGACTGATGTGATAAGGTAGCTGTTTGCAAATTCGGAGAGCACAACGCCCATGAAGGTGCGTGCCTCAGTCAAGAAGATGTGCGACAAATGCCGGGTGATCCGTCGCCACGGCCGGGTCATGGTGATCTGCACCAACCCGAAGCACAAGCAGCGTCAGGGTTGACCCCCCACGCTTCCACGGCGGCCGCCTTCGGCCGCCACCCCCTTTGCCCTCTGATCGTTTCCTGACGTGGCTCGGATCGCCGGTGTCGATATCCCTCGTGACAAGAGGGTTGAGATCTCACTCACTTACGTGTACGGGATCGGGCTCACCAGGGCCCGCAAGATTCTCGCCAAGTCGGGGGTCAGCCCCGACATCCGGGTGAAGGACCTCAGCGACGGCGACGTGCAGAAGCTGCGCGGCGCCGCCGACTCCTTCGTCCTCGAGGGCGACCTGCGCCGCGAAGAGGGCATGGCCCTCAAGCGCCTGCAGGACATCGGTTGCCTGCGGGGTCGCCGCCACCGCATGGGCCTGCCCGTGCGCGGCCAGCGCACCCGCACCAACGCCCGTACCCGTCGCGGCGCCCGCAAGACCGTCGCCGGCAAGAAGAAGTGAGGTCCGGGCCTCCGGGCCCGCCCTCCCTTTCCTGCCTGCACCATCTCCCGGCCCGTGGCCCCTCGCGGCAGCCACCGGGCCCCAGTCCCGCCGCCCTCCCTTTGTTGAGGTCGTCACCGGGGCTCCCCCCCAGTCCTCCGATCACCTCCCCGCAGCCGCGGGGTCACCGCCATGGCCAAACCAGCCAAGAAGACCGGCCCCAAGAAGGCCAAGCGCAACGTGCCCAACGGCGTCGCGCACATCCAGAGCACCTTCAACAACACGATCGTCTCCATCACCGACACCGCCGGTGAGGTGGTGAGCTGGTCGTCGGCCGGCGCCAGCGGCTTCAAGGGAGCCCGCAAGGGCACCCCCTTCGCCGCCCAGACCGCCGCCGAAGCCGCCGCCCGTCGCGCCCTCGAGCAGGGCATGCGTCAGATCGAAGTGCTGGTGCGCGGCCCCGGCTCCGGCCGTGAAACCGCCATCCGCGCCCTGCAGGTGGCCGGTCTCGAGATCACCCTGATCCGCGACGTCACCCCCCTGCCCCACAACGGCTGCCGCCGGGCCAAGCGCCGCCGGGTCTGAGCCCCCGGAGATCCTCCGGCCTCCTTCCCGCCTTCCCCGGGCCGCCGTCGCGGCCACCGTTCCCTTTTCACCTCCTCAGACCGTGTTGCACTACCAGATCGATCGGGTCGAGCACCAGGTCGCCGACGACCGTTCCCAGACGGGCGTCTTCCTGATCGGCCCCCTGGACCGGGGTCAGGCGACCACCCTCGGCAACGCCCTGCGGCGCGTGCTGATCGGTGGTCTCGAGGGAAGCGCCATCACGGCGGTGCGTCTCTCCGGGGTCAACCACGAGTACGCCACGGTTCCCGGTGTGCGCGAGGACGTGCTCGACATCCTGCTGAACTGCAAGTCGGTGCCGGTCAACAGCCGCAGCCGCGACCTGGAGATCGGCCGCCTGATGGTGAACGGCCCGGCCAGGGTCACCGCCTCGGATCTGCAGTTCTCTCCCCAGGTTCAGGTGATCGACGGCGACCGGGAGATCGCCACCGTGGCCGAGGGCCACAGCCTGGAGATGGAGGTTCACGTCGAGCGCGGCGTCGGCTACCGGCCGGTGGATCGCCACAACGAGGACACCTCCGCCATCGATCTCCTGCAGATCGATGCGGTGTTCATGCCCGTCCGCCGGGTCAACTACACCGTCGATGAGACGGCGGTCGGCGAGGGCGGTTCGGCCCACGAGCGCCTGCGCATCGAGATCGAGACCAACGGCAGCGTCACCCCCGACGACGCCATGGCCCAGGCCGCCAACCAGCTGATCAGCCTGTTCCAGCCCCTGGCCACCCTCACCATGACCGAGGAGCCCGGCCTGGAACCCGAGCCGTCGGCCGAGGCCCAGATCCCCCTGGAGGAGCTGAACCTCTCCGTGCGCGCCTACAACTGCCTCAAGCGCGCCCAGGTCAACTCCGTCTCCGACCTGATGGGCTTCAGCTACGAAGACCTGCTGGAGATCAAGAACTTCGGTTCCAAGTCCGCCGACGAGGTGATCGAGGCTCTCGAGAGGATCGGCATCTCCCTGCCCCAGAGCCGCACCAGCGGCTGAAAGGCGGTTTCCCCTTCCCCGTTTCGCCACCCGCCCCGTCCCCACCATGCGACACCAGTGCCGAGTCCCCCTGCTGGGACGCCCCGCCGACCAACGCAAGGCCATGCTGCGTGGTCTCACCACCCAGCTCATCCGTGAAGGCCGCGTCACCACCACCAAGGCCCGTGCCAAGGCCCTGCGTGACGAAGCCGAGCGCATGATCACCCTGGCCAAGGACGGCACCCTCGCCGCCCGCCGCCGCGCCATCGGCTACATCTACGACAAGCAGCTGGTGCACGCCCTGTTCGACAAGGCCCAGGACCGCTATGGCGATCGCCAGGGTGGCTACACCCGCATCATCCGCACGGTGCGCCGCCGTGGCGACAACGCCGAGATGGCCATCATCGAGCTGGTCTGAAACGGATCGCCCTCTCGCTGCAGTACGACGGAGCCGCCTTCCACGGCTGGCAGCGGCAGGCCCATCACATCAGCGTCCAGGAAACCCTGGAGGCCGCCATCGAGGCCCTCGACCCGCACCGGCCCGTCCGGGCGGTGGCGGCGGGCCGGACGGATACCGGGGTGCATGCCGCCGCCCAGGTGGTGCACTTCGATGCCGTTGGCCCCATCCCCGTGACCCGCTGGGCCAAGGCCCTCAACGGCCGCCTGCCGCCCACGGTCCGGGTGCGGGCCGCCGCCGAGGTGACCGGCGACTGGCACGCCTGCTTCAGCGCCACCTACCGGCGCTACCGCTACACGATCCACAACGGCCGCACCCCCAACCTCTTCCTGGCCCCCTGGAGCTGGCACCGCTACCAGTGGCGTCTGGATGAGGCCCTGATGGCCCGGTGCCTCGAGGCCCTCCTCGGCGAGCACGATTTCTCCGCCTTCCAGCGCGCGGGCAGCCGCCGCGCCCATGCCCGCACCACCCTCCAGGAGGTGCACGTGGAGCGCCGCGGTGATCTCCTGGTCACCGAGGTGCAGGCCAGCGGCTTCCTCTACGGCATGGTGCGCCTGCTGATGGGCCAGCTGGTGGCCGTGGGCGAGGGTCGCCTGGCGGCTTCGGAGTTTCTGCACCGCTGGCGCAGCGGCGCCCGCCACGCCGTGAAGGAGGCCGCACCGCCCCAGGGTCTCTGCCTGCTGCGGGTGGGCTACCCGGAGCCGGTGTTCCCTGAGGCCGCCTGGTATGATTGTCAACCGCGATTTCTGTTGGAATCGCGCGATCCTCCCGCCGATCCCTTCGGCGACGATCCGATCGGTTGAGTGCCCTGCAGGGAGCCCCGTCCGGTGGCCCCAGGCAGCCGGTGCCTCTCCGAATTCGCCGGATCCGGCGACACGGTAGGGTCGAATCTTCCTGTCCCGACCCATCCGGCTGCGATGGGCTCACCCCAAACCGGCCCGCCGGCGCGATGAACAAGACAACCCCACCCTCCATCGATTCGCTCGAGCGCCAGTGGTATCTGGTCGACGCAGCGGACCAGACCCTCGGCCGTCTCGCCAGTGAAGTGGCGCAGGTGCTGCGCGGCAAGAACAAGCCCACCTTCACGCCCCACCTCGACACGGGTGACTTCGTGGTGGTGATCAACGCCGACAAGGTGCGCGTCAGCGGCAACAAGGCCACCCAGAAGATCTACCGGCGCCACTCCGGCCGTCCCGGCGGCATGAAGACCGAAACCTTCGAGCACCTGCAGGCCCGCCTGCCGGAGCGGATCATCGAGAAGGCGATCAAGGGCATGCTTCCCCACAACGCCCTGGGCCGCCAGCTGTTCCGCAAGCTGAAGGTCTACAAGGGTGCCGAGCATCCCCACGCCGCCCAGCAGCCCCAGCCCCTCGCCCTCGATCCCGCCGCCGCCGCCCAATGACCAGCACCTCCAACCGCGTCGTCTACTGGGGCACCGGCCGTCGCAAGACCGCCGTCGCCCGTGTGCGGGTGGTGCCCGGCAGCGGCAGCGTCACCATCAACGGCCGCCCCGGCGACAACTACCTCAACTACAACCCCGTCTACCTGGCGGCGGTCAAGGCTCCCCTGCAGACCCTGGGTCTGGAAGCCCAGTACGACCTCCTGGTCAACGTGCGCGGCGGCGGCCTCACCGGCCAGGCCGATGCCATCAAGCAGGGTGCGGCCCGTGCCCTCTGCGATCTCTCCCCCGACAACCGCAAACCCCTCAAGATCGAAGGCCACCTGAGCCGCGATCCCCGGGCCAAGGAGCGTCGCAAGTACGGCCTCAAGAAAGCCCGCAAGGCTCCCCAGTTCTCCAAGCGCTGATTTCCGTCATGCCGAAAGCCGACATCCATCCCACCTGGTATCCGGACGCCAAGGTGATCTGCAACGGAGAGGTGGTGATGACCACCGGCTCCACCCAGCCCGAGCTCACGGTCGACGTGTGGAGCGGCAACCACCCCTTCTACACGGGCACCCAGAAGATCCTCGACACCGAGGGCCGGGTCGACCGCTTCATGCGCAAGTACGGCATGGGCAGCACCGATTCCGCCTCGGGTGCCAAGAAGGCCGCCAAGGCCACCGAAGCCGCCGCCACCCCGGCCGAAGAGCCGGCCGCCTCCGAAGCCTGACGCGTCTCTAGGCCTGAGCGATCCCTCGGCCCCCCGGACCACGCGACGGTCCGGTTCTGCTTTGGCCGGGTGCCTGACGCACCCGGCCCTTTTTATTGCCGGTGCCGCCCCATGGATTCCGAGCTGCTGCAATCCCGGCTGGACACCGCCTGCCGCACCTTCCAGACACTGGAGCGCCAGCTGGCGGATCCGGCGGTGGCCTCCGATCCGGCCCGGCTGCAGGCGATCGCCCGGGAACGGGCGCGGCTGGAGCCCCTGGTCAACGACTACCAGCGGCTGCGCAAGCTGGAGCAGGAACGGGAGGAGGCCCGCGCCCTGCTGCGGGCCCACCGCGACGACCCCGCCGGCGAGGAACTGGCGGCCCTGGCCACGGAGGAGCTGGTCAGCCTCGAGGGCCTGATCAACGCCCTCAACGACCGCCTCACCCTGAGCCTGCTGCCCTCGGATCCCCGTGACGAGCGCAGCGTGATGCTGGAGATCCGCGCCGGTGCCGGCGGTGATGAGGCCAGCCTCTGGGCGGGGGATCTGGCCCGCATGTACGAGCGCTACGCCCAGGGCCAGGGCTGGCAGGTGCAGCCGGTGAGCGCCTCGGAGGCCGATCTGGGGGGCTACAAGGAGCTGATCCTCGCCATCCGCGGTGAAGCGGTCTACAGCCGGCTCAAGTTCGAGGCGGGCGTGCATCGTGTCCAGCGGGTCCCGGCCACCGAATCCCAGGGGCGGGTGCACACCTCCACCGCCACCGTGGCGGTGATGCCCGAAGCCGACCCGGTGGAGGTGCAGATCGACCCTGGGGATCTGGAGATCAGCACGGCCCGCTCCGGCGGCGCCGGCGGCCAGAACGTCAACAAGGTGGAGACGGCGGTCGACCTGCTGCACAAGCCCACCGGCATCCGGGTGTTCTGCACCCAGGAGCGCTCCCAGCTGCAGAACCGGGAGCGGGCCATGGAGATCCTGCGGGCCAAGCTCTACGAGCGCCAGCTGGCGGAAGCCAACGCCGCCGAGCGTTCCGTGCGCCGCGCCCAGGTGGGCAGCGGCGACCGCAGCGAGAAGATCCGCACCTACAACGCCAAGGACAACCGGGTGACCGACCACCGTCTGGGGCGGAACTTCTCCCTCGAGCCCGTGCTGGCCGGCCAGATCGAGGACCTGATCGGCGCCTGCATCGCCGAGGAGCAGCGCCAGGGTCTGGAGGCCCTCGCCCTCGAAGCCACCGGGACCGGCGGCTGAGGGGCCCGGTGACGACGCGAGTCGGGTCAGGCGCCGATGACGTACTTGGCCCACTCCTGGTGCTGACCGGAGCGGATGCGGCGGTTGGCCTCGAAGCTCAGGCTGCCCAGGGGGCGGCGGGGCTCCCGGGCCAGGGGCATCCCCGCCTCCCGCGGGGTGCGGTTGCCCTTGCGCACGTTGCAGGGCAGGCAGGCGGTGGTGACGTTCTCCCAGACGTCGGTGCCGCCCCGGCTGCGGGGCACCACATGGTCGATGGAGAGCTGCTCGCCGCTGTAGCCGCAGTACTGGCAGGCGTGGCCGTCACGATGGAAGACGTTGCGGCGGGTGAGGGGGAGCGGCTTGTAGGGCACCCGCACGAACTGGCGCAGCCGGATCACCGTGGGCAGGAAATGGTCCGGACGGATCGTCCGCTCGGGGTCGTGCTCGAGCCCCTCGGCCTTCCCCTTGAGCAGCATCACCATGGCGCGCCGCCACGTGGTGATGTTCAGCGGTTCGTAGGACGCATTCAGAACGAGTACGTGGCCCATTCCCGTCCGCTGGATACGCGGCATGCTAACGGGATTCCCATGATTTCCATGGTCCACCCCCTCAGGCGTCGCCCATGACCACCGCTTCGCTCGCCAGCGCCAGTGCGACGGAGGAGACCCGCCAGTCGCGGCAGCGGGCCTGGGTGGAGGTGAACACCGCGGCCATCCAGGCCAACGTGCGGGCCCTGCGGCGCCACATCGGCCCGGCCACCCAGCTGATGGCGGTGGTCAAGGCCGACGCCTACGGCCACGGCGCCCTGACGGTGGCCCGCGCCTCCCTGGAGGCGGGGGCGTCCTGTTTCGGGGTCGCCACCCTGGGTGAGGGGCTGCAGCTGCGCCGCGCCGGCATCTCCGCTCCGGTGCTGGTGCTCGGCAACCTCACCCAGCCCGAGGAGCTGCGCAGCTGCCTGCGCTGGCAGCTGATGCCGACCCTCAGCAGCATGCGGGAAGCCCTGCTCTGCCAGAACCTGGCCAGCGGCAGCGGCCGCCCCATGACCGTGCAGCTGAAGCTGGACACCGGCATGGCCCGCCTCGGCGCCGACTGGCAGGAGGGACCCAGGCTGGTGGCGGCCCTGCAGGGCATGGAGGCCCTCGAGCTGGCGGGCCTCTACTCCCATCTGGCCTGCGCCGATGCCGCCCCCGGGGAGGACGACGGCCTCAACGCGCTGCAGCAGCAGCGCTTCGAGACGGTCCTCACCAGCCTGGCCGAACAGGGCCTGGAGGCCGGTTGCCGTCACCTTGCCAATTCGGCGGCCACCCTGCGGGGGCACGCTCAGCACTACGACCTGGTCCGGGTGGGGCTGGCCCTCTACGGCCAGCCTCCGGCGGCCCACCTGGCCGGCGTGGTGCCCCTGCGGCCGGCCCTGCAGATCCACGCCCGCGTCACCCTGCTGCGCCAGGTGGGGGCGGGGGTCGGCGTCAGCTACGGCCACCGCTACCGCACCAGCCGGCCCAGCCGGCTGGCGGTGGTGTCGATCGGCTACGCCGACGGGGTGCCCCGCCAGCTCTCCAACCGCATGGACGTCCTCTTCGAGGGCCGGCGCCTGCCCCAGGTGGGCGCCATCACCATGGACCAGCTGGTGATCGACGCCACCGAGGCCCCCGGCATCGAGGTGGGCAGCATGGTCACCCTGCTGGGCGAGCAGGAGGGGGAGACGATCAGCCCCCTCGACTGGAGCGAGCGCTGCGGCACCATCCCCTGGGAGATCCTCTGCGGCTTCAAGCACCGCCTGCCGCGTCTGGCCGTGCCCCCGGACCCGGGGGCGCCCCTGCCGCCGGGGTCCGAGTCCGAGCCCTGATAAGCTCGCTGTGCCACTGGAGAGGTGGCTGAGTGGTTGAAAGCGGCTCCCTGCTAAGGAGTTACAGGAGGCAACTTCTGTCGAGGGTTCGAATCCCTCCCTCTCCGTTCCAGGCCCTTCGGTGGGCCGACCCCAGGGCCCTTCCCGGGCCCCCGTCGCCAGGTCCGCTCAGAGCCTGGCGACACCGCTCCAGCCCAGATAGGCCGCGAACACAAAGCACAGACCGCCATTGATCCGGCCCTGGTGGGCCACGGTCCAGTGGCAGAGCTGCTCAAGGCGGGCCCGACCCCAGGCCCCCGTGAGCACCAGGACCAGCGGCGGCAGCAGCGAAGGCGCCAGGGTGACCAGGCTCACCAGCAGCACCAGGGCGGCCAGGGGGGCCGCCGCCAGGCCGGAACGGGCCAGGTCCTGCAGTGCCGGCAGGTAGAGCACCAGGGAGGTGAGGTTGCCGGCCATCAGGGCGATCCCCAGCCCGAAGGATCGGCCCAGGGACTGCCCCCCCGGGGCGGTGGAGGCCGATGGCCCCTCACTTTGCAGGGCCCGGGCGCCGATGGCGAGCAGCACGGCGGCCAGAACCAGCCGCAGGCCGGCGGACACCGGATCGGCGCCGGCGGCGGCGCGGGTCGGCAGGGAGCCCCCCGAGCCCAGCCCCACCAGAGCCCAGCCCGCCACCACGACGGCGTTGCCGGCGACGTAGGCCCAGCTCTGACGCACGCCGGACCCCGGCGCGGTGAGGGTGCGCATCTGTCCCACCAGCAGCATCGGGCTCACCGCCGCCCCCAGGGCGAGGGGAACCACATCGAGGGGCGGGGACGTCACTGGGGCGGGGCAGTCAGCGGGGCAGGGTCAGGCGGCCAGCAGGGCGGCGGCGATGGCCGGCAGCAGGGTCTCGTCGGCGGCCCGGACCCGACCCTCGCTGAAGACCACCAGCAGCATCGGCGCCCTCCCGTCCACCTCCACGTAGGCGGCGTCATGGCGCGCCTGGCTCATCCAGCCGGCCTTGCTCCACAGCCGGGCCCCCTCGGGCAGGCCGGCCCCGAGGAAGCCATCCACCTGGTTCTCGGGATCGGCGGCCCGGGCCTGGAGATCGAGGGAGCGGTGCAGCAGCGCCGTCATGCGGCGACAGGCCGGGGGGGAGACCGCCGCGCCGGCCATCACGGCGTGCAGCAGGCGGGCCGTGACATCGGTGCTGAGGCGGTTGCGGTTCTCCAGCTCGGCGCCGTAGAAGTCCTGTTCGCGCCCGTAGGGGCCCTCCGCCCAGGTCTTCTGGCAGGCGTTCACCCCCGCCACCTCGCTCCAGCCGAGGCGGGCCAGCCAGTCGTTGACCACCTGACGCTGGCGGCACCAGGCGGCATGGCGCTCCGGCGGCAGGGACGGACCGCTGGTGGTGCCGCTGAGCAGATCAACCACCAGGCTGGTGGCATCGTTGCCCGAATCGCGCACCATGTCGGCCAGGGCCCGGCGCAGCTCCGGTCCGTCCTCGATCAGCTGGCGCTGCAGCCAGGCTTCGGCCGCCACCAGATAGACCAGCTTCACGACGCTGGCGGGATAGCGGGGCGTCGGACCCGCCCAGGAGGCGCCGGTGACTGCCCGGCCCCAGAACTCCTCCTGGCCCAGACCCTCGGCCGCGCCCACCAGGGAATCGCCGTAGCGGAGCCAGGTGACGGAGATCTGCTCCCCCAGCCCCGGGCGCCCCTCCTCCTCCAGTCGGCCGATCAGCTGGCGGAGGGCCTCGCCCATGGCCGGATCCGGGCTGTAGAACGCCATCAGCGGCGGCACCTTGCGATGGCGACCTTAGGCACCCTGCCGGCGCCGGGCCGTGTCTGGACCCTGACCCGGCCGCTGCCGGCCTACAGCCGGCCCCAGGGCCCGGGGCTGGCCACCGAGATCCACGCCGGCCGGAGCCTGAGGGTGCTGGGGGCCGCAGGGGGCGGCGGCGCCGAGACCCGCCTGCGGGTCCGCCTGCACGAGGACGGCTACCCCTGCTGGGTGGAGGCGGTGGCCCTGGCGAGCCACGGGCACCAGGCGGCGGCGCCGCCGCCGCTGCCCCGCCTCGATCGCGCCCGGATCGCCGCCCGCCTGGAGGCGGTGCTCGCCTTCGCCGAGGCCGCCCGCCACCGCCCCAACCGCTACCTCTGGGGGGGCACCCTGGGGCCCGATTTCGACTGCTCGGGGCTGGTGCAGACCGCCTTCGCCCAGGCCGGCATCTGGCTGCCCCGCGATGCCTACCTGCAGGAGCGTTTCTGCCGCCCGGTGGCCGTGGCCAGCGGTGTCACCAGCCTGTTGCGGCCGGGCGACCTGATCTTCTTCGGCACCCCGCGGCGCTGCACCCACGTGGCCCTGCACCTGGGCGGGGGCCGCTATCTGCACAGCTCCGGGCGCCAGCACGGACGCGACGGCATCGGCATCGACGACCTGAACCCCCGCAACCGGGATCCGGTGGCGTGCCACTACCGGGCCGAACTGCGGGGCGCGGGGCGGGTGATGCACAGCCACGACGGCAGCCCCCTGCCGCCCTGAGGTAAGTTCAGGCCACGAGTCCTGGGGAACGGTCATGGCGGGGGCAGCCCTGGCCCACAGTCCGGAACTCTCCGTTCCCGAGCTTTCCCCCGAACTTTCCGTTGTCGTCCCCCTCTACAACGAGGAGGAGAGCCTTCCCCACCTGGTGGAGAAACTGCTGGCGGCCCTGCGGCCGCTGGGGCGCACCTTCGAGCTGGTCCTGGTGGATGACGGCTCGAAGGACGGCACCCCCGTGGTCCTGCGGGATCTGGCCGGCCGGGTGCCCGAGCTGGTGGCGGTGCTGCTGCGGCGCAACTACGGACAGACGGCCGCCATGGCCGCCGGCTTCGATGCCAGCGGCGGCGGGGTGATCGTCACCCTCGACGGCGACCTCCAGAACGATCCCGCCGACATCCCGATGCTCCTGGCCCGGCTGGAGCAGGACGAGCTGGACCTGGTGAGCGGCTGGCGGCACCAGCGCCAGGATGGGGCCCTGGACCGGCTGCTGCCCTCCCTGCTGGCCAACCGCCTGATCGCCAGGGTCACCGGGGTGCGCCTGCACGACTACGGCTGCTCCCTGAAGGCCTACCGGCGCGAGGTGGTCAGCGACATGAACCTCTACGGGGAACTGCACCGCTTTCTGCCGGCCCTGGCCTTCATCGAAGGGGCTCGGATCGGTGAGGTGAGGGTGTCCCACCAGGCCCGCCGCTATGGCCGCAGCAAATACGGCATCGACCGCACCTTCCGGGTGCTGATGGACCTGCTGACGGTCTGGTTCATGAAGCGGTTCCTGACCCGGCCGATGCACGTGTTCGGCTTCGCCGGCCTCCTGGCCCTGCTGTCGGGGCTGGCCATCGCCGCCTGGCTGGTGGGAGAAAAGCTGCTGCTGGGGGCCGACATCGGCAACCGACCTCTGCTGCTGATGGCGGTGTTCGCGATCCTCAGCGGCGTGCAGCTGTTCAGCTTCGGGCTGCTGGCGGAACTGCAGATGCGCACCTATCACGAAAGCCAGGGCCGGCCGATCTACCGGGTGCGGGCGACCCTGCGCGGGGGCGGGTGAGCAGGGCGGCTGGGGGCGGCGGCTGAACTTTTATGTCACCCCCGCTCGCCTGAGAAGCCAGGCAGGAAGGGGTCCTTACAGTACCGGCGGTTCCTATTGGCCCAAGCCATGACTGGTGAATTTGCCGTTGCCTGGATGCCGTCCGTGATGGTTCCCCTGGTGGGAATCCTCGGCGCGGCGGTGGCCATGGCCCTGCTGTTCAACGTGATCGAGGCGACCGACTGACGCCGGCTCCGGCCCCAGCGTCATTCGCCTCCTGATCCGACGACCCCCGATCCGCCGACCCCCCGATCCGCTTCCCATGACCGTGACCCCCGTGGCCGACCCGACCGTCGGCAATCTGGCCACCCCCGTCAACAGCAGCTACTTCACCAAGGCCTTCCTGAACGCCCTGCCGGCCTACCGCCCGTCCCTCTCGCCCAACCGTCGCGGTCTCGAGGTGGGCATGGCCCACGGCTACCTGCTCTACGGCCCCTTCGCCTACACCGGCCCCCTGCGCGCCACTGAGTTCGCCAGCACCGCCGGCCTGCTCGCCGCCATCGGCCTGGTGTCGATCCTCACCATCTGCCTGTCGATCTACGGCACCGCCGGCAGCGGTCCCAACGTCCAGCCCCCCGACGCCACCATCGACAACCCCCCGGCCGACCTGTTCACCAAAGCCGGCTGGGCGGAATTCGCCAGCGGTTTCTGGCTGGGTGGCTGCGGTGGCGCCGCCTTCGCCTGGTTCCTCTGCAGCACCGCCATCCAATCGCCCCTGGCCAACATCGCCGGTGGCGTCTGGAGCGTCGGCTGAGTTCCGCGATGGTCAGCCATCCCCGGGTCAACCCTGGGATGGTCCTCCAATCCTTTCCTTCAAGCCCTGCCTCGGCAGGGCTTTTTCATGGTTCAGCGCCTGACAGCGATCGCCGTGGCTGCCCCCGATCGATCCGGCTGCCGCCCGGTGCCGTGCCCTCAACCAAAGGGCATCAGTGGTGACTCGATGAGGCGCTCGCTGAACACGGCCAGGTTCAGCACAAGGGTCAGCAACGAACAGATCAGAAACGTGATCTTCAGGGACCGTGGCGCCTGGGGGGCTCCGGCAGCCGCGGCGGACAGTACCACCAGCGGAATGAAGACCACGGCGAGATAGCGAGGACTGATGAATCGCAACAGCAGCGGCGGCGTCAGGGCAAGGAAAGCCGCCGCACCGAGAAACCTCAGGCTCAGCCGGGTGGCTGCAGGGAAGACCCCAAGGCGCAACGCCCGGAAAAAGGGGATCAGCATCAATCCCATCGTCTGCAACACGGAAACCACGCCGAAGCCGCCAGCCACCAATACAAAATCAAGATACTTCTTGGGATAGCGAAGCATCACCTCGCTCACGGTGCGAGCCCCCGGGAACACCGTACGCATCACATCCTGCCAATTCGCGGAGTTGGCAGCCAGCGATTCGGAGCCAGAAGAAAACTGATGGGGACTGAACATGAACACATAGGATGAGGCAAAGGTTCGCAGTCCCTTGACCGTCCTGACCATGTCCATCCCATAGAGCCTGAAACCGGGAGCCATCAGCAACACCAGCCAGAAGGCCATCCCCAGCGGGACCTGCCATCGCATCCGGTTCTCACGGAAATCCCACCAATACCAGACAGCACCCACCCCCAGGGAGCAGAGGAGCAACTGGATCTTGGAGAGCCCAAACAGGACCAGTAGGCCAGAGGAAATCAGCCGTGGCCACCCCAACCGCACGGACAGCATGAAAAAGGCGAAGAATGCCGCCGCGATGATGTCACTGGAAGGCTCAGCGAACTGAAGGCCGGAACTGGCGATGACGGAGAAGGCCAGAGCCTGGAAGATCCAGTGACGAATGAACAGCCGACAAAGGGAAAATGATGATCCCAGAAACAACAGAGTGGTGATGCACTTGGCGTGCCAGTTGAGTGTCTCCGGAGCTGGAGAGACAACCAACTTGTAGAGGCCGATCAGCAGGCTGGCGGACACCCCGCCGGACCACTTGAAGCGGGGATATTGAAAGACCCAGCCCGTCGGCAGTCGCTCAAGGCGCAGATCTGCCCTCGTCACAAAGGACTGGTCCATGGGCCATTCGGACACCTGGCCGCTCTGACTCAGGATCCCGGCAAACGAGACGACGATGGCAATGACAAGCAGTAATGGCAGGCAACTCTTTTTGAACAAGCCCGGAAGATCCTGGGACTTTATTTGCATTTCCAGCCGGCAACCGCAAGAGCGTAGCAGGCAAAAATGCGGCCATCCACACCCTGCAGCGACGGACTCAGACCAGCTGGTTGAAGTTGAAGCCAATCACGTGGTCGTCGAAATCGCGGTCACCACCACCGAATGTGTCCTCCAGGCCGAACAGGTTGGTTCCCAATGTCCGGAAGTGGCTGATGCCGTCGGCATTGGCTCCGGCATAGGCAAAGAAGGTGCGGCCCCTCACCTGGGCAAAGGGTGCCAGGAAGGTGGATTCCGAGATGGTGACCGACGCGGCGCTGGACTGGTTATCGCCCACCCGCAGCCCCTGGAGTTCGGTGACGAGGTTGTCGGCGCGCAGGGCGGCTTGGCGGTAGTTCGCCTCTCCGGGACGCACCAGGTTGCCGGCGGCATCGCGCACGGTGCCCTGGGCATCGAGGGCGCGGTAGAAGCCGGTGATGGCATCGAAGTCGGCTTCCCGGCTGAGCACCACGGTGCCCTCGACCGCCTGGGCGGCGGAGAAGGCGGTGAAATCCAGGACCGGGGCCAGGCCCTGCTCCTGACCGATCAGCGCATCGAGCCCCTGGTCGGTGTCGAGCAGATCGAGGGCCATGGTCACGCCGCTGGGGGAGGCGAAACCCACCGAACGGTTCGAACTGGCCGGGGCGGCGGGGCTGAAGAAACGCAGACGCGTGTCGGCGGCACTCGTGAGGTCCGCGAGACTGGCATCGACCACCTCGAAGAAGCGCACCGACTGGCCGTTGACCAGCAGGATCTCGCGATCGAAGCTGGTGCCCGCCGCCAGGGTGACGTCGCTGCTCTCCAGGGTGGAGAACAGGGTCTGGGCGCGGGAGCGGATGGCGGCCAGATCCGCCAGAAGGGTGTCGGCGCTGGCCAGCTCGCTGGCCTCGAGCACCACGTAGCCGATCTGGTTGGAGCTGGCCGGCCGGCCGGACAGGGTGGCCCGCAGCACGAGACTGGCCGCCGCGTTGCCTTTGGACGGGTCCGCCACCGTGAGGGTGAGTGGATCGACGCGCCGGAAGACGGGCGCCAGATCCACCGTCCCGGCCGTCACCGACTGCAGGATCTCGCCATCGGCCGCCGGCCCCTGATCACCGGGGCCGCCATCGGCCAGGGAGAGGTGCAGGAACTCCGCGGCGCCATCGGCGTCGAGGTCATAGAAACGGGCACCGCCGCCCTGGCGTGGGTTGTAGGTCAGCGGTGTGGTCACGCCGGAATCCGCGTCGCTGGAGACGGCAACCCAGCGGCTGGACGGGGTGTCGGCGAACGGGGCCCCGACGGTCAGGGCAGCGAGCTCGAAGCTGACCGTCGCCCGCTCCAGCCCCGGGTCCAGATCGATGCCGAAATCAACGGCACTGTCGCCGAGGCCAACGGCAGGGGCCGGCGTCGGAACCACCTGGAAGGGGCGGTCGGCCTGGAAGTTCCCGCCGGTGATGTTGACGGCAATCGCTTCGGCATCGCCTCCGGGCGTGATGACCACCACAACCGGGTTGCCGGGATCGGAAGGGGGGACGGCAGCGATCGTCAGCGCCGGCGTGAAGGCCGTGATCGCCGTTCCATCGAAGAAGCCCAGACGCAGGTTGAGGCTGGCCAGGTCGGCGGGGCCGAAGCCGGCGGGGGCCGTGAGGCTGAGGGTCGTGCGGTCGGCACGGATCCAGTCGGGGCCCTCGAGGACCACCAGCTGCAGGCTGTCGCCATCGGCATCGATGCCGAGGGGGCCCAGGTTCTGAAGCACCTGGACACCGGGAATCACGGTGAGGCCCGGAGGGGTCGATGGCGTGGCCAGGTCCGGCGCCGCATTGGCCTGGATGCCGGCCGCAGCCAGGGCCTGCCTGATCTGGCCCCAGCTGCCCTGGAGCTGCTGGCCATCGATGAAGGCCGTGTCCCGGCCCACTTCGAAGTCGTTGATCCGCAGGGGCGCGGCCATCGCCACGGCGGCGGAGCTGTCGATCAGGAACTGATCCGCCTCGCGGTCCGCCAGGGCCGTGGCGGGCGCCAGCCCAGGGGTGGCGGCAGGATCGATCAGGCGGCCGCCGATGGCCACATCCCTGGCCTGGCCCAGGAAGAACTGATCACCGCCGCCGCCGCCCACCAGGACGTTGCCGCCCAGGCTTTCAGTGTTGAAGAACTGGTCGCTGCCGCCCCGGCCCTCGATGCGGGAGCCCACACCCACATAGACGCTGTCCGGCGCCTCTGAGCCGATCACCGTCACGTTGGCGAGCTGGATGCCCTGCTCGGGCACGGCCCCGTAGGCGGCCGGGTCCAGCAGCAGGACGTTGCCGCTGCTGTCCACCGCGGCGCCGAAGACCAGATCGAGTTCCTTCCAGCCGGTCTGCCAGAGGATCGGGCCGCCCCGCTCGGGCGCCAGCGTCAGGCTGAGGTCGGCCGCACCGGTCACCGTCTCGATGGCCCAGGCCGGCTGGTTGGTGATCGGGTCGGTGCCGGAGAGCAGGTGGAAGGCACCGTCGACCTTGTCAGTGGTGATGGTGAGATCGAGGAAGCCGCGCCGGTTCACGTCGGCGTAGGCCAGCCCGTTGATGTAACCCATGAACAGACCATCGAGACCATCGACGGCGGGGTAGTTCGCCCGGATGTAGGCATCGGCGCCGGGGAGATACTTCTCCAGCCCCGGCGAGGTGACCCCGGGGGTGGCGAACTCCAGGCCGGCCAGGCTGCCGGCGGGGCGGGTGCCCGCCGTCATCGTGTCGAGCACGCCGGCCCAGGCGTTGTGGGTGTCGCCGGCCAGGCTGATCAGCCGCTTGCCCAGGGCCAGGGCGCTCTGCAGGATCGTTTCCCGCTCCACCCCGTAGCCATCCCAGGCGTCGAGGTTGTAGGGGATCTTGCCGGCCTCGGCGAACAGGGCTTGCTCCGCCGGGCTCAGCTGGTTGAAGGGGGTCCCGGTGGCGAGTTTCTGCAGCGGGGCGGCGTACTTGTCGAGCAGGGCGGGGTTGCCGGCATCCAGCAGCAGCTCCGCCGGCACGGCCATCGACTGCATCAGCACCTGCTGGCCCAGCACCTGCCAGGCGGCGGAAGAGCCGGCCATCCGTTGCTGCAGCCAGGCCATCTGGCCGTCGCCGAGCAGATCACGGCCCGGATCACCCCAGGCCTGCTGCACGGTGGCCAGCACCAATTCTTGGGTGACCCGGGGAACCAGGGCGGCGGCAAAGGCCGGCACCGCCGCGGGGGAGGCCGGCGGGGTGAGCCCCAGCTGGCTTGCATAGGCCGCCACCAGGGCCGGGTCGGCGAGGATCGCGCCGATGCGGGCCTGCACGGCGGCGGCATCGGGGTACTCCAGCTGCTCATCGCGGGCGGTGAGACGGGTTTCGAGGATGTGCAGCGCCAGCACGTCGCCAAAATCGAAGGAGCGGTAGCCCTGGGTGAGCGGCGTGAGGGCGGTGGCGCCGTCCTCGCTCTGGCGCAGGCCGGGTTCCCGGATCGGCAGCCACTCGTGGTAGGCCTTCAGGGCGGCATCCCGCCGGGCGATCCAGTCGCCCTCGGTGGCGCTCTGGTGGTTCTGGGCGCCACCGGCCCAGCTGTCGTTGGCGGTCTCGTGGTCGTCCCAGATGGCGATCAGCGGCGCCGCGGCCCGCAGCGCCTGAAGATTGACATCGGTGTGGTAGTGGGCATAGCGGAGCCGGTAGTCGTCGAGGCTGACGATCTCGCGGTTGGGCAGGAAGCCACGGTCGCCGGCGGCATCTTCCGCCTCACCGAAGCCCCCGGGGCCGTACTCGTAGATGTAATCGCCCACATGCACCAGGGCGTCGTAGGGGTTCACCGCGTGGACGGCGGCGGCCCGGCCATAGGCGAGGAATTCCTCGGCGGCGGTGAAGTTGGCGCAGGAGAACACGGCCAGCCGCACCGGGCCGCTGCCCACCGGCAGGGTCTTGGTCTGCCCCACCATCGACTGCGCCGCACCGGCGCGGAAGCGGTAGTGGTACACGGTGTCGGCACTGAGGCCGTCGGCCTCCACCTTCACGGTCCAGTCGCGGGCGACGCTGGTGGTGAACACACCGCTGTCAACGATCGAGCCGGCCTCGAAACCGGCGCTGCGGGACACCTCCCACTGCACGTCCAGCAGTCCGGCGAAACCGGCGGGCGGCGTGATCCGGGTCCAGAGGATCACCGAATCGGCATAGGGATCGCCGGAGGCGACGCCGTGGGAGAAGGCGAGTCCGGCCGGCAGCGCCCGGCCCAGATCCAGGTCCAGCAGCAGGGGGTCGTGGTCGGAGGTGCGGTACGGATCAGGCGCGAAGAAATCGCGGGAGGCCGCATTGCCGTTGCTGTTGGTGTCGAGGTTGTAATCGCGGAAGGCACCCTCGGCGGCGTTGATGCTCCAGTCAGTCGCGGCCACCGCCTGGCTCACCAGCGAAGGGGAGATCAGCATGTGATCGAGGGCCCCGCTCATGTCGACCGGGTTGAAGAAGGCGTAGCTGGAGGGGGGCTCGGCGGTGAAGGTGGGCAGGGCGTTGCGGAAGCCCGCCGCTTCCAGCACCCGGATCGGGTCCTCCTTGGCGTAGGCATTGATGTCACCCAGCACCACCCAGTCGCTGTCACCGGTGCCAGTGGGGTCGGTGCCGATCCAGCGCACCAGTTCGCTGGCGGCGGCGGTGCGGGTGGCATTGAAGGCCGACTGGCCATCCCGCTGGTCCAGATCAGGGCCGGTGGCACCGCCGCTGCCCTTCGACTTGAGGTGGTTGACGGCCACATTCAGCACCTCGCCGCTGGCCAGTTCCCGGAAGCCCTGGGCCAGGGCCGGCCGGTTGAGCGGGCTGCCGGTGGCGAGGGGATCGGTGAAGCCGGCGCTGTCCAGCACCCGGGCCAGACCGGTGGGCTCCACCGCCCGGCTGTCGTAGATCAGGCCCACCTTGATGGCGTCGCTGCCGATCAGGCCGGTGGGCACGAAGCTGTACAGGCGCCCCGAGCCACCGGGCTGGGCGGCGTTCAGACGTGCCACGATCACGGCCAGGGTGGCGTCGTCGGCGTCGTTCTCCAGCTCCATCAGGCCGATCACATCGGCCCGAAGGCCGACGAGGGCGGCGGTGAGCTTGCTGAGCTGGCGCTCCAGCTCCTCGGCCGTGTTGGCCCCGCGGGGGGCCAGACCGGTGTCCGTGAGGGCGCCGCCGGCGTTGAGGGTGGTGAAGGTGTTGAGCACGTTGAAGCTGGCCAGGCGCAGCTGCCCCGCCCCGGCCGGCGCCGGTGCCGGCGGACGGGGGTTGCCGGCCTCGAAGCTGAGGGGCGCCGTGGGCTGCAGCCGGTACTTGCCGAAGTCGAATCCGAGCACCCCCTCCACGTCGGTGATGGTGTCGCCGCGGCGCAGCAGCTGGTCGCGCACGGGCGCCGCCGGGGTGGCCGCCGCCGCGGGCCGGTAGGCGCTGTTGCTGCCGTCGTCGAGCACCAGCTCGCGGCGGGCCGTGGCCTGCTCGGCGGCGAAGGCCGCCGGCCCCGGCTCCATCACGTTGGTGGGCTGGAGCGGCAGTCCTCCGGCGCTCAGCTCCACCTCGCCGAAGCGGAACTGGCCGAACAGACCGTTGACGCTGAGGGTTTCCGGGAAGCGCACCCACATGCCCTCGTAGGGCTCCAGATCCAGAGCGCTGCTGCGCTGGGCCAGCAGATCGGGAATGTCGACCCTGCGGGTGTCGCCCAGGCGGCCCTGCCCTTCCACCGTCAGGGCGCTGACGGCGGTGATCGCCGTCTGGCCGAAGCGCTCGGCCACCGTGCCGGTGAGTCGCACCCGGTCACCGATCACCACATCCACGTTGGTGCCCGTCAGGGGGTAGGCCACGTAGAGCCCCTCGGAGGTCAGGGCGCTGGTGTCCCAGTCGGCGGTCTCCTCCTGCAGGAAGAAGCCACTGAGCTCGCCGGTGGCCTGGAAATCGCCCACCACCACGGCGCTGAGGGTGACGCTCTGGGCCAGGAGGGGGCTGCTGCTGCCGTCGCCCTGCACCGCCGAGATCCGGCTGATGCGGTCGTTGTCGGCGATGGTGACGGTGGCGCTGCCCGCCCCGGCGGCAACCGTGTGGCCGGCCGGTGCGGCCAGCTCGATGCGCAGGGTCTCGGGGCCTTCATCGAGGGCGTCATCGAGCACCGCGATCGCCAGATCAACGCTGGCCGCCCCCGCCGGGATCAGCACCGAAGCCGGCAGGGGGCTGGTGAGGTCGCTGGCCTCGGCCAGCCCGGCGCCCGCAGCCAGGCTGATCGGCACCGTCAGGGCCGCCAGGGTGGAGCCGCTGCGGCTGATGCGCAGGCTGGCCCCATCGCCGGATTCGCTCGCCACCGCGTCGATGGCAGCGATCGAGACCTCGGGCAGCGCCGGCGGCGTCGCCGCCGACAGACGCAGATCGTCGATGGCCAGGCCGTGGTCGTTGCCGGGATCATTGATCTCCGCCCAGCGCAGCCAGAGGGTGGCGTTGGCCGCCCAGGGAGTGGCCGAAAGGTCGAGGCTGCCGCCCACGCCAGCCACCCGGCCGGCGACGTTGCCATCGACGGCACCGGCCGTGCTGCCGGTCACCGGCGAGGTCCAGTTGAAACTGCCCCCCGGCGTGGACCAGAGGCTCACCTGCTCGAAGCCGGCACCGAAGCCCCACTGCAGCTCCATCGTGTGGGCCGCGGTGTTGCCGCCGTTGCGCCACTGCTCGCCGCTGAAGGAGAGATCGAGGCTGGCGATCGCCGCCCCGGTGGTGTTGCTGAGGGCCAGGGCGAACCAGCCGGCCACCGACCCGCTGGCGGGCGAGCCGAAGAAGGCACCGCCCGAACCGAGGCCCCCCAGGGCGCGGTCGCCGCTGCCCGTCGCCCCGTAGCTCAGGACGGCGCCGGCATTGCCGGTGCCGCTGTCGGCGTTGTAGGTGGCCAGGGCGACGGGGGCGGCCACCGGCTGCCGGAACAGGTGCCACCCCGGCAGCGTCACGTCGTTCGCCCAGGCGTTCCCGGATCCGGAGGCGGCCAGGGCATCGAAGCTCTGGCTGTACAGGCCTGTGAAGAGGGCTGGCATGGTCCGGGGGGGGGAGGGCGAGGGAGGAAGACGAAGACGCAAGGGGGCCCAGGGGATGGGCCCCCAGGACGTGCTCAGACCAGGGCGAAGTTGCCCTGGTTGTTGAGCGCGGAGGCGCTGATGTTCGTGAAGTGGCCCACGTCCACCCCCGACACACGCAGCAGGGTGTCGGCTCCCACCTGGGAGAAGCCGAGGTCGGTGAAGGCCACACCCCGCAGGCCCACCTTGTCCACACCGGCGGTGAAGTCCATCACGAACTGCTTGGCCGCGGGCCGGTCCCCCGGCTCGCTCACCAGCCAGAACTGGTCGGCACCGGCGCCTCCGTTGAGGTGGTTGGTGCCGGCCCCGGCCAGCACGGTGAAGATGTCGTTGCCGGCACCTCCCAGGGCCCGGTTGCCCGAGCTGCCGAGGATGAATTCGTCGTCGCCGGCCATGCCGCTGAGGCGGTTCTGACCACCGTCGATCGCCCAGATCTGGTCGCTGCCGCTGCCGCCGGTGATCACATCGCGGCTGCCCGCGTAGACCACGTCGGCACCGGATCCGGTGAAGATCTTGTTATCGAAGCCATTGGTGATCGCCACATCCACCTCGTCATTGCCGGCGCCGGTGAACACGGTGCTGACCCGACCGTCGAAGCCGGGAACCGTGGACTGGCCTGGCAGGGTGGTGTCGTTGGCCTCGGTGCCCACCAGAACCTCGCCGCGCTGGGCCAGGACCAGGGGGTCGATCCCGAACAGGGTCGTGTACATCAGGCCGTAGATGCCCGTGTTGTCGACCGTGGAGGGCAGCAGGCCGGCGTTCATGCCGTAGGTCTTGGCGACGATGCTGCCCGGGAAGTCCGGCGTCCCGGCCCAGGCGATGCCGAAGTTGCCCATGGGGCCATCCGCGCTGTTGACCGAGCCGAAGGCGGTCCAGGGCTGGCCCGGGGTGGCGGTGCTTCCCTCCGGGCCGTCGAGAAAGGCCCTGGAGGTGTTGGTGGTGGTGCGGTTCACATTGATGAACGGCACCTCGGGCTGGGTATCGGCGAGGTTGGGGTTGGAGACGTCGAAGTTGCCGGTCGGCCTGACGTAAGGCGCGAACTGGAACACCTGCATGCCGCCGGCATCGCTGTCGGCCGCGGTGATCACCAGGGTGTTGGGATCCTTCTGATCCACATAGTTCATGGCCACGCCGATGGCCGCGTCCGCCCGTCGGGTCGCCTCAATCGAGCCGATGGCGTTGTTGTTGTTGGCGAAGTTGTCGGTTCCCTCCTCCTCCACCACCACGAAGAAGCCGTCGTCGCTCTTGCCGACGATCTCCAGGGTGGCCGCCAGCATCTCGGCGACCGTGGGGGCCGTGGAGACATACAGGGGCAGGGGAGTGTCCGTGTTCAGGCCAAGGCTCTCCTCCCGGCGATCGTCAAAGGTGTGGTTGGCGGCAAAGATGCCGAGCAGCTTGGTCGCGGGTGTCGAGTTCTGGGCCGCCTCGAGCAGTTGCTCCTTGGTGTAGACGACCTGGTAACCGAGAGACCTGGCCAGTTCGATCAGGTTCTGGGTCGGGCGGTCTTCGGCGTCCGAGAACCGGGCGTCGATCTCGGCGGTGACGTGGAAGCCGAGGGTGCCCTTCGGCAGCAGGTAGACCTCGCCACCGGCCAGGATCACCTGGGTTCCCGAGCGGATCACCTGCTCGGCAATTTCTGCCGTTTTCTCGCGGGCACGAATGGCGTTGCCATCCCGGTTGGTGGTGGCGGCGGCGAAGGCCGCCGTGCCCGGCTCGCCGATGTGGCCCGACTGGATCAGGGCCGTGGCCTTCCCTGACTCAATGGCCTCTTCGAGGATGGTGTAGCCCAGCTTCCCGGAGGCCGAGCGGATGGGCGTGTTGTCCTCCTCGAGGCCGAAGGATTCGTTGAAGACCTTGGTCCCCGTCGCATGGGTGACGGCGCCGGCGTTGGAGGTGCCGGTCAGCTGGTTCTCCATGTGGCCGAGGTAGACACCGGCCTTGGTCATCTTGTCCCAGTTCAGCCGACCATCCGGGCCCTTGTCGATGTTCCGCAAGGCCATGAAGCTCGAGGGAGTCGAGCCATCGGGATGGATGAAAATCACATTGCCCGTGTTCTTGTTCGCCGCCGGAGCCGTCTTGACCTGATCCGGGAGGCGAGACGCGATCTCTGTGTCAAACAGAGTCTCGTACATCAGTTCGTAGATCTTCGTGTTGTCCAGGGTGGCCGGCAGCCGATCGGCATTGAGGCCGTGGGCCTTGGAGACGATCGAACCACTGAAATCCGGCAGGCCCGCCCAGGCGATGCTGAGGCTGAAGCGATCGCCATTCTGATCAGGAGCCGACAGGAACGGCAGGCTGCCGACACCGGTGACGCCATCAGTGGGGAGATTGCGTCCCGACGTGCCATCGATCGGATTGTTCGTGATGGAGCCCACCGGCCGATCAGAGGCCAGCGGGTCCCGAACCTGCAGGCCGCCGGCATCACTGTCGGCCGCCGTGATCACCAGCGTGTTGGGATGGCGCTCAACAAAATTCAGGGCGACACCGATGGCCGCATCGGCCCGACGCAGGGCCTCAAGGCTGCCGGCGGCGTTGTTGTTGTTGCCGAAATTATCCGTGCCTTCTTCTTCCACGATCGTGATCGACCCCTTGTCAAAGTTGGGGTGGGCCTCCATGAGGCGCTGCGCCGCCGCCAGCATCTCGGCGATCGCAGGAGCCGTGGGGGAATAGAACGGCAGACCTGCGGCGGCGAGCTGCTCTTCGGCGCGATCGTTGAACGTATGAACGGGGGCGAAGACGCCGAGAACCTTCTGGGGAAGGACGGCGCCATTGATGAGGCTGTTGAGCTGATCCTTGGTATAGACAACGGTGTAGCCAAGGCTCTGGGCCAGCTCGATCAGATTCTGGCTCGGCCGAAGACTTGAACTGGTGCTCAGGGCGTCGTACTGGGCGGCGGTGCCATGGAATCCGGCCACGCCGACCGGCAGCAGATTGAGCTCGCCGCCACTGAAGATGAAGTTGACGCCTGACTCGATGACCTGCTTGGCGATCTCAGCCGATTGGGCCCTGGGAACGACGCGCGTTCCGTTGGGATTGACGATCTCCTCGGTCTTGGCGACGAAGGCGGCCGTTCCCGGCTCGAAGATGGCTCCGGACTGCACCAGCGCCGTCACCTTGCCGGCCTGGATGGCCGCCTCAACGATCGTGATGTTGCTGCCATCCAGGGAGGTGATAGGGAGATTCCCCTGCTCATACCCGAAGGATTCGGCATAGACCTTGGCCCCGGTCGCATGGGTGATCGCACCACCATTGGAGGTGCCACCCAGCTGGTCCTCCATGTGCCCGAGATAGACACCGGCGGCTTCCATCTTGTCCCAGTTCAGGCGACCATCGGGACCATGGTCGATGAAGCGGGCAAAGCCGAAGTGCGACGGACTTGCTCCATCCGGATGGATGAAGATGACGTGATTTCCAGAGGTCGTCATGGCTCTAAGGGAGAGGGAGTGAGAAGCGGTGTACCCGTACCTGGGGACGATGTCGGGAATCGCCTGGGCGGGAATGGCTCAGACAGGAATGACTCAGATAGAAATGAATCAGACGAGAATCGCTCTGACCTGGAATGCTCAGACCGGCCGTTCACTCAGCCGGACACCTGTATTCTCAAACCACCGGATCGGCCGTGGAGTGATGCGGCCGACACTATCTCTGTAGCCTGGAATGCCTTGTGGAAAGATGTTCTTAACCAGGCAGAAGCTGGCCTGGATGTTGAGAGTCGAAATGCTGAACGTCGTGAAGTGAGCTACGGCCACCCCCGAAATGTTCAGCTGGGTGTCCGCCCCCACCAGGGGAAAGCTGCCGGGCACGGGCAACAGCCAACGCCTAGGGCGGATCCACGCTGACAGCATCACTCGGGGCCGTCTTGTGTCAGGCCAGCAACTGGATGTCGGCGGCCGGGCCGCCGAGGCTGAGGCCGGTGACTCCCTCAAGCAGTACTCCCTGCAGCGGCCGTCCGGAGAAGGTCAGCAAAGTGCCGTTGCGGTACTCCCTCAGCTCGGTCACGCCGGCTCCGCCGAGCAGGGTGAGCTTGTCGCGGCCGGCTTCAAAGCCGACGACGCGGTCGACGCCGCCGCCCTGAACGTCGTAGACGACCGTGTCGGCGGCCCCGTCCCCGCCGCCGCCAGGGGCGCGCAGGTCGATCAGGTCGCCACCGTTCACCACAACACTGCGCGCGACCCTCCTGCCGGAGAAGCGGAAACTGCCCCCGTCACCGCCTCCGGTGAGGGTGTCCTCGCCCAGCCCACCGATGAGGGTGTCGTTGCGCAGCGAGCCGATCAGGGTGTCGTGCCCCTCGCCGCCATCGGCCTGGAGCCGCACGCTCCCCTGGCTTTCGATTCGGTCGGCACCGGCGCCGCCGAAGGCGATGGCGGTGCTGAAGCGACCGTCGTAGGCGGCATCCCAGCGGGGGCCGTTCCCGGGGCCCCCGGGGTTGTCGGCGAGCAGCGCCTCGTCAACCGACGAACTGCCCACGGCCGCGAAGGTCAGCGTGTCATTGCCGGCTCCGGCCGTGACCGTGGCCGTGTTGACAAGGCTGGGGGCATCGCTGTGGAACAGCCAGGTGAGGGTGTCGTCGCCGGCGCCGAAGTCGACGACGCCGCGCTTGGCCCCCACCACCTGGAGATCGAAGTCCAGGGGTGGCGCCGCGGAGAGATCCCAGCGCACGTCGACGAAATTGGCCACCAGCAGGTTGGTGCCCAGGGCCGGTGTCCAGTAGTCCGCGCCGAGGGTGAGGTTCTTGAGGTCGTTCCAGGAGCCGGTGTTCTCGATCCGTGCCCGAGGGACGTTTTCACCGGGAAGGGTGATCGGGGTGGTTGCCACAGCTCCCAGCGCGCCGGTGGACAGGGCGGGCCCTCCAGGCTGGGATCCCCGAGGTCTGCCGCCCGGCCGCTGGCTGATGGCGAAACCGGGGGCATTGATCACCGCCGGCTGCACGGCGGCCCCTTCCGCCAGATCGCCCACCGTGATGGTGAACGGCTTGTCGAAGCTGTTGCCGGCGCTGTCGGTGGCCCGCAGCATGAGGCTGCGCGTCGCCGACGCCTCGAAATCCAGCGAGGCCGTGGTCAGCAGCCGGTTGCCGTCGAGGCGGAACAGGCCACCCGGGTTGCCGTTCGGTGCAAAGGAGAAGCTGAAGGTCCTGGCGGGGTTCGGGTCGGTCGCCGTCAGCAGGCCAACGAGGGTGTCGGCGGGCAGGTTCTCCAGAACCGCGGCACCCGTGAGGGTGATCACGGGGTCGATCACCCCGTCGCTGCGGACCGCCAGGTTCTGCAGGCGCCGATCGAGGGCGGCCGGGGTGTCGGCCGCCGTGAACGGGTTGGCGGGGGAATGGCTGGCCGCCAGGAATTCGGCCAGGGCATCCTGTTCGGAGCCATTGGCGGCGAAGGTGGCGACGCCGGTACGGGGGGCGGAGCCCGTCTGGGTGATGTTCACCCGGTTGGGGTTGGACAGGCTGGTGAAGGGGTAGCCGTCACCGCCGCTGGCCATGAAGTCCAGGGTGACCATGCGGATGCTGCGGGCCGGATTGCCCACCACCTCGCCGTTTCGCACCACGACGTCGAGATCGTTGCCGGCGGCGTCCTGGATCGCCAGGCTCACCACCCGGGAGCCGGCCGGTCGGCTGAGGTCGTAGCTGAAGGCCATGCCGCCCACCTGGGGGAAGCGTCCCTGGTTGATGCCGGCGGCGACGCCGTGCTCGATCAGCGCCTTCAACTCGCCGGGGGTGACGCTGACCAGGGTCAGGCCGTTGTTGAAGCTGAGGGCGTTGGCGATGTCGTTGCGGGAGATGCCGCCCTCCGGCTTCACCACGTTGCCCTGGGCGTCGAACACCGCCGCCGTGGGCAGGAGCTCGGGGACACCGTTCACCGAGCCGGTGGGAACGACCGACTGGCCGATCGAGTTGCGGATGCCGCCGCCGTTCTTCAGCGAGACGACCACGCTGGAGTCAATCTGGCGGGCATAGGCCAGGTTGGCGTCGGCCGTGAGGTTGCCGAGGTTGGTCTCCTCGCTGCGCACGCCCGGGTTGCGGTTGCCATTGAGGAAGACCTCACTGACGCCGAACCATTCCGACTCCTGGGCGACGATCACCGACCGCAGGTTGTCGACCACCTCCTGCACCCGCGCATCGATGAAGGCCTCGGCGTTCAGGGCCGCCACACCCGCGGCATCGGTGCGGAACGCTCCGCTGATGGTGGGGTCGTAGCTGGCCGGGATGATCACACCGGAGGCATCGAAGTCGAGAACCAGACGGCCCAGGTATTTGTAGTTGCCATCGGTGTTGACCACCGCCACGGGCCGGCCGTCGGCGCCGGCCTTCACGATCGGGTAGGGGCCCTGGACGCTGTCACCGGGGCGGGTGACGTCATCGCCGTCGAACAGGCGGGTGTTGGAGCCGCCGGCCACGATGATGTCGACGTGGCGCAGGCGCTCGGCCAGGGCCTGCTCGATGCTGATCTGCTGCATGTGGGCCAGCAGGATCACCTTGTTCAGGCCCGGATTGGCGGCGATCAGGGCATCCACGTCGGCCTGGATCTCGGCGGCGAGGGCATCCAGTTCGGCGGTCGTCGGGGTGCCGCTGAAGGGGGCCGGGGCCACGCCCACGCCGCCCGGGCTGGAGATGGTGCGCAGCCAGGGGGTGGTGGCGCCCACAACGCCCACCGTCTCGCCGTTGACATCGAACACCACGCTGCTGGTGATGCTGTTGGGCCGCGGCGCCTGGCCGGCGGGCACCACCAGCCCCGCCAGGTTGGCGTCAGTGGCGAAGTTGAGGTTGCCGCTCAGATAGGGGTAGGCCGTGCCGGGGTAACCGGCGGCCGCATTGGGCTGGATCAGGTCCCGCACCACGGCGGTGCCCTGGTCGAACTCGTGGTTGCCGAAGGCGATCGCCTGCACCCCCAGGGCGTTCTGGATCAGCACATCACCCCGGCCCACGGCGCCGTAGGCCTGGGCCGAGGCCCCGTAGAAGAGGCCCGGAATCCAGGCGTCGCCGCTGGAGAGGGTGAGGGTGTTGACGAAGCCGGGGATGCCATCGAGATCGATGTCCTGGGCCCGCAGGGCATTGAGCACGCCGGACAGGCGGGGGGCGTCGTCCAGGGCAGCGATGCCGCCCTCCTGGTCGGCCAGGTGGAAGAGCTGCAGGCGGAAAGAGCTGCCCGTCGCCAGGGGCGCGGCGGTGGTGATGCTCACCACATCGTTGCCTTCGCTGCTGGCGACCACGCCCGCCGGTTCCCCGCCGGCGCTGCGCAGGAAGGTGATGCCCTCGATCCGCTCGGCGCCGGGGAACACCACCGGATCCACCGCCGCCACGTTGTAGGGGTCGGTGACGTCGAACACGGCGGCCACGCTGGTGGTGGTGCGCTCCAGGGCCACGAAGGCATAGGTGCGGCCGGCCACGGTGGCGATCTCCACCATCTCGGGCTCGGTGCCCTTGTCGTCGTCACGGTTGCTGGCCATCAGGCCGAGGCTGGCGGCCAGGTCCTCGAGGGCGTCGCTGGAATCGAACACCACGTTGCCCTGCACGTCGTAGATGCGCAGCGAGCGGGAGCCGATGCTGAAGGGCTTGTCGATCAGGCCATCGCCGTTGATGTCGCCGGTGTCGTTGAGCAGGTTGAGGCGGGTGCGGCTGATGCCGGGGGTGGCGGCGGCGAAGGCGGCGTTGAGGGCGCTGACGCCCGGGTGGTTACGGAAGGGGGTGCCGTTGACCGCGGTGCTGGCATCAGCCCGGGTGAGGTCGGTGAAGATGTTGCCCCGGTCCGGTTCGTATTCACGGGAATCACCCTCACCCACCGCCAGCAGGAAGCTGCGGCCCTGGGCATCGGTGAACGCGGCAATGCCGTCCGGCATGGTGAGGCCGTAGAGCGGCAGACCGGAGATCGGCCTGTAAAGATTGGTGTTCGAGGAGCCGTCCCGGTCGGAGCTGTCGAAGCCGGCTCCATCGAAGCTCACCACGGTGAAGGCGTTGCCCCGGGCACCCTCGGTGCCGAAGTCGTTGTCGTAGTTGATCACCAGCGCGCCGTCATCGCGGATGGTGAGTCCTTCCGGCTTGTCGTAGGCCAGGCTGCCGCCGATGGAGGGCAGGTTGAACAGTTCGATCTTGTGGGCCAGGCGGATGCCGGCGGCCGCCAGAACGTCGGCGCTGGAGGTGGTGAAGATCGGGGCCGTGGCGGCGTTGCTGTCGTGGTCGACGAGGGTGCGGCGGTTGTCGAGCAGCTCGGGGCTGACCACGCCGATCGCCCCAAGCCAGCCGCCCGTGGACTGGTTGGCGGCGGTGGTGAGCGGCAGGGTGTCGGTGGCACCGCGCAGATCCACCTCGTAGACGTGCTTGAAGCCGGTGAGGCTGCGGCTGCTGTCCCGTTCCATCACCAGGAACACGCCCCGGGCGGCGTCGAAAGCGACATCGCCGATCTTGTCCTGGCCGGCGCGGCCACTGAGCAGGTAGAGGTGCTCCTTCACCGGGGCGCCTGTGGCCGGGTTGATGGCCAGGATGCGGGTGAGTTCGGAGCGGCTGCGGCCTTCGGTGACCCCGTCGCCGTTGGCATCCACATCCAGGGGGCTCTGCAGGAAGGCATAGAGCAGGCCGTCGGTGGGGTTGAAGGCCATGCCCTCGATGCCGCGGTTGCTCCAGCGGTTGCCGTAGATGGCCGGCAGGCTGTCGATCGTTTCCGCCCCGATCGGCGTCGCACCGCCCACGTTGTGCTGGGCCGCGAGCTGGGCCTTCTGGCCGGCGGGGATGTAGCGCTGGATCAGGTTGCCGCTGAGCGCGTCGAAGATCGAGATCTGGCCGCGGTATTCATCGCCGACCGCGAACACCTGACGGGTGCTGCCGCCAATGGTGAGGCTGAACAGCGAGACGGTTTCCGAGTCGATGCCGAAGGGGTCGTAGGCCAGCGGCGCATTGGCCCCATCGATCGGCACGTCATCCTTGATCGCCAGCTGGGGCAGGCCGGTGAGTGGGGTGCCATCGGGGCGGTTGAGGCCGAGGCGGCCCAGCTCGGTGACGGCGCCAGTGGCGCGATTCATGCCCAGCTTGTAGATGCTGGGCTGAAAGTCCGGATCCAGGAACTGGCGCTGACCGGCGATCAGAGCGCCGTTGGGGCCGCGATCGGTGATGGAGTAGTAGACATCCAGCTCCGTGCCGTTCAGCATCTCCTTACCGGCGAAGAACAGGCCGGAAAGGCCGCCGGCCAGCACGCCAGCGGGCTGATTGGCGGCGCCAGCGGCATACTCCAGCTCGTAAGTGAAGTTCTCGGCGCTGGCAACGCCGCGGGACCAGTCCTTGATCCCAGCGGAGAAGATGGTGCTGATCACCGGCGCCGTACCGCTCAGATCAAGCACGGCGATGGCGTTGTTCTCCTGGAGGGAGATCCAGGCGGTGTTGCCATCGGCACTGATGGCGATGGCCTCCGGCTCGATGTCCTGGGCGACCGTGGTGGTGACGCCCAGGCGGGTGCCGATCCGGACGCCGCGGTTGATCAGCTCGGTGCGGCGGCCCTCCCAGGCTTCGAAGCCCACGGTCTGCACATCGGCGGCGGCGGGAGCCACGGGCGTGCTCGCCAGATAGCCGCTGGTGTTGATCAGGGAGATCGAACCGACGGGATCAATGGTGTAGAGGGAATTCGGCTCCCCTTCGTTGGTCACCAGCAGCCTGCGGCCGTCGCTGCTGAACTTCACCATGTCGGGCAGGGCGCCCACGGTCACGGTGCTGAGATGAACGGGGAGGGCGGGATTACTGAGGTCGTAGAACTGAACGAAGCCTGGATCCGTCTTGACAGCATTCTGCACCGCAACGGCGAGCAGATTGCCGAACACGGCCGCGCTCTGCAGGGTTTCGCCGTTGCCGGTGGACGTGGCGCGAGCAACGGCAAGGGGGCTGCCTGGATCACGGAGGTCGGAGACAACGATGGCCCCGGATCCACCGCCTACGGTATAGAGATATCCACTGGCAGGGTTGTAGGCAGAGATTTCAGCATTGGCCCCGAGATTGGCCAGGGAGATCACTCCGCCTGTCGCTGGAATGAAAGAATCCAGTGCGGAGAAGGTGAGTCCCATTGAGAGCTGCTGCAGACTTTTTCAACTTGGCAGCAGCACCCTCACGCAAGGTTAAGCCCAGACAAATGTGTGTTGAAGGGATGGGGGGATCGGCGGCCCCGGCACGTCTCGAGGTGTTCGGGGAGACGTCGATCGAGAACATCACGGCACAACACGGCGGCATAGAAAAGACCCCCGGTGGTAACCGGGGGTCTGGGTGTCCCTCGAAGATTCGAGAAGGGGCGTTGACGGGATTCGGGAGCCGGAGGCTCAGCCGAACTTGCCTGACGTGGACGCGATCAGGAAGGCCGCGTACGTGAGGATGTAGCCGATCGTGAAGTGGGCGAGACCCACCACACGGGCCTGAACGATCGAGAGAGCGACGGGCTTGTCGCGCCAGCCCACCAGGTTGGCGAGGGGCGTGCGCTGATGCGCCCAGACGATGGTCTCGATCAGCTCCTGCCAGTAACCCCGCCAGGAGATCAGGAACATGAAGCCGGTGGCCCAAACCAGGTGACCGAAGAGGAACATCCAGGCCCAGACGGCCAGGTTGTTGGACCCCATCGGGTTGTACCCGTTGATCAGCTGGGAGCTGTTGAGCCACAGGTAGTCACGGAACCAGCCCATCAGATAGGTGCTGGATTCGTTGAACTGGGCCACGTTGCCCTGCCAGATGGCGAGGTGCTTCCAGTGCCAGTAGAAGGTGACCCAACCCACGGTGTTCAGGGCCCAGAAGACCGCCAGATAGAAGGCGTCCCAGGCCGAGATGTCGCAGGTGCCGCCACGGCCGGGGCCGTCGCAGGGGAAAGAGTAGCCGAAGTCCTTTTTATCGGGCATCAGCTTGGAACCCCGGGCGTCCAGGGCACCCTTCACCAGGATCAGGGTGGTGGTGTGCAGACCCAGCGCGATGGCGTGGTGCACGAGGAAGTCGCCAGGACCGATCTGCAGGAACAGGGAATTGGTTCCCGAGTTGATGGCATCCAGCCAGCCCGGCAGCCAGACGGCGCCGTTGTTGGGCCACGCCGTGGAGGCGATGCTGTCGGCGTTGGCGAGCAGCACATCCATGCCGTAGAGGGCTTTGCCACTGGAGGCCTGGACGAACTGGGCGAACACCGGCTCGATGAGGATCTGCTTCTCGGGGGTACCGAAGGCGACCACCACGTCGTTGTGGACGTAGAAACCCAGGGTGTGGAAGCCGAGGAACAGGGAGACCCAGCTCAGGTGGCTGATGAGGGCTTCCTTGTGCTCAAGCATCCGGGCAAGGACGTTGTCCTTGTTGGCTTCCGGGTCGTAGTCACGGATGAAGAAGATCGCACCGTGGGCGAAGGCACCGCACATCAGGAAGATGGCGATGTACTGGTGGTGCGTGTAGAGGGCCGCCTGGGTGGTGTAGTCCTTGGCGATGAACGCATAGGACGGCAGCGCGTACATGTGCTGCGCCACCAGGCTGGTCACGACTCCCAGGGCAGCCAGGGCGAGGCCCAGCTGGAAGTGGAGGGAGTTGTTGACGGTGTCGTAGAGGCCCTTGTGGCCGGCGCCCAGGTCACCAGGGGTGCCCTTGGGGGGGTTGTGGGCGTCGAGGATCTCGCGGATCGAGTGGCCGATACCGAAGTTCGTCCGGTACATGTGGCCGGCGATCACGAAGATGCAGCCGATGGCCAGGTGGTGGTGGGCGATGTCCGTGAGCCACAGAGCTTCGGTCTGGGGGTGGAAACCACCCAGGAAGGTGAGGATCGCGGTGCCTGCTCCCTCAGAGGTCCCGAACACCTGGTTGGCGGTGTCGGGGTTCTGGGCATAGACGCCCCAGTTGCCGGTGAAGAACGGAGCCAGACCGGCGGGATGGGGAGCGACCGAGAGGAAGTTGTCCCACCCGACGTGCTGTCCCCGGGACTCAGGGATGGCGACGTGGACCAGGTGACCGGTCCAGGCGATGGAGCTGAAGCCGAACAGCACAGCCAGGTGATGGTTGAGCCGCGATTCAGCGTTCTTGAACCAGGCCAGGGAAGGCAGGAACTTGGGCTGGAGATGGAGCCAGCCGGCGAACAGGGCCCATGCCGAAAGGATCAGCATGAAGATGGAACCCTGATAGAGCTCCATGTTGGTCGTCATACCGATCGTGTACCACCAGTGGTACAGACCGGAGTAGGCGATGTTCACCGGAGAGGAGGCGCCCGCCTGGGTGAAGGCGTCGATGGCGCCCTGGCCGAAGTGGGGATCCCAGATCGCGTGAGCGATGGGACGGACGTGCAGCGGATCGGCGACCCACTGCTCGAAGTTGCCCTGCCAGGCGATATGGAACAGGTTGCCCGAAACCCAGAGGCCGATGATCGCCAGGTGACCGAAGTGGGTGGAGAACAGCTTTTGGTAAAGCCGCTCCTCCGTCATTCCGTCATGGCTCTCGAAGTCGTGAGCCGTGGCGATGCCGTACCAGATACGGCGGGTTGTCGGGTCCTGTGCCAGACCCTGGCTGAACGAAGGAAATTTCGTTGCCATTGGGAAAGGTCAGGTGGAGGTCAGCCGACCGCGATGAGTCGGGACAGGAAGAAGGCCCAGGTGGTCGCGATACCGCCCAGCAGGTAATGGGCGACACCGACGGCACGGCCTTGGGTGATGGAAAGCGCCCGCGGTTGGATGGCGGGAGCCACCTTCAGCTTGTTGTGAGCCCAGACGATGGACTCGATCAGTTCCTGCCAGTAGCCGCGGCCGCTGAAGAGGAACATGAGGCTGAAGGCCCAGACGAAGTGGGCACCCAGGAACATCAGACCGTAGGCACTGGAGGACGAGCCGTAGCTGTTCAGCACCTGGGCGGCCTGAGCCCAGAGGAAGTCCCGGAGCCAACCATTGATGGTGATGGCGCCCTGGGCGAAGTTGCCGTTGGTGATGTGCTGGACGCTGCCGTCGGCATTGACGGTGCCCCACACGTCGCTCTGCATCTTCCAGCTGAAGTGGAAAATGACGATCGACAGGGAGTTGTACATCCAGAACAGGCCGAGGAACACGTGGTCCCAGGCCGACACCTGACAGGTACCGCCACGGCCGGGGCCGTCGCAGGGGAAGCGGAAGCCCAGGTTCGCCTTGTCGGGGACGAGGCGGGAGCTGCGCGCGTAGAGCACACCCTTCAGCAGGATCAGCACGGTGACGTGGATCGTGAAGGCGTGGATGTGGTGGACCATGAAGTCCGCCGTTCCCAGGGGGATCGGTGCAGCGGCAACCTTGCCGCCGACGGCGACGACAGCGCCGTTGAACACTTCACTCACACCGGCCAGCGCATTGGGTGCGGTGGTGCCGGCGGCAGCGGCGTGCAGGCCCTGGATCCATTGCGCGAAGACGGGCTTCAGCTGGATCGCGGTGTCGCTGAACATGTCCTGGGGACGACCCAGGGCACTCATGGTGTCGTTGTGGATGTAGAGGCCGAAGCTGTGGAAGCCCAGGAAAATGCACACCCAGTTGAGGTGGCTGATCAGGGCGTCACGGGCTTTCAGCACCCGATCCAGCACGTTGTCGATGTTCTTGGCCGGGTCGTAGTCGCGGATGAGTGCGATGGCCGCATGGGCACCGGCTCCGACGATCAGGAAGCCGCCGATCCACATGTGGTGGGTGAACAGCGACAGCTGGGTCGGGTAGTCGATACCGATGTAGGGATACGGAGGCATCGCATACATGTGGTGCGCCACGATGATCGTGAGCGAACCGAACAGCGCCAGGTTGAGACCCAGCTGGGCGTGCCAGGAGGTGGTCAGGAATTCATAGAGCCCATCGTGTCCTTTGGGCGCAGGGAACAGCAGGGGATCGCCCTTCTGGCCCTCGAGAATTTCCTTGATGCTGTGGCCGATGCCCCAGTTGGTGCGGTACATGTGGCCAGCCACGATGAACAGCACCGCGATCGCCAGGTGGTGATGCGCGATGTCGGTCATCCAGAGGCTGCCGGTCACAGGATTCAGACCACCCTTGAAGGTGAGGAAATCGCTGTAGGCGGCCCAGTTGCCGGTGAAGAAGGCGGAGATCCCCGCGCCGAAGCCGGGGAACAACTGGGTCAGCAGATCCTGGTTGAGGAACTCGTGGGGGAGCGGGATGTCGGCCACCGAAGCGATGGTCTTGCCGTTGAGCACCAGCGGGTTGCCGGCGTCGATGGCGTCCATCAGCTGGGTGGTGGGCAGCGACACGTGCAGCAGGTGGCCTGTCCAGGACAGGGACCCGAGCCCGAGCAGACCGGCCAGGTGGTGGTTGAGCATGGACTCAACGTTCTGGAACCACTCCAGCTTCGGAGCTGCCTTGTGGTAGTGGAAGACCCCTGCGTTGAGCATGAGGCCGGCCATCACCAGGGCACCGATGGCGGTGCAGAGGAGCTGGAACTCGTTGGTGAACCCCCAGGCTCTCCACACATGGAAGAGGCCGGAGGTGATCTGAATGCCGTGGAAGCCGGCACCCACATCGCCATTGAGAATTTCCTGGCCGAAGATCGGCCAGACCACCTGGGCACTGGGTTTGACGTGCAGGGGGTCGGCCAGCCAGCCGGTGTAGTTGGAGAAGCGGGCTCCGTGGTAGAAGGCGCCGCTCAGCCAGATGAAGATGACGGCCAGATGGCCGAAGTGAGCGCTGAAGATCTTCCGGGAGACCTCTTCAAGATCGCTCGTGTGGCTGTCGAAATCGTGAGCGTTGGCGTGGAGGTTCCAAATCCAGGTGGTGGTTTTGGGACCTTTGGCGAGGGAGCGATCGAAGTGCCCGGGCTTGCCGAGAACATCGAAGTCGACGGGAACGGGGTTCCGGTCAACCATGTCCTTCGCCGTTTTCCCACGCTCTGGTGGGCTGATGGTCATCGAGACGTTCCTCGAGGGACGGGGTCGAGGTGGAGGGTCCACCCCTTCGACGGACGCCGGGGACAGGTCATGCGACCGTCCCGGCCCCATCGGTGGGCCCCATGGCCGGGAAGCCCCGACCATGGGCACCAGTCGCGATGGGGGAGAAATCCCTTGCCACGACTGGGGCTTTGGGCCCCGAAAGGGGACCGCTGGCGGAAGTATAGGGGTCGAAAACAAGGCGAATCGGCCGCCAGTTACAAAGGTTTAATCCCGGCGGTTCCAAGGCTGCGACTGCGGTCTGGCGACATGTTGTCAACAACGTAACAATCAGGAAAACCGCGGGGTTTCTATAACCCCTTGCTGCATTTTGCAGCGATTTCAACAGCCGATTACCCCTCTTCGGCCCCCGAAGCAGAATGGCTCCACGAATGACGGAGCGCGCGTGGGCGACAGGGGAGAGGGGCGTGGAGCCGCGGGACGGTCGGTCCGTAGGCACGTCTGCCGAGCCGGCCTGCTGGCGGCCGCCCTGCTGCTGGTGTTCACCCTGGCGCCGCCTGCCGCCCTCGCCTTCTCCCTGCCGGGCCGCCGCCCGAGCGCCGCGGCCCCGGCCACACCCGCCATGGGACGTTCCAGCCAGCAGGAGGTGGCCCCGCCCCTGGCGGTGCAGCAGCTGCAGGAGGCCCTGGAGACGCGGCGCCCCCGGGTGGAGATCGTCTCGCCCGCCGATGGCGCCCTGCTGCCGGCCGGTCCCTGGACCCTGAAGCTGCGGGTGGAGGACTGGCCCCTGGTGGATGCCGGCCCCATCGGCCTCGGCCCCCACCTGGTGGTGCAGCTGGATGGGGATGACCCCCTGCCGCTGACCGCCACCTCCACCACGATGCGGCCGCTGGAACCCGGCAGCCATCGGCTCACGGTCTACGCCGCCAGGCCCTGGGGTGAAGCGGTGAAGGACCCCGGTGCCCAGCGCCAGATCCGGCTGCACAGGGTCGCGGCCAATACCCTCGGCCAACCCGCCCCGGGCAGCCCCCAGCTGATCGCCGTCAGCCCCCGCGGCACGGCGGCCGGCACACCGCTGCTGCTCGACTGGCTGCTGCTGGAGGCCCCGCTGCAGAACCTGCGCAGCGGCGATGCCAGCTGGCGGCTGCGGGTCAGCATCAACGGGGACAGCTTCCTGGTGGATCGCCAGACGCCCCTGTGGCTGGAGGGCTGGCGCACGGGCAGCAATGCGGTCCAGCTCGACCTGCTCGATGGCCTGGGCGAGCCCCTCAACCCTCCCTTCAACAGCCTGGTGGGTGAGGTGATCCTGGAGCCCGGCGCCGAACCGCCCCGCTGGCAGAAGGGGCGGCTCACCGCCTCGGAGCTGGCCATCCTGCTGGGCGAGGCCCCGCCGCCGGCCGCCCCTGAGCCGGAGGCGGAGCCAGAGCCGGAGCCAGAGCCGGAGCAGACGAAGGAATCCGAAGGGACCCTGGAGCCGGAGGCCACGGCGATGCCGGAACCGGCGCAGCCGCAGGAGCCGCAGCCCGAGCCGCTGCCGCCGCTGGCCATGGCCGGTGAGGCTGGGGGCCCGGACAGCGACCCGGGACTCCCGGGCCAGGCGGAGGTGCCGGCCCCGCAGGGAAGCCCGATGGCGGGCGGCATCCCAGCAGCTGACAGGGCAGCGGATGGCAGCGCGGAGACCGGCCCAGAGGACTCCCCGGACAGCCAGGACCTGGCCGCCCTCGACGGGGGGGTGACGCCTTGAGCGACACGACGCGGCGACACATCGGCCTCGGCTTCGGCCCGACGGCCGCAGCGATGCTGCAGCGGCTGCGCCAGGCCGGTCTGCTGGCCGTGGTGCGGGGCCCGGAGGAGGAGGCCTCCGCCCCCTGGCTGGCGCGGCACTGGGGGAGCGCTGACGCGGTGGTGGCCGTCGGGGCCTGCGGACTGGTGACCCGGCTGATCGCCCCCCTGATCGGTGACAAGCAGAGCGATCCGGCCGTACTGGTGGTGGACCCCAGGGGCCGCTTCGTGGTGCCCCTGCTGGGGGGCCATGGCGCCGGCGGCGACCGCCTCGCCGAGGAGATCGCCGCCCTGGTCGGTGGCCAGGCCGTGCTCACCGGTGCCGGCGCCGGCCTGGGCCGGCTGCCCCTGGATGCCTTCGGCCAGGCCTGGGGCTGGCGCCTCGGCACCGGCGACTGGAGAGAGCTGATGGTGGAGGCGGCCGGCGGTCGCCGCCCCTTCCTGCGCCAGGAGGGGGGCAGCACGCTGTGGCAGGAGCTGGAGGCCAACGTCAGCGGCGACGACGACGGCAGCCAGGACGAGAGCAGCCAGCAAGGCGGGGCGGCCCTGGTGATCGGGCCCCGCAGCGGCGCGGGCTGCCGCTGGCATCCCCCCAGCCTCTGGCTGGGCATCGGCTGCGAGCGGGACACGAGCCTGCCCGTGCTGGAACGGCTGGTGGCGGAAGGCCTGGAGCAGCAGGGACTGGCCCGGGAGGCCGTGGCGGGCCTGGCAAGCATCGATCGCAAGGGGGATGAGCCCGCCCTGCTGGCCCTGGCGGCGCAGCACGGCTGGCCCCTGCGCCTTTATGACGCCGCCACCCTGGCGGCGGTCGCCGTGCCCCATCCCTCGGAGGCGGTGGCGCGGGAGATGGGCACGCCCAGCGTGGCCGAAGCCGCCGCCCTGCAGGCGGCAGGGGAGGCGGGCCGGCCGCTGACGGAGCTGGCCGGGACGGACCAGGACGGAACCGCGCCCCGGCTGCTGGTGGAGAAGCGGATCGGGCGGGCCGCCAGCGGGGAGCGGGGTGCCGCCACCCTGGCGGTGGCCCTGGCCGATCGCCAGTGGGCCCCGCAGCGGGGCAGCCTGCATCTGGTGGGCAGCGGTCCGGGCCCGATCGATCTGCTCAGCGGCGATGCCCGCCGGGCCCTGGCCTCCACGACGGTGTGGGTGGGCTACGGGCTCTACCTCGATCTGCTGGAACCCCTGCGGCGCCCCGACCAGCTGCGCCGCGAAGGCCGTCTGACGGAGGAGCGGGCCCGCTGCGCCGAGGCCCTCGACCTGGCCCGCCAGGGCCTCGACGTGGCCCTGATCTCCTCCGGGGACAGCGGCATCTACGGCATGGCGGGCCTGGCCCTGGAGCTCTGGCTGCAGCTGCCGGTCCTCGACCGTCCGGCCTTCACGGTGCATCCGGGGCTCTCGGCCCTGCAGCTGGCCGCCGCCCGGGCCGGGGCCCCGCTGATGCACGACTTCTGCACCATCAGCCTCAGCGACCGCCTCACCCCCTGGGAGGTGATCGAACGGCGGCTGAAGGGTGCCGCCAGCGGCGATTTCGTCGTGGCCCTCTACAACCCCCGCTCCCTCGGCAGGCCGTGGCAGCTGGGCCGGGCCATCGAACTGCTGGGGGAGGGCCGGCCGGCCAGCACGCCGGTGCTGCTGGCCCGCCAGCTGGGACGCGCCGAAGAGGCGCTCAGCCTCCACACCCTGGGCACCCTGCCCGAGGACCAGGTGGACATGCTCACCCTGGTGCTGGTGGGCAACAGCTCCACCCGTGTTCAGGACGGCCGCATGGTCACCCCGCGGGGCTATCCAGGAGCAGCCCTGGCCTGAGAGTCAGAAGAAAAAATCGGGATGACAGGATTCGAACCTGCGGCCCCTTCGTCCCGAACGAAGTGCGCTACCAAGCTGCGCCACATCCCGATGGCCAGACTTTAGGGGATGGCCCGCGGCGACCGGCCACCGTGACCGGCGTCCCTACAGTCCGCACAGCCCAGCGATGCCCGTGACCGTCAGCGACCCCCGGCCCGCCCCCGCCAAGCCGCCCTGGCTGAGGGTCAAGGCGCCGCAGCGGGAGCGGATCGGGGCGGTGGCTGATCTGCTGGTCGACCTCAAGCTCAACACGGTCTGCCAGGAGGCCAGCTGCCCGAACATCGGCGAGTGTTTCGCCGGCGGCACCGCCACCTTCCTGATCATGGGGCCGGGCTGCACCCGGGCCTGCCCCTACTGCGACATCGACTTCGACCGCAGCGTGCGGGCGCTGGACCCCACCGAGCCCGAGCGCCTCGGGGAGGCGGTGCGACGCATGGGCCTGAGCCATGTGGTGATCACCTCGGTCAACCGGGACGACCTGGCCGACGGCGGCGCCAGCCAGTTCGTGGCCTGCATCGAGGCCGTGCGCCGCACGTCCCCCTTCACCACGATCGAGATCCTGCTGCCCGATCTGTGCGGCGCCTGGGAGGCCCTGGCGTCGGTGATGGCGGCGGCGCCGGAGGTGCTCAACCACAACATCGAGACCGTGCCCCGGCTCTACCGGCAGGTGCGGCCCCAGGGGGTCTACGAGCGCTCGCTGGAACTGCTGCGCCGGGTACGGGAGGGCTGGCCGCGCACTTACACCAAGTCAGGGCTGATGGTGGGCCTGGGCGAAAGCGACGACGAGGTCCGCGCCGTGATGGCCGATCTGCGTGCCCACGCCGTCGACATCGTCACCATCGGCCAGTACCTCTCCCCCGGCCCGAAACATCTGCCGGTCCAGCGCTTCGCGTCGCCGGAGGTGTTCGAGAGCTTCCGCCGTCACGGGGAAGGCGACCTCGGCTTCCTCCAGGTGGTGAGCAGTCCGCTCACCCGCAGCAGCTACCACGCCGGCGAGGTGCGCCGCCTGATGCAGGAGCATCCGCGCTGAGCCGAACCGGACTCCGGGGCAGGATGAGAATCCCGCAGCCCCACGGTCCGGTCATGAGCAAACTCGCCTCCTTCGGCCTGCTGCTGGCCCTGCTTGCACCGGCTGAGCCGGCCCTGGCGGTGCCGCACGTCTACTCGGACGTGGTGCTGGGCGTGAACGACCTGATGGCCTGCGTGGACACCGCCAAGAAGGTGGCGAGCAAGAACGGCTTCAGCGAGGACGTCCAGGTGGTCGGCACCGGCAAGAGCCGCTCGGTGTACGCCGACCACGCCAGCCTGCCGATGGCCCTGTCGATCAGCTGCAGCACCCACCTGGGTGCCGCGTCGATCGCCGTGGCCGGCATGAACAACGACGACACCTTCGCCGCCTTCCAGAAGGTCTACGACGACTTCTGAGCCTGAGCGGCAGACCCGCTCAGGCCGCCACGGCCTCCCGCTGGGCCAGACCCACCGTGGCCGTCTCGCTGGGGGGCACCAGCACCCGGAAGCGAGCCTTCCAGGTGGGCCAGTCGGCCAGGATCGCCGCCGCCCTGGCGCTGCCGGTGGCCTGGAGATGGGCCTCCAGCAACGGCAGCAGCAGCCCCTCCTGCTCGGGGGTGGTGAGGGAAACCAGCGCCACCGACTCGGGATTGAGCCGGGCCGCCAGGCCTCCGGTTTCGTCGAGCAGGAAGGCCACACCGCCGGTCATGCCGGCGGCCACGTTGCGGCCGGTGCTGCCCAGCACCACCACCACGCCGCCGGTCATGTACTCGCAGCAGTGGTCACCGACGCCCTCCACCACGGTGCGGGCGCCGCTGTTGCGCACGGCAAAGCGCTCACCGGCCCGGCCGAGGGCGAACAGCTCCCCGCCCGTGGCGCCGTAGAGGCAGGTGTTGCCGAGGATCACCTGGTTGCCGGGGTCACGGACCGCGGCCGGGGGCACCACGGTGATGCGGCCACCGTTGAGGCCCTTGCCGACGTAGTCGTTGGCCTCGCCCACCAGGCGCAGGTCCATGCCCTGGAGCACGAAGGCGCCGAAGCTCTGGCCGGCGGCGCCGTGGAAGGTGAGGGCGAGGCCCCCCTGGAAGCCGGTGTTGCCGTGCAGAGCAGCGATCTCGCCGGAGAGTCGGGCCCCCACGCTGCGGTCGGTGTTGACGATCATCAGCTGGCGCGCCACCTGCCCGTGGCTCTCGATCGCCGCGCGCACCTCCGGGTCGGCAAGCAGCCCGTCCTCGAGCACCGGACCATTGCCGTGGGCCACGTCGTCGTGGCGCAGCCAGGCGCGGTCGGCGGCGGCGGGGATCGGATCCAGCAGGCAGGAGAGATCCAGGGCGCTGGTCTTGGTGAGACCGATGGCGCGGGGCGCCAGCAGATCGGTGCGGCCGATCAGATCCTCGAGCCGGGCCACGCCCAGCACGCTCAGCAGCTGGCGCACCTCCTCGGCCACAAAGACGAAGAAGTTGACGACGTGCTCGGGCAGGCCGGTGAAGCGCTTGCGCAGGGCCTCCTTCTGGGTGGCGACGCCCACCGGGCAGTTGTTGGTGTGGCAGACGCGGGCCATGATGCAGCCCTCGGCAATCATGGCCACCGAGCCGAAGCCGTACTCCTCGGCCCCCAGCAGGGCGGCGATCAGGACGTCCCAGCCGCTCTTGAGGCCCCCGTCGGCCCGCAGCAGCACCCGGTCCCGCAGGCCGTTCTCCAGCAGGCTGCGGTGCACCTCCGTGAGCCCCAGCTCCCAGGGGCTGCCGGCGTGCTTGATCGAACTCAGCGGCGAGGCTCCGGTGCCGCCGTCATGGCCGGAGATCTGGATCACGTCGGCATTGGCCTTGGCCACACCGGCGGCGATCGTGCCGATGCCGATCTCGGCCACCAGCTTCACCGAGACCCGGGCGGCGGGGTTCACCTGGTGCAGGTCATGGATGAGCTGGGCCAGATCCTCAATGGAATAGATGTCGTGGTGCGGCGGCGGTGAGATCAGCGCCACGCCGGGCTTGCTGTTGCGCAGCCAGGCGATGTAGGTGTCCACCTTGGGGCCGGGCAGCTGGCCGCCCTCGCCGGGCTTGGCGCCCTGGGCCACCTTGATCTCCAGCTGCTGGCCGCTGCGCAGGTAGGCCGGGGTGACGCCGAAGCGACCCGAAGCGATCTGCTTGATGGCGGAACAGGCGCTGTCACCGTTGCGGAGACCGCGCAGGCTGGGGAGGGTGGGCGAATGGCCCTCACCGTCGACGTCGTGGAGGGGGTGGTAGCGGGCCGGGTCCTCGCCGCCCTCGCCGCAGTTGCTCTTGCCGCCGATGCGGTTCATCGCCACCGCCAGCACCTCGTGAGCCTCCCTGGAGAGGGCCCCCAGGCTCATGCCGCCGGTGCAGAAGCGGCTGCAGATGCTCTCGACGCTCTCCACCTGGTCGATCGGCAGGGGCGTCGGGGCCGGGCGCAGCTCAAGCAGATCCCGCAGCGCCGTGACCGGGCGGTTCTCCAGCAGGGTGCGGTAGGTGGTGAAGTGGTCGTAGCCGGGGCCCGCCGCCACGGCGGCGTGCAGGGCCTTGGACATGTCCGGGTTGTTGAGGTGGAACTCCCCGCCGGTGCGGTACTGCACGAAGCCCATGAACTCCAGCTTGGTGCGGTTCAGCTCCGGGTAGGCCTTGGCGTGGAAGGCCAGGGTTTCGCTGGCCAGATCCTGCAGGCTGAGGCCGGAGACGCGGCTGGTGGTGCCGGTGAAGGCCAGATCGATCAGATCGGCGCCGATGCCGATGGCCTCGAAGATCTGGGCGCCGTGGTAGCTGGCCAGCAGCGAGATGCCGATCTTGGAGAGGATCTTGCGCAGCCCCTCCTCCAGGGCCTTGCGCACGTTGGACTGGGCCGTGTCGGCATCGAGGCGGGGGAGCTTGCCCCGCTCGATCATCGACTGGGTGCGGGGATGGGCCAGCCAGTGGCGGGTGGTCTCCCAGGTGAGCCACGGGCAGATCGCGCTGGCGCCGTAGCCGATCAGGCAGGCGAGGTGGTGGGTGCTCCAGCACTGGGCGGTGTCCACCACCAGGGAGCACTGCAGGCGCAGGCCGAGCCGCAGCAGATGGTGGTGCACGGCCCCCACCCCCAGCAGGGGAGGGATGGCCGTGGTGCCCGCGCTGATGCCGCCATCGGCCCGGTCGGAAAGGACCAGGATCTGGGAGCCGCTGCGCACGGCGGCCTCCGCCTCGAAGCAGAGCCGATGCAGGGCCTGCTCCAGCCCCTCGGGTCCGCTGGACACCGTCAGGAGCGTGGAGAGGGTGGTGAGACCAAGGCCGTGGGAGCCGAGATCCTCCAGTTCAGCCTCGTTGAGCACCGGGGTGGTGAGGTGCAGCACGGCGGCGCCGGAGGCATCGGGCCGCAGGGCGGAACCGCGCCGACCCAGGTGCATCTCCAGGCTCATGACCAGCTTCTCGCGCAGCGGGTCGATGGGGGGGTTGGTGACCTGGGCGAAGCGCTGCTTGAAGTAGTCGTAAAGAAGGTGGGGCTTGGCGGAGAGCACCGCCAGGGGGATGTCGTCCCCCATGCAGTAGGTGGGCTCCTTGCCCTGGCCGGCCATGTCCTCGATCACCAGATCCAGGTCCTCGGCGGTGAAGCCGAAGGCGGTCTGCTGCTGGAGAAGCTCCAGCTCACCGAGGGTGCGCTCCTGCTCCCAGACGCCGGGCGACAGGCTGCGGCGGTGGTCGAGCAGCCAGCCGGCGTAGGGGAGGCGCGCCGCCGTCTCCTCCTTCACATCCCAGTTGCGCAGCAGCCGGTGCTGCTCCAGGTCGACGGCCAGCATCTGGCCGGGGCCGAGGCGCCCCTTTTCGATGATCCGGGATTCCTCCAGTTCGACCACGCCCGTTTCCGAGCCCATCACCACGTAGCCGTCGCTGGTGATGCAGTAGCGGGCCGGCCGCAGGCCGTTGCGGTCGAGGGTGGCCCCCACCATGCGGCCGTCGCTGAAGACCAGCAGGGCCGGACCGTCCCAGGGCTCCTGCAGGCAGGCGCTGTATTCGTAGAAGGCCTTGATCGCGGGCCGTTCGTCGAGTTCGGGCTGGTCGCGGAAGGCCTCCGGCACCAGGGTCAGCAGGCTGTCGGTGATCGGCCGGCCGCTGCGCACCATCAGCTCGAGGGTGGCGTCGAGGTTGGCCGAATCGCTGAAAGCGGCGTTGACCAGGGGCCGCAGGTCCCGGGCGGCATCGCCCCAGACGGCCTCGAGGTGGGATTCGGCGGCCCGGGCCCAGTTGATGTTGCCCAGCAGCGTGTTGATCTCACCGTTGTGGCCCAGCAGCCGCATCGGCTGGGCCAGGGGCCAGCGGGGCAGGGTGTTGGTGCTGAAGCGGCGGTGGTACACCGCAAAGGCGACGCTGAAGCGCTCGTCGCGGAGGTCGGTGTAGAAGGCGTCGAGCACCTCCGAGCGCACCATGCCCTTGTAGACGACGGTGCGGGCGCTGATCGAGGCGAAATAGAGGTCGGTGGTGTCGGCCCCCCACACCTCCCGCACCCGGTCGACGGCGCGGCGCCGCAGGCGGAACAGCAGGGATTCGAGGGCGTCGACATCGGCCATGACGCCGGGCACCGCATCGGGGGCGGCCAGCAGCCACTGCTCGATGGCCGGGGCGTTCTCCCGCGCCAGGGGACCGAGCACCTCGGGAACCACGGGGACCTGCCGCCAGCCGAGGCTGAGGAGACCGAGGCGTTCGGCCTCCTCGTCGCAGATCCGGCGGGCCTGGTCGCGGCGGTCGGGATCCGCCGGCAGGAACAGCATCCCCAGTCCCCGCACGATCGCCGTGGAGGCGGCCGCCGCCGGCCAGACAGCCTCCAGGTAGCTCCAGGGGATGGCGGTCAGCAGGCCGGCGCCGTCGCCGGAATCACCATCGCCGCCGCAGCCGCCCCGGTGCTCCATGCAGCGGAGGCCCCGCAGGGCCTGCTGGAGAACCCAGTGGTTGGCCACCCCATCGAGGTGGGCCAGGAAGCCCACGCCGCACGCGTCCGTTTCTCCAGGGCCTGGGGACGAGCTGTCGCGATGGGGCCAGAGCGGAACGGAGGAGGACATAGGCCGGGTTGGTGCTGCTGAAACGGAGCTGGAGATGGCTTGAAAACAACAAGCCTAAAGAAGCCGGCAGGAAGGGTCTGCCGAGGAGCTGCCGTGTCACCCGTGCAGCAGCCGTGTCCGCGACGACAGGGCGAGCCATCGATCCTAGGCAGCCGCCCTTCCCCGGAGCGATGGGACTAACTTTTTGCCTCAAGGGGCAGGATTTATGCCTCAAGAGGCAGGACGTCGTCGATGGCCAGGACTCTCCCGATCACCCTGGCCCTGCTGGCCCTGATCGGAGCTCCACCGGTCACCAGGGCAGCCCCGCCGCCGATGCCCCCGCCCCTGCCGGAACCGGCGGCCCCGCGTCCAAGCCGGCCCGTGCCGATGCGCGCGGGCTCCGCCGCGGAGGTCGGCGGCACCGGGCTGACGCTCAACGGCCGCAGCCAGCAGGCCGCCTGGCGCTGGAGCGGCGATGACCCGCGCCGGCCGATGGCCCTGTGGCTGCCGCTGGAGGTGCTCGAAGGCCAGCTGGGCTTCAGCAGCCGCTCCCGGCCCGATGGCGCCCTGGCCCTGGAATGGTTCGGCCGGGAGCTGCTGGTGCCGCCGGCGCAGCAGCGCTCGCTGGCGGACGAGGTGGCCGTCGACGTGGCCGCCCTCCTGCTGGACGTGGGCGTGACGGTGGAGCGCCGCGGCGAGCGGCTGGATCTGCGCCTGCCGGCGCCCCGGCTGCTCCAGGTGCGCAGCTCGGAGCAGGCCGGGGTCCGGCGGGTGGTGCTCGACCTCGATGGCCCCACCCTGGTGCGCAGCAGCGAGGGCGGCCTGCAGCTGTCCCTGCTGAGCCGGCCCGACCAGCTGGCCCTGCTCACCGCCCGGGGCCTGCGCAGCGGCAGCGACGGGACGGACCTGACCCTGGCGGTGCCCGGTGCTGCCGCGCCCCTGCGCACGTTCACCCTGGGGGATCCGGCCCGGGTGGTCATCGATCTGCCCCAGGGCGCCGGCAGCGTCGGCACGGCGCCGGAGGCACCGGCTCCGATCGATCCGCGGCTGCTGGCCATGCTGGGGTCCCAGCTGCGCTGGGACCAGCAGGTGCGCAACGTGGGCGGCAGCCGGTTCCTGGTCAACGCCGTCCGGATCGATCCGCGCAGCGGTCCCCTGGAGCTGCGCACCCTCAGCCGCCCCGACGGCATGGCGGGGCTCAGCTCCCTGACGGCCCTGGCCCAGCGCCAGGACGCCCTGGTGGCGATCAACGGCGGCTTCTTCAACCGGGTGCGCCGGCTTCCCCTCGGCGCCCTGCGGGACCAGGGCCGCTGGCTGTCCGGGCCGATCCTCAACCGCGGCGTTGTGGGCTGGGAGCCCCGCAGCCTGCCCCGCTTCGGCCGCCTGCGGCTGGAGGAATGGATCAGCGATGACCGCGGCCAGCGCCTGCCGCTGCTGACGGTGAACAGCGGCCTGGCCCAGCGGGGCCTGAGCCGCTACACGGGCGAGTGGGGCCGGCTCTACCAGGCCCTGACCGGCTCGGAGACGGGCCTGCTGCTGAGCGGCGGCCAGGTGCAGCGCCGGATCGGCAGCGCCGAGCTGGCGGCCGGGGTGCCGCTGCGGCCGGAGGACACCCTGGTGGTGGCCCGCGGCGGGGCCGACCTGCCCTGGGGCGAGGGGGATCGGCTGCGGATCGAGAGCCGGCCGAGCGATCCGGTGGGCAACGCCTCCTCCGTGATGGGGGGCGGACCGCTGCTGCTCCAGAACGGCCGCATCGTGCTCAACGGCGGCGCCGAGGGGTTCGGGACCGCCTTCCTGCGCCAGGGGGCGCCCCGCACCGTGGTGGGCAGCGACGGCACCCTGCTGTGGCTGGTGACCCTGGAGGGCGCCGGGGGGGGCGCCGGGCCCACCCTCTCCGAAACCGCCTGGCTGCTGCAGCAGTTGGGGCTGGTGGATGCCCTCAACCTCGACGGGGGCAGTTCCACGGGCCTGGTGATGGGCGGCAGCCACCGGGTCAAGGGGCGCGGCGTGGCCGGCTCCGTGCACAACGGCCTGGGCCTGGTGCCCATCGGGGGCGGGGGAGCGGCCACGAGCCTGGGGCCGGCCGGCCGGCCGCTGGCCGACTGATGGCCTTGACGGACTGATGGCCTGGGCAGATCTCCCCCACTGGCAGACTCACCCCATTCGCCGCCTCGCCGTGCCCAGGGGCCACAGCCTCCGTCTCACCGCCGCCGCCGCCGCCGAGCTCTGCCGGCAGGCGGCCGTGGCGGGCACCCCCGGGCTGATGCACCTGGAGCTGCTGGAGGGCGCCTGTGAGGCCTGGGCCATCCGCCTGCGCCCCGGCCACCTGTCCGGCACTCCCGTGGCCCGGGCCGACGGCATCACCCTCTATTCCCCCGGCGACCAGCTGCCCCTGCTTCAGGGCCTCCAGCTCGACTACCGGGGCGACCTCAGCGGCGGCGGGTTCCTGGTGCGCTCCGGACCGGGGGTGCGCAGCTGCGCCTGCGGCGCCGCCTTCAGCCGTGAGAACTGAGCGGGACGACGACGAAGTAAGGTGTCGGATTGTCGATACGGTCGGACGTCCGACCTGTCCACCCAGAAGTCCCCACCGAGCAGCACCCGGCCCTCGATGCCCACTATTCAGCAGCTGATCCGCACCGAGCGGCAGCGTCTCACCCGCAAGACGAAGTCGCCCGCCCTGCGCGCCTGCCCCGAACGGCGTGGCGTCTGCACCCGGGTGTACACCTCCACCCCGAAGAAGCCCAACTCGGCGCTGAGGAAGGTGGCCCGCGTGCGCCTCACCTCCGGCTTCGAGGTGACGGCCTACATCCCCGGCATCGGCCACAACCTTCAGGAGCACTCGGTGGTTCTGATCCGCGGCGGCCGCGTCAAGGATCTGCCCGGTGTCCGGTATCACATCATCCGCGGCACCCTCGACACCTCCGGGGTCAAGGACCGGCGTCAGTCCCGCTCCAAGTACGGCGCCAAGACACCGAAGGCCTGAGCCTTCGCGCCACCGGCTCTCCGCGGCCGACTCCCTCCTCCTGCTTTTTCTCCCTCCGTTCCATGTCCCGCCGCAACGCCGCCGAGAAGCGCCCGGTTCTCCCGGATCCCCAGTTCAACAGCCGTCTGGCCTCGATGATCGTGGCCCGGCTGATGAAGCACGGCAAGAAGTCCACGGCCCAGCGCATCCTTTCCGATGCCTTCACCCTGATCAACGAGCGCACCGGCGCCGATCCCCTCGACCTGTTCGAGACGGCGGTCCGCAATGCCACCCCCCTGGTGGAGGTCCGGGCCCGTCGGGTCGGCGGCGCCACCTATCAGGTGCCGATGGAAGTGCGTCAGGAGCGGGGCACCGCCATGGCGCTGCGCTGGCTGGTCAACTTCTCCCGCGCCCGCAACGGCCGGAGCATGGCCCAGAAACTGGCCGGCGAGCTGATGGACGCGGCCAACGAGGCCGGCAGTGCCGTCCGCAAGCGGGAGGAAACCCACAAGATGGCCGAGGCCAACAAGGCTTTCGCCCACTACCGCTACTGAGCGACCCCGGGAACCGGATGCCTGGGCTGATCCGGTTCCCCCAGACCTGAGCCATCACCGGTCTGTAGAGTTACGCCCGCTTTTCGTCGACCCACCCCCGGAGAACTTTCCCGTGGCCCGCGCCTACCCCCTGGAACGCGTCAGAAATATCGGTATCGCCGCTCACATTGACGCGGGCAAGACCACCACGACCGAACGGATTCTGTTTTATTCCGGCGTGGTCCACAAGATGGGCGAGGTGCACGATGGCGCCGCCGTCACCGACTGGATGGAGCAGGAACGCGAGCGGGGGATCACCATCACCGCCGCCGCCATCTCCACCAGCTGGAAGGACAACCGGATCAACATCATCGACACCCCTGGCCACGTCGATTTCACGATCGAGGTGGAGCGCTCGATGCGCGTCCTCGATGGTGTGGTCGCCGTGTTCTGTGCCGTGGGCGGCGTCCAGCCCCAGTCGGAGACCGTCTGGCGCCAGGCCGATCGCTACAACGTGCCCCGGATCGTGTTCGTCAACAAGATGGACCGGACCGGCGCCAACTTCCTGAAGGTCTACGACCAGATCAAGGATCGCCTCAAGGCCAACGCCGTGCCGATCCAGCTGCCGATCGGTGCCGAGGGCGACCTCAAGGGCATCATCGACCTGGTGCGCAACAAGGCGATCATCTACACCAATGACCTCGGCACCGACATCCTCGAAGAGGAGATCCCCGCCGACATGCAGGACGAGGCTGCGGAGTGGCGCCAGAAGCTGATGGAGTCGGTGGCCGAAACCGACGAAGAGCTGATCGAATCCTTCCTTGAGAACGGAGAGCTCACCCAGGAGCAGCTGATGCGTGGCATCCGCCTCGGGGTGCTGCATCACGGCATGGTCCCGATCCTCTGCGGCTCCGCCTTCAAGAACAAGGGCGTCCAGCTGGTGCTCGATGCGGTTGTCGACTACCTGCCCGCCCCCGTCGATGTGCCGCCGATCCATGGCCTGCTGGCCGACGGCAGCGAAGCCACCCGTGCCTGCGACGACAGCGCTCCCTTCAGTGCCCTGGCCTTCAAGGTGATGGCCGACCCCTACGGCAAGCTCACCTTCGTCCGCATGTACAGCGGCGTGCTGCAGAAGGGCAGCTACGTGCTCAACTCCACCAAGGACAAGAAGGAGCGCATCTCCCGCCTGATCCTGCTCAAGGCCGACGAGCGCGAAGAAGTCGACGAGCTCCGGGCCGGTGACCTGGGCGCCGTTCTTGGCCTCAAGGACACCACCACGGGCGACACCCTCTGCGTCGACTCCGATCCGATCATTCTGGAATCCCTGTTCATCCCCGAACCGGTGATCTCCGTGGCCGTGGAGCCCAAGACCAAGGGCGACATGGAGAAACTCGGCAAGGCGCTGCAGTCCCTCTCTGAGGAAGACCCCACCTTCCGGGTCTCCACCGATCCGGAAACCAACCAGACCGTGATCGCCGGCATGGGCGAACTGCACCTGGAGATCCTTGTCGACCGCATGCTGCGGGAGTTCAAGGTGGAGGCCAACATCGGTGCCCCCCAGGTGTCCTACCGGGAAACCATCCGCGGCAGCGCCAAGGGTGAGGGCAAGTTCGCCCGCCAGACGGGAGGCAAGGGCCAGTACGGCCACGTGGTGATCGAAATGCAGCCCGGCGAGCCGGGTTCAGGGTTCGAGTTCGTCAACAAGATTGTTGGCGGCATCGTTCCCAAGGAGTACATCGGTCCGGCGGAAGCCGGCATGAAGGAAACCTGCCAGTCCGGTGTGATTGCCGGTTTCCCCATGATCGATGTCCGGGTCACCATGGTGGACGGCTCCTATCACGACGTCGACTCTTCGGAGATGGCGTTCAAGATCGCCGGTTCCTTGGCCTTCAAGGACGGCGTCAAGAAGTGCAATCCCGTACTTCTTGAGCCGATGATGAAGGTTGAGGTCGAGGTCCCCGAGGATTACCTCGGTTCGGTCATCGGCGACCTTTCCTCTCGCCGCGGCCAGGTCGAAGGACAGTCCGTCGACAACGGACAGTCCAAAGTCCAGTCCAAGGTGCCTCTGGCCGAGATGTTCGGCTACGCCACCCAGCTCCGATCCATGACCCAGGGTCGGGGTATTTTCTCGATGGAGTTCAGCCATTACGAGGAAGTTCCTCGCAATGTGGCGGAAGCCATCATTTCCAAGAATCAGGGCAATTCCTGATCTTTCTTTCCATCCAACCCACCCCCCCGATTCTTTCCTTCCATGGCACGCGAGAAGTTTGAGAGGAACAAGCCTCACGTCAACATCGGCACCATCGGTCACGTTGACCACGGCAAGACCACCCTCACCGCCGCCATCACCAACGTGCTGGCGTCCCAGGGCATGGCCAAGGCCCAGGCCTACGACGAGATCGATGGCGCCCCTGAAGAGAAGGAGCGGGGGATCACCATCAACACGGCCCACGTCGAGTACGAGACCGAGAACCGTCACTACGCCCACGTGGACTGCCCCGGCCACGCGGACTACGTCAAGAACATGATCACCGGTGCCGCCCAGATGGACGGCGCCATCCTGGTGGTGGCCGCCACCGACGGCCCCATGGCCCAGACCAAGGAGCACATCCTGCTGGCCAAGCAGGTGGGCGTGCCCGCCCTGGTGGTGTTCCTCAACAAGAAGGACATGGTCGACGACGAGGAGATCCTCGAGCTCGTCGAACTGGAGATGCGTGAGCTGCTGAGCAGCTACGACTTCCCCGGCGACGACATCCCCGTGATCGCCGGCTCCGCCCTCAAGGCCCTCGAGTACATCCAGGGTGGCAAGAAGGCCGTGCGCGGTGAGGATGAGTGGGTCGACAAGATCCTCGACCTCATGGATGCGGTCGACGAGTCCATCCCCGAGCCCGAGCGTGAGATCGACAAGCCCTTCCTGATGGCCGTCGAAGACGTGTTCTCGATCACCGGTCGGGGCACTGTCGCCACCGGTCGTATCGAGCGCGGCAAGGTGAAGGTGGGCGAGACCGTCCAGATCGTCGGCATCCGCGACACCCGGGAAACCACCGTCACCGGCGTGGAGATGTTCCGCAAGCTGCTCGACGAGGGCATGGCGGGCGACAACGTCGGCCTGCTGCTGCGCGGCATCCAGAAGGAGGACATCGAGCGCGGCATGGTGCTGGTGAAGCCCAACTCCATCAAGCCCCACACCAAGTTCGAGGGTGAGGTCTACGTGCTCAAGAAGGAAGAAGGCGGCCGCCACACCCCCTTCTTCGCCGGCTACCGCCCGCAGTTCTACATCCGCACCACCGACGTGACCGGCCAGATCACGGCCTTCACCGCCGATGACGGCACCAACGTGGAAATGGTGATGCCCGGCGACCGCATCAAGATGTCCGCCGAGCTGATCTGCCCGGTCGCCATCGAGCAGGGCATGCGCTTCGCCATCCGCGAAGGCGGCCGCACCATCGGTGCCGGCGTGGTGTCCAAGATCGTTCTGTGAGGCTGATCTAGCCTTTTCGGGGGAGTCTCACCACGGTGGGGCTCCCCCTTCCGGAACCGTCGGTTCCGTCCGCACCTCGACAACCCGTTTCCACGGCCTACCGCCGCCCTTCGTCCGCGTTTCCCCTCCGATGACCGCCTCCATCCCCCAGCAGAAGATCCGCATCCGCCTGAAGGCCTTCGATCGCCGCATGCTGGATCTGTCCTGCGAAAAGATCATCGAAACCGCCGATCACACCGCTGCCACGGCCATCGGTCCCATCCCCCTGCCCACCAAGCGCAAGATCTACTGCGTGCTGCGCTCGCCTCACGTCGACAAGGATTCCCGTGAGCACTTCGAGACCCGCACCCATCGCCGCATCATCGATATCTACAGCCCCAGTTCCAAGACCATCGACGCCCTGATGAAGCTCGACCTGCCGAGCGGTGTGGACATCGAAGTCAAGCTCTGATGCCGATGGGCTCAACGGGGCTTCGCCGGGCTGGTCGCTCTCTCTAGGATCGCGACACATCCCGAGTTGCCCTGGTTGATCCTTTCGCTGCCGACCTCCGATCGCCCCTTCCCCCCTGCCGCCAGCGGCATCCTGCTCCCGTGACTGATCTGGCCGTCAGGGAGCTGCCCCTGTTCCCCCTCCCCGATGTGGTGCTCTTCCCCCAGGAAGTGCTGCCGCTCCACATCTTCGAGCCGCGCTACCGCATGATGCTGCGCACGGCGATGTCGGAGGACAGGCGCTTCGGAGTGGTGCGCTGGGATCCCCAGAGCAAGAAGATGGCGGAAGTGGGCTGCTGTGCCGAGATCCTGCACTGCCAGGTTCAGGACGACGACCGCAGCAACATCGTCACCATGGGCCAGCAGCGCTTCCGGGTGCTCGACATCGTGCGCGACACCCCGTTCCGGGTCGGCATGGTCAGCTGGATCGAGGACACGGTGAGCGAAAGCCACGAGGAGCTCGAGACCCTCACCAGCGACGTGACCCGGGCCCTGCGCGACGTGGTCGATCTCACCGGCAAGCTGATCGGCAAGCCTTCCTCGCTGCCCGCCGATCTGCCCGATCTGCCGCGGGAGCTCTCCTTCTGGATCGGTGCCCATCTCGGCGGGCCGGTGGCCGACCACCAGCAGGCCCTGCTCGAGATCACCGACACCGGTGAGCGGCTGCGCCAGGAATTCGAACTGCTCGACCAGACCCGGCGCCAGCTGGCGGCCCGCACGGTCCTGAAGGACACCTTCTCCACCCTCGGCGACGGCAGCAGCGAGACCTGACCCATGCCGAGCCTTCTTCCGGGCGGCGCCCTGCTGCCCCTCCTCCTGACGGGGGGTGCCCTGGCGACCCTCCTCGCTGCCCTGCTGTGGCAGCGGCGCTCCCGGGCCTATCTGTCGCCGGCCAGCGTCGCCGCCGCCTACGACCGCTGGACGGACGACCGTCTGCTGGAGCGGCTCTGGGGCGAGCACGTGCACCTGGGCCACTACGGCGATCCGCCGGGTAGCCGGGATTTCCGCGCCGCCAAGGCCGCCTTCGTCCACGAGCTGGTGCGCTGGAGCGGCCTCGACCGTCTGCCCCCCGGCAGCCGGGTGCTGGACGTGGGCTGCGGCATCGGCGGCAGCGCCCGCATCCTGGCCCGCGACTACGGCTTCGAGGTGCTGGGCATCAGCATCAGCCCGGCCCAGATCGCCCGGGCCCGGGAGCTCACACCGGCCGACCTGCCGAACTGCCGCTTCGCCGTGATGGATGCCCTGGCCCTGGAGCTGCCGGACGGGGGCGCCGACACGGGCTTCGATGCGGTCTGGAGTGTCGAAGCCGGCCCCCACATGCCCGACAAGCAGCGCTACGCCGATGAGATGCTGCGCGTGCTCCGGCCGGGCGGCGCTCTGGCGGTGGCCGACTGGAACCGCCGCGACCCGGGCGTCGCCCCGATGAACCGGCTGGAGCGCTGGGTGATGCGCCAGCTGCTCGACCAGTGGGCGCATCCGGAGTTCGCCAGCATCCCCTCCCTGAAGAGGAATCTGGAAATCAGCCCCTGGAACCGGGGCCTGCCGATCAGCACCGGCGACTGGACGGTGGCCACCCTGCCCTCCTGGGTGGATTCGATCCTCGAAGGCGTGCGTCGCCCCGGGGCGGTGCTGGGGCTGGGCCCCCGGGCCGTGATCCAGGGGCTTCGGGAAACGCCGACGCTGCTGCTGATGGACTGGGCCTTCCGCAACGGGCTGATGCAGTTCGGCGTCTTCCGCGGACCGGTGCCCGGGCCGGGCTGACTCAGTCGGCCTTCTCCTCGGCGGCGAGGTTGGTGAGGGGATAGGCCCCGAACAGGGCCAGGTGCTCGCAGAGGGGGGTGAGGTCGGCGATCGCCCCGTCCAGGGGAGCGGCCCCCTCGGGAAGCTCGAGATCGACGAAGAAGATGTATTCGCCCATCTCCCGCTTGGAGGGACGGGATTCGATCCGGCTCATGTTCAGCCCCTGGCCGGCGAAGCAGCCCAGCGACTCCAGCAGGGCACCGGGCTGGTTGGAATGGAGCGAGAACGCCAGGCTGGCATAGGGGCCCTGGTGGGAGCGCTCGCCGCGACGCAGCAGCAGGAAGCGGGTGCAGTTGCCCGGCACATCGTTGATCGGGTGGGCCAGCACCTCGAGGCCGTGCTCGGCGGCCGCCTCCAGCGAGGCGATGGCGCCCCGGAAGCGGCTGCCCCGCACCAGCCGGGCCGCTTCAGCGGTGGAGCTGGTGGGCAGCTGCAGGGCCTGGGGAAGGTGCTCGCCCAGCCACAGGCTGCACTGGGCCAGGGCCTGGGGGTGGGAGAGCACCTCACTGATGGCGTCGAGGGGGCCGCTGCCCACCAGGGCGTGGCGGATGGGCAGCACCAGGGCCCGGGCCACCGCCAGGTCGGGGTGCTCCCAGAGGGCATCGAGACAACTGGTGACGCCCCCCTCGACCGAGTTCTCCACCGGCACCACCGCCAGATCGCAGTCGCCGTCGGCCAGGGCCCGGATCACGGCGCGGATGCCCTGCTGGGGCACAAAGTCCACCGCCTCGAGGCCCTCGAGGGCCGCCAGTCGCTGCGCCGCCTGCTCACCGTAGGTGCCGACGGGACCGAGAAAGGCAAGACGCATGGCGGTGGGACGCTCTGGGGTGATCGGTAGGATCATGGCCTGCCGGCCCGCAGGCCATGTCCCTGGCCTTCAGCGCCAGCCAGCAACTCGACCTTCCGGTGGCCAGCGAGGCGGATCGCCTGCCCGCCTACCTCGACGATGAGCAGCGGGTCGTGCAGGCCCTGCTCGACCCCACCCAGCTCGAACCCCTCGGCCCCGGCCGCTACCGCTACACCGTGAGCCAGGTGCGGGTGTTCCAGCTGAAGATCCAGCCGGTGGTGGAGCTGCAGGTGGTGCGTCGCCATGGCCGGCTGGAGCTGGAGGCCCTCGACTGCCAGCTCGAAGGACTCGGGCTGGTGGAGGACTTCCGCCTCGGGCTCTGCTCCTGGCTGGCCGCGGCCGACGGCGGCCTCACCGGTGAGGCCAGCCTCTCGGTGACCGTGAGCCGCCCCACCCTGCTGAAGCTGATCCCGCCCAAGGTGCTGGAGGCCACGGGCCGCTCGGTGCTCGGCGGCATCCTGCTGGGCATCAGGACCCGGGTGAGTCAGCAGCTGCTGGGGGATTTCCAGCACTGGTGCCGATCGACCTGAGAAAGCTGCGGCGGTGCAGGGGTGTGGGTCCCAGCCGCTGGATCGCCTCCCGGTGCTGGCGGGTGCCGTAGCCGGCGTGGCGCTCCAGGCCATAGCCGGGGTGGCGCAACGCCAGGCGCCGCAGCAGGGCATCCCGCTCCTGCTTGGCGAGCACGCTGGCGGCGGCGATTGCAGCGCAGCGTCCATCCCCGCCCACCAGGGCGGACTGGGGGCCGGGCCAGCCCCGCAGGGGAAGGACCCCGTCCACCAGCAACAGCCGGGGGGGGCGGGCCAGCCGTTGCAGGGCCCGAAGCATCGCCCATTCGGTGGCCTGGCGCACCCCCCAGCGATCGATCTCGCCGGCGCTCGCCTGCCCCAGGGCCCAGGCCAGGGCATGGTGGCGCAGCAGGGGAACCAGGGCCTCGCGGCGCCGGGCGCTGAGCTTCTTGCTGTCGTTCAGGCCCGCCGCCGCCAGGGTCGCCAGGGCCGTGGCCGGCAACACCACCGCCGCCGCGAACACCGGTCCGAACAGGCTGCCCCGGCCGACCTCGTCCACTCCGGCACAATCCGCGGGCTCAAGCCCCCCCCAGACATCTGCGTCGGGGTGAGCGAGGACCTCGGGGCCGGGGCGCCCGAGGGCGTTGCGGCCGGGGCGATCAGCCAGCGGCGGAGGAGCGGCGGCGGCGGCGGCGGGGTTCACCCGCGTCGGCGGCAGCGGCATCGGCCGCGGGAATTGCGGCGGCAGAGGCTGCCACCGGGACCGGAGCCGCCGTCGCCACCGGGGCCGCCACCGCCGCCGGTGTGGACCGGCTGGAGGAGCGGCGGCTGGGCACGGCCACCGTCACCAGTTCGGACGGGACGGGGGTGGGCAGGGGTTCGAACGGGGCCGGCGTGATCTCGAAGATGGGCATCGCCTCCGGCACCGGGGAGTCGAAGGATCCGGAGACCACGGGGGATTCGGCAGCTTCGGGCGCGTCGGCCATGCCATTCGCGTCGGCCATGCCGTTGCGGCCCTCACCGCCGCGGCCGCGCCGCCGGCGACGGGAGCCGCTGGCGGCCAGCTGCTGACGGGCTTCCTCCAGGACGGCCTCGGGGTCGGCGTCGGGGCGCACCACACGCACCATCAGGCTGTCGCCGGTGGGGAGCGGATCCAGCAGCAAGGCCGGACTCAGCCCCATCCAGCCGAAGACCAGCTCCTGTTCGGGATCCATCGGCACGGCCAGCACCTCGGGCTCCTGGCGGCGCTGAGGGGCATCGCTGGCGGGGCTCTCCTGGGCCGCCGCCGGGAGGACGGCGCTGCCGTTGCCGCCGCCCTCGCCGTAGCCGCCCAGGGCGGGGGTCTCGGCCCCGTCGGAGCCGCGGCCACCGCGGCCGCCACGGCGGCGCCGGCCGCCACCGCCGGACTCGCCGGCGCCGGTGGAGGGGCTGGCCACTTCGGCCCGGGCCGAGGCCGCCGAGCGCACCAGGCCGGAGACCGTGGCCAGGGGCTGGAGGGTGTCCTTGCCGGGCAGCACGGCCACGTGGCCGAGGCCGCCACAGCTGGGGCAGGCCCGGCCGAACAGTTCGTAGATGTTCTGGCCCTGGCGTTTGCGGGTCAGCTCCACAAGACCGAGCTCGGTGAGCTGGGCGATCTGGGGGCGGGCCGTGTCGTCCCGGGAGGCCTGGGTGAAGTGCTCCAGCAGCTGCAGCTGGTCGCGCCGGGACTCCATGTCGATGAAGTCGATGATCACGACGCCGCCGATGTTGCGCAGCTTCAGCTGGCGGGCGATCTCCACCGCCGCCTCGCAGTTGGTCCAGAGCACCGTCTCGCGGGCGTTGGCCGAGCGGGTGAACGAGCCGGAGTTGACATCGATCACCGTGAGCGCCTCGGTGGGCTCGATGATCACGTAGCCGCCGGAGGGGAGATCCACCCGGGGCTTGAGGGCATCGCGGATGGCGGCGTTGACCCGGTAGTGCTCAAGGATTTCGGTGGGTTCACCGTGGTGCTCCACCAGGAGGTTGGCCTGGTCGGCGCCGAGGAAGGCGTTGACGCGGGCCACCGCATCGGCGCTGTCGACCACCACCCGCAGCACGTCAGGGCTGTAGAGGTCGCGCAGCACCCGATGGATGAAGTCCTCATCGCGGTTGAGGAGCACCGGCGGCGAGGCCGTCTCGGCCGCCTGCTGGATCGATTCCCACTGGCGCAGCAGGGCCTCGAGGTCGTCGATCAGCATCTCCTCGCTGACGTCCTCGGCCTCGGTGCGGATCAGCAGGCCGGCGCCGGGAGGCTTGATCAGCACGCCGAGGGCCCGCAGCCGGTTGCGCTCGTTCTCGCCGTTGATGCGCCGGGAGATGCTGACCCCCTGGCCGTGGGGCTGGAGCACCAGGAAACGTCCCGGAAGGGAGAGGTTGCCGGTGAGGCGCGGCCCCTTGGTGCCCGTGGGCTCCTTCATCACCTGGACAAGCACCTTCTGGCGGGGCTCGAGCAGCTCGGTGATGCCGGCCCCCCCCTTCTTCAGGCGCAGGGGACCGAGATCGGTGATGTGGATGAAGCCGTTCTTCTCGCTTTCACCGATGTTGACGAAGGCGGCATCGATCCCGGGCAACACGTTCTCGACGGTTCCGAGGTAGACGTCACCGATCTGATAACGACCCTGGGCGACGATCAGTTCATCGACGCGTTCGTCGTTGAGCACTGCGGCGATCCGCAACTGCTCAGCGATGACGATCTGCTGGGGCATGGAAGAGATGGTGGGCTCAGTGGAGCCCTGCCGGGGGGCAGGTGGGGGAAGGAATCGGGCGGCGACCGTGGCGGTCGCTCAGCCACTGGAGAGGATCAGGCCGGACCCCGGAAACAAGGGAATCGGCTGGTTGCCTGGTCTGGCCCCCAGAAGCCAAGGGGCCCGGAGGGGAGCAGGGATGTCGTCGGGCCGGCAGCGTGACGGAAGGAATGACGTTCCTTCCCGATGCAAAGCGACGAAGACCGAACCAAGCAATGTTGACTTTGATAGCGCTTTCGCCGAGGAGCTTCTAGAAAGCGTCCCTGATGCAGAAGCGTCTGGGCGGGGGAGGAAGAAGGGAGGGAACCCCGCTATTCCTGTCTCCGTCTAGGGCGAACTTAGCATGCGTCCAGCCGGAGGCAACGGCGCTGGACCGGACCGAGCACCAGCGGCTGGCCGAGGCCGGTGCTCAGCCAGTGGCGCAGATGGTCCGGCCGCAGGCTGCGGCCCTGGGGATCCACGGCGGCCTCCAGATCCAGCACCTGGTCCGCCCCGGACGGGCCCTCAGCGGGCACCAGGCGGAGGTCGAGCAGGTAGGGGCGACACTCCCGCTCCCTTGGGCGCCCCTTCTTGTCCTGGTCCTGCCAGGGCAGGCTGGTGGCCGCCAGCAGCGCCGCGACCGCCGCCGCCCAGCGCTCCTGGGTCAGTGAAGCCGGAGCCGGTGCCGCCGGATCGGGGGCGGGCCGCAGGGTGAACCGCCACTCGGCGGAACGGATCTGCTGGGCCAGACCGGGGGTCGCCAGGGGCACCGCCTGCACCGACAGGAGGAGCAGTTCAGGGCTGAGCTCCGCCTGCAGACGCTCCCGGGCCGTCTCGGGGTCGACCGGGGCGGCGAAGTCCAGGTCAAGCCACTCGTGCAGGCCCTCCACCCCCAGGGGCAAAGGGAGCGCCACCTGCAGCCGCGGCAGGGGATGGAAGCCGCCCGTGAAGCTCACCGGCAGGCCGCTGCGGCGCAGGGCCCGCTCCATCAGCCGCAGGATATCGAGATGGCTGATCAGGGCCAGGGAGCCGGTCTTGGCGAAGGCGAAGCGCAGCCGGCAGACCCGCTCGCTGGACGGCGCCCGCGGCGGCAGCGGCAGCGGCACGGGGGGCGGCGGGATCACCACGTTGTGCCCCAGCTCCGGACCGCAGACCCCGCAGCTGCTGCAGCCCTCGAAGGAGCAGTCCGGCACCACGGCGGCCGCCAGGGCCCGACCCAGGTCCTCCGCCAGCCAGGCCTTGTCGACCCCGGAATCGATGTGGTCCCAGGGCAGGGGCTGGCGGCAGAAGGCCTCCAGGTCGCCGGTGGCAAAGGCCTCCGCCGCACTCCAGCCGCCCATCTCCAGGGCCCGATAGGAGCCCCCCAGGCCAGCCGCCTCGATGGCGCCGGTCCAGGCGGCATGGGTGCGCTCGGCCGATTCGAACCAGGCATCCAGCCCCGCCCCGGCCCGCCAGGCCGCCTCGATCACCGGCGCCAGCCGCCGGTCGCCGCGGCCGACGAAGTCCTCCACCGCCGACAGCCGCACGTCGGTGTAATTGGTCTTGATGCCCCGCAGGGGCCGCAGGGCGTCGCGCAGCAGTTGCTGCCGGCGCCGGAACTCCGCCGTCGACACGCTGTGCCACTGGAACGGCGTGTGGGGCTTGGGGGTGAAATTGCTGATCGTCAGGTTGAGCTGCAGCCGACCCAGATCACGGCACTGCTGCTGCAGCCCCCGGCAGGTGTCGACGATCCCGAGCACGTCGGCGTCGGTCTCGCCCGGCAGACCGATCATGAAATAGAGCTTCACGCGGTTGTAGCCGTTCTCCATGGCGGTGCGGATGCCGCGCAGCAGCTCCGCGTCCGTGAGGCCCTTGTTGACGATGTCCCGCAGGCGCTGGGTGCCGGCCTCGGGGGCGAAGGTGAGCCCGGCCCGGCGGGTGCCGCCGAGGATGTGGGCGATGGAGTTGTCGAAACGGTCGACCCGCTGGCTGGGCAGGGTGAGGCTGACGTTGTGCTCCGCCAGCCGGTTGCGCAGCTCCACACCCACCGCCGGCAGGGAGAGGTAATCGCTGCAGCTGAGCGACAGCAGCGAGAAGTCGCTGTAGCCGGTGCGCAGCATGCCCTCCTCCACCGCCTCGATGACCGCCTCCGGCTCCACGTCCCGGGCCGGGCGGGTCAGCATCCCCGGCTGGCAGAAGCGGCAGCCGCGGGTGCAGCCGCGGCGGATCTCCACCGTGAGCCGGTCGTGGACCGTCTCGATGTGGGGCACCAGGCCCATGGCGTAGTGGGGCATGGGGGTGGCGGTGCGCCGCTGGATGCGGGGCGCCAGGCCCGGCTCCAGCGGCAGCAGGCTCACGCCGTCGGGCCCGGGGGCGTACAGGGAGGGCACATAGACCCCCGGCACCTCGGCCAGGTCCCGCAGCAGGGCCCGGCGGCCCAGGCCGGCGGCCCGCCCCTCGGCCACCACCAGGCCGATCTCGGGCAGCAGTTCCTCCCCATCCCCCAGGGCGAGGAAATCGAAAAAGGGCGCGAAGGGCTCGGGATTGCCCGTGGCGGTGGGGCCGCCGGCAAAGATCAGCGGCGGCGCCGCCGGGTCGTCGAGGGGCAGGTCGCCCCGGTCGGCGGCGCGGATCGGGATGCCCGCCAGATCCAGCATCTCCAGGATGTTGGTGCCGCCGAGCTCGTAACTGAGGCTGAAGCCGAGGATGTCGAAGGCCGTCAGGGGCCGGTGGCTTTCCACCGCGAAAAGGGGCGCCCCCCGCTCCCGCAGCCGGGCCGCCAGATCGGGCGCCGGCAGGTAGGCCCGGTCGCACAGCTGACCGGGAACGGCATTGAGGATGGAATAAAGCAGCACGTGGCCGAGGTTGCTGGCGCCGACCTCGTAGACCTCCGGGTAGGTGAGCGCCCAGCGCACCCGGGCCGCCGACCAGTCGCGGGGCTCCACCCCCCGCTCATTGCCGAGGTAGCGGGCGGGCCGGGCGATGCCGCCGTCGACCAGCTCAGCGAAGGCGACGGGTGCGTCGGCCGTCGCAGCGGGCGTGGCGGTGGCGAAGGACACGGCGGCGACCGGCGGGCTGCGACCCGAGCGTAGGCAGGCCGGCCCGCGCCATAGGAAGATGCCGCCTGGCCCCGCCGCCCCGCCTTCCGCTTCCCACCCATGGTTCAGGTCAACGACAGCTACCTCCGGCTCAAGGCGGGCTACCTGTTCCCCGAGATCGCCCGGCGCGTCAAGGCGTTCACGGAGGCCCATCCCGAGGCGGCCGTGATCCGCCTGGGCATCGGCGACGTCACCGAACCCCTGCCGGCGGCCTGCCGGGAGGCGATGCAGCGGGCGATCGAGGCCATGGGCACCCGGGAGGGCTTCCACGGCTACGGGCCCGAGCAGGGTTACGGCTGGCTGCGGGAGGCGATCGCCCGCCACGACTTCCAGGCCCGCGGCTGCGAGGTGAGCGCCGAGGAGATCTTCATCTCCGACGGCTCCAAGTGCGACAGCAGCAACATCCTCGACATCCTCGGGGCCGGCAACCGCATCGCCGTCACCGATCCGGTCTATCCGGTGTACGTCGACAGCAACGTCATGGCGGGCCGCACCGGCGACGCCGACGGGGGCGGCCGCTACGGGGGCCTCACCTACCTGCCGATCACGGCGGCCAACGGCTTCGTGGCCCCGCTGCCGGAGCAGCCGGTCGACCTCATCTACCTCTGCTTCCCCAATAACCCCACCGGCGCCGTCGCCACCCGGGAGCAGCTGAAGCAGTGGGTCGACTACGCCCTGGCCAACAACGCCCTGATCCTGTTCGACGCCGCCTACGAGGCGTTCATCTCCGATCCGGAGCTGCCCCACTCCATCTACGAGATCGAAGGGGCACGGCGCTGCGCGATCGAGTTCCGCTCCTTCTCCAAGAACGCCGGCTTCACCGGCACCCGCTGCGCCTTCACCGTGGTGCCCCGGGGACTCACCGGCACCACGGCCGCCGGCGAGCCGGTGGAGCTGTGGGGCCTCTGGAACCGGCGCCAGAGCACCAAGTTCAACGGGGTGAGCTACATCGTGCAGCGGGGCGCCGAGGCCGTGTACTCGCCGGAAGGCCAGGAGCAGGTGCGGGCCCTGATCGGCTTCTACATGGAGAACGCGGCCATCATCCGCCGTGAACTGGAGGCCGCCGGCCTGCAGGTGTACGGGGGCCAGCAGGCCCCCTACGTGTGGATCAAGACCCCCGAGGGTCTGGATTCCTGGGGCTTCTTCGACCACCTGCTGAACCAGGCCCATGTGGTGGGCACCCCCGGCAGCGGCTTCGGCGCGGCGGGCGAGGGCTATTTCCGCCTCTCCGCCTTCAACTCCCGCGCCAACGTGGACGAGGCGATGCGTCGGATCCGGGCTCTTTAGAGTTGGCCACTGTCAGGACCGGAGCGGCCATGCCCATGACCATCCCGCCCTTTGCCACCGCCTCCACCACCCCGGCGGCCACCGAAACCCCCTCCCGTTCGCCGGGGGGGGCCGCCGTGATCGAGAAGGCGCCGGAGCGGGTGCGCAAGACCTCACCCCGCTACAAGGTGCTGCTTCACAACGACCCCGTGAACAGCATGGAGTATGTGGTGAACACCCTGCGCCAGGTGGTGCCGTCCCTGAGTGAGCAGGATGCGATCGCCGTGATGCTGGAGGCCCACAACACGGGGGTGGGACTGGTGATCGTCTGCGATCTGGAGCCGGCGGAGTTCTACTGCGAAACCCTCAAGGCCAAGGGCCTGACGAGCACGATCGAGCCGGAGAACTGAGTGGGCCCCCGCTGGAGCGGCACCCTGCTCTACGTGCCGCTGCTCTACGGCCTCGGCTGGCTGCTGGTGCGCCCCCTGGCCGGCCTCGCCCCGGGCCTGCGCCCCGATCAGGTGGATCTGGCCGGCGCGGTGGTGGCCCTGTTGCTGCTGCTGCTGACCCTGCCGCCGCGGTTGCGCCGGGTCTGGGGCGAATCCCAGCCGTGGCGCGCTCTCGGGGTGCTGGCCCCGCTGCCCGTGGCGCTGGGGGCCTTCGGGCGGGGGCTGCTGCGAACCCTGGCGCTGCTGGCCCTGGTGGTGGGTGCCCTGCTGGCCTCGGGAGGCGCCCGCTGGATCGGGCCGGGTGGCCTGGACGGGGGCGAGGTGCTGAACGCCCTGGCCCTGATGGTGGGCGTGGGCTTCGCCGAGGAACTGGTGTTCCGCGGCTGGCTGTGGGGTGAACTGCAGCATCAGATGGCCCCCAGGGGGGCGCTGCTGCTGCAGGCGGCCGTCTTCGCCCTCGTCCACCCCTGGAGTCAGCCCGGCGGACTGGGGGCGGTGGGCCTGCTGGGGGGTCTGCTGCTGCTGGGACTGAACCTGGCCCTGGTGCGCAGGGACGATGGCGGGGTGCTCTGGGGGGCGGTCGGCCTGCACGGCGGACTGGTGGGGGGCTGGTTCGCCCTGCAGGCGGGCCTGCTGGAGCTGCTGCCGAGCGCCCCCCCATGGCTGGCGGGCCCGGGGGGCAGCCAGCCCAACCCGATCGGGGGCCTGGTGGGGTGGATCGGCCTCGGGGGTCTGCTGGTGCTGCGGAGCTACCTGAAGCAGCGGTGTCGAGAGAACGGGATCGCCGACACCAACGGCTGAAGACGGGTCCTACAGGACGAAGTCGGTGGCGATGAAGGTATGCAACCCATTCACCTGGATGGTGAATTCCGCTCCACTGGCTCCAGTGGTGTTGGCCTCAACGAAGGTGTTGGTGCCGTCCTGGAAGAAACGCAACTGGCCCACAGCGGTGAACGCTGCATTGCCGATGAAGGTGAAGTTCTGGTTGCCACCCGCACCGGTGTTCGCGTCAACGTCATTGACATTGATCAGGTCTCCGCCGGCAATGCCAGCTCCTTCAAAGGCCGTGATGACGTCACGGGTTGCAGCCGTCGTGCCCGATTCATCGGTCGAGAAGTAACGGAAGGAGTCATTCCCCGAACCACCTGTCAAGAGATCGACCCCGAGGCCACCAATCAACGTGTCGTCTCCACCGCCACCATCAATCGTATCGTTATTGGTACTACCATCCAGAATATTGGCAGCATTGCTACCCGTTAGAGAATCAGTGCCCGCACCCGAGCGAACATACTCAATGTCTGCGATTGAGGTAAACCCACTTGCACTTCCGAGGGCAAGATTGACGGTCACAGCAGCTGTTGTTGAATCGTAAGCCAGCAGGTCAGCCGGGCCTCTGCCAAGGTTGGCCGTCACCGACTCCACATTCGTCACGGAACCACCTTCAAAGCCTGTAATGGAGACCCCGTCAAAAAAGACTGTGAGAGTCTGATTACCTGAACCTGAGGTGAGCACAAGGGCATCGGTGTCAGCGCCGCCATCCACCGCGTCGACTCCATCGGAATCGACGGTGTGATTGATGGTGTCATTACCAGCGCCACCGCGGATGGTGTCGTTACCGGTGCCACCGGTCAGGGTGTCGTTCCCGGCGCCGCCGAGCAGGACGTCGGCCAGGTCACCGGTGGAAATCGAATCATTGCCGTCATCCCCGCTCACCCAGTCGGTGAAGCCTGCGGCAAGGGTGAGGGTGTCGTTGCCCTGCCCACCGGCGGTGAGCTTGGTGAAGGACGCACCGTTGACAATGCTGGTCCCGGTCAGGCTGATGGACTTGTTGTTCCCAGGGTCGACGTATTTCAGGGCAAGGCCCGGTCCGCTGAAGACGTTCGTGCCGGCCAGGACTGGCAGCACCCCGACGGTGGGGCCATTGATGCGAAGGCCGAAGCCATTGGCAATGGTCGAAAACGTGTTCGATGTCAGCGTGATGAGCTTGCTGACGTCATAGAGATCAAGATAGGAGCCGTTCTCAAAGATATTTCCGCTCAGCGTCGCGGTGACATTGCCGAGGATATTGCCCGTGGGGCGCACCACGGCCTGGTTCTCTGACCGGGTGAAGGTGTTGCCGGAGATCTGAACCGAACCGGTGGCAACGGAACCGGTGAAGTTGAGGATATTGAAGCTGCTCAGGAAGCCGGCTTCATCGAAGAGGCTGTCGCGGATGAGAAGGCTGCCGCTGTTGTTCCAGCTGTGAAGGAAGGCTGAACCTCCAGCCCCGGTCAAGGGGTTGAACCCACCCTGCCCCTTGATCGTGACCGTGACATCGTCCAGGGTCAGACTCGTCGTGATCGGCGAGGTGGCCGAAAACGAGGTCAACGACATGTAGAGGTTGCCGTTGCCGTTCCAGCCGGTGTGGGTGCCTCGGAAGGTGACATCCTGCACCACGAACGCGCCGGAGGTGGCCCGCAGCAGGGCGTTGCCATCGGCGAGGCCACCGGCGCTGTAGTCCAGGGTCAGGTTCGCGACCGTGCCGGGCCCGTTGGGGCCATCCGTGTTTCGCTGAAAAATGCGGGTGTCCCTGACGATGGTGCCCGCCTCGGAGGTGCCGGTCACGGCGTAGCCGGAGGCCTGGACGACCCCAGGGGCAGAGGTCTGCTTGGCCAGGGACCGGACGGAGGCGTAGGTGCCATCCGCCAGAAGGATGGTGTCCCCTGCGGCCGCCGCATTGATCACCTCACGGAGGGTGGGGATTCCGGAGGGGGTGACGTTGATGGTGGCCATGCTGGGGAAGCGCTTGGGGGAGCCTTGGGTGGAAGAGGCCTGCAGGGCAGGCGCCTGCGACCGCGGCCATGCCGCTTGAGTGATGAGTTTACCTTAAATACCTTAAAATTCTCTAATAGCCGCCTATTTGCGGCAATCATGACAGGTTTCGGGCTGCTCGCTGCTCAGAGCGTCGCCGTGGCCAGGGCCCGGCGCCCCTCCACCGGCGCCCGCAACGCCTGATCCAGGGGAGCCACGCCGTACTCCCTCTCCAGCAGGTCCATCACGGTGCGGCCGAAGTCGGCAGGGTTGCGCTCGAAGGCCTCCAGGCAGATCCGGCCGAACACCCGACCCATCGGTTCCGGGTTCCACAGCAGCTTGCGGGCCGTCCAGGGCATCAGGCTCATCGGGTCGTAGCCAGGCTTGAGCATCCCCTGGTCGAAGGCGTACTGCTCAAGGTGGGTGTGGGGCTGGAGGCCGATGAAGAAGATCGCCGGCTCCACCGACCCGGCGCCGAAGATGCTCTCCAGTTCCCGGTGATAGGCGATCGTCTGGCGGATGGTCTCCGGCCGTTCATCGATCACGTTGAACGAGTAGTTCACGGAGACATGCTCACGGAAACCGGCCGCCGCCAGCATCCGGCAGTTCTCCAGCACCGTGCGCAGGTTGTAGCCCATGCGCATCTTGCGCACGAGCTCCTGGGACCCCGAGGTGATGCCGATCTCGAAGTAACTCATCCCCGTGGCCACCATCAGCTCGGCCAGCTCTGCATCGAGATTGTCGGCGCGGATGTAGGCCGCCCAGCGGATGTCCGTGAGGCCCTCCGCCTGAATGGCCCGCAGCAGGTCCTTGGCATCGTCGATGTAGCGCCGGGCCGGGATGAACTGGGCATCGGTGAACCAGAAGCCACGCACGCCACGGTCGTAGAGCTGGCGCATCTCGCGCACCACCTCGGCGATCGGGTTGACGCGCACGGCCTTGCCCTCCACCACCGTGTAGACGCAGTAGCAGCAGTTGTGGGGGCAGCCGCGCTTGGTCTGGACCCCGACGTAGAAGTCACCGCCGTCGAGGTACCAGTTCAGCTGGGGCCAGATCGCTTCGATGTAGGCGTAGTTGCAGGCCGTCTTCTCCAGGCCCGCCGGCTGCTCATGGATCAGGCCCGGACGGGGCGCCTCGCCCACCACATAGCAGCGCTCGCCAGTGAGCGACTGGCCACGGATCAGCTTCTCCAGCAGCCCTTCCCCCTCCCCCACCGACACCACCGAACCGGTGGGCAGGCCGCGGCCCAGCTGCTCGTAGAAGACGCTCACCGCCCCGCCGCCGATGACCACCCGGGCCCCGGGGTTGTGGCGGCGGGCGCGCCGCAGGCCCCGGCGCACCAGCCGCAGGTTGCGCCACAGCTCGCCGTAATAGGAGCCCATCAGCCGCAGCCCGCCGATCGCCCCCCGCAGACGCTTGAGGGGGCTGGCGGAATAGAACACCTCGAAGGAGTTCTGCAGCGGATTGCCGCCCCGGCCATCGACCGGGGCGTAGATCTGGATGTCCCGCCAGGAGAACACCAGCAGGGTGGGGCGGAACTGGTCGACCACCTCCAGGAGCACGCGCTGGACATCGAGCAGGGGCACCGCCGCCAGATCCAGGATCCGCTGGGGCAAGCCTGGAAAGCACTTGTGCAGGTGATCGGCCAGGTAGATCGGGCCGATCGGGAAGATCGGATTGCAGGGCAGCCGCACGAGCAGCACCCGTTGATCGCTCACGGCTGACGCAGCTCGAGGGGGTGTCTGGACGCTAACAAGCGCGCCCGGGCCGCCGGTGGGCGGTTGGCTTACCGGGCCCGGGAGGTACCAGGGGAGGGGGCCGGGGGAGGCGCGCCGGGAAGCAAAGCTTTTCTTCATGAAGGCGGCCCTCACACTCCGCAACACACTGTTACAGTGCTGCGGGGACGGGATACCGCCCCCATCTCCTTCCACCGGCCCGGCGTTTCGACGCCAGCGCTCGGTGACTTCCTTCTACGCACTCATGACCGCCACTCTCCAGCAGCGCTCCGGCGCTTCGGTGTGGAACCAGTTCTGTGAGTGGGTCACCTCCACCAACAACCGTCTCTACGTCG
>NZ_NQKY01000013.1 GCF_002252675.1 Synechococcus sp. BO 8801 | reverse complement strand
GTACAGGCGCGGGTGCGGAGGCGGATGGAGCCGAGACGGACGCCGCTGGTGCCGTTGGCGCTGGAGCCGCGACGGGAGCCGCGGCACCGCCGGCCGGGGCAGCCCGGAGGTTCAGCCCGCGCCGGGCCTGACCCGCCAGGGCCAGGAGTAGGGCCAGCAGGGCCGCCAGCAGCAGGGGCCAGAACACCGGGGCCAGCCCCTGCGGCCAGAACCCTGGCACCGACAGGTCCCCCTCACCATTGCGGCGCCAGAGTTCGCGCAGCTTCAGGCGCAGGGAAGCCAGCACGGCCAGCAGCGCCTGGGCAAGCCGGCCCCAGGGGCTCGCGTAGGGCGCCGGCAGATCGGAGGGTGGCGGAACCGGATCAGCCATGGACGCCGGGCACGGGGAGCTGGCTCAGGAGTCGTTGCGGCGGCGCAGCAGGGCCAGGGGGTTGCGGGGACGCTGGGGCGGCGGCGGCTCCTTGGGGGACCCCTCCGGCCGGGAGTCGTCGTGCAGCAGGCTCGGATCCGCCCCCTGACCCTGGGAGAAGCGCTCCACCTGGGCCGCGTCGGGGGTGGGCTCCTTGACCCCGCAGACCTCCCGGTACATGGCGTCGTACTCCAGGGCGGAGCGGTTCCAGCTGAAGTCGGTGGTCATGGCCCGCCGCTGCAGCTCCTGCCAGCTGGGCTCGTTGCGGTAGGCCTCCCAGGAGCGCACGATCGTCGTGTAGAAGTCGATCGCTTCGTAGCGATCGAAGCCGTAGCCGGTGCCGGTGCCGGCGGTGGGGTCGTTGGGGGGGACGGTGTCCACCAGGCCGCCGACACGGCGCACCACCGGGATCGAGCCGTAGCGCATCGCCAGCATCTGGCTGATGCCGCAGGGCTCGAAGCGGCTCGGCATCAGGAAGGCGTCGCTGCCGGCATAGATCAGCCGCGACAGGGCGTCGTCGTAGGTGAGGAACACGGAGAAGCGGCCGGGGTGGCGGGCCGCCATCTGCCACAGGCCCGACTCGTAGCCCCGATCACCGGTGCCCAGCACCACGAACTGGCTGTCGCTGTAGGCCAGCACCCGGTCGGCGACCTGCAGCAGCAGGTCGACGCCCTTCTGGTCCACCAGCCGGCTCACCATCCCCATCAGGTAGGAGCGGGGGTTGACGTTGAGGCCCATCCGTTCCTGCAGCAGCCTCTTGCTGGCGCTGCGGCCGCTGAGGTCGCCTGAGGAGAAGGGGGCCGGCAGGGTGGTGTCGGTGGCGGGATTCCAGTCCTCGGTGTCGATGCCGTTGAGGATGCCGCGCAGCTTGCCGCTGATGAAGTTGAGCAGGCCGTCGATCCGCTCGCCATACTCGGGCGTGCGGATCTCCATCGCATAGGTGGGCGAGACCGCATTCACCCGGTCGGCATAGAGCAGGGCCGCCGCCATGGTGTGGTCGCCCTGCATGTACCAGGGGCACCAGGTCATGCGGTCCAGCTTCCAGCGCCAGGGGCCCTGGTAGCGGAGGTTGTGGATGGTGAACACCGTGCTGATCTCCGGGTCCTGATGCATCCACACCGGGATCATTCCCGTGTGCCAGTCGTGGCAATGGAGAACCTGGGGCTTCCAGCCGCCGTTCCAGGCGAATTCGGCTGTGGCGTTGGCAAAGAAGGTGAAGCGCCAGTCCTCATCTTCACCGCCATAGATGCGCTCGGGATCGAACACCGGATGGCCCACCAGATAGATGGTCAGACCGCTGGTGGGGTGGCGGGTTTCGTAGATGGCGAAATCGGTGCCCATCGCGTGGCCACGCCACATCGGTTCGGCCGGAATCTCCAGCCGACTCCACAGTTTTCCGTAGCCCGGCATGATGATCCGGACGTCGTGCCCCAATGCCGCCAGGGCCGGTGGCAGGGAGCCGACCACGTCGCCCATGCCCCCCACCTTGATCATCGGAGCGCACTCCGCAGCGGCAAACAGAACCCTCATCCGTGCTCGATCGCTGGTGCGCCTGGAACTCTACGGGCTGCCACGGAGCGCTCCGGCGGCCACAGGCAGCGGGCTCAGGGCAGCACCGTCACCGGTGTGCCGACCTGCACCATCTCGAACAGCTCCCTGACGTCCTCATCGAACAGCCGCACACAGCCATGGGAGACGGCACCGCCGACACTGTCGCGATTCGGCGTGCCGTGGAACCCGGAGGTCACGCACCCCTTCACCTCCAGGTGCTCCTGGCCGTTGAAGCCACGCCGGCCCTTGCAGTCGCGATGGAAGCCGATCCAGCGGGAACCTAGGGGATTGGTGGGGCCGGGGGGAATGCGCACGCCCTTGGCGGGATGTTCCCAGATCGGGTAGGCGGTCTTCTCGATCACGCTGAAGGAACCCACCGGCGTCTCCCAGCCGGGCATGCCCACCCCGACCCGGAAGCGGCGCCGTTCCCGGTCCCCCTCCATCACCTTCAGCAGCCGGCTCCGGCGGTCCAGGATCAGCTGCAGCGGGGGGAAGGCGGGCTCCACCGTCGTCGCTGCAGGTTCAGGGCCGATCGCCGTCGGGTCGGTGCCGGGGGCGGCGGCCAGGGCGGGCTCCACCCACCATCCGGCCAGACAGCTGAACAGGGCCAGAGCCAGGGGCAGGATGGCTTGGCGGTTCACGGTGCGGTCAGCCGGGATCAGACTTCTGGTCTGAGGTTAGCGAGCTGAACGCAGCCACGGTCCGGGGCCGTCCCGGAACACGCCAGTCCTCGGTCTAAAGTCCTCCCCCCAAGTCCAACGGTGAACCCGGTTGCAGCCTGGATTGCGGCAATCGGTCCAAGCGTCACGGTTGCACCGATTCGCCGTCAGCACGTCTGCCCTTCTGTTCATGGGTCTGGAGATCGTCACCCCAGCCCTTGCGGCTCCGGACCATCACCACGGCCTGCTCTACAGCTACAAGAACGACACCGTCCCTCCCCGCTGTTCGCGCAGCTTCTGGATGCTCCAGAAGAGCAAGAAGGTGTGGTTCCTGGTCGATGAGCACCACAAGGACTCGGACACCGAACCCGCCTTCTTCTACCGGGGCCGGAGAATTCTCTACCGGGGAGATCTGAGCTCACTCCCTCCGGAGCGAAGAAAGGCCCTGGAAGCGAACAGCATCGTCTGGGGCCAGTCCGTCGCCCATGGCTGGGGACGGGGGCCGAACGGGACGAACCACTACCTGCATCTGTGGACGCGCTGGTCGATCTTTCAGCCAGCCCGTTGCCATCCCGAGTACTTCACGATGACCTTCCTGTCCCCCCATCCGCGCTGAGGGGGTGGCACAGGGACAGACAGTTGGTCGCTGCGTCGATACGCCGTTGGCTGATCGTCCATCCGTAGGCGCTGCGCAGTTTCAGCAACATCACGAGGCCCCAGTGGGCCTCCCTGGCGAGGGGATCGTGATCGCTGGTTTCCACGGCCTTCTCCACGGTGGCCAGGGCGGCCTCGAAGTCGAAGGGGGCACCCTGGTCGAGGATCTGCACGCAGAACCGCTGGCTGCTCACTTGCACCGACAGCTGGACCGGCGGCGGCGTGTCCAGATCGGCGTGGGCATGGCGGACCGCGTTGGTGAACCCCTCGACCAGGCCCAGCTGGGCCTGCATCCAGAGCTCCGACGGCACGGCGGGATCAGCCAGCTGCTCGAACCAGCGGAGCACCGTCTCGATCTCATCGAGATCACTGTTGACGGCGAGCTGGCTGAGGGGCCGATCGGATTCTGAGGCCTGGGGCAGGTTCATGCCGCCCCTGAGTTCTTGCTGAACAGCACAAGAAAGGTGCGGACGATCAGCTTGAGGTCATATCCCAGGCTCCAGTTCTGCTGGTAGCGCAGATCCAGCCGGATCACATCTTCGAAATCCCGGATCGAAGAGCGGCCGCTCACCTGCCATTCGCCACTCAGACCAGGCCGCACATCGAACCGCTGCCAGCTGGGGATGGCGTAGCGGCGCACTTCGTCCGGGGTGGCGGGCCGTGTGCCGATCAGGCTCATGTCGCCGATCAGCACGTTCCAGAACTGGGGCAGTTCATCCAGGCTGGTCTTGCGCAGGATCCGGCCCACGCGGGTGATCCTGGGGTCATTGTCATTCTTGAAGAAGGCCCCCTGGGCCTGGTTCACCACACTGTCCTTCAGACGTTCGGCATCGGTGACCATCGAGCGGAACTTCCAGATCCGGAAATGGCGGCCCATCCAGCCGCAGCGCACCTGCCGGAACAGGATCGGCCCCGGGCTGTCGAGACGGATGGCCAGGGCGATGGGCAGGAACAGCACCGCCGTGACCCCCAGCCCCACCAGGGCGCCGCAGACATCCATGCCTCGCTTGACGGCGGAGCGCACCGAGGGGTGGGTGAGCGGTGGCCGCTGGTCTTCCGTATGGGACAGCTGGGGCAACAGCCCCTCGGAATGGGCCGTGACCGGCAGGACCTTCTCCAGTCCCGTCATCTGCAGGGCCAGGAACACCTGACGGTTCAGGCTCCAGGCCGCCAGGGGAACCGCGCGCTCCTGGGCCGCCTTGATGGCGCCCACCAGGGCACCGATGCCGCTGCTGTCGATGATGGCCGTGCGCCCGAAATCCAGGATCACCTGCCGCAGGTCCTGCACCTCCGCCAGCCAGCCCCCGAAACCGGAGCGGAACGCCACGGCTTCGGCCACGGTGAGCCGGGGCGGCAGCTGCAGGATCAGGACACCGTTGCGCACGGTCCTGACGAACGAATCCTGGGAAGACGGGCCGCCGCTCATGGCTCGGGAAAGTGGGAGTGGAGACTCCGGCAGAGGGACTGGGCGGAGCTGTCGGTCACGTCGCTGATCGAGGTCTTGAACGGGGCACCGAGAAAGCGCACGAGATCCCCTGGACTCCAGGCGATCGGCACACCCATCTGCTTCAGGGCCAGGGCGAGTTCCACCTGGTGATCGTCGACATGTTCCTGGTAGCGGACGCTGCGGGGCACCAGAATGAAGGGCTGCTCCAGTTCATCGAGCAACAGGACCGTTCCTTCCCCGCAATGGGCAATCACGATCCGAGCCTTTTCCACCAGGGCCCGAAAGGAGTCCTCCTTCAGCAACCGGTACACGGTGGTGCCGCTGGGGAGAAAGGTACAGGTGCCGTATTGAACAACGATCTCCTCATCGATGAGCTCCTGCTGGATCAGCAGCTCCATCCACTGCATCAGCCGGTTGAACGGGAACTGTTCCGTTCCCACGCTCACCAGGATCATGGTGTCACCTTGTCCTGGACAAGTTCGGCGCGGGGATAGCGACGCTGCAGCTGGGGCCAGTGCACGTAGAGGATGTCAAGAAACGGTCGAACGAGCCGCGCCGAGAGGCTCAGGGTCTCGATGCGGGTCACGGACTCGATGAACACGGTCTTGCATCCGAACAGCTTACCGAGCAGAAGAAAGGGGACGGCCACGCCGGCACCGGTCGAAACGATCACGTCCGGCCGCTGGCTGCGGATCACCTGCAGTGCCAGCCCCAGGTTGCGCAGCAGATTCGGAAGGTTGCGGTTGGTGGGGCTGTGGGCCCATTGCACCGGCTCCCCGGCCAGCGCCGTTTCGGTGGTCGGCGTGCGGAAGGTGATCCAGAGATGGGGATGGCGCCCCCAGAAGTCGACCAGTTGCTGCAGGGCCTTGAAATGCCCCCCCGAAGAACAGACCAGCAGGATCTTCATCGTCCCAGTTCCCCCTGCATGCGCCGCTTCTGGCTGGCGCCGGTGGAGCGCAGCATCCGGCCCTCCAGCCAGCGATAGGGACCCTCCGGCAACACCAGCAGCAGATAGGCCGCCACCAGGGTGATCAGGGTGCGCCGTGGTTCCTCCACCAGCACCCTCCAGTCGGTGGCCAGGGATTGGTGCAGCAGGCGCACGGCCAGGGCGCCATCCCGCTGGCGGGTGGCCCGGCGCGCCAGGTAACGCAGCTGATAGGCCCGGGCCCTGGAGCCCCACTGGGCGATGAAATCGGGGTTGGTGGTTTCGGTCTTGAGCAGAACCCGCTCCCAGGTGGCGTACTGCTTCATCAGGTTGGCCGAGAGTCCGCCGTCGCTGATGCGGTAAAGCGTCAGGGCCTCGGGGATCCCCTCGATGCGCCAGTGGGTCTGGAGGGCGATCCGCAACCAGCACTCGATGTCTTCGGACTGACGGAAGCTGTCGTCGAAGAAGAAGTCTTCCTCGGTGCCATAGAGATTGGCGGTGAAGCGAATGGCAGCGAAGACCTCGCGGCGGATGACGACCGCGGAGCCATTGCCGATCGGATTGCGGCAGAAGACGATCTCCGGCGTGATGTCCTGCAGCCTCGGCATCTGGTAGATCCCGATCGGCCTGGAGTCCTCATCGATGAATCCGGAGCGGGAAAAGCTGACACCCACCTCCGGCCGCGCCTGCAGATGGGCCACATGGCGCTCCACCTTGGTGGGCAGCCACAGATCATCGCTGTCCAGAAATCCCAGGAACTCCCCCTTGGCCTGCCGGATGCCGGTGTTGCGCGCTCCGGCCAGGCCCCGGTTCTGCTGATGCACCACCCGAATGCGCCCGTCCTGGTACCCCTGGCAGATCGCCACCCCGTCATCGGTGGAGCCGTCGTTCACCACCAGGATCTCCAGGTTGGGGTAGGTCTGGCTGAGAACGGATTCCAGGCTTTCCCTCACCGTGGCGGCGGAGTTGTAGAGCGGCATCACCACCGAGACCAGGGGGGATCGGCTCATGGGAGTGGCCTCACAGGCAGCGGGGCGTTGGCGAGAGCCATCATGGCCGTGCCCCGTCGCGGGGGCCACTGGGGCGGCGGAAGGGGGCCAGCAGCTGTCGGGCGAAGACGGCCAGGGCCGTGAGCACGGTACGGCGCGGCTCCTGCAGCAGGATCCGCCAGTCGGAGCGCAGGGAGCGCAGCATGAAATCGGTGCCGATGGCGGGCGCCCCTCCCAGCCGCAGGGAGCGCCGGGCCAGGTAGCGCAGGTGGATGGCCTGGGCCGTGGCGAAGTGGCGCGCCACCAGCTCCGGCGCATAGCGACGGGCTTCGGTGATCAGCCGCAGCCAGCCCCGCTCCATGCGCTGCAGGCTCGAGGAGAGTCCGCCGGTCGAGGTGCGGTAGTAGGTGAGCACCTGGGGCAAGCCGGCGATCTGCCAGCGGCCATCGCAGGCCACCCGCAGCAGCCATTCCAGATCCTCCGAATAACTCATGTCGGTGACGAATCCGCCCACCGCGTCGAACACCTGCCGCCGCAGCACCCAGTTCGACGTGGTGTTGGTGGGGTTCTCACAGAGAAAGTCCACCGGCCGATGCGATTCCCGGGGCAGGGCCGCCAGCAGGCCCGTGGGCGCCCCCTCAGGGGAGAGGAACGCGACGCGGGCGAAACTCACGCCGACATCTGGATGGTCGGCGTGGTAGGCCACATGCAGGCCCAGTTTGTCGGGATGCCAGAGGTCATCGGCATCGAGGAAGGCGATCAGGGGCGCACGGCTGCGCGCCACCCCGCGATTGCGGGCCATCGAGACGCCCGCGTTGGGCTGGCTCACCAGGTGCACCCGGGGATCGTCCCCGAACAGGCGGGACACGATGGCGAAGCTGTCGTCGGTGGAGCCGTCATCAACGGCGATCAGTTCCCAGTTGCTCAGGCTCTGGTTCTGCACGGAGCGCAGGGTTTGCTCGATGTGCGGCGCGGCGTTGTAGATCGGAACCACCACGGAAATGGCCGGCGTGTGCTGTCCTGCTGGGGCCGCACCGGCCGCGGACGTTTCGGGTTGTTCGGTCTGCGCCATCGACCCCCCTACGAGGTATGGCTGGAGCGGTGGCCGCCCAGAAGCCGACGCAGGATGGCCCTGAAACGCCCCATCAGGGTGATCCGGATCATCCGCAGGCGTTTGGCGTAGTAATCGAACTGGTTGATGGTTGGTGGCTGACCCTCCTGGAAGTGGTTCAGCTGGCGCGCAGGCAGCACCTTGGATGTCCAGTCGATGGAGTTGATATGGCGAAACTGTTCGTGGCCGAAACGGGCCTGGAGCTTCTCCTTGATCTGGTCAGGCGTGCGGTAGGGGTAGTGGCGGTTGTAGAGGCGCTGCGAACAGGCTTTGGTGAGTCCATCGGGCCACTGGGGCGCCACCGCTTCGTTCCACGGCTGATCGGGCTGGTTGCGGAAGAAGCGGTACTCCCGCCAGTTGGCGGAGTAGTAGCGGCGCCGTTCGGTGATGGGTCGGCTGGGTTCCAGCTGCTCGGCCGCCCAGTTCTTGTAATCCGTATCCGTGAAATAGAACTGAAGATTCCAGGCCGTCACGAAGTCGGCCCTTTCACGATTCGCCTTGGCCAGCACCTCTCTGGGGTTCCCTTCAAGGAATTCATCCCCATCCAGCCGCAGCCACCAATCCTGATCCGTCAGTTCGTGGTTGTATTTGTTGTAGACGATGGAGCGCATACCATCACGGAATGGAATAAGGAGCTGTTCCTCAATCACGATCGCTGGATACTGCCCTGCAAGGTCATTGACGGTTTCCCAGGTACCATCCGTGCTGCCGTTATCAAGAACAAAGATCCGATCGCAGAACGTCAGTGCATGATGCAGACAATCCGCAATCACATCGCCCTCATTCTTGATCAGGCAAATGGCGTAGATCTTCACGAGCGGATCGGGCGGACGGACGTCAGGCTTGGTTCTGATGGCAGCCGGAGCGCCATGGACGTGCTCCGGACCGGTGGAGGGAGTCGCGAGGCTTGAAGGCTTCCAACACCATAACCTCGCCTCGGGCGGGGCCCCAGTCACAGGCCAGCGGGCTGAGCGATCTGGATCCTTCGCAGCAGCCGTTGCCCCAGCATCAGGTAGATCGGTTGCAGCGTGAGATGGGCCGCTGCGACGGCGGCGGCGACGCCCAGGGATCCCCATGTCGTGCCGATCAGAATGGCCACGGTGAGTGCCACCGTGAAGGCCAGGTTCCAGAGGAGATCCACTTGGGGCAAGCCCACGGCTCGGAACAGCATCGCCGAGGCGTTGGCGAAAGGCCTGGACAGGGCCGACAGGCAGATCAGCATGAGAATCGGAACCGCCCCCTCCGACACCCATTGCCGGCCGAAGACGATCGGCACATAGAGAGGGGCAAGGCTGCACTGCAGGGCCACCACGGGCACGATCACCTTGGTGATGGTGAGCAGGTTCTTGCGGAAACGCTCCTTGAGTACGGCGGGTTGGCTGCGAACGTCACAGAAGTCGGAGTAGAGCGAGACCGACAAGGCATTGATCACGCTCAGGCTGAGACCGAGTCCGGCGTTGAAGGCGAAGTAGTACACCCCAAGCGCCTTGACACCGATGAAGCGGCCGATCAGGAGATAGTCCACATTCTCCCGGAAGGTGTTGAGCATCTCCACCCCAAGGATGCGACTGCCGAATTGCAGCACGGACTTCCAGCGCTTGAGCGTGAACGTCATCGCGGGTCGCCATGGCTCGAAGCGCAGCATCATCGCGACCCAGACGGGAGCCACCAGCAACCTGGGAAGCACAATCGCCCACATGCCCATCCCCAGCAGCGCAAAGATCCCCGTCATCAGGTTTTCGCTGGCGACGGCTGCGAGGTTGGTCATGCTGTAGAACTTCAGCCGATTCTTGCGACGCACCAGGGCCGACTGGACCATGGAGAGTGGATAGATCAGATAGCTGAAACTCACCACGATGATCGGCACGATCAGCGCGTTGTCGTTGTAGACCTTGGCAATGACAGTCGAACCAATGACTTGGATAAGAAACAGGCTGAATCCGATCAGCCAGTTCAGACTCCATGCCGTCTGACAGATCTCGCTGACCTCATCCGCATCGGCCTGCACGATCTTGTCGCCGATGCCGTTGCGTGTGAAGACTTTTACAAGTTCGCCGGAGGTCAGCACGATGGCCGCCAGGCCATAGTCCCTGGGGCTCAGCAGCCTGGCCAGCAGAACCGTGGCCACGAGTCGCGAGACTCGGATGCCCACCTCCCCCACACCCATCCAGCCGATGTTGCGGATGAATCGATCCTTCGGGATGAACCGTTTCAGGTTGCTGAGCAGGCGCATGAACGGTCAACCCCACGCTGGAGCTTCTGTTGGCTCATCATGGCATCCGGGCATCTGACTGCAGTTCGTTCTGGCCTGCATCACAACACGGGCTGCAGCTCTGGCTGGGGAGTGTTTTTCTTCTCCTGCAGAGCCATTCCCATGATCACCATACCCGGCCAGAAAAGATAGACGAGGATTTCAAGATTCTCACCAAACGTGTACATGAAGAGGAGAATGATGATTCCCAGGCCCGCAGAGCCAAGTTGATAGTGGGGACTGGCCGCGCGGCGCAGCAGATCCACACCCGTTGCCAGCATCGGCACCGCAATAGCGAAGAATCCCACGATGCCCTTCACGAAAAGAACCCCGGCCCAGGTGTGATGGGAGCCGATGGCCATGTACTCCACCAGATGGGGGCCGCCTTCCACAACACCATGCCCCCAGATCGGAGCCTCAGTCTCCCAGCGGTGGAAGGCAATTCGCTTCAACGCAAAGCGAACACGGGTCGAGCCAGCCCGAGCCCCTTTGAAACCTTCCCAGTAGTCATTGATGGCGGTCAGAATGGTCGTGGCAAAGATCCCGCCCAGATAGGAGACCACCCCTAGTGATATCAGCATGACCGGTTTGCGGAGTCTGGAAACCACGAACGTCACGGACGGGATCAGGATGATGCAGAGCTGGGCCAAACGGGACTTGCAGACAAAGCACATGACGATCGAACCAGCGATCCCGAGCAGTTTCCATTTCTTGTCCTTTTCCAGGAGGCAAATCATGAAGTTGATGTTGCCCACAAAACCAAGGGCTGGCCCCCACGGTGCAAAGAGACGCCAGCGAAGATCACCTGTGCTGCCATCAATTTCGTAGAGAGGAACATCAAAGAACTCATTCCCCGGACCACCGACGGCCCTCAGTGGCGAGACGTAGAGGACCTCTGGAAGCCCCAGATTGGGGGTCAGCATCAGAAAAGGCATGATGAGCAGCGTATGCAGCCCGACGATGCAAATGGCACGGGTGATGATGCTGCTGCGAATCGGCAGGGCTCCGGCTAGCGGGTATAGGGCCAAGGCTGCCCAGCCCTTGGCCCAGCCAATGGTGGACTTGATGATCGCCCCCGTACCGAGGTTGAAATTCACATGGCCTGCAATCAAGGCAACTTCCATGACGATCATTCCGATAATCCAAAGCCAGATCACTGGAGAAATCGAAATCTCTTCATTCTCCTCTGGGTGATCCATGCGGGCCAGGATCTTGATCAGCAGACAACCCAGAAGTAGCCAGCACAGAACAGATCCCACCACATACAGCCCACCGACCAGCCAGATGGGGTACGTGCAGAGAATCGACCACCACAGAAGACGCTCTGGCACGTTTCTCGGCTGAAGATCATCCTCAGAATGAAAGGCCTTGGAAAGAAGCGTCTTGAGTCCCAAAGAAGTCTCCTGGCTAGGTTGAAACCCAACGGCCGAGCCGCTTGATCCAGGGCTTGCGGATCCAAAGAATCCAGAGACCGGTCGTCGTCAGAATGGAACCAAAGGCTGAGCCAGCAAGAACCAATGACCGTTTTGGTGACGTCGCCTTTTCCGGCAGCGATGGCTCCACAGCAATCTGAATCAACGGGAACGCTGCAAAGATGTTCGCCTGACCAAGATCCAGTTTGGCCAGTGTGGAGGCAAACACGGCTTCTGCGATCTGCTCGTTTCGCTTCAGATTCTCCAACGACGACTGCCTCTGGGACATCAGCCTAAGCCGGTTCTCCAAAGAGCTGATCTGTTGATCAAGCTTACGAACTTGTGATGCGGCGCCACTCGCATCTGATTGGTAATTCACCAGATTCTGAAAGAGAGACTCGCGCCCCGAACTTGCACCCGTCAAGGCAAGTCGTGAAAGTGTCTGGGCGGATACAGGCTGACCAAGCAAGAGAGTGGCACGCTGATTCAAGGCTTGCATTGCCGCCTCTTGCCGCTTGATCTCTTTGAGAATTCGAGGATTATTTCGGCCGAACTTCGATTGTTGAACCTTGAGTATAGATGTGGCCTCACTGTAGTCTTTTAAGTTCTGCTGGAAGATCTGATCCACCTGCAACTTGAACGCATCTGTGGCCTCGGATGGAGACAGCCCCAGGCTACGACTCAATTTCTGCAGTCGACTTTCAGCCTGCGATTGCTGAGCAGCAAGTTCGGCCCTTTGCTTGCGTAGTTGTTCAATATTAGCCGACAGAATCTCCACCTGTTCTGTCGATGTGAGGCCCGACTGGCGCTTGTATGCAGACACTTGCTTTTGGGCATTCTCAAGCTTCTGCTGCGTTTCCAGAAGAATCTTCTGTGCTGGACCTTGCCGTTGTTCGATCTCGCTGACACGCAGCTCATTGAGACGCTCTACCATGGCGTCATGCAATGCATTGGCACGCTTGCGAGCATCTTCAGGCGATGGACCGGTGGTATCAATCTGCATCAGCGTTGTATTATCAATATTCTTAATGCGCGGCTTGTCGAAGTCCGCTTTTGGAATATTGGCAAGCTTGGCAGCCCTTGCCAATACCTGCTCGCTAACGAAGATGAATTCATAGTTGGCTCGGGGATCAAATGTTGCCAAGCCAAGAGATTCATTTGATGCCGTAGCTTGACCAATCTCAGGCAGGCTTAGATTCACAGCGTTAGCGCTTCCAGGTAAAATCAAAGCCCATGAACTGGTGTAGACGGGCTTCGCCAGCAAGAGATAAAGAATGCTGGATCCCCAGATCAGACCATTCGTACATGTGGAAACGAAAAGATAACGACTCCAGCGAAGCTTGTCCGTGCGACTCAGCTTTTTCCACCAACCCTTCGGATCCGGAGCCTTCAACCCCGGGATGTTTCGAAACTGCTCAGCAAACAGCCGCGTCGCCTTGCCCAAGGGTTCTTGCACGGCCTGCACCTTCGGCTTCAGGCGTCTGATGATGGGTGGAGCTTCTTTCACTCTAACTTAGGGAATGCTTCGATCATAAATCAAAACGGCGGGATTCAGGAACTGGGTAAAGATACTAAGTACGGCCTGGAAGTTTGTCATCTTGGAGTCATAACAGGCCACACCATCGTCCGCCATGAGGTAGGGGTTGTTGGCGTTGTCCGTCGAGGCACGAAGAAGATCTTCTACTCCCCGTTCGTAGACCGTCGTCTTGCCCGAGGCTCTTTCTGTTCGCACCAGGATGGCTTTGCGTCGCGCATTGGTGACCATGGTTCCACCTGCACAGTTCGCCGAGATGACGGCATGGGACAGGCGTGAGCCATAGGGAAAGTTCCTGGCCTGAGAGCCAATACCGGCAACAGAGTTCCCCGCCGCAGGAACAGTAAGATTGGAGATATTGATTTCAACCTCAGCGGGAGTGATGTGCGACGGGCGAACGATCAGTGGGTTCACGCTACCCGTGTCTGGAACAATCACTTGATCACCGGCAATCAGCGGGATGTCCTTAAATGGTACCCCCGTGAAGGCACCGGAGAGGTCTAACACTTGCCTTCGTGATCCTCGTTTCAACTCCACGGCGGTGACATCGGCGGTGGGAGTCACGCCTCCAGCACGACGCAGAGCCGTGGTGAGCATACGGTTGAGCGGGGCCTGCCCAGAGAGTTGAACAGGAGTCTGCGTCTGTTCGACATCACTCAACTCGTTGATCAACACGCGACCAGGCTGAAAAGCGGATCCGATCACGAAGACGGGAACCGGTGCCCACTGGACGACGCTCAGGCTGACCCTGAGGAAGGATGGTTGAAAGAAGCCCTGTTGCACAAGGGCTTGAGAGACACGCTTCTGCAGCTGTTCAGGTTCCAGGCCGACGGCTGAGATTCCCTTGAGATAGGGAAGCTCAAGTTCTCCGTTCAGATTGATTTCAAAGATTCCACTGAATTCTTCACCCTCAGGAATGGTCACCTTGACTCGATCACCGGGTGAGATCGGTAAAGCCTGAGCTGTACCGACTGTGCCAATACAGCAGGCCAGCCCAAGCAGCCAGCATAGGAACTTCGACATCTGTGTCGATTCGGAACAGTTTCCCCGATTGGCTTGTCGAATCAACCTTAGCGTATCCCTAGTCGGTGAGCCAGTGGGTTGTTCGCTGCGCAGGATTGAAAGGCTTCCATTCCATCGCTTGTTGATTCCCATCCCAAGCAGGCAGGGTCTCCTGAATGTGCATCCGCCCATCCCTTGGCGGCGCTGTCGGTCAACGGCCTTGATCTGCAGGATTTCGGGACGAGGCTTCATGCTGGGATGTTCAGCCTGATCCGATGAGCGCAAGCATCAGTTCGTCATCCAGGCCCATCAGGCTGCATCAGCAGTGATCAGAAACCTACCACCTGAGAGTTTTGTACCAGGGAGGCCTGGACTTCCACCTGAGCAGCTGGTTCGGCACCCCCTGGTTCGTGGCACTGTTTCCCCTCATCCTGGATTGGGGATCGGTCCGCCACCGTCTGCAACAGCAGGCCTCGGTGGCTGCACGCGGATCCATCCGCGTGATGGGTCCAGGTTGCCCGCGCTTTGCTCGGCTTCGCCCTAGTCCCTTCAGCTTGCGAGCGACCTCCACAGCTTCCGGATGTCCGATCTCTCCCCGTCGCTGGCATGCCGACAGGATCATCTCTACGGGACGCCATTGCTTAACTGAACGGGGCCGGGAACGGGCAACACCCCAAAAGACACTGTTCAGCAATCCCTGATGTCATGTCGGGCCATACGGCCAATTGGCCAGGGCAACGCTGCTGATTCATGGCCCTGAGCTAAACTTCAGCGTGAAGGACGCTTGAGGCACAATGGTCAATATTGTGATTGTTGCCACCGCGAATTATCTTTGGGGTGCTGCAGTTACTGTCCGGTCCGCGTTGGAAGCCTGCAGTACCACCCTCAACGTTTATGTCATCAGCGTTGATCTATCCCCTGAAGATAAGCAGAAGCTCTTTGCCTCCTGGCAAACTGCTAACCTTGGCACCATCAAGTTTATAGACTTCGACCTTGGGCAGGTCGATAACCTTCGAAGCACGCTGCTCGTCAAGAGCAAATCCCCATATGCACGCTTCTTCATTCCCGAGTATTTGGCTGATGTGTCCCGCTGTATCTACTTGGATACGGATCTTATCGTCTGCTCGGATCTGAATGGCTTGCAGCTACTCGATCTGCAAGGGAAATCGAGTGCATGTGTGATTGACGGTGGTATCGACACCCCGCAGCAGCAACAGCGCCTTCGCGAAAAGCTGAAGCTGGATAATCCTCAGCAATACTTTAACTCAGGGGTTATTGTCATGGATCTGGACGCCTGGCGAGAACGTCATATTCAATTGAAGGCTTTGACAATTGCCCAAGACAACTACGACTTGCTTGATCAGATGGATCAAGACGCCCTCAATATCGTTCTGGCGGATGACTGGTTGGTTCTTGATCCGAAGTGGAACACGTCGAAAGGCAAGGCGGATATCGGCTTTTCAGATGGAATCATCCATTTCCTAGGAAAAGTCAAGCCCTGGCATGCTGATTACTCCGCGAACTTCCAGGACCGATGGTTTGCTCTCCTGGATCGGACCGCATTCTCTGGCCAACGTCCGGTGAAGCTCATGGGCATCGGTGCCGCCTATCGTAAGTTTGTCCGTTCCGTTCCAACTTTGGAGATGGTGAAGGGCAAGCTGCGGCGACTCTTGCGTTCTCAATGAGTCTGCCGTGTGGCCAGGCTCCGCACCGCTATGATCCTGGCGGCCAGGATTCTCCCATTCGCTCGGATCTGTAGCCTTCCCTATCCTTTCGCCTGTCCAGCCCTCCCTTGCAGGCGGTCTGTGCTGATTCGGCTCTGTGCTGTGCTGATACGATGGCACAGGCTTTCATGCTATCGCTTCACTCTGGAAGCCATCTGGAAGCGCTCTGGAAGCATGCACAACGCGCCAGCCGTTCACGCACCGTTACCAGAACTGTCTCTTTCTTCTGTAATCTCCCGTGCGCATTGGCCTGATCAACGCCTACAGCACCCTGAATCTGGGGGATGCAGCCATCTACAGCGCGTTTCGAAAGCTCCTGCCCGGTGTGGATCTGGTGGGCTGCGTTCAGGATGAGCGGCCTGATCCCACCCTGGGCGTCACTTTCCTGCCTGAACGGCCCAGGAATTGTGAGGCCTACATCAGCGTTGGCGGCGATATCTTCAACAATTCTCGTGAATGGTTCGTCACCAAGGCGTTCCTCATGAACCTTGCCGAACTGAGGCATAGCGCCCGGCACACGTTTCTGTTCGGCCAGTCGATTCCTCGCTCCTGCCACGGCCTCAGCTTCTTCCTGCTGCAGCGCTACTTCAAGCGTCTGGCGGCTGTCTGTGTGAGGGATGCGGAAAGTCACCAGCGGCTCTGTGCTGCTGGGGTGCCCGCCAGGTTGTCTTTCGACATCGCCTTCGTCCTGGAGAGTTCTCCCCTTGCGGAGACAGCGGCGCGGCAATCTCTTGAACGTCTGGCGATTGATCCTGCCCAGGCCGCCGTGCTCTCTGTGCGTGGTTTTGACAGCATGTACGGCCACGACAATGATGCTTTCGTCGCCAGGATGGCCCAGCTCAGTGTTGAACTCTACGCTGCTGGACTCAGGCCCGTCATCCTGATCCAATCCGGTGCCTACGGCTCTGACAATGACCTTGAGGTGGCCGCCGCCATCCAGGCCCGAGCCCCCGGCACAGCCGTCCTCAATCCGTTTGTCGAACAGCCGGAAGTGCCGAGTTGGCAGCTTGCCATGGCCCTGTTTTCCCTGGTGGACATCGTGATCGCCGTGCGCTTTCACACCGCGGTTCTGTCACTGGCTGCTGGACGGGTTCCGTACCATCTCCACTACTCCAACAAGGGCAGGGACCTCTGCCGGCGGCTTGATCTGCCTGGTTGTGACCTGGCCAGCCTCGATCCCCCGTCGACCTTGCCGGCCATCCTTGCCACCCGTGGGCGCCTGTTCGCCCACGAGCCTGTCCGCGAGCAGGTTCGCCGCGATTTCCAGTGGTGCCTTGATCAGTTACCTGGCAACACCTGAAGGGATACCGCCAGCCCCACCGGGCTAGATTCACTTCATCTGGCTGTTCAACGATGTACGGGCTGGTCAACCGGGCCATCCAGCAGATGGTCACCACCCACCATGGGGAGGACACCTGGCAGCGCATCAAGGAGCCGGCTGATCTCCTGGATCTGGATTTCTTCTCCACCTACCAGGCCTATCCCGACGACGTGACCCATCGACTGGTGGCGGCGGCCACCGAGGAACTTGGCCTCTCGGGTGATCAGATCATGCAGGCATTTGGTGAGTACTGGATCACCTACACCGCCACGGAAGGTTATGAGCAGCTTCTAGAGAGCACGGGTGAAACCCTGCCGGAATTCCTGGATCACCTCGACAATCTCCACGCCCGGGCCGCCCTGGCCTTCCCTGAGCTGCAACCGCCCTCCTTCCGTTGCGAGCACCACGCCGACGCATCCATGCAACTGGAGTACCGCTCCAAGCGGAGAGGCCTGGCCCCCATGGTGACTGGCCTGCTGCATGGCCTCGGCAAGCGTTTCCGCACACCTCTGGCGGTCGACCAGATCGCCTCCCGTGACCAGGGTGATGCCACAGACCTCTTCCAGGTTCGCCTTGCTTCGCCAACAGACCCTGTGCTTCCCGAAGGCGGCATGAGGCACGAATGACGACGTGTCGTTTCTGATGGTGACGTCCGTGCCGTTGCCAGACCATCTGTTTGATCCCCTGTTCCCCTTTCATCTCGTCGTTGACCGTGCCCTGACCATCCGTTCGGCTGGCTCCGTCCTTCGTCGCATCCTTCCTGAACCGGATCTGTTGGGGCAGTCCCTCGACGATCACTTCCAGCTGATGAGGCCGGATGTGCCGATGGATTTCCCCAGTCTGAGTGAGTGTACCGATCGGCATGTGATCCTCAAGTCCGACCGGATTCCGTTGCAGCTGAAGGGCCAGATCTGTTGTCTTGATCAGACGGAGCAGCTGCTGTTCGTCGGTACCCCCTGCTTGCTGCAACTGGAGGACTTGAAGTCCCTCGGGCTGAAGATCAATGATTTTCCCCTGCATGATTCCCTGGTTGACTTCCTGTTCCTGCTCCAGGCCAGGAATGTGGCGCTCACGGAAAGCCAGCAGCTCAACGACATTCTGACGACGCAGCGGGCGGAGTTGCGGGAGTCAACACAGCGCCTCTCAGCCCTCAATACGGAGCTGGAAGCCGCCCGGCAGGCCGCTGAAGCCGCCAATGCCGCCAAGGACACGTTCCTGGCCACGATGAGCCATGAGATCAGAACGCCGATGAACGCCATCATCGGCATGGCAGGGCTGCTTCAGGACTCGCAGCTTGACGCCGTGGATCGGGAATATGTCGAGATCATCAACAGCAGCACCGATTCCCTGCTCACGATCATCAACGACATCCTTGATTTCTCGAAGATCGAATCCGGTGCCATGCAGCTGGATGAGCAGCGCTTCGACCTGCGCATCTGCATCGAAGAGGCCCTGGACCTGAGTGTGTCGCGTCTGCAGGACAGGGAGGTGGAACTGATCCTGGACATCGACCCCAGCTTGCCCACGGCCGTCATCGGTGATCTCACCCGCCTCCGCCAGATCCTCTGGAATCTCCTGAGCAATGCCGTCAAATTCACCTCCCAGGGTGAGATCGTCGTCACCCTGACGGCGGAGCCCCAGGCGGCTGTGGCCGGCGAGCCAACTCCCTGCCTGTTCACCTGTCAGATCCGTGACACCGGCATCGGCGTGTCGCCCGACCTTATTCCCCAGTTGTTCGAACCCTTTCGCCAGGCCGATCCCTCCACGGCCCGGCGCTACGGCGGCACGGGCCTTGGGCTGGCGATCACCCGCCGTCTGTGCGAGTTGATGGGGGGAGCGATCGGCCTGGCCAGCGAGGAAGGGGTCGGCAGTGTGTTCACCTTCACCGTGCTGTTGACGCTCGACCCGACCTCCACAGCGAGCATCACCCCGGAGCTCCTGCCGATTCCAGCCCCGCACGCGGCTTCGGTTCTGCTGCTGATCGCCAATCCCGCCCTCCGTGCCCTTCTCCAGAAGCAGCTGGGCTGGATGGGCCTGTCGGTGATCGCTCCCGATCTCTGTCAGATCCCCATGCGGGTCGCCCCCGCCGTGATCGCTGATGCCGGCCATGCTGCCGTGGTGATCGATGGGCGTCTGCTCGCCTGCGACGGGGACCCATCGCCTCCGTCCTTCCTGCAGGATCCCCTGCTGCGGATGCGTCCCTGGATCGTCCTGGCCGACCGGTGCAAGGTCACGGAGCTGGCGTCTCTCCCAGTGACCCCGCCCGTGCTGCTCACCAAGCCCGTGCGCCTCGGCCAGCTTCGCCGGGCCCTGCTGCAGCAACTGCAGAGCCCAGCGGAGCGGCGGCTGTCCGTTCCCCCAACGCCATCCCACCAACCCGCCCCGGAAGGTGGCCCCCATCGGCTCGCCGATCGGCTGCCGCTGCGGTTGCTCGTCGTCGATGACGTCCCCGTGAACCGGCAGCTGGCCCTGCTGTTACTGCAGCGCCTTGGTTACCGGGCCGATGCCGTGGCTTCCGGCCCGGAGGCCCTCGCGGCCCTGCAGGCAACCCCCTTTGACGTCGTCTTCATGGATGTGCAGATGCCGGAGCTGGACGGCTATGCCACCACCAGGGCCATCCGGCGGCTGCCGGCTCCGTTTGTGCAACCCTGGATCATCGCGATGACAGCCCATGGCCGTCCGGAGGATCGTCAGGCCTGCTTCGAGGCCGGCATGGACGACTTCCTGGCCAAGCCGATCGTGCCAGCCCAGCTCACCTACGCCTTGGAGCACTACACCCCCCCCGACCAACCTGAAGCCCCGCCAGGGGCGGCCGGGGATGACCCGATCGACGCCGGCGCCTGGGGGGAGCTTGAGCAGTCACTCGGTGATGGGGCCGAGCCGCTGCTCCAGGAACTCATCGATCTGTATCTCGAAGACGCGACAAGCCTGGTGTCGGCCGTCGTGATGGCCCACCAGTACCACGACCCGCCGGCCATGATCGCTGCCGCCCACTCCCTGCGCTCCCCCAGTGCCAGCCTTGGCGCGCTGGGCCTGGCCGGCCTGTGCGGAGCGGTCGAGGAGTCCCTGCGTTCCGATCCGGAGGCGTGGCCCCAGCTCAGAATCGACCAGCTGCTCGTCGAGGCTGGCCGGGTCACCGAGGCGTTGCGGCAGCGACGCCCCACGGCCCCCTGATCCTCCCCCGATGGACAGCAGCGGTGCCCTGACCACGATCCTGCTCGTCGATGACGATCGCATCCATTCCCGCCTGCTCCAGGCCCGGCTGAGCGCCAAGGGCTACCGGGTCGTGATGGTGGACTCCGGCGAAGCCGCCCTCGAGCAGGCACGCCTCTGTCCGCCCACGCTGATCCTCTGCGACTGGCTGATGGACGGCATGGATGGCCTGGAGGTCTGCCGGGCCTGCAAGGCCGACCCTTCCCTGCAGTCGGCCCATTTCATCCTGCTCACGTCCCGTTCCCGGGTGGAGGACCGCGTCCTCGGGCTTGACTGCGGCGCCGATGACTTCCTCAGCAAGCCGGTGGACCCCGAGGAGCTGCTGGCGCGGGTCCGTTCCGGCATCCGCCTGCACCAGGCCAACGAGCGCCTCAAGGATCTGGCCGAGGAGCTGCGGCAGCAGAAGGCCCGGCTCGATCAGGAGCTGGAAGAGGCGGCCAGTTACGTGCGCTCCCTGTTTCCCGAGGCCATGACCGGTGCCGTCAGGGTGGAGGCACGCTTCGAGCCCTCCCATGAGCTGGGTGGGGATTCCTTCGACTTCTTCTGGCTGGATGCGGATCATTTCGTCCTGTATCTCGCCGATGCCTCCGGCCACGGGCTGGCGGCGGCGTTCCCCTCCATTTCCGTCCACAACCAGCTGCGCTCGCGCTCCCTGCCCGTCGATCTGCGGGATCCGGCCGCGGTGCTGCAGTCCCTCAACAGCGGTTTCCAGATGGAGCGCCATCAGGGCCGCTACCTCACCATCTGGTACGGGGTGTATCAGCTCTCCAGCAGGACCCTGCGCTACGCCAGCGCCGGTCACCCCCCTGCCCTGCTCTGGAGCCGCACTGGCGCTTTTCCCAGCCTGTGGCTCAGGGGCCAGGGCATGGCGGTGGGTCTGTTCGAGGAGTCCACCTATGCCAACGAGAGTCTGGAGGTTGGAGATGGGGGCTGTCTGCTCGTCTACAGCGATGGGCTCTACGAAGTCCCGAGGCCCGATGGGGTGATGGGAACCCTGCAGGAATTCATGCAGCTGGCGGAGCAGTGCCGGGGGCTGCTGTCGGACGACGATGGGCTCGAGCGGCTGCTCTCCCAGATCCACGACATCACGGCCAACGCCCCGTTCACCGATGATTATTCGGCGATCCGAGCGATTCTTTCCTGAGAACGTCAGGCGATCGGCTTCTGTGACAGGGCCGAGACGCAGGCCTCCCGATCCGGGAAGATGGTGAAGACCTTCTCGGTGCCGGTGAGCTCCAGAACGATCCGCACCTGGCTGGTGAGACTGCACAGATACAGCTGCTTTCCGTGCTCCCTGACCCGTTTGAGCACAGAAACCAGGGCTCCGAAGCCACTGCTGTCCATGAAGTCGATGCCCTGAAAGTCAATCAGGATGTCTCCTGTCTTTTCGTTCAGAAGAGAGCCGATGGATGATCGCAGTTCGGCGCCACTCTGGGCATCAAGCAAACCTGAAGGGTTCAGGATGGAGAGATCATCCACACATGGAATCTCAAATCTCGTTGATCTTACCATTCCCGCAGGATTGGGGCTTCCGCCATCGGACGGCCCGGCCCGGGGCGAGTTGCGGCTGGCTGGCTTCCTGGTTTGTCCAGCCTGGGGGTGGCCATGTCCAGGTCCTGATCGAGCCGGAGCGGCTTCCGGGATGCGGCGCTAAGGTTTGTGAATCACCCGGTGATGTGTGCGGCGCTGGCCATGGTCACGATTGAAGAGCTCCGCCAGAAGTCCCTGCCCTTCGTTGCCGCCGACCGTGACGGGTGCATCGTGGAGATCAACGACCTGTTTGAATCCACCTATGGATGGACCTTGAAGGATCTGGAGGGACAGTCCCTCTCCATGATTCTTCCCGACTCTTTCCGCGACGCCCACCACCTGGGATTCTCACGCTTTCAGATCGTTGGTGAATCCCAGATCCTCAACCATCCCCTGGAGTTGATGACGATCTGCAAGGACCAGCGCGCCATCAATTCAGAGCACTTCATCGTCGCCGAACGGCGCGGGGATGGCTGGGTCTTTGCGGCGACCCTGCGCCCGCTGAGCTGAGTCCGGGATGGCCGATCTGGAGCTCGTCGCCCAATTGCGCACCACCCTCGGCCGGCTGGAGGCGGCTCTCGGGGCGGTCGAAGAAGCTCTCGCCTTCACCGATCTCGATGGAATCGTCGAGTGGACCAATGCCTCCTTCGATCGCTTCGTGGGTCTCCCACGCCTGCAGTGCCTGGGCCGCTCCCTGAGCGGGATCCTTCCCGACAGCCAACCCCAGGCCACGGCCGAGCCCCAGGCCTGCCAGCCCTTCTGGACGCAGGCTCCCGAGGGCACCACCACCTGGGAGCTCACCAGCGCCCCACCCCGGCGGGTCATCGAGGTGTCGTGGGCCACCGTCAACGTCCCGAGCAAGCCCTCGCTTGTCTTCACGTTCCGGGATCAGAGTGCGATCGTCCAGGCCCAGGACAGGCTGATTGACGCGCGCGATCAGCTGGAGCAGCAGGTGGCCCAGCGAACCCTTGAGCTGCGCCAGGCCCGGGATGAAGCCCTCGCGGCCAGTCAGTCGAAGACACGGTTTCTGGCCACGATGAGCCATGAGATCCGTACCCCGCTCAACGCCGTGATCGGGATGAGCGACCTGCTGCTGGCCAGCCCGATGGAGGGACGCCACAGGGAGATGATCCAGACCATCCATGAGAGCGGCGACTATCTGTTGAATCTGGTCAACGACATTCTCGATATCTCCCAGATCGAGACCGGTCGTCTGGCGTTGAACCCCAGAACCTTTGATCTCCATCATCTGCTCGATGACGTGCTGAACCTTTTTCAGCATCAGGCTTCCATTCGGCAGCTTGATCTGCGGCTCAGCCTGTCGACGGAAGTGCCTCAATGGTTGATCGGTGATGATCTCAAGCTGCGTCAGATCCTCTTCAACCTGCTGGGAAATGCCTGCAAATACACCAACCATGGGGAGATCCGGCTTTTCGTCGAGGCGACCCGGACGGCGGCGGATGCGGTCGGCCTGTTGTTGCGTGTCTCCGACACCGGCATCGGCATTTCCGCCGCCGCCCTGCCGTTCATCTTCGAGGAGTTCGTCGGGCACGCCGATCCGGAGCAGACCCGCCAGAGTGCCGGGCTCGGCCTGGCCATCTGTTCCCGGCTCTGCCAACTGATGGGCGGTGAGATCTCGGTGGAATCCAGCCTCGGCAAGGGCAGCTGTTTCTCGGTCCGCCTGCCCTTCGCGGTGGCCTCGAAGAGCCAGCAGAAGCCTGTCCAGAGCGGCTCTCCTCAGGGTTTTGATCCTGGGCTGAGGATCCTGGTGGCCGACGACAACCGCGTCAACCAGCGCGTGCTGGAGCTGATGCTGGCCCGGCTGAACCTGTCGGCCCAGCTGGTGGGTGACGGCGACGCCGTACTCCAGAGCCTCCGAAGTGAGCCCTTCGATCTGCTGGTCATGGATGTGGAGATGCCCCGTCTGGATGGCATCTCTGCGGCCCGACAACTACGTAGCGAGGGTTATGCGGATGTGTACATCATCGCCTTGACGGCCTATTCCTTCAGCTCCCATCGCCAGGAGTGTGAAGCCGCCGGAATGAACGACTTCCTCTCCAAGCCCCTGCGTTTCGTGGATCTCTGCGCCGCCCTGGATCGTTTCCAGGAGTGGCGCCGGGTTGCGAAGCCGTAGGGTGGAGAGTGTGGAGGCCTTGGGCGTGACGCTACCGGAGGGCATTCCCGCGCCAAGGCGCCGAATGGTCCGCGATTCCTGCCTGCTGAGCCTGGGAATCATGGCCATCTCCAGCACGGCCCTGGTCGTCACCTACCGGGCCGCCGAAGGCAGCCTCCAGGCGAACATTCAGGAGCGATTACGGGATCTGGCCGTGGTCACGGCGTCGGAGATGGATGGCGATCTGCATGAGCGGATCACCCGCCCGGATCAGATCGGCAGCGCTGCCTATCGCCAGGCCACCGGGCCCCTGCTCCGCCTCAGGCGGTCGGTGCCGGATGTCTTTTACGCCTACACCCTCAGGGGGCAACCACAGGATCTCCGCTTCGTTCTCGACAGCACCTTCTACATCAAGAATCAGGGGGACGATGTGAGCCCCTTGGTGATCGGAGAGCGGTACGGCGATGCTCCCCCGGCCGCCCGTGCGGCCGCCCGCTACGGCAAGGCCAAGGTGAGTGCCGTTCCCTACACCGATCAGTGGGGCACGTTCCTGAGCAGCTTCGCTCCCTTCCGTGACGGGGCCGGCAGGACAGTGGGTCTGGTGGGTGTCGATCTGTCGATGGCCACCCTCAACCAGCAGCTGTTCCCCCTGCGCCTCAGCCTGGCCCTTTCGCTCACCGGCAGTGCCCTCCTGTCCGCCCTGGCGGGTTTGCTTCACTGGCGTTCGCTGCGCTCCTCGGAGCGGGCCCTGGAGGTGAGCCTGGAGGCCCGCGATCTGGCCCGCCGTGCGGCCCAGGAATCGGAGCAGGCCAACCTGGCCAAGAGCACCTTCCTGGCCACCATGGGCCACGAGCTGCGCACGCCGCTCAATGGTGTGATCGGACTCACCGACATCCTGCTGAGCACCGGCCTCACACCCCACCAGAAAGAGTGCCTGCAGACGGTTCGCAACTCCGGCGAGTCGCTGCTGCTCCTGCTCAACCAGCTGCTCGATTTCTCCGCCATCGACAGTGGTGCGCTGGTGATCGATGCAGCCCCTTGCCGGCTCCGTCCCCTGGTGGAGGAGGTCGTGCACCTGTTCCGCCAGCAGGCCCAGTCGAAGGGGCTGGCCATCACGCTCAGCTTCGATGCCCACGTTCCCGATGTCGTGACCTCCGATCCCCTGCACCTGCGGCAGATCCTCGTGAATCTGGTGGGCAATGCGGTCAGGTTCACGGTGCACGGCCAGGTGGCCGTGGCCGTTGGCGTGGAGGACCTCCAGCCCGATGGCCGGCGGCCCGTTCTCTTCCGTGTCCGGGATACCGGGCCCGGGATCAGCCTCTCCTCCCGGGAGACGCTCTTCCAGCCCTTCACCCAGGCGGATGGCTCCAGCACCCGTCCCCATGGCGGCACCGGCCTGGGCCTGGCCATCTGCCACCACCTGGTGGTCGCCATGGGGGGCGTGATTGAGGTGGAGAGCGAACCGGGCCAGGGTTGCCTGTTCACGGTCAGCCTGCCGGTGACGGTTCCCGCGGAGCCGGAGCCGGCAGAGGCGAGCTTCGCCGACAGCCATCCGCTGCGGATCCTCCTGGCCGAGGACAATCGCGTCAACGCCCGCGTCTGCGAGCTGATGCTGCAACGGCTCGGCTACGGCGTCAGTGTGGCCTGCGATGGGGAGGAGGCCCTGGAGCAGCAGCGCAGCCTCGACCCGGACATCATCCTGATGGATCTGCGAATGCCGAAACTCGATGGATTCGACGCCACGCGACGGATCCGGGAGCAGGGCGACCGTGGGGCCCGTCCCTGGATCGTGGCGGTCACCGCCAACATCCGCGAGAGCGACCGCGCCCAGGCGCTGGCCAGTGGCATGGATGACTTCATCGGCAAGCCGATCCGGGTGGAAACGCTGCAGGGCGCCCTCTCACGGGCCTATGCGGCCGTCCAGGCCCGCTGATCGGGGAGGCCCGCCCTAGGCCGGCGTCGTTCCCGACAACCTGGCCTGGCTCAGGGCCGCCTCGGCCCGCCGGAACAGGTCCTTGAAGCCGCTGTCGTCATCGCCCAGCGAGGCGACACCGCAGCTAATGGCCAGCGGATGGCGGACGCCCTCCACCAGCCAGCCATCGAGGGCCAGGGCGGCCCGGATCTGCTCCGCCAGGGCCACCCCCTCCTGGCCGTCGAGGCCTGGGCGCAGCATGGCGAATTCGTCGGCGGTCACCCGGCCCAGAAGGGCGCTCTCCCCCACCTGGTTCAGCAGCCGGGCGGCCATCTCCTGGAGCAGCCGATCCCCCTGCGGAGCTCCGAACCGGGCGCAGAAGCCAGGGAAATCATCGAGTCCGAAGATCAGCAGGGTGAGCGCATCGCCGCTCTGGCGAGCCCGCTGGCACTCCCTCTGCCCCGCCTCCTGGAAGGGGCGTCGGTTCTGGAGCCCCGTAAGCGGACAGAGATAGCTGTTGCGCCGCGATTCCAGATACTGCGTCACCATGCCGGCCAGATCCTGCAGCAGCTGTTGCTCCGTGCCGGCAAGCTGCCTCGGTTGGGGGCTGATCACGCACAGGGTCCCCACATTGAAGCCGGAGCGGGTCTGCAGCGGGACGCCCGCATAGAAGCGGATATGGGGGTCCCCCGTCACGAGGGGATTGTCCCTGAAGCGGTCATCGGCGGTCGCATCACTGACGACCATGACGTCATCGGAGCAGATGGTGTGCGCACAGAAGGCCAGCTCCCGCGGCGTTTCACTCGGCTCCAGGCCCACCCGGGAGAGAAACCACTGCCGCTGGCGATCCACCAGGGAGATCAGGGCGATCGGAACCCCCAGCATCTGGCTGGCCAGGCGGGTGATGCGGTTGAAATCCTCCCCGGGTTCCGTATCGAGGATGTACTGGTCGTCCAGCGCCGCCTGCCGTTCGGCTTCGTTGTCCGGGATCGGATAGGAGGACACCGGTCGTCGCTGCCAGGGAAGGCAGTATGGACCGGGGCCCCATCAGGGCAGCCAGGGCCCTCAGGGCAGCCAGGGCGCCTCGGAAAAGTCCGGGTCCCGTTTCTCCAGGAAGGCATTGCGCCCCTCCTGGCCTTCGCTGGTCCGATAGAAGAGGTGGGTGGCCTGGCCCGCCAGCTCCTGGATGCCCGCCAGCCCGTCGGTCTCGGCGTTGAAGGCGGCCTTCAGGCAGCGGATCGCCGTGGGGCTGTGCTGCAGCACCTCCCGCGCCCAGGCCACCCCCTGGCGCTCCAGCTCCTCCAGGGGCACCACCGCGTTCACCAGCCCCATGGCCAGGGCCTCGTGGGCGTCGTAGCGGCGGCAGAGGAACCAGATCTCCCGGGCCTTGCGCTGGCCCACCACCCGGGCCAGGTAGCCGGCGCCGAAGCCACCGTCGAAACTTCCCACCCGCGGCCCGGTCTGGCCGAAGACGGCGTTCTCGGCCGCCAGGCTCAGGTCGCAGAGCAGGTGCAGCACCTGGCCGCCGCCGATGGCGTAACCCGCCACCAGGGCGATCACCACCTTGGGCAGGCTGCGGATGATCCGCTGCAGATCGAGCACATTGAGCCGCGGCAGGCCCGAATCGTCGAGATAGCCGCCGTCGCCGCGCACGCTCTGGTCACCGCCGGCGCAGAAGGCCCAGACGCCGTCGGCGGCCGGCCCCTCGCCGGTGAACAGCACCACACCGATGGAGGGGTCGTCCCGCACCCGGTTGAAGGCATCGCAGAGCTCCTGCACGGTGAGGGGGCGGAAGGCGTTGCGCTTCTCGGGCCGGTTGATGCTGATCCGGGCGATCCCGTCGCCGCTGGTCTCGAAGCGGATATCGCTGTAGGTGCCGGCGCTGGTCCAGTGCGGCGGGGCGGGGGGAACGGGGGTCATGGGGAGGGGATCGGCCCGGTGGCCAGGGGGTCGGCCAGATCTGCGGCCATTGTGCGCAGCCGCTGCCGCAGGGCCGCATCCCGGCGTCGGTCGGTGGTCAGCACCAGCAGGGCCAAAGGCTGGGCCAGGGCCCAGGCCAGGGCGTCCTCCAGGGCATCCAGGCACTCCAGCCGCCGGCCGGGGACCCCGTGCACCGCCGCCAGCGCCAGCGGGTCCACCGGCTGGGGCATGGCGAACAGGCGCTCGAAATCCATCGCCGCCGCCGGCTGGGTGCGGATGGGCAGCTGCTCGAAGATGCCGCCGCCGCCGTTGTCGATCAGCACGATGGTGAGCCGCCCCCGCAGCTGCGGGCGCCACAGCCAGCCGTTGGCATCGTGCAGCAGGGCCAGATCGCCGCTCACCAGCACCAGGGCGCCGAGGGCTTCGGCCAGGCCGCAGGCGCTCGAGAGGGTGCCGTCGATGCCGGAGGCCCCCCGGAAACCATGCATCGGCCGGGCTGGGGCGGCCGGGTCGGCGAAGCTCTCCCAGTCCCGCACCGGACTGCTGTTGGCCAGCAGCACGGGCAGCCCCGCCGGCAGCAGCCGGCTCAACCGCCGGGCCAGGGCCGGCTCCCCCTGCTCCCCGGCCAGCTCGCGCTCCAGCAGGGCCTGCACCGCCGCCTCCGCCCGCCGCCAGCGGCCCGCCAGCGCCAGTGATGCTTCCGATGGATCGCCCGCCCCGGTCGGCGGCGTCTGCCCCGCCACCCAGGCCGTCAGCCCGGCGCTCGCCTGACCCCGCACCACCCCGAGGGGATCGAGCCGGCGCCCGTCCCCTTCGCTCACCAGCACCTGGGGCCCCCCCTGGGCCGCCAGCCAGCGCTGCAGACGCCGGCTGGCCGGCAGGGGGCCCAGGCGCAGCACCTGCAGCGCACCCGCCGGCGCCGCCACCTCGCCGCCGGCGCCCTCCGAGAGGATCAGGTCGTAGGCCGTCACCGTCTCCAGATCCGGCAGGCCCCGCAGGCCCGAGAGGGCATCGGCCAGCACCGGCCAGCCGCTGCGCCGCTGCCAGCGCCGCAGGGCTTCCACGTGGGCCGGCCAGGCCGCCGGGGCCCCGCGCCAGGGGCCGGCCACCACGACACCGGGGCGGTCCGGGTCCAGGCCGGTGTCGGGAGAGGCCTGGGGCACGGCGGGCGCCGGGGGGGTCGTGGTGGCTGCGGGGCCAGCCGACGGGGGCGGCGGCAGCGCTTCGGCCAGTGCGGCGGCCAGCCGGGTCAGATCCGTGCCGTCCGCATGCAGGGGTTCGTCGAAGGGCAGGTTGAGGTGCACCGGGCCGGCGCAGCGGCCGGCCCCATCGCCCCGGGCGGCGGCCAAGGCCTGGCGGGCCAGGGCGTCCAGTTCCGCGGGGGCCATGGCGGCCAGCCCCTCCGGGTCGCCCTCGCCCAGCCAGCGGCAGCTGCCCACCAGGAACACCTCCTGGTTGACGCTCTGGTTGGCGCCGCAGCCCTTGAGCCGCGCCGGTCGGTCGGCCGTGAGCAGCAGCAGGGGGATCGAGCCGAAGTCGGCCTCCACGGCGGCGGGCAGCAGGTTGGCCACGGCGCTGCCCGAGGTCGTGATCACGGCCGCTGGCTGGCCGCTGGCCCTGCCCAGGCCGAGGGCGAAGAAGGCGGCGGAACGCTCGTCGATGGCGGTGTGCAGTTGCAGGCCCCCGGGCTCCAGCAGGGCGGCCGCCACCGCCAGGGGGGCCGAACGGCTGCCGGGGCAGAGCACCCCGTGGGCCAGGCCGCCCCGGCGCAGCGCGTTGAGGAGCGCCACAGCCGCCTGCACATTGGCCAGTGATGTGGCGGACCCGGCCAAGGGGGACGCTCCGGTGTTCAGGATGGGGGAATCATCCTCACGGACGGTTTCCCCATGGGCAGCGGCCCCGCCATCGCCCCGCCCACGCCGCCTTCCGCCCCCCAGGGTGCGGCAAGGGGCCTGCTGCAGCAGCTGTTCCGGCTGCTGCTGTGGGTGCTGGTGGCCCTGCTGCTGCGCTGGACGGTGGTGGAGCCACGCTGGATCCCGTCGGGCTCGATGCTGCCCACCCTGCAGCTCCAGGACCGGGTCCTGGTGGAGAAGCTGAGCCCCCGCTTCGGGTCGGGGGTGCGGACGGGCCGCATCGTCGTCTTCCATCCGCCGGCCGCCCTGCAGCAGGCGGGCTACGACCCCGGCGCGGCCCTGATCAAGCGGGTGGTGGCGGTGGCCGGCGATCGGGTGGAGGTCAAGGGAGGCCGCCTCTGGCGCAACGGCCTCCCCGCCGAGCCGGACTGGGCCCGGGAGCCGATGGACTACGCCCTGGAGCCCTTCGTGGTTCCGCCTGGGCAGGTGCTGGTGCTGGGGGACAACCGCAATGCCAGCCTGGATTCCCACCTCTGGGGCCCCCTGCCGGAGAGCGACCTGATCGGCACCGCCATCTGGCGCTACTGGCCCCTGGCCCGGTTCGGTCCGGTTGGGTTCTCCACTCCCGACGCTGGGGAAGCCGCTTGAAAGACTGCGTTAGGGTGCACGTCGTGTTACAGCGCACACCGGAGGGCACATGTTCAACCCGGAGTTCCTGACCGCCGACAACGAGGCGATCAGCGACAATTCGCTGATTCAGTACCTGCAGGAACAGTCCCCGGATGTGCTCCAGAGGGTGGCGCGCTCGGCCACCGGCGACATCCAGGACATCATCCGCCACAACGTCCAGGGCCTGCTGGGCATGCTTCCCGGTGAGCAGTTCGAGGTGAAGATCCAGGCCAGCCGCGACAACCTCGCGGGCCTGCTGGCCTCGGCCATGATGACCGGTTACTTCCTGCGCCAGATGGAGCAGCGCATGGAGCTGGAGTCGGCCATGCTCGGCAGCGGTGGCTTCGAGGGGGGCCTCGACGCAGACCCCGGCGAACTCGAGCTCTAGCCCTCAGCGCCCCCTCCAGGCCTCAGCGCTCCCCTTCCCCCGGCACCAGCCCCAGCCGCACCAGGGTGTTGTCGATTCCGGCGAGGGTTTCCCAGGCTCCCTGATCGGGGGCCCAGTCGTCCGCTTCGATCCGATCGGCCAGGGCCGCCAGCTCCTGGGGCGAACTGGCCACGGGGGCGTCATGGTGGGCCGGAACCACCCAGCGCAGGTCCTTCAGGCCCGCCAGAAGCCGGATCCAGGCCACCAGGGCGGCCCGCTGGCGCGGGAACACCAGCCGCTCCAGCACGGCCGCCACCTGCAGGGTGCTGCGGCCCCCCGGCGCCAGGGCCTGGAAGTCGGCCTGCCAGCCGGGCAGCCACCGGAACGGGTAGAAGCCGAAGTGGGCCCGGGCGTCGCGACACCCCGGTGCCAGGCAGCGGCGCAGCACCTCGCCCAGGGGCGGCACCTCCAGGGGACGGGGGCGCAGGTAGGTGGCGAACAGCACCAGCCGCCACCAGCCCCGGAGGCGTCGCTCGGGATCGTCCTGCAGCGGCTCATCCCCCCGCTCGCGGGCATGGAACAGCAGTGGCGTGGGATCGAGATCGAACACCGCCGGCGGCTCCGGCGGAATCGCCACCAGGGCATCGGTGAGCAGCAGGCTGCCGCTGGCCCGATCGAAGCAGGCGATCTCCAGGAAGGTGCCCAGCCCCAGGTCCAGGGGGCCCAGGGGCAGCCAGTCGAGCTGGTCGCCATGGGGTACCCCGTCGCTGAGCAGCACCCGGGTGCGGGCGGCGGGGAACCCCAGCCAGGCGGGCGGCAGCGCCAGGGGGAAACTCCACTGCCGCGGCGTGACCCATACCTGGGCTCGAGGGAAAGCCCGGGCCATGGCCGGCACCGGCAGCTTGTGCTCCAGCCCTGAAGCGGTGGGCAGGACGATGGTGCACACCGGGCCGTGGCGCTCCTCCAGGTCCCGCAGATGGGAGCGCACCTCGGCGGTGGGGGCCACCGGGGCATAGAGCAGCAGCCCCTCCCGCACCCGGAGCACCAGCATGCGGATCGGCACCGCCACATACCAGACCCCCTGCAGCTGCTCGAAGCTCCAGAGCCGTCCGGCCACCAGCTCCCGCACCAGGGTGCGGCGGCGGCCGTAGGGGTAGAGGGGCAGCAGCGGCCACCAGGGCCAGCGCTGGTCCGCGGGCGAGACCGGGGCGGCGCCGCTGGCGGACGCGCTCACGCGGATGGGAAGCGGGAGGCCCGCGGCGAGCGGCGCCGCTGGGCCAGCAGGCCATGGCGCGGCGCCAGCAGGAAGCACACCAGGAACAGCAGCGTCTGCACCAGCACGATGCAGCCGGCGGTGGAGGCATCCATCCAGTAGCTCCAGTAGATGCCGGCCACGCTGGAGATCACCGCCGAGAGGATCGAGAGCCACACCATGCGGTCGAAGCGGTCGGTGAGCAGGTAGGCGGTGGCGCCCGGTGTGACCAGCATCGCCACCACGAGGATGATGCCCACCGTCTGCAGGCCCGCCACGGCCGCCAGGGACAGCATCGACAGCAGCAGGTAGTGCAGCACGCCGGTGTGAAGGCCGATGGAGCGGGCGTGGGTGGGATCGAAGCAGAACAGCAGAAAGTCCTTGCGCAGCACCAGCAGCACCGAGAGCACCAGCACGCTGATCACCACCGTCTGGAGGATGTCGGAGGAGCTGATGCCCAGCACGTTGCCGAACAGGATGTGGGAGAGGTCGATGCTGCTTCGCACCTTGGAGATCAGCGTCAGGCCGAGGGCGAAGAAGCCGGTGAACACCAGCCCGATCACCGTGTCCTCCTTGATCCGGGTCATCTGCTTGATGTAGCCGATCAGGGCCACCGAGCCGACCCCGAAGACGAAGGCCCCCACCGCGAAGGGCAGGTTCAGGGCGTAGGCGATCACCACGCCCGGCATCACCGCATGGGACACCGCATCCCCCATCAGGGCCCAGCCCTTGAGCGTCATGTAGCAGGAGAGCAGGCCGCAGACACAGGAGACGAGCATGCTGACCAGCAGGGCCCGCACCATGAACTCCTGCTGGAGCGGTTCGATCAGCCAGGTGAGCACGGCCGTCATGGCGCCTGCGGCGGCTCGGGCTCGACGGCGGTGGTCGGGTCGCCCTCCAGCCGCAGGCCGCCGAAGGTGAGGGCCAGGTTCTCGCTGGTGAACACCGAGGAGGTCTCGCCGTAGGCGAGCACGGTCTTGTTGATCAGCACCACCTGGTCGCAGAAGCTGGTGACGTGGGCCAGGTCGTGGGTGGAGATCATCAGGGTGCGCCCCTCGCGGCGGAACTGCTCGAACAGCTCGATCATCAGTTTCTCGGTGCGGATGTCGACGCCGTTGAAGGGCTCATCCAGCAGCATCACCGAGGCGCCCTGGGCCAGGGCCCGCGCCAGGAAGGCCCGCTTGCGCTGGCCGCCGGAGAGGGCTCCGATCTGGCGGTGGCGCAGCGGCCACAGGTCCACCCGCTCCAGCGCCTCCTTCACCGCCTGCCGGTCGATCGGACGGGGGATGCGCAGCAGATTCATGGCCCCGTAGCGGCCCATCATCACCACCTCATGGACGTTGACCGGGAAGTTCCAGTCGACGCTCTCGGTCTGGGGGACGTAGGCCACCGCCCGGGCCCGGCGCGCCTGCCGCAGGGGCAGGCCATTGATGGCGATGCTGCCGGCCGAGGGGCGCACGAAGCCCATCAGGGCCTTGAACAGGGTGGATTTGCCGGCCCCGTTCATCCCCACCAGGGCGCAGATGGTGCCGGCATCGAGATGCAGGGAGGCCTCATGGACGGCCACCACCCCGTGGTAATCGACGCAGAGGTTGCGGACGGCGATCCGCTCGCTGCCGGGGAAGGGGGTGGGGCGAGAGGGCATCGGTTCAGCTCCCCGCCAGACCCGCTTGCAGGGTCTCCACGTTATGACGCTGCAGCTCCAGGAGATTGGGGGCCGGGCCGTCCGGCAGGGAGAGCGAATCCACGTGGAACACGCCGCCGAAGCGGGCCCCCGACTGCTTCGCCACCTGCTTCTGGGGCTCGGCGCTGACCGTGCTCTCGCAGAACACCGCCGGCACCCGGCGCTCCTTCACCAGGGCGATCAGGCGGGCCATCCGCTGGGGGGTGACCTGGGATTCGGCGTTCACCGGCCACAGGTAGGCCTCGGTGAGGCCGTAGTCGCGGGCGAGGTAGGAGAAGGCCCCCTCACAGGTGGCCAGCACCCGCTGGCCGGGGGGGATCCGGGCCAGGGAGGTCCGCAGCTCCCGGTCGAGGGCGTCCAGCTCGGCGCTGTAGCGCTTGGCATTGCGCTGGAAGGTGGCGGCCCCGGCGGGGTCGAGCCGGGTCAGGGCGCGGCGGATGTTTTCCACATAGACCTTGGCCAGCCGGGGGGACATCCAGGCGTGGGGGTTGGGCTTGCCCTGGTAGGCGTCGCCGGCGATCGGCAGGGGCGTGATGCCCTCGGTGAGGGTCACGTGGGGCACCTCGGGGAGACCGGCGTAGAAGCGCTGGGCCCAGCGTTCCAGCCCGAAGCCGTTCTCCAGCACCATCTGGGCCCCCGAGGCCCGCTTGAGATCGCTGGGGGTGGGCTCGTAGCCGTGGATCTCGGCCCCCAGCCGGGTGATCGATTCCACCCGCACCCGCTCGCCGGCCACCTGGCGGGCCATGTCCGCCAGGATCGTGAAGGTGGTGAGCACCAGGGGGCGCCCGTCCTTCGCCCCTGCGCTGCCGCTGGCCCCGGCGGTGTCTCCGGTGCCGGGGGCCTTGCCGCCGGCCTCGGGCCCGGGGGCGCAGCCGCCGGCCAGCAGCGGAACCACCAGGGCGGCGGCCACCAGGGCCTGCTTCAGGCGGAACCGGGGGCCTTCGGGGTGGCCCTGGCCGTCACGGCGGTGCTGGGGCATGGCGGCCGCTGGCGAACAGAAAGCTTGGAGTGTACATTCTGGCCGCCGCCGCGGCCCAGCCACGGCCGGATGGCCGCCAAGGAAAAGCCCCCTCGGCGTCCGCAGGGGACAGAGGGGGCTGGGGGGGGCAGGGGTGGATCGGCGAGCGCCCCGCGGGACGCAGCCGATCGCGGGTGCCGAGGGAATCAGCCGATCGCCGGGGCCTGCAGGGCCACGGGAACGGACTGCACGGTGGCCAGATCGAGGGGGAAGTTGTGGGCGTTGCGCTCGTGCATCACTTCCATGCCGAGGCCGGCACGGTTGAGCACGTCGGCCCAGGTGTTGATCACCCGGCCCTGGCCATCAAGGATGGACTGGTTGAAGTTGAAGCCGTTCAGGTTGAAGGCCATCGTGCTCACGCCCAGGGCGGTGAACCAGATGCCGACCACGGGCCAGGCGGCCAGGAAGAAGTGGAGGCTGCGGCTGTTGTTGAACGAGGCGTACTGGAAGATCAGGCGACCGAAGTAACCGTGGGCAGCCACGATGTTGTAGGTCTCTTCCTCCTGGCCGAACTTGTAGCCGTAGTTCTGGGACTCGGTCTCGGTGGTCTCACGCACCAGGGAGCTGGTGACGAGCGAACCATGCATGGCGGAGAACAGGGAGCCACCGAACACACCCGCCACACCCAGCATGTGGAAGGGGTGCATCAGGATGTTGTGCTCAGCCTGGAACACCAGCATGAAGTTGAAGGTGCCGCTGATGCCGAGGGGCATGCCGTCGGAGAAGGAACCCTGACCAAAGGGGTAGATCAGGAACACCGCGAAGGCCGCCGAGAGGGGGGCGGAGTAGGCGACGCAGATCCAGGGGCGCATGCCGAGCCGGTAGGAGAGCTCCCACTGGCGGCCCATGTAGGCCGAGATGCCGATCAGGAAGTGGAAGACCACCAGCTGGTAGGGGCCACCGTTGTACAGCCACTCGTCAAGGCTGGCGGCTTCCCAGATCGGGTAGAGGTGCAGACCGATGGCGTTGCTGGAGGGAACAACGGCGCCGGAGATGATGTTGTTGCCCTGGATCAGGGAGCCGGCGACGGGCTCACGGATGCCGTCGATGTCGACGGAGGGGGCCGCGATGAAGGCGACGATGAAGCAGATGGCGGCGGCCAGGAGGCAGGGAATCATCAGCACACCGAACCAACCGACGTAGATGCGGTTGTTGGTGGAGGTGACCCAGGCGCAGAAGCTTTCCCAGCTTTCCGAGCGGCCGCTGCGAATGGCAGTGGTCATGGAAGTAAGACGGTAGGAAGACGCAGTGATACCTCCACAAGGGAGGTGCGTTCACACTAAGAAATCTCCTGGGATCCCGAACCTGAGCGCAACGATCCTTCAGGCAATCGGGTCGATACGCAATGAATATTCATGAAGAGACTTCATGAAAGCACGTCATGAAAACAGCGTCACACCGCGGGCGGCAGGGATGGCGCGGCCAGTGATGACGGGGATGGTGTTGTCAGCTGCTGGCTGATCCAGGTCCGAGCCTGCTGCAGGAAACCGGACCAGTCGAGCTTCTCCGCCTCGGCCGCCCGCGCCACCAGCAGGGGGGCTTCCCGCTTGATCCGCTCGAGGTCCGGAGCCTCGACGCCGACGGAGAGGGCCAGCACATCGGCCATGGCATGGCTCACCACCCGGGTCAGGTAGGCCGCGCTCAGGGCCTGGACCGCCCCGCCCACCAGCCAGGTGGCGCCGTGGAGGCGCGCGGCGGCGATCAGGGCCTGGCTGCTCCACTCCACCACCCCCAGCAGCAGGGAGGCCTTGCCCAGTTCCACCGCGGCGGCCTTGAGCTGTTCGGTGCTCCAGGGGCAGCCCCAGAGACGGGCCATCTCCTGCAGCATCAGGCCGTTGGCCGCCGCCAGCACCAGCAGATCGAGGGAGGGCAGGGGCGCGGCGAACACGCCGGCCGCCACGATCCACTGGGTGCGCTGCTGCAGCTGGACCAGCCGTTGCCGCCGCAGCCGTTCCAGATCGGCCTGCCAGCACCGGTGCAGGGCCTCGATGCGCCGCAGGGGCGTGGCCCGGCGCAGGGACGCTCCCTCGGCCGCCAGCCAGCGGGCCAGGGGCTGCAGGCTGGCGGTCAGGGCTTCGGGGCAGCCGTCCCACGGCAGCAGCCGGTCAGCGGCGGCGCCGGGCCACTGGGAGGCCAGTTCGGCCGCCAGGTCGGCCGGATCGCAGGGGGCCTCCGGTTGCACCAGCAGCCACAGGGGCTGGACCTTGGGCACCGCCTCCAGCCAGCGCAGATCGGCGGCCCGCAGGGGGGTCACCAGGTGGAACAGCACCACATCGGCGGCGGCGAAGCCCTCCGGCCACTGGCGCTCCCGGCTCACCGCCGGCAGGGCCTCACCCCACCGCAGGCTCAGGGCCAGCCGGCCGCGCAGGGCCTGCTGCAGCGCAGGGGCCCAGGAGGCGTCGGGAGCGACGGAGCCCACCAGGGCGAGCTGGAGACCGGGCCGGGCCCCCTCCTCCCTCAGGGCGGCAAGGCCGGCGCGGCGCTGGATCTGGCCTTCGCCCGGCTCTCCCTCGGCCGTCTCCCCCTTCAGATGCTCGAACTGGAGCAGCAGCTCCTCGCAGCGCCGCACCCAGGCGTCGAAGCTGGCGGGCAAGCGGGGCGGTGCCAGGCGGGCGGGCCGCCGGCCCAGCCACCACCAGCCCGCCGCCACCCCGGCGATCCCCACCAGACCCAGTCCTTCGCCGGGCAACGCCCGCAGCAGCAGTTCGCCCCCGATCACCCCCCCGGCCAGCAACAGGGCCTGCCTGCCCCAGCCGGCGGGCAGCAGGGAGGCCAGGGCGGCGGGGCGCAGGGGGTCCGGTGGCGTCACGGGTGGGTACCGGCGGCGATGCCTCTCTAGCTCAGAAGTGACGGGGCTCACACCCCCGCGTCCACCTCCCTTAAGACACCGTCCCTGCAGATCCCTGCTGGACCCAGCATTATTCGTTCTGTCGTCCGGGTCCCCTCCGTGCCGTCTTCCGATGCCCGTTACGGCAAGGCTGTGACGTCCGGCCCGGCTGCGACGCTGGACGGCCTGTTCCTGCTGGACCCCCACCTGGAGGAGCTGCGTCGCGCCCTGGAGGAACTGGAGGGCAGCGACCACTGGCACGGCGGCCTGCCGGTGCTGCTGCTGGAGCGCTGCTGGCTGCGCCTGAGCCGGGTCCCGGTGGAACACCTGGCCAGCCGCCTGCCGCCGGACTGCAGCCAGGAGGCCCCCGAGCTGCGGCGCTACCGGGAGCTGGTGGCCGCCGGTCGTCCGGCCTGGGAGGCCGAGCGGCTCTGCTGGGAGGACTTCGGGGCGGAGGCCTGCCGGGAGGCGCTGCGGAAGTTCTGGGCCGCCCAGGAGCGGGGCACCCAGGGCTGGACGCTCGAGACCTACCTGGACCTGCTCCAGCAGTACCGGCTGCGCTTCGCCGCCGGCGGGCCCCGGCCCGTGCCGCTGCTGGTGCTGGCCCGGCGGGACGGCAGCGCCCGCCTGGGCAGGCACCGGCTGCTGTGGCTGGGTCCTGACGTCGCCGCCGGCCGGACGTCGATGCGCGACACTTGCCCCTGATTGCGGGCTGCGGCCATGGCGGACGACACCAACACCCCTCATCCCGTGGGCTCCGGCCGCGGGGATGCCCCCGAGCGGGGCGGCCGTTCGGGGCCGAACCGGGAGCCCGGCGGCTTCCGCATCCGCCTCAGCGACAACGAGATGCAGGCCGCCCGCGCCCTGCAGGAGGCCTTCGGCCTGCGCTCCACCGTCGCGGTGCTGGGTTTTGCCCTCCGCACCCTCGCCGACCAGCTGGAGAAGGGACAGCTCGAGGCCCTGGTGGCCGAGCACCGGGCCCAGGCGGGATCCCGCGTCCCCGCTCCCCGGGGGGGTGAGCCCCGACGGGGCGGTGGCGATGGCCAGCCCCGCCAGGTGGGCCGTGGCGGCCACGGCGGTGCCCGGATCGACCCCTTCGCCCGGCCCAGCCGGCCCGCTGCCCCGGTGGCGGTGATCGAAGCCGAAGCCCCGGCTGAAGCGCCGGAGGCCGAGGCCGAGGCTGAAGCCCAGGACGTTGATTCCGCCGAGGCCGCGGAGGCCGCCCCTGAGGCGGCTGAGGGGGCGACGGCCTCCGCCGACACCGAGGGCGACGCCACTCCGGAAGCGTGAGCGACACCGGCGCCAGGACGGCGCGGCCCCGGGTGCTGTCCGGCGTGCAGCCCACCGGGGCCCTGCACCTGGGCAACTGGCTGGGGGCGATCCGCAACTGGGTGGCCCTGCAGGACAGCCACGAGACCTTCTTCTGCGTGGTCGACCTGCACGCGATCACCGTGCCCCACGATCCGAAGCGCCTGGCCGAGGACACCCTCACCACGGCGGCCCTGTACCTGGCCTGCGGCATCGATCCGCAGCGTTCGACGGTGTTCGTTCAGAGCCACGTCAGCCAGCACAGCGAGCTCTGCTGGCTGCTCAACTGCGTCACGCCGCTCAACTGGCTGGAGCGCATGATCCAGTTCAAGGAGAAGGCGCTCAAGCAGGGCGACAACGTCTCGGCTGGCCTGCTGGATTACCCGGTGCTGATGGCCGCGGACATCCTTCTCTATGACGCCGATCGGGTGCCGGTGGGGGAAGACCAGAAGCAGCACCTGGAGCTGGCCCGCGACATCGCCCAGCAGCGCATCAACGCCCGCTACGCCCCGGATCCTGAGCACCCCGTCCTCAAGGTGCCCGAGCCCCTGATCCTGAAGGAGGGGGCCCGGGTGATGAGCCTCACCGACGGCAGCAGCAAGATGAGCAAGAGCGACCCCAACGAGGGCTCCCGCATCACCCTGCTGGACCCGCCCGAGCTCATCACCCGCAAGATCAAGCGGGCCAAGACCGACCCGGTCATGGGCCTGGAGTTCGGCAACCCGGAGCGGCCGGAGGCCGACAACCTGCTCAGCCTCTATGCCCTGCTCTCCGGCGTGGGCCGCGAGCGGGCGGCGGCGGACTGCGCCGCCATGGGCTGGGGGGCCTTCAAACCCCTGCTGGCGGATGCCGCGGTGGAGGCCCTGCGGCCCCTGCAGCAGCGCTACACGGAGTTGCGCAGCGACCCTGGCCACCTCGAGTCGGTGCTCAGGGACGGGCGGGAGCGGGCTTCGGGCGTGGCCGCTGCGACCCTGCAGCGGGTCCGCAGCGCCCTCGGTTTCCTGGCTCAGGATTGAACCGGGGGGCGGTTCTGGCGGCAAGGGGCCCGGTAAAAGCGTGAATCAATCGTTATGTATTGATCACGACAGCTGATCGTTTGCTGTGGGTGTACCGGCACCTGCCTGTTGCCCGGTGGGGGCGGTCAGCGGCCGCCGGTTTCCCGCGCCCCCCTGCTCCCGACTGAATATTTCCTGAAAGCCCGCCTTCTGGAGGGGGTTCGCAAGCACACCGGGCCCCGGTCTGTCCAGTACGGGCGACGGGGTCTCGCGTCCAGGGCCCGGGCCTGAGCAGGGTCATGGATCCCTGACGACCGCTTGCCCTTGCGTCGCCCCCTCCCGTCGCCGCCGAAGCCGCTCCAGCGTGGCCCCCTCACCCTGGTGCTGCTCCTGATGCTGCCGATGGTGCAACGCCCGGCCGCCCCCGTCCCCCCACAGGTGGTCCGTCCCGCCCCCCAGCCCGCCGCCCGGCCGGTGGTGGCGAGCGCCCCCGGCCCCTACGGGATCACCCCCGAGCGGCGCGCCCTGCTCAACACGATCCGCTACGCCGAAGGCACCTGGCTGGGCGGCAGCGACGACGGCTACCGGGTGCTCTTCGGCGGGGACCGCTTCGGCGACCTCAGCCGTCACCCCGACACCGTGGTGCGGCGCGGCTATGCCAGTGCCGCCGCCGGTGCCTACCAGTTCCTGCCCACCACCTGGGATCGGGCGGCTGAACGCCTCGGACTCCGGGACTTCGGCCCCGCCAGCCAGGACCAGGCCGCCCTGCATCTGATCCAGCAGCGCGGTGCCCTGGGGAGCTTCGACCGCCAGGGCCTGACGCCCGAGATGCTGGCACGGCTGGCACCGGAATGGGCCTCCCTGCCGAACCTGGCGGGCGACAGCCACTACGGCCAGCCGGTGAAGTGCCGCACCGAGCTGCAACGCTTCTACGACCGGGAACTGGAGCGGCAGCGGCGCCTCACCAGTGCCTGATCGGCCTCACGGTTCCCGGTAGACCACCCGGCCCCGTTCGTCGTTGCCCACGTCCAGCAGGTGGTTGAGCAGCAGCCGCTCGATCTCGGCGCTGACCACACTGCTGTTGGCCTGGGGGGGCAGCTGGAGCTCCAGCAGGGCGTCGTTGAGGGTGAAGCCGGCCTTGCCGGTGCGGCGGGCGAGCTGGAGCAGCTGGCGTTCGATCGGCGGGTAGGACGCCGTCTCGCGGCCCGCCAGGGCCTCCTCCAGCAGCAGCGACTGGTTGGCCTGGCGCACCATGTCGGGCAGCAGCACCAGATCCAGCAGCTGGCCGATGCCGCAGAGGCCGAAGGTGAGCAGCCAGAGGGTGCCGCTCAGGGGCTTGCGGTTGTAGAAGCGCGGCAGGCCGCACAGCCCCACCAGGCAGGTGCACCACAGCAGGTAGCTGAGGGCGACGCTGCGCCGTTCGGCCGCCCGGTTCAGCCCCGATCCCTCCGGGACAACGGGAGCTGGCCGCTGCACTGCGCTCTGGACGGGTCCTGGCGTGGGTCGGGCGGCCATCAGAGTGCTCAGCCCCTCCAACTTAGGGCCGATCGACGGTCGCACCGGCCCCCGGTACCGACCCCCGGTACCGGCGCTGGCCGGGGGGCCATCGGTGGGCCTGGATACCATGCCTTCAACAGGTTGCCTCCATGACGTCCGCGCCCCCTTCACCGGTGCCACCGGCCTCCAGCCCCGCCGCCTCCAGTGGTGTCGCCACCGAGGCTGCCGCCATCGTGCTGCCGAAGACGAGCGAAAGCCCCCAGCTGCTGCGCATCCGCCATTCGATGAGCCACGTGCTCGCCATGGCGGTGCAGAAGCTCTTCCCAGGGGCCCAGGTCACCATCGGTCCCTGGACCGAGAGCGGCTTCTACTACGACTTCGACAACCCGGACCCCTTCACCGAGGCTGATCTCAAGGCCATCCAGAAGGAGATGGGCAAGATCATTGCCCGCAAGCTTCCCCTGGAGCGCATCGAAGTCAGCCGCGAGGAGGCGGAGCGGCGGATCCGGGCCCAGAACGAGCCCTACAAGCTGGAGATCCTGGAGGGGCTCAGCGAGCCGATCACCCTCTACACCCTGGGCGACCAGTGGTGGGACCTCTGCGCCGGTCCCCATGTGGCCAACACCGGCGAGCTCAACCCCAAGGCCTTCGCCCTCGAAAGCGTGGCCGGGGCCTACTGGCGGGGTGATGAGAAGCGCGCCCAGCTGCAGCGCATCTACGGCACCGCCTGGGAAACGCCCGAGCAGCTGGCGGAGCACAAGCGGCGCAAGGAGGAGGCCCTGCGCCGTGACCACCGACGGCTGGGCACCGACCTGGACCTGTTCTCGATCGAGGAGGAGGCCGGCGCCGGTCTGGTGTTCTGGCACCCCCGCGGTGCCCGCATGCGGCTGCTGATCGAGGACTTCTGGCGCGCGGCCCACTTCGAGGACGGCTACGAGCTCCTCTACACCCCCCACGTGGCCGACCTGAGCCTCTGGAAGACCTCGGGCCACCTCGACTTCTACAGCGAGAGCATGTTCGGGCCCATGGCGGTGGACGAGCGGCAGTACCAGCTCAAGCCGATGAACTGCCCGTTCCACGTGCTCACCTTCGCCAGCCGGCTGCGCTCCTACCGGGAGCTGCCGATCCGCTGGGCCGAGCTCGGCACCGTCTACCGCTACGAGCGGCCCGGGGTGATGCACGGGCTGATGCGGGTGCGCGGCTTCACCCAGGACGACGCCCACGTCTTCTGCCTGCCGGAGCAGATCTCCGATGAGATCCTGCGGGTGCTCAACCTCACCGAGCGCATCCTCTCCACCTTCGATTTCCGCAGTTACGAGATCCATCTCTCCACCCGCCCCGAGAAGTCGATCGGCGAGGACGCGGTGTGGGAGCTCGCCACCGCCGGCCTGGTGGAGGCCCTGGAGCGCAAGGGCTGGGCCTACAAGGTGGACGAGGGGGGCGGCGCCTTCTACGGGCCGAAGATCGACCTCAAGATCGAGGATGCGATCGGCCGGCTGTGGCAGTGCTCCACGATCCAGCTCGATTTCAACCTGCCGGAACGCTTCGATCTGAACTACGTGGCCGCCGACGGCAGCCGCTGCCGGCCGATCATGATCCACCGCGCCATCTTCGGCTCCCTGGAGCGCTTCTTCGGCGTGATGGTGGAGAACTACGCCGGCGATTTCCCCTTCTGGCTCGCCCCCGAGCAGGTGCGGCTGCTGCCCGTCACCGATGAGGCCCTCCCCTGGGCCGAAGAACTCCGGGGCCTGCTGGCGGCCTCCGGCATCCGCGCCGGCATCGACCACAGCGGGGATCGGCTCGGCAAGCTGATCCGCAACGGCGAGCAGATGAAGATCCCGGTGCTGGGGGTGATCGGTGCCCGGGAAGCCGAAACCCGCACGGTCAGCCTGCGCAGCCGCCGCCAGGGGGATCTGGGCAGCGTGGCCGCGGACGCCCTGGTGGCCGCCGCCGCCACGGCCAACGCTGGCCGGCTGGCCACCCTGGCCCTGGCATGAGCCTCCTGCTGGCGGGCGACATCGGTGGCACCAAGACCCTGCTCAGCCTCTGGCGGCCAGGTGGGGAGCGGCCCGAGCTGGTGCTGGAGGAGCGGTTCGCCTCGGCGGACTGGCAGGACCTGGCCCCGATGGTGCGCCACTTCCTGGCCGTCGCCGGGCCGGTGGCCGGCGGTGTTCCGGCCGCCGCCTGCTTCGCGGTGGCCGGTCCGGTGGAGGGGGGGCGGGCCCGGCTCACCAACCTTCCCTGGGTGCTCGACAGCGCCGGCCTGGCCCGCAGCTGCGGGCTGCCGCTGGTGGAGCTGGTCAACGATTTCGCCGTGCTGATCTACGGCCTGCCCCATCTCGATGCGGCCCAGACGGCTCCCGTGCGCGAGGGCCAGCGGGATCCCCAGGCGCCTCTGCTGGTGCTGGGGGCCGGCACCGGCCTGGGGGTGGCCATGGGCCTGCCCACCGCCGCGGGCCTGCGGGCCATCCCCAGCGAAGCGGCCCACGGGGAGTTCGCCCCCCGTTCCGCGGCGGAATGGGACCTGAAGCAGTGGCTCAGGGCCGATCTGGCCCTGGAGCGGATCTCGATCGAGCGGGTGGTGAGCGGCACCGGTCTGGGGCACGTGGCCCGCTGGCTGCTCGACCGGCACCACCCCGGCGGCGACCACCCCCTCAGCGGCCCTGCCCGGCTCTGGAGCGAGGCCGGCGATGGGCCGGACCGGGCCGACCTGCCGGCGGCGGTGGCCCTCGCCGCCGCCGCCAGGGATCCCCTGGCGGCTCGGGCCCTGGAGCTCTGGCTGGGTGCCTATGGCAGTGTCTGCGGCGATCTCGCCCTGGCCTGTCTGAGCCGCGGCGGACTCTGGCTGGCGGGGGGCACGGCCGCCAAGCTGCTGGACGGCTTGCGCTCCGAAGCCTTCCAGGGCCCGTTTCTGAACAAGGGCCGGCTGCGCTCCACCCTGGAGCCGATGCCCATCACCGCCGTGGTGGATCCTGGGGTCGGCACCTTCAGCGCCGCCTGCCGGGCCCGGATGCTGCTGGGCTGAGTCGGCTGCAACACTGAGCCCAACGACAGGTTGTTTATGGTCCGGCCCCAGATCGGCCAGGGGGTGGTGGTGGCGGTACCCGCCACCACCGCCAACATCGGCCCGGGTTTCGATTGCCTCGGCGCCGCCCTGGATCTCGGCAACCGCTTCGAGCTGCGGGTGATCGAGGGGGGTGGTGAGCGGTTCGAGCTGATCATTGAGGGTCCCGAGGGGGCCCACCTGCGCGGCGGCCCCGACAACCTCGTCTACCGCTCGGCCCAGCGGGTCTGGCGCGAGGTGGGGGTGGAGGCGGTGGCCCTGGAGGCGCGGGTGCAGCTGGCGGTGCCCCCCGCCCGGGGTCTGGGCAGCAGCGCCACCGCCATCGTGGCGGGCCTGATCGGCGCCAATGCCCTGGTGGGGGAGCCCCTCAGCCGCGAGAAGCTGCTGGAACTGGCCATCGACATCGAGGGCCATCCCGACAACGTGGTTCCCTCCCTGCTCGGCGGGCTGTGCCTGACGGCGCGGGCCGCCTCCCACCGCTGGCGGGTGGTGCGCTGCGAGTGGAACCCGGCCGTGAAGGCCGTGGTGGCCATCCCCACCATCCGGCTGAGCACGAGCGAGGCGCGCCGCGCCATGCCGCGCAGCATCCCGATCAGCGACGCCGTGATGAACCTGGGGGCCCTCACCCTGCTGCTGCAGGGGCTGCGCACGGGCAACGGCGATCTGATCGCCGATGGCATGCACGACCGCATCCACGAGCCCTACCGCTGGGGACTGATCCAGGGGGGGAGGGCCGTGCGGGAGGCCGCCATGGAGGCCGGGGCCTGGGGCTGCGTGATCAGCGGCGCCGGGCCCAGTCTGCTGGCCCTGGCCCCGGAGGAGCGGGCGGCGGCGGTGGGGGAGGCCATGACCCACGCCTGGCTGGGGGAAGGGGTGAGCAGCCACAGCGCCGTGCTGGGACTCCAGGAGGGCGGCAGCACCTGGGCCACCCTGCCGGAGGGGAGCCACCCACAGACCGTTCTCGGTGAGTAGAACTACCCAGTTGATAGGCTCTGCCGCCCGGGGACATCGTCCCGAAGCGGCAGCGTCTGCCGTCATACTTCCTGCCTGGAGCACCCCACAGTGATGGACGCCAGCCTGCCTCTTTCGCTCGCGTCCTCTTCCCTACCTTCCGGACTCACCGAGGCGGGTTTTCCGTGGCTCAGCCTGATCGTGCTGCTGCCCGCCACCGCCGCCCTGGTGATGCCCCTGCTGCCCGGTGACGGCAGCGACCCCCGCCTTCCCCGCACCCTGGCCCTGGGGGTGCTCGGCGTGGATCTGGCCCTGATTCTCTGGGTCTTCGCCCGCCATTACGACGCCAGCCTCGGCGGCCTGCAGCTGGTGGAGCGCGTGGCCTGGGTGCCGGCCCTCGGCCTGGAATGGTCCCTCGCCGCCGATGGTCTCTCCGCCCCCCTGGTGGTGCTCAGCGGCCTGGTCACCCTGCTCTCGGTGGCGGCCAGCTGGAACATCCGCCTCAAGACCCGCCTCTACTTCGCCCTGCTTCTCGTGCAGGCCACGGCCCAGAGCCTGGTGTTCCTCTCCCAGGACTTCCTGCTGTTCTTCCTGGCCTGGGAACTGGAGCTGGTGCCCGTCTACCTGCTGATCGCCATCTGGGGCGGCAAGCAGCGCCAGTACGCCGCCACCAAGTTCATCCTCTACACGGCCACCGCCTCCCTGCTGATCCTGATCAGCGGCCTGGCGCTGGCCCTCTCCGGCGACACCTTCACCCTCAACCTCAGCGAACTGGCGGCCCGTTCCCCCGGCGGAACCTTCGGCCTGCTCTGTTACCTGGGCTTCCTGGTCGGTTTCGGGGTCAAGCTGCCGATGTTCCCGCTGCACACCTGGCTGCCCGATGCCCACGGCGAGGCGAATGCGCCGGTGTCGATGCTGCTGGCGGGGGTGCTGCTCAAGATGGGGGGCTACGCCCTGCTGCGTTTCAACGTCCAGATGCTGCCGGAGGTGCACCTGCGGCTGGCCCCGGCCCTGATCGTTCTGGGGATCATCAACATCATCTACGGGGCCCTCAACGCCTTCGCCCAGGACAACGTCAAGCGCCGCATCGCCTGCAGTTCCGTCAGCCACATGGGCTTCGTGCTGCTGGGCATCGGCGCCGTCGATGCCCTGGGGATGAGCGGCGCCATGCTGCAGATGATCAGCCACGGGCTCATCGCCGCGGCGATGTTCTTCGTCACCGGCGTCTTCTACGAGCGCACCGAGACCCTCTCGATCCCCAACATGGGCGGTCTGGCCAAGGTGCTGCCGATCACCTTCGCCTTCTTCCTGGCCAGCTCCATGGCCTCCCTGGCCCTGCCCGGGATGAGCGGCTTCATCAGTGAGATCACCGTGTTCCTCGGGGTCACCTCCTACGACGGCTTCACGGTCGGCTTCCGGGTGATCACCATCGTGCTGGCCGCCATCGGCCTGGTGCTCACCCCGGTCTATCTGCTGTCCCTCTGCCGCCGGGTGTTCTTCGGTCCAAGGATCCCGGCCCTGGCGGTGGTGGGTGACATGAAGCCCCGGGAGCTGCTGATCGGTCTCACCCTGCTGGTGCCCACCCTGGTGATCGGCTTCTGGCCGCGGGTGGCGATCGATCTCTACGAAGCCAGCACCAACGGCCTGGCGGCCGAATTGGCCAGCCATGGCGCCGTGGCCATGGGACGGATGGCCGCCCTGGGCTGAGCCGCCGTCCGGCGCCCGGGTGGGCTGAAATGGGGTCTTCCATCGAAGCGGCAGCCCGGCGATGACCACCACCCTCCAGAGCCCCCCCGCCCTGCTGGCCGGCGAGGGCCTGCCCCGCTTCGAGGCCATCACCCCCGACCAGGTGGTGGCCCACATCCCGGCGCTGCTGAGCACGCTCCAGGCGGAGCTCGATCGGCTGGAGGCGGATCTGGCGGCGGCGGCGGCGGGCCGGAACCTGGCCTGGGCGGAGGTGATGGATCCCCTGCACCGGCTCGGGGAGCGGCTGCGCTGGAGCTGGGGGGTGGTCAGCCACCTCAACGGCGTCTGCAACAGCCCGGAACTGCGGGAGGCCCATGCCAGCCAGCAGGCGGCGGTGGTGGCCTTCGGCAACCGGGCCGGCCAGAGCCGGGTGCTGTTCGAGGCGCTGCGCAGCCTCCAGGCCCAGGGCGGACTCGATCCCACCCAGGAGCGCATCCTGACGGCGGAACTGCGCGACATGGAGCTGCGGGGCGTGGGCCTGGAGGGCGAGGCCCAGGAGGCCTTCAACGCCGCCAGCCAGGAGCTGGCGGAGCTGGCCACCGCGTTCGGCAACCGGGTGCTCGATGCCACCAACGCCTGGACCCTGCGGCTCAGCGATCCGGCCGAGGTGGAGGGGTTGCCCGAGAGCCTCAAGGAGCAGCTGGCCCAGGCCGCCCGCGACGCCGGCGATGGCGAGGCCACGGCGGCCGAGGGCCCCTGGCTGCTGGGGCTCGACATGCCCCGCTTCGGCCCGTTCCTGAAGTACAGCCGTCGCCGCGACCTGCGGGAGATCGCCTACAAGGCCCACGTGAGCCGGGCTTCGGGCAAGACCGACGGCAACTGGCCGGCGATCGAGCGGATCCTCACCCTGCGGCGGGAGCAGGCCCAGCGCCTGGGCTACGGGTCCTGGGCCGAAGTGAGCCTGGCCGCGAAGATGGCGGGTTCGGTGGCGGACGTGGAGGCCCTGCTGGAGGACCTGCGCACCGCCGCCTATCCGGTGGCCCTCCAGGAACTGGAGGCGTTGCGCGCCTGTGCGGCCCGCGAGGGGGCGGCCGAGGCGGCGGATCTCAAGCCCTGGGATGTCAGTTTCTGGGCGGAGGTGCGGCGCCAGGAGGCCTTCGATCTCGACAGCGAGGCCCTGCGGCCCTGGTTCCCCCTGCCCCGGGTGCTCGATGGGCTGTTCGGGCTCTGCGACCGCCTGTTCGGCATCCGCATCCACCCCGCCGATGGGGAGGCGCCCGTCTGGCATCCGGACGTGCGCTTCTTCCGCGTCGATGACGCCGGCAGCGGCGAGCCCCTAGCGGCCTTCTACCTGGATCCCTACAGCCGCCCCGGCAGCAAGCGCGGCGGCGCCTGGATGGATGAATGCCTGGTGCGCTCGGTGGACGCCGCCGGTGCGCCCGTGCTGCCCGTGGCCTATCTGGTCTGCAACCAGAGCCCGCCGGTGGGTGAGACCCCCAGCCTGATGACCTTCGAGGAGGTGGAGACCCTATTCCACGAGTTCGGCCATGGCCTCCAGCACATGCTCACGACGGTGGAGCGCCCCCAGGCGGCCGGCATCAACAACGTGGAATGGGATGCGGTGGAACTGCCCAGCCAGTTCATGGAGAACTGGTGCTACGACCACGCCACCCTGATGGGCATGGCCCGCCACTGGCAGAGCGGCGAACCGCTGCCGGAGGCGGAGTTCGCCAAGCTCCAGGCCGCCCGCACCTTCATGGGCGGTGCCGCCACCCTGCGCCAGGTGCACTTCGCCCTCACCGACCTGCGGCTCCACAGCCAGTGGACGCCGGAGTGCGGCCGGACCCCGGAGCAGCTGCGCCGGGAGATCGCCGTCACCACCACGGTGCTGGAGCCGATCGAGGAGGACGCCTTCCTCTGCTCCTTCGGCCACATCTTCGCCGGCGGCTATTCCGCCGGCTACTACTCCTACAAGTGGGCCGAGGTGCTCAGCGCCGATGCCTTCAGCGCCTTCGAGGAGGTGGGGCTGGAGAACGAGGCGGCGATCCAGGCCACCGGCCGCCGCTTCCGCGAGACGGTGCTCAGCCTCGGCGGCAGCCGCCACCCCGGCGAGGTGTTCGAGACCTTCCGGGGCCGGCCCCCCAGCCCGGAGGCCCTGATCCGGCACTCGGGGCTGGTGGCGGCAGGGGGCTGAGGCTCCTCCGCCATGGCCGACCGGGGCCGCGTCAGCCGGGCAGACCGGCCTGGCTGATGGGCCCCAGCTTGACGCCCTCCGGGTAGTACTTCCAGCCGTCCCGGATCCTGATCTTCTCGTCCCAGGGGAGCTTGTAGCAGCCGTTGGCCAGATCCCTGACCCAGGTGAGGTAGTTCTCCTTCTCCCCACCGGGTTTGCCCACATAGGCGCGGCAGCCCAGGTTGAAGATGTTGTTCTCCAGAGCCCAGTTCTCCCGTGCCTTGTCCACCAGGCGGGGGAACAGCTCGGCGGTGACGATCTCCCACGGGTTTCTGTGGCCCTGTTGCAGCACGTTGCCGTCGTAATTGCAGACGGTGCCTTCCCCGAAGTAGTAAAAGACGCCGTCATACCCGGCCAGATTGACCGAGATGGTGTACATCAGGTTCTGCCAGGCGTTGGTGCGGTTGGTCCAGATCCACTGGTCGTTGACCTGGGTGGAATAGCCGGAGATGCGGATGTAGACATTGGCCCCCTTGTAGGCGGCCTCCCGCGCCAGTTCGGGGAACATGCCGTCATGGCAGATGCAGACCGCCAGCCTGGAACCCTTGGGGCCCTCGCAGACCGGCATGCCGTAGTTGCCCGGCGACCAGGGTTCGATCGGCACCCAGGGCTGCAGTTTGCGGTAGTGCAGGGCAATCTCACCCTGGGAATTGATGATGATGCCCGTGTTGAAGGGCGGCAGGCTGGGGTCGTCGTTCTGCTCCATCAGCGAGAAGACCCCCCAGACGTCGTTGTTCCGGCAGGCCTCGCGGAAGCGGTCGATTTCGGGGGAGTCGATGCGCAGCAGCATCTCGTCGTAGGTCCAGATGGCGGTGTTCAGTCCCTGGGTGGAGTACTCAGGGAACACGACCAGGTCGAGATCGGGGTAGCCGGCCTTGGTGGTGGCGACCGCCTTGCAGATCTGATCCACCTGGGTCTGGATGTCCGCGGGGCTTTTGATCACGGGGACGGGGTACTGGATCATCGCCACGAGGAGAGCCTCTTCCCAGGCGCTGACGCTGCCGGTGCTGCCCATGAAGTCAAGAATGAAAGTCATTCTCATTCTTGAGGCCGCTTACGCACCGAAGCTGTCGCCTCGGCCACCGAATTCGCGCCTGTGCCCCTGCCTGACGCGCCGGGCGGGGCGTCACGGGGAGCAAGGGTGTGAGAATGGTTGTCATTCCGTGCCATCCCACCATTCCCCGTCACCGCCTGACCTCCCCGCCGGGGCCCCTGTCTCCGCTGGCGCGGGCCGCCCGCGACCGCCGTGGCTGAGCTGGTGGTCGCCGGGTCCGGTCCCCAGGCCCTCACCCTCTGCTGTCTGCTGCTGCAGAAGCGGCCCCAGTGGCGCCGACGGCTGCGGGTGCTCGACCCCAGTGGCACCTGGCTGGAGCGCTGGAACACCCAGATGCGCCGCTACGAGATTCCATGGCTGCGCTCCCCCTCCCCCCACCATCCCCATCCCAATCCCCACGCCCTGCGCCGTTTCGCCCAGGAGCGCCAGCGCGGGGCTGAGCTTGAGGGTCCCTACGGCCTTCCCCACACGGAGCTGTTCGCCGATTTCTGCCGCAGCGTCGTGGCCGACTTCCAGCTGGCTGACCGGGTGCAGGCCGTGGCGGTCGAGCGGATCCGGCTCGCTCCCGGCGGGGACGACGCCCTGGAGCTGGATCTGAGCGATGGTTCGGTTCTGGCCCCCCAGCGGCTGGTCATCGCCACAGGGGCCGAGGCGCCGGTGCTGCCGGACTGGGTCAGGGCCATCGAGGGCCCCTACCCGGCCGACGCCCTGCAGCACAGCCAGAGCCTCGACCTCGGCGCCTGCCGGGGTCTGGCGGGCCAGCATCTGGTGATCGTCGGCGGCGGCCTGACCAGCGCCCATCTGGCCCTGGGGGCCATCCGGCGGGACGCCCGGGTCAGCCTGTTCTGCCGGAGGATGCTGCGCCGCAAGCCCTTCGATGCCGACCCGGGCTGGCTGGGGCCCCGGTATCTCAAGGACTTCCGGGCGGAACCCTGCTGGCACCGCCGCCGTCAGCAGGTTCTGGCGGCCCGCGACGGCGGCTCGATCACCCCCGAGCTGGCCTGCCGGCTGCAACAGGCGCAGGCCGCCGGAGCGCTGCAGCTGAACGAGGGCTGTCAGATCGCCTCGGCCCGTTGGCGCCAGGGCCAGTGGCAACTGCACTGCCGCGATGGCAGCCAGCACCGGGCCGACCGCCTCTGGCTGGCCACCGGCCACAGCCTGGGGGTGAGCCACCACCCGTTGCTGCGCCAGCTGCAGCAACAGCGTCCCCTGGCGCTGGTCGAGGACTGGCCCGTGCTCAGCGGCGACCTGCGCTGGCCCGGTACCCGGGTGCACGTGATGGGGGGACTCTCCGCGCTGCAGCTGGGACCCGCGGCCCGCAACCTGTTCGGGGGGCGGGAAGCGGCGCACCGCATCTGCCGCGCCGCCCTCAAGTCCTGAACAGGCCGTACCCCGGGCCCCCTTCGCAGGGGAACCGGGGCAGAGAGCCGTGGGACCGCCGGGGTCCTAGTTGGCGCAGGCTTGCGACAGGGAGTGGATGGTCTGGACCTGGCCGGGGGCCAGGGCGAAGGTCAGGTCACCGGCGGAGCTGGGCACGGTGATCCGCATCGCCATGCCGTCGGCAGGGATCGGATCGAGGCAGCCGGCGTCGTACTGGGAGGAGCCCACCGGGATGGCCCCGTTGGCGGCGCCCAGAAGTTCCTGGCTGCGGTTGTCGAGGCTCCAGGCCTGTTGGCCGCCGTCGCTCATCACCATGGGACGGACGTGATCCAGCTTCAGCCCGGCCGTTTCCGCGTTCAGCCGCAGCCGCAGACCGGAGGGTGCGTTGATGTCCGAGCGCTCGAACAGGACGGCCCCCAGCTGGTGCCCCGAGCCGTCATCCAGATACCAGTTGCCCGTGTCATCGGCAAGGGCGGAAGCTGGGTTGAAGACGGGGGCGAGAAAAAGAAGCCCGGCCGCAACGATCCATGCCGTTCCGATACTGAAAAAGCGATGCAGATGTCGACGTAAATTCTGCATCGTGACGATAAAGTGTGTCTTCAATTTCCTGTCCTTCTCGTTTGAGCCTGTTCAACCTATGCACCTTAAATGATCCGGTGAAGACGGAAACCATCCCCTGACATCTCCAGCAGGAGCGCTACCTTCTCTCCTCATTATTTCGCGACTCATTTCCATCTCTTTCCAGTCCCTCATTACCCCGGCTCCACGGAGCGGCAGCCCCCGACCGTCCCGGCACCCGGGCGGCAACCCTCCGGCCTGGGCCAAAACCAGAGGCAGGTCGCCCGGGAGACGTCTCTTGCCGCCCGCCTTCAGGCCCGGGCCCTCGATAGCCTGAGCTCCGGTTGATCCGCTCCCGGTGACGCCTGCGCCCCTTGCCGGAACGACCTGATGGGAGCCCAGAGGATCCTGGTGCTCGGAGGTGGCTTTGCCGGGCTCTGGAGTGCCCTGGCCGCCGCCCGCCAGCTCGATCGGCTCGGCCTCGGCCCCGCCGCCGTTGAGGTGCTGCTCGTCAACCGCGACGCCTTCCACGCCATCCGCGTGCGCAACTACGAGCCCGATCTGGCGCCCCTGAGGGTGCCCCTGGAGACGGTGCTCGCGCCCGCCGGCGTCCGCTGGCTGGAGGGGGAGGTCGGCGACATCGATCCGACGGGCCGGACGGTGGCCGTGCACACCGCGGCCGGTCCGCAGGTGCTGGCCTACGACCGGCTGGTCTTCGCCCTCGGCAGTGAGCTGCGCCGGCCCCAGGTCCCCGGCCTGGCCACCCATGGCTTCGATGTCGACACCTACGGCGGCGCTTCCCGGCTGGCGGGGCACCTGGAGGCCCTGGCGGAGCACTCCGACGGCCCCGGTCGGTTCACGGCCGTGGTGGTGGGCGCGGGTCTGACGGGGATCGAGACCGCCTGCGAGCTGCCGGCCCGGCTCCAGGCCGTCCGGGAGCGTGCCGGCCTGGCGGGGCCGGGGCGGGTGGTGCTGGTGGACCACAACCCCCGGGTGGGCTCCGACATGGGGGATGGGGCGCGGCCCGTGATCGAGGAGGCCCTGGCGGCCCTGGGGGTGGAGTGCCGCCTCGGTGTGCGGGTGGACGGCCTCGATGGGTCGGAGATCCGCTTCGATTCCGGCGAGGTCATCGCCACCCGGACGGTGGTCTGGTGTGCCGGCATGCGCGCCAGTCCGCTCACCGCCGTCTGTGGTGTGCCCACCGATGCCCTTGGCCGGCTGCCGGTCAATGCCGATCTGCGGGTCGAGGGGCTGAGCGGCGTGTTCGCCGCCGGCGACAGCGCACGCCTCGCCCTGGAGGACGGCCACACCACGGTCATGTCCTGTCAGCACGGCCGTCCCATGGGCCGGTTCGCCGGCCACAACGCGGTCTGCGATCTGCTGGGGCTGCCGCTGTTGCCGCTGCGGATCGACTGGTACACCACCATCCTCGATCTGGGTCCCTGGGGGGCCCTCTACACCGAAGGCTGGGAGCGCCGGGTCGTCGCGACAGGGGAGGCGGCCAAGCGCACCAAGCGGCTGATCAACGGCCAGCGCATCTATCCCCCCCTGAACGGCGACCGGGCCGCGATCCTGGCCGCCGCGGCGCCGGTGATCCAGCGCCCACCACCGTTAGAGCCCCAAGAGGGCCAGCCATGAGCTCCCCAGCCAAGGAGAAGCCCACCGGCGCACCCATAGGGCGCCTCCTGGCGATCGCCCTGTTGCTGGCTGGGGTGGGCTTCTTCTTCAGCCAGGGCTGGCAGCACCGGCTGGATCTCGCCGCGCTGCAGGCCTCCCGCGAGCAGCTGCTGGCCTGGCGTCAGGCCGCTCCGCTGGCCAGCGCCGTCGCCTTCGTGGCCGTCTACGTGCTGGTGACGGGGCTGTCCCTGCCCGGCGCCACCGTGCTCACCCTGGCGGGGGGCGCCATCTTCGGCCTGCTCCAGGGCACGGTGCTGGTGTCGATCGGCTCCACCCTGGGGGCCACGGCGGCCTGCCTGCTGGCCCGCACCCTGCTGCGGGAGCCGGTGCGGCGCCGGTTCGGCCAGCGCCTGGGGCCGATCGAGGAGGGCGTCCGCCGCGACGGCACCGCCTATCTGCTCAGCCTGCGGCTGGTGCCGGTGGTTCCCTTTGTGCTCGTCAATCTGCTGATGGGCCTCACCCCCATGCCCCTGCTGCCCTTCGCGCTCGTCTCCCAGCTGGGCATGCTGCCGGCCACCCTCGTGTACGTGAATGCCGGCACCCAGCTGGGCCAGCTCACCAGCCTGGGCGGCCTCCTCTCGCCGGCCCTGCTGGCCTCCTTCGCCCTGCTGGGACTGCTGCCCTGGATCGTGAAGCTGCTGCTGGGTCGCTGGCGTCTCTGGCGCCTCTACCGCCCCTGGCCCCGCCCCCGCCACTTCGACCGCAACCTGATCGTGATCGGTGCCGGTGCGGCGGGCCTGGTCACCGCCTACATCGCCGCCACCGTGCGGGCGAAGGTGACCCTGGTGGAGCGGGACCGCATGGGCGGGGACTGCCTCAACACCGGTTGCGTGCCCAGTAAGGCCCTGATCAGCTCCGCCCGCCTCGCCGCCCGCTTGCGCCACGCCGACCGCTATGGCCTGACCCCCCAGGAGCCCCGGGTGGAGCTGCGCCGGGTGCTGGAGCGGGTGCGCCAGAAGGTGGCGGCCGTTGCCCCCCACGACAGCGTCGAGCGCTACACCGCCCTCGGGGTGGACGTGCGCCTTGGCCAGGCCCGCCTGATCAGCCCCTGGGCGGTGGCGATCACCGCCGCCGATGGCAGCGAGACCGTGCTCACGGCCCGCGCCATCGTGCTGGCCACCGGCGCCGCGCCGGTGATCCCGGCCCTGCCCGGCATCGACACCGTGCGGGTGCTCACCAGCGAGACCCTCTGGGACGCCCTGGCCGGGCACCCCTCCCAGAAACCCAGCCTGGTGGTGCTGGGGGGCGGCCCGGTGGGCTGCGAACTGGCCCAGGCCCTGGCCCAGCTGGGGCTGCCGGTGACCTTGCTGCAGCGCAACGACCGCCTGCTGCCCCGGGAGGATCCCGAGGTTGGGGCGCTGCTGCGCGAGGTGCTGGAGCGACACGGCGTGCGGGTCCACACCGGTTGCCGGGTGGAGCGGGTGGGGCCCGGCGCCTCCGGTGGCGTGCAGGTGCAGGTGGCAGTGGGCGGCGCCTCCCTGCTGCTCGAGGCGGACGAGCTGCTCTGCGCCGTGGGCCGCCAGGCCCGGCTGGAGGGCCACGGCCTCGAGGCCCTGGGCATCCCCACTGGCCGCACCATCGACACCGACGCCTATCTCCAGACCCTCTACCCCAACATCCATGCCGCCGGCGACGCCGCCGGTCCCTGGCAGTTCACCCACACGGCGGCCCATCAGGCCTGGTATGCGGCCGTGAACGGGTTGTTCGATCCGGTGCGCTTCGCCGTCGACGGCCGCGTCATCCCGCGCACCACCTTCACCGACCCGGAGGTGGCCCGGGTGGGGCTCAACGAAACCGAGGCCACAGCCCGGGGGGTGGCCTTCGAGGTCACCCGATTCCCCCTGGCCGAGCTGGATCGGGCCATCGTCGAATCGGCCGAGACCGGCTTCGTGAAAGTGCTCACCGTGCCCGGCAGGGACCGGATCCTGGGGGTGACGATCGTGGCGGAGCAGGCCGGGGAGCTGCTGGCCGAATTCGTGCTGGCGATGCGCTGGAACCTCGGCCTGGGCAAGGTGCTGGGCACGATGCACGCCTATCCCACCCTGGCCGAAGCCAACAAGTACGTCGCCGGGAGCTGGAAGAAGGCCCACGCCCCCCAGCGCACCCTGGCCCTACTGGAGCGCTTCCACACCTGGCGCCGGGGCGGCTGACAGGAACGGGTCGGGGTTGTGCAGGGCCACGCTCACCGCCACGGCACTGGCCAGCAGCAGCCACAGCAGCCGCAGGCCGATCAGTCCGGCGGCGGGGCGATCCAGGCTGGCCGCCGCCGCCACGCTCACCACCGCCACCAGCAGGCCCGCCACCGTGTCCGCGGCCGCCAGCACCGGGCTGTGCAGCCAGAAGAAGAACGTGGTGAACACGGCGAACAGCAGCCAGCCCACCGCTTCCGAGACCAGCACCAGCCCCCGGCGCCGGCCGGCCGTGTCCCCCTGGAGCCGGCCGGCACCGTCCTCCGGATGGAGGTTGGCCACCCGCGCCAGGGCCACCAGGGAGGTGATGTTCAGCACCAGCCACAGGGGCGCGAACAGCCAGTCGGGCGGGGCGTAGGGGGGCAGGCGGAAGCTGGTGTAGAAGGCGGCGTCACCCAGCACGCCCGCTGGCCAGAAACTGACGGCATTGGCGGCCAACAGGATCGCGGCGCCGTGCCACCAGCGGAAGCGTGGTGCCGGGGCCGAGGCGCTCACGCCTGGGAGTGGAGCCCGATCGTGTTGCCTTCGGTGTCGAGCACCAGGCTCATGAAGCCGTAGGCGCCGATCGACATCTTCGGCTTGATCACGGTGCCGCCGGCGCCCGCCACCCGGCTCTCCTCCACGGCGCAGTCGTCGCAGTGGAAATAGATCAAGGTGCCACCACCACCGCCCGGGGCCATGCCCTCCATCTTGGCCAGGGCCCCGCCGGCCCCCACCTTGTCGTCCTGCATCGGGAAGGCGTAGTACTCCATGCCCGTATCACCCATGGATTCCAGGGTGACCTCGAACACGGCTTCGTAGAAGGCCCGGGCCCGGGCCATGTCGTCGACGTAGAGCTCGAACCAGATGACGGGGTTGACGGCCATGGCTGCGAGGTGATTCTGGGGCCAAGATTAGGCCTGAAATTTTCGATTCAGCCCGCCACGCCCTGCTGCTGGCGCGGCGCCAGCGGGGTCCAGTTCTCCTTCACCAGCTGGCGGGCCCGGCCCAGGGCCAGGGCCCCGGCGGGCACGTCCTTGGTGAGGGTGGAGCCGGCCCCCACCGTCACCCCCGCCCCGAGGGTGATCGGCGCCACCAGCACCGAATTGGCCCCGGTCTTGCTGCCGCTGCCGATCACGGTGCGGTGCTTGCGCACCCCGTCGAAGTTGGCGGTGATCGTGCCGGCCCCGATATTCACTTCGGTGCCCAGGTCGGCATCGCCCAGGTAGCTGAGGTGGTTGGCCTTGCAGCCCTCCCCCAGCCGGCTGTTCTTCACCTCCACGAAGTTGCCGATGCGGCAGTCGGCGCCCAGGTGGCTGCCGGCCCGCAGCTGGGCGAAGGGGCCGATCGCGCAGCCGGGTTCCACGTGGCTGTCGCGCAGCACCGAATGGATCACCTCCACCCCGGAGCCCAGCTGGCTGTTCTCGATCAGGCAGCCGGGGCCGATGCGGCAGCCGTCGCCGATGCTGCTGGCCCCACGGAAGTGGCACTGGGGCTCCACCAGCACGTCGCGGCCGAAGCGGGTGTGCTCGGACAGGGTGCAGCTGGCGGGATCGGTGAAGCTCACCCCCTCCGCCATCCAGTGGCGGCGCAGCCGGTCCTGCAGCGCCGCCTCGCAGTGGGCCAGCTGCTGGCGGTCGTTGATGCCGGCCACCTCGTCCGGGTCACCCACCTCCATGTGCATGGCTGGCCGCAGCAGGGCCACGGTGTCCGTGAGATAGAGCTCGCCCTGGTCGTTGTCGGTGCTCAGGCTGGGCAGCACGGTGGCCAGCCGGGCCCAGTCGAAGCAGTAGATCCCCGCATTGGTGAGGGTGTTGGCGAGCTGCTCGGCATTGCAGTCGCGATGCTCCACGATGCCGCTCACCTGGCCCGCCGCGTCGGCGAAGACCCGGCCGTAGCCGCTGGGGTCCGCCAGCCGGGCGGTGAGCAGGGTCACGGCGGCGCCACTGGTCCGGTGGGTGGAGAGCAGGGATTCCAGGGTCTCCGGCCGCAGCAGCGGCACGTCGCCGTTGAGCACCAGCAGCTCGCCCTCGAAGCCTTCCAGTGGCCCGAGCAGCTGCTGCACCGCATGGCCTGTGCCGTTCTGGGGCTGTTGCAGCACGAACTCCAGGCCCTCGATGCCGGCGAGGGTGCGCTCCACCCGATCGGCCTGGTGCCCCACCACCAGCAGCTGGCGGTCGGGGGCGAGCCGGTGGCAGCTGCCCAGCACCCGCTCCACCAGGGTGGCGCCGGCCAGGGGCTGGAGCACCTTCGGCAGGGCACTCTTCATGCGGGTCCCTTTCCCGGCGGCCAGAACGGCAACGGCGAGCATCGGCGGCGGCGGGGTGACTGCGCCGGAATCTACCGGTGCCCTTCGGCGTGGCCCAGTCCGCCGGGGCCCTGGCGTCGCGGCAGCCGGGCCGGAGGGGCGTCGCTCCGCTCCTGCTCCCGGCGGCGCCGCTCCAGGATCGCGGCGGCGGTGTCGGTGGTGGTGGGGTCCCGGTAGGGCACGCCGGCGCGGCTGGCCAGGTGCTCCCGTTCGAACGGCTCCAGGGGGCGCAGGGATGGATGGGCGGGCACGGGCGTGAAGCTGGCCGCCGTCCCGGCGCTCCAGCGTTCCGGCTCGTCGGCGGGCGGCCGGATCGCTCCCAGCTGCAGGCCCAGATCCTGCAGAGTGCGGCGCACCGCCGCTGCGGAGCTGTAGGTGAGCAGCCGGCCGTCGGGCCGCAGCAGTCGCACCAGCCGCCCCAGGAACTCCACGCTCCAGAGCTGGGGGCAGCGCAGCGGGGAGAAGGCATCCAGCAGCACCAGGTCGCAGCGACCCGCCAGCGTGTCCAGCAGCTCCGGCAGCCGGTGGCGGGCATCGCCAAGCCGCAGGCGGTCGCCGCCGCTGAGCTCCTCCAGCCGGCCGATCACCGCGGCGGGCCACTGGCCCCGGAAGCCGGCGTCCGCCAGGGCCAGGGCCAGGGGCCGCTGGTCCAGGTCCAGGCCCCACCAGTCCAGTTCCAGGCCGGCGGCGGTGGCGGCGGCGAGCAGGGCGGCGGTGTTGGTGCCGGTGCCGACGGCCACCTCCGCCACCACCAGCTCCCGGCCCGGGGCGAAGCGCTCCAGCGCCGCCGGGACCACGAACTTCTCGTTGGCCTCGCGCAGGGCGCCGGCGGCACTGTGGAAGCCCTCGTCGCAGCCGCGGCTGTAGAGACTGAAGCTGCCGTCGCGCCCCCGCCGGGGCAGCAGCTCGGGACCCGGTTCCGGCTCTGCCGACTCAGTGCCGCAGGCGGGCCAGGTCATCCCAGAAGCCGGGGTAGGAGACGGCGGCCGCCTCCGCCCGCCCCAGGCGGGTGTCGCCCCGGGCCACCAGGGAGGCCACCGCCAGGCTCATCGCCACCCGGTGATCCGTCTCGCTGTCCACCTCCGCCCCGTGCAGCGGCGTGGGGCCTTCGATGCTGAGGCCATCGGCGTGCTCCTCGAGCCGGGCCCCCATCGCCGTCAGCTGGCGGGCCATCACCGCCAGGCGGTCGGTCTCCTTCACCCGCAGTTCCGCCGCGCCGCTGATGCGGCTCACCCCTTCGGCACAGCAGGCCGCCACCGCCAGCACGGGGATCTCATCCACCAGGCGGGGGATCATCGGCTCTTCGATGCGGAAGGCCCGCAGCGGACCGTGCTGGACGTGCAGATCCCCCACCGGCTCGCCGGCCACGTCACGGCTGTTGAGCACCGTGATCCGGGCGCCCATTTCGGCCAGCACATCGAGAATGCCGGTGCGGCTGGGGTTGAGCCCCACGTTCTCGACCGTGAGCTCGGCCCCCGGGGTGATCGCCGCCGCCACCAGCCAGAACGCGGCGGAGCTGATGTCGCCGGGCACCACCACGGTCTGGCCTTGCAGGGCGGGTCCGGGTCGCACGGTGATGAACCGTCCCCCGTCGCCATCCACCTCCAGGTCGGCGCCGAAGGCCCGAAGCATCCGCTCGCTGTGGTCGCGGGTGGGGGCCGGCTCGATCACGGTGGTGGGCCCGTTCGCCGTCAGGGCGGCCAGGAGCAGGGCGCTCTTGACCTGGGCCGAGGCCACCGGCGTGCCGATGACGCTGCCGTGCAGGGTCTGCCCCAGCACCGCCAGGGGGGCCAGGTTGCCGTCCTCGCGTCCCTGGATCCGGGCGCCCATCTGGGCCAGGGGGGCTCCCACCCGGCGCATCGGCCTCGAGCGTAGGGAGGCATCGCCTGTGAGCACGAAGTGGCGCCCCGCCCGGCCGGCCAGCAACCCCAGCATCAGCCGCATGGTGGTGCCGGAATTGCCGCAGTCGAGCACGTCGGCGGGCTCCCGCAGCCCGTCCAGGCCCACCCCCTCGACGGTCACCACCTGGCCGTCAGCGATGGGCGAGACCGTGACGCCCATGGCCCGCAGGCAGGCGGCGGTGCTCAGGGGGTCCTCGGCGGGCAGCAGCCCCTCGATGCGGGTGGTGCCCTCGGCGATGGCCCCGAACAGGAGCGAGCGGTGGGAGATCGATTTGTCGCCGGGCACCGTCACGTGGCCCCGCAGGCTGCCGCCGGCGCTCAGAAGCAGTTGCTCCGGCAACGCGGCTGCGCTGACATCGACGCTCACGGAGGAGGACAACAGCGGAGGCGCCAACTGGAGCGATCCTATGGAGCGGCCGGTTCAGGGCCCACGGCCAGGGTCCTCAGCCAGGGCCCTCAGTCAGGGGCGGATGCCGACGGCCCGCAGCCTGGCCGACAGGCTCCAGACCTCCACCACCAGCCGGTGCCAGGGGGTGATCGTCTCCATGGCCAGGCCCATGGGGCTGGGGGCGGCGGCCCGCAGGGCCCGCGCCGCCGCCAGGGACCGGCGCGCTTCGTCGAGCCGCACCCGCAGCTGGTGCTGGTCGGCCAGGGACAGCACCGTCTCCGGGCAGTGGTCGAGCAGCAGAAGGCCGCGATCGAAGGACTCGGCGTAGTCCTGCAGCAGCGGCACCAGGATCTCCTCCAGCAGGGGGCCGGTGGGATCAGGGAGGGAGGGGGCGGGAGCCATCGCTTCAGCCTAGGAATCCCCTCCCCGACCGTTCGGGTGCGGATCACCAGCCCCCGGGCAAGGCCGTGGAACGATGGGGCCCGAACGGGTCGCCCCATGATCGACGTCGCCGTCTGGGATGGCCTGCTGCGCCGCCATGTCGATGGGGAGGGCCGGGTGGATTACGCCGCCTGGCAACGGCAGGGCGCGGAGGAGCTGGAGGGCTGGCTGGCGGCGCAGCGCCCCTTCGATCCGGATCCCGGCGCCGGGCCCGAGGCGTTCGCCCTCTGGATCAACCTCTACAACGCCCTGGTGATCCGCCAGGTGCTGGCCCGCTTGCCGCTGGCCTCGATCCGCCCCAGCGTCGCCGGGGTGCCCAACTGGCCGGCGTTCCTGGCCTTCTTCTCCCGGCCGGTGATCACCCTGCAGGGGCAGTCCCTCAGCCTCGATCGGATCGAGCACGGCCTGCTGCGGCCCCGCTTCGCTGACCCCCGCCTCCATTTCGCCCTGGTCTGCGCCGCCAGGGGCTGCCCCCTGCTGCGGCCGGAGGCCTATCGCCCCGAGCGGATCGCGGCGCAGCTGGAAGAGGACGCCCGCCGGTTCCTGGGAAACCCGCTGAAGCTGCGCTTCGAACCGGCCCGCCGCACCCTGCACTGCAGCCGGATCTTCCAGTGGTATCGCCGGGACTTCCTGGCGGAGGCCCCCTCGATCGCCGCCTACGTGGGCCGCCACCGGCCGGACCTGGATCTGCCGGCCGACGTCCGCATCGCCTGGCTCCCCTACGACTGGGCCCTCAACGGCTGAGCGTCAGTCACCGGCCGCCAGACGCTGAGCCTCAATCCCGGATCTCGCCGTACATGCGCTTCAGCCGCGCTGCCGGCACCCCCAGGCCCCAGAGCAGGCCGATCGCCAGGTAAATGCCGGTGGCTTTCCAGGAGCCCCAGCGCGCCACCCGGCGGTCGGAGGTCTCCACCACCCGGTTGAGCTGCCGGATGCGGCCCAGCCGGCCCAGCCGGGTGCAGAGATCGGCGTCCTCCATGATCGGCAGGCGCTCGTCGAAGCCGCCGCAGCGCACGAAGTCGCTGCGGCGGCAGAACATCGCCTGGTCGCCGAACAGGACCCGGAAGCCGTTCAGCAGATAGCGGTGGGGCCGGAACAGCAGGGCCGCGTAGTGGGTCTTGAGGGCGTTGTGCAGGCTCACGCCCCAGCGGGTGCGGTCACCGCCCCGCATCAGGGCCAGGAAGCCGCCGCCGCTGATGGTCGGGTCGGCCAGGGTGGCCCTCACCAGCTGCACCAGATCCGAGGGGACCAGGGTGTCGGCATGGAGGAAGCAGAGGATCTCGCCGCGGGCCGCCGCCGCCCCTTGGTTCATCTGCACCGCCCGCCCCGGCCGTCGCGAACGGATCACGCGGCAGCCGTGCACGTGGGCCCTGGCCAGGGTGGCGTCGGTGCTGCCGCCATCCACCACGATCACTTCGGCGGCCGCCGGATCGAGGACCTCCAGCTGCTGCAGGGTGCGCCCAAGATGGCCGGCTTCGTTGAGGGTCGGGATAATGATCGAGACCGACCTTGCCGTCACCTTGCTGCGCAACAATCTTGCATTCTACGATCAGCAGGCGGCCTGCTGGTGGGAAGAGTCGGCGACGATCTTTCCCCTCAGCCAACTCAATCCGCTTCGCTTTCTCTTCTTCGATCAGTTCGTTTCCGACTGGCGGAATCTGCGGGTTCTGGATGTGGGTTGCGGCGGTGGCTACACCTGCGAATTCCTGGCCCGTCGGGGCGCCCTTGTCACGGGCATCGACCGCTCCGCCCCCTGCATCGCGGCGGCCCGCAGCCATGCGGCCACCTCGGGTCTGGAGATCGCCTATCAGGTGGGTATCGCCGAAGAGCTTCCCTTCGCCGCCGGCAGCTTCGATGTGGTGGTCTGCGTCGATGTGCTGGAGCATGTGGATTGGCCCGAGGCGGTGATCGCCGAGATCGCCAGGGTGCTCACCCCCGGAGGAACGGTCTGCTTCGACACCATCAACCGCACCTTCCGCTCCAGGCTCACCATGATCTGGCTGCTGGAGACGCTGTTGCGGCTGATCCCTGCCGGCGTCCACGACTGGCGGCGGTTCGTGCCCCCGGCGGAGCTGCGGCGCTGGCTGGAGGCCAGCGGCTTCAGCGCCATCACGATGCGGGGCATGGACCTGTTCGGCCGCGGTCCGCTGCGCACCCTCGGCCGGCTGATCCACTACCGCCGCACCGGCGGTTTCCAGGTGGGCTTCGACCAGGACCTGGCCGTCATGTTCATCGGTGTGGCCGGCCTCAGCCCAGCAGCAGGCCACCCGACTCGCTGAAGGCGGCCCTGGCACTGCGCAGGTCGAAGAGCAGGTCCTCCAGGGTGAGCTGGTCCAGTTCCCGCTCCAGGGCCTGCACCAGCCGGCGGTTGAGCACCCGGGTCACCCGGTCGCTGGGGCGGGGGTCCTCCTCCCCTTCACCCAGGGCGATCAGGCTGCCGGCCGGGGCCTCCACTGCCGCCAGGATCGCCGCCAGGGGCACCTCCGCGGGCGGACGCCGCAGCCGGTAGCCCCCCTGCCGGCCCCGGCGGGCCTCCACCAGGGCGGCCCGGCGCAGTTTGAGCATCAGCTGCTCCAGCATCGGGCCGGGCAGGTCCTGGGCCTCGGCCAGGGCGCTCACCGACTGCCAGCGCGGCGGATCCAGGGCCAGCTCCAGCAGGGCCTTGAGGGCGTAGATGCCGCTGCGGCGCAGCATCAGCGGCCGGCCGCGAGGCGCTCCAGCACGTGCTCCAGGGTGTAGCCGAACAGGGCGGGATCGGGCTCGCCCCGGCCCAGATCGTCGAGGCCCAGCTCGCTCCAGCGGCGATCCACCCGGGCCTCCAGGGCGGCATCCCGGCCCAGGGCCTGGCCCCAGTCGTGCCGTTTCTCCGGGCCGATCTTGGTGGTGGCGTCGATGGCGAGCCGGCCGCCCAGCCCCAGCCGCTCGCTGGCGAAGTCGAGCGAGTCGAAGGGGGTGTCCTCCAGCACGAACAAGTCCCGCTGGGGATCCACCTGGGCGCTGATCGCCCAGATCACCTGGCGCGGGTCGCGGATCGCGATCGACTTGTCGACCACCACCACGAACTTGGTGTAGGTGAACTGGGGCAGGGCGCTCCAGAAGGCCATGGCCGCCCGCTTGGCCTGGCCCGGATAGGCCTTGTCGATGGCGATCACCGCCAGCTTGTAGCTGAGGCCCTCCATCGGCAGGAAGAAATCGACGATCTCCGGGATCTGCTGGCGCAGGATCGGCGTGTAGATGCGGTTCAGGGCGATCGCCAGCATCGCCTCCTCCTTCGGCGGGCGGCCGCTGAAGGTGGTCAGGAAGATGGGGTCACGGCGCTGCGTGACGCAGTGGAAGCGCACCAGGGGCGAGTCCTCCTCGCCGCCGTAGAAGCCCATGTGGTCGCCGCAGGGGCCGTCCGGGAGCACCTCCCCGGGCGTGATCGTGCCCTCCAGCACCACCTCGCTGTGGGAGGGCACCTCCAGATCGAGGGTCTTGCAGCGGGCCAGCCGCACCCCCTCGCCGGCGTAGAGGCCGGCGAACAGCCATTCGCTCAGCTGCACCGGAATCGGCGTGGCCGCCGCCATCACCAGCAGCGGATGGACGCCGATCGCCACCGCCACCTCGAGCTTGCGGCCCAGGGCCGCCGCCTTGCGCAGGTGCCGGGCCCCGCCCCGCACGCTCAGCCAGTGGACGGTGGCCGTGTTGATCGACTGGCGCTGCAGCCGGTAGACGCCGACGTTCGGGACCCCGGTCTCCGGGTCCTTGGTGATCACCAGCCCGAGGGTGATCACCCCGCCCGCGTCCCCCGGCCAGGGGCGCAGCAGGGGCAGCTGATCGAGGTTCACCTGCTCGCCCTTCAGCACCTGCTGGTGGCAGGGGGGGGTGAGGTCGAGGTCGGGCCGGGCCCGCACCAGGTCCCAGAACACCCCGCCGAACTTCATCACCTCCTTGAGGCCCTTGGGGGGCCGGGGCTGCTGCAGCAGGGCCAGCTTCTCGCCGAGGGCCTCGAGCTCCTCGGGCCGCTCCATGCCCATGCTCCAGAGCACCCGTTCCACGGTGCCCATCAGGTTCACCGCCACCGGCATGGGGGAGCCGATGACGTTCTCGAACAGCAGGGCCGGGCCGCCCATGGCCAGCACCCGGTCGGCGATCGCCGCCAGTTCCAGGTCCGGATCCACCGGCGCCGTGATGCGCCGCAGCTGGCCGCGCCTTTCCAGCAGGCCCATGAAATCGCGCAGATTGCGCTGCCGGCCCAGGGCTTTGCCGATCCCGTCTGCCACCACCCCCGCCACGTCGTCCTGCGCCGTCGAGCTGCTGCCTACTGTGACGCACCCCCGTGACGATCGCGTTCCGTGCTGCTCTCCTATTTCCACACCTCCGAAGCGGTTCCCCCCCTGCTGCCCCCCGAAGAGGACGGCCCGGACGCCGCCGTGGTCATCGACGTGCTGCGGGCCACCACCACGATCGCCTGGGCCCTGGAGAACGGGGCCGAGGCGATCCAGGCCTTCGCCGACCTCGGCAGCCTCGAAGCCGCCGCCGCCGACTGGCCGGCCGCCCGGCGGCTGCGGGCCGGTGAACGCGGCGGTAAGCGCGTGGAGGGCTACGACCTGGGCAACTCCCCCCTGGCGGTGACCCGGGAGCGGGTGGAGAGCAAGCGCATCTTCCTCAGCACCACCAATGGCACCCGTTCCCTCGACCGGGTCCGGGACGTGCCCCTGCTGCTCACCGCCTGCCTGCCCAACCGCACCGCCGTGGCCCGGCGGCTGATCGAACGCCAGGCCCTGCGGGTCTGGATCGTGGGCAGCGGCTGGGAGGGGGACTATTCCCTCGAGGACAGCCTGGCGGCGGGGGCGGTGGCCTCGGCGGCCATCGAGCAGGCGGTGGCGCCCCACATGGGGGTCCGCTGCGCCAACGACGAGATGCTGGCCGCCCTCGCCCTCTGGCAGCAGTGGCGCCATGACACCGAGACCTGCCTGCGCAGCGCCAGCCATGGCCAGCGCCTGATCGGGCTGGGCAACCACGACGCCGACTTCGCCTGCTGCGCCGCCGTCGACAGCCTGGAGATCGTGCCGATCCAGGCCGAACCCGGGGTGCTGAGGGCCAGCTGAAGCTCTCCTTGCCCCCCTTGGCGGGTCCCTTACGATTCGCCGGTCTTGGAGCGGTCCGGCGGTGAGCAGTTTTCTGGCGGCGGCCCTGCAACTCACCAGCACGCCGGACCCGGACGCCAATTTCTCGGCGGCCGAGGAGCTGATCGAGCTGGCCGCCCGCCGCGGCGCCGACCTGGTCGGCCTGCCGGAGAACTTCGCCTTCATGGGCGATGACGCCCGCCGGCTGGAGCTGGCACCGATCCTGGCCGAGCGCTGCAGCCGCTTCCTGGTCACGATGGCGCGCCGCTACCAGGTCACCCTGCTGGGGGGCGGCTTCCCGGTGCCGGCCGGCGAGGGCCAGACCTTCAACCGCGCCGAGCTGGTGGGCCGGGAGGGCCAGCTCCTGGCCCGCTACGACAAGATCCACCTCTTCGATGTGGACCTGCCGGACGGCATCACCTACCGGGAGTCGGCCACGGTGCAGCCCGGCCACGAGCCGCCGCCGGTGGTCGACGTGCCGGGCCTGTGCCGGGTCGGCCTCTCGATCTGTTACGACGTGCGCTTCCCCGAGCTCTACCGCCAGCTGGCCGGTTCCGGGGCCCAGCTGCTGATGATCCCGGCGGCCTTCACCGCCTACACCGGCAAGGACCACTGGCAGGTGCTGCTCCAGGCCCGGGCCATCGAGAACACCGCCTACGTGCTCGCCCCCGCCCAGACGGGCCTCCACTACGGCCGCCGCCAGACCCACGGCCATGCCCTGGTGATCGACCCCTGGGGCACCGTGATGGCGGATGCCGGCGTGGAGCCGGGCCTGGCGATGGCCCCGGTCGACATGGCCCACGAGGCCAGGGTCCGTGCCCAGATGCCGAGCCTCCAGCACCGCCATCCGGCGTTGTTCTGAGTGGTGATGGGAGTGCGTGCGGCGCGATTCGCCTGGTTGCTGACCCTGCCCCTGGTGCTTGGGGCCCTTCCGGCCAGGGCGGCGAGTGCCCTGTCCGCCTGGCGCCTGAGCCGGGAGGGGGTGCTGGAGCTGCGCACCTCCCCGGGGGTGCGGCTGCAGGCCTTCTACGAGGAGGGCTCCGGTGTCACCGGGCCCCGGGTGTGGGTGGATCTGCCGGGTGCCCCCCAGCGCAGCCGCTCGGTCCCCGTCGGCGGCCTGGTGCGGGAGGTGCGCATCGGCCGGCCCGATCCCGGCACCACGCGGCTGGTGCTGGAATTCAGGCCCGGCACCCGCCTCGATCCCCGTCAGCTGCGCCTGGTGGGCACATCCCGCGACCGCTGGCGCCTCTCCCTCACCGGCCTGCCCCTGAGCGGCTTCACCCGCAACGTCGGCGAGGGCGACATGGAGGCGCCCACCTCCAGCTGGACCGCCTCCCGCCCCTCAGGCTTCGGCAGCAGCGGCCGGGCCACCTCCGGCCGCCCCATCTCCCCTGACGGGCTGCCGGTGGTGCCCCGGGGCCGCTTCCGGGTGGTGATCGACCCTGGCCACGGCGGCCCCGATCCGGGGGCCGTGGGGATTGGCGGACTGCGGGAGACCGATGTGGTGCTGGACGTGAGCCTGCAGGTGGCCCAGCTGCTCCAGGCCCGGGGGGTGCAGGTGCTCCTGACCCGCACCTCGGAAGTGGACGTCGACCTGCCGCCGCGGGTGTCGCTGGCCAACAGCAGCAATGCCGACGTGTTCGTCAGCATCCACGCCAACGCCCTGAGCATGGCCCGCCCCGATGTGAACGGCGTCGAGACGTTCTATTTCCAGTCGGGCAGCTCCCAGCGGCTGGCCCAGGCGATCCAGTCCCGGATCATGGCGATCTCGCCGGGCACGCCCGACCGCGGCGCCCGACCGGGGCGGTTCTTCGTGATCCGCCGCACGGTGATGCCGGCGGCCCTCGCGGAGATGGGCTTCGTCACCGGACGCATCGACGCCCCGCGCCTGGCCGATCCCGGGTTCCGGCGCCGGATGGCCGTGGCGATCAGCGCCGGCATCCTCGACTTTCTCCAGGGGGCCTCTTGAGCCTCCTCGTCGGCCTGTTCGACAGCGGCCTGGGGGGCCTCACGGTGCTGCGCCAGGTCCATGCCCTCTACCCCCACTCCCCCTGCCTCTACCTGGGCGACACGGCCCGGGTCCCCTACGGCCAGCGCTCGAAGGAGGAGATCCGTGCGATCGCCTCGGAGGTGGTGCACTGGCTGCGGCTCCAGGGGGTGGGGGTGCTGGTGATGGCCTGCAACACCTCCAACGCTCTGGCCCTCGACGTGGCGGTGGCGGAAGCGGGCGTGCCGGTGGTGGGGCTGATCGACAGCCTGGCCAGCGAGCTGACCAGCGATCACGTCGGGGTTCTGGCCACCCCGGCCACCGCCGCCAGCGGTGCCTACCGGCGCTCGATCCAGGCCTGCCGCCCCTCGGCCCGGGTGCTGGAGGTGGGCTGCCCCGCCTTCGTGCCCCTGATCGAGGCGGGCGACCTGCAGGCTCCGGAGCTGCGTGCCGCCGCCACCGGCTACCTGGCCCCGCTGCTGGCGGCGAACGTGGACACGATCGTGCTCGGCTGCACCCACTACCCGCTGCTGCGGGCGCTGCTGGCCGAGCTGCTGCCCCCCGACGTGCAGCTGGTGGACCCGGCCCTGGCGGCCGCCCAGCGCCTCGGACCGCTGCTGGCCAGCCTGGGGGATTCCCCCGAGGTGGACCAGGCGGGGGAGTCGGTGCGGCCGCCCCTGCAGCGCACCCGCTTCTGTGTCACCGGCCCCGCCGACGCCTTTGCCAGCGCGGCCGCCGCCTGGCTTGGCAGCCGGCCGGCGGTGCGCAGCGTCAGCCTCCAGTCGCCCACCCGCGCCTATTGAGGCACGGCCCCTAGGATCCTTTCATCGTGGAGGTGACGTGGCGACGGTTGCAGAGTTGCTCCAGCCGGTGGAGTCCGACCTCGATGCCCTGCTGGCCGACCTGCGCAGCCTGATCGGCGCCGGCCATCCGATTCTGCAGGCGGCCGCCGAGCACCTGTTCGCGGCCGGCGGCAAGCGGCTGCGGCCGGGCATCGTGCTGCTGCTGTCGCGGGCCATCGCTCCCGACGGTGGGCTCAGCCCCCGCCACCGGCGGCTGGCGGAGATCACCGAGATGATCCACACCGCCTCCCTCGTCCACGACGACGTGGTCGACGGGGCCGCCACCCGCCGGGGGGTGGCCACGGTGCACAGCCGCTTCAACCACCGCGTGGCGGTGCTGGCCGGTGATTTCCTCTTCGCCCAGGCCAGCTGGCACCTCGCCAACCTCGACGACCTCGATGTCGTCAAGCTGCTCTCGCGCGTGATCATGGACCTCGCCGATGGCGAGGTGCGCCAGGGCCTGTTCCGTTACGACACGGGCCAGAGCTTCGAGACCTACCTCGAGAAGAGCTACTGCAAGACCGCCTCCCTGATCGCCAACAGCGCCCGGGCGGCCGGGGTGCTCACCGGCCTGAGCGAGCCGCGCCTGGATGCCCTCTACCGCTTCGGGCGCCAGCTGGGCCTGGCCTTCCAGGTGGTCGACGACATCCTCGATTTCACCGCCAGCGACCAGCAGCTCGGCAAGCCCGCCGCCAGCGACCTGGCCTCCGGCTACCTCACCGCTCCGGTGCTCTATGCGCTCGAGGAGCGGCCCGCCCTGGCGGGGCTGATCGAGCGCGAATTCTGCGAGGCCGGCGACCTCGACCAGGCCCTGGCGATGGTGCGCGGCTGCGAGGCCATCGGCCGTTCCCGGGCCCTGGCCGAAGGCTTCGCCCGCGAGGCCCACGAGGCGATTGATTGGCTGCCCCCCTCCGAGCCCCGCAGCGCCCTGCGGGCCCTGCCGGAATTCGTCCTCAGCCGCCTCTACTGATCCGGCCCTAGGGATCCAGCCGGACCTCCTCCAGCGAGTTCAGGCAGATGACCCCCTCGGGATAGGCCCGGCAGCTCACCCCCGGCGGCGGCAGCACGTGCACCCGGCAGCCGGCCCCCAGGGCGGCGGCCACACCGGCGCTGGAGTCCTCGAACGCCCAGCAGGCGGTCGCTGCCACACCGAGGCGCCGGGCCGCCAGCAGGAAGGCATCCGGGGCGGGCTTGCCGTCCCCCAGCTCCGGATCGTCGCCATGGACCCTGACGTCGATCAGGGCCATCCAGGGGTGGGGGGCCACCTTGATCGCCACCGCCGGGCGGGCACTGCTGGTGGCCAGCGCCATCGGGATGTCCAGGGCCCGGCAGCGCCGCACCAGGGCCTCGGCACCGGGCATGGCCGGGGCGGAGGCCAGCAGGGCCTCGGCGATGGGCTGGCGCACCGCCAGCAGCTCCTCCTCGCTCAGGCGGGGCCCGCCCGCGGCGGCGATCCACTGGAGCACCTGGCCGGCGCAGTCCAGGCGTCGGCGGCCGCGCAGGCTGAGCAGTTCGGCGTCATCGAGGGGGCGACCGAAGCGGCTGGGCGCCGCCTGCCAGGCCTGGGCATGGGCGGGCTCGGTGTCCAGCAGCAGACCGTCGAGATCGAACAGGCAGGCGGCGGGTCGCTGGGGCATCCCACCAGCCTGCATCAGGACGGATCGGTCTCGGGGTAGCGATCCTCCAGGGCGGTCTCCAGGGTGGTGAGCAGCAGCACCAGGGCGGCCCGCTCATCGAGTTCGCTGCCGCTCACCTCGCTGATCCAGCGCTGGCAGAGCCCCTCGATCTGCTGGAACAGGGCCGTGCCGCCCCGCAGCAGGGTCATCACCTTCTCGACGTTGTCCTCATCGATGTCCGGCGGCAGACCCACCACGTAGCGGCGACCGTCGTCCCCCACGTAGGTGAGGTTGCCGTCGGCGTCGAGCGTCGGGCCGGCATGGGGCGTGATCGGCTGCTCCTCCATGGCCTTCCGCTCCAGTCCCGTGGGGTCGTTCCCTGGCTAACGCCGCCGGCCGATCTTGCCAAGCAGGGATGAGCAGCCCTGATCGCCCGGCCAGGCGCTCCTGGGCGCGACGTGTTCAGCGGTTCAGCCGCTGCATCCGCCAGGTGACGAACGTGCCGATCGGGCTCCAGAGCAGGAACGGAACCAGCAGCAGAGCGGCTGTCGGGGAAATGGTCAGCGTCGCCAGGGTCAGGGCCAGCCCCCAGATCCAGCCGGCCAGGCCCGCCGCCGTTCCCCAGGCCACTCGGCGCGTGCGGCAGATCAGCAGCGTGTAGCTCTGCACCAGGACGAGCAGCACCAGGTAGGCGGCCATGGCCAGCGGCGCCGCCGCCCCCCCGGCTCCCCAGCGCAGCAGGGCCGAGGCGTAGAAGCAGAGGTAGATCAGCGACCAGATCAGCGGGATCCAGCGCTCGAAGGTGAGCCAGCGGGGGCGCCGCAGCCGCAGGAACCAGGCGAACTGCTGGCGGCTCGGGGTGAGGACGGCGATCACCAGCCCCATCACCAGCAGGATCGTCAGCCAGGCGGGCATGGGAGGGGGGCGGAGTCCTCCAGCGTGGCCCGGCTGCGGTTGAATGCACCATGCCCCAGCCTGCCCGGCAGGCCTTGCCATGACCCAGGACTCCTCGCCCACCATCGAGTCGGTGCTCCAGGAAGAGCGGCAGTTCGCCCCGCCGCCGGCGCTGGCCGCCGAGGCCCGCATCGGCTCGATGGCGGCCTACGACGCCCTGGCGGCCCAAGCCGCGGCCGATCCGGACGGCTTCTGGGGCGAGGCGGCCCGCCGGGAGCTGCACTGGTTCGAGCCCTTCGACACGGTGCTGGACTGGAGCAACCCCCCGTTCGCCCGCTGGTTCGAGGGGGGCACAACGAATCTTTCCTACAACTGCCTGGATCGCCATCTCGACGGCCCCCGCGCCGACAAGACGGCCCTGATCTGGGAGGGGGAGCCGGGCGACGGCCGCTCCTTCACCTACCGCGAGCTGCACGCCGAGGTCTGCCGCGCTGCCAACGCCCTCAAGGCCCTCGGCGTCGGCAAGGGCGATCTGGTGGCCCTCTACATGCCGATGGTGCCGGAGGCGGCCATCGCCATGCTCGCCTGCGCCCGCATCGGTGCCCCCCACTCGGTGGTGTTCGGTGGCTTCTCGGCCGAGGCCCTGCGCGACCGCCTGATCGATGGCCAGGTGAAGCTGGTGATCACCGCTGACGGTGGCTTCCGCAAGGACAAGGCCGTGGCGCTCAAGCCCGCCGTGGACCAGGCCCTGGCGGAGGGGTGCCCCAGCGTCGAGCATGTGCTGGTGGTGCGGCGCACCGGCGAGGCCACCGGCTTCGAGGCCGGCCGCGATGTCTGGTGGCACGAGCTGGTGGACGGCCAGAGCGCCGACTGCCCGGCCGAGCCCATGGCCAGCGAGGACCGGCTGTTCGTGCTCTACACCTCCGGCTCCACCGGCAAGCCCAAGGGGGTGGTGCACACCACCGCCGGCTACAACCTCTGGGCCCACCTCACCTTCCAGTGGATCTTCGACATCCGTGAGGACGACATCCACTGGTGCACCGCCGATGTGGGCTGGATCACGGGCCACAGCTACATCGTCTACGGGCCCCTCTCCAACGGCGCCACCACGCTGATGTACGAGGGGGCGCCGCGCCCCTCCAAGCCCGGGGCCTTCTGGGAGGTGATCCAGAAACACAGGGTGACGATCTTCTACACCGCCCCCACCGCGATCCGGGCCTTCATGAAGAGCGGCCGTTCGGTGCCCGACCAGTACGACATGGGCAGCCTGCGGATCCTCGGCACCGTCGGTGAGCCGATCAATCCGGAGGCCTGGATGTGGTACCGGGATGTCATCGGCGGCGACCGTTGCCCCGTGGTGGACACCTGGTGGCAGACGGAGACCGGTGGGGTGATGATCAGCCCCCTGCCCGGGGCCACCCCCACCAAGCCCGGCTCCGCCACTCTGCCCCTGCCGGGCATCGCCGCCGACGTGGTGGATCTTGAGGGCAACAGCGTGCCGACGGGGCAGGGGGGCTATCTGGCGGTGCGGCGGCCCTGGCCGGGCATGATGCGCACCGTCCACGGCGACCCGGAGCGTTTCCGGCGCAGCTACTGGGAGCACATCCGCCCCGCCGACGGCAGCTGGCTCTACTTCGCGGGCGACGGCGCCCGCCGCGACGCCGACGGCTACTTCTGGGTGATGGGCCGGGTTGATGACGTGATCAACGTCTCCGGCCACCGGCTGGGCACGATGGAGATCGAATCGGCCCTGGTGAGCCACCCCTCGGTGGCGGAGGCGGCGGTGGTGGGCCGGCCCGACGAGCTCAAGGGGGAGGGGATCGTCGCCTTCGTCACCCTCGATGTGGGTGTGGATGGCGATGCGGCCCTGGAGGCCGAGCTGCGCCGCCACGTGGGGCTGGAGATCGGCCCGATCGCCCGGCCGGACGTGATCCGCTTCACCGATGCCCTGCCCAAGACCCGCAGCGGCAAGATCATGCGGCGCATCCTGCGCTCCCTGGCGGCGGGGGAGGACGTCAGCGGCGACACCTCCACCCTGGAGGACCGTTCCGTGCTCGATGCCCTGAGGGTGTGAGGGCGCAGGCCTGGCCGGGTGGCCTCAGGCCGTCCCGGACCAGGCACTGATCTGCTCGGCCAGCCGCTCCATGGACCGCTGGCGGGCCGGATCATCGGCCCACTCCCCCAGGAACTGCTTGCGCAGGCCGCCGCTGGCCGGGGTGAGGTGGTCCCCCGGCAGCTCCAGCAGGCTGGAGGCATCGCCGGCCCTGGCCTGCAGCACGCCGATCAGCCGGCCGCTCTGGTCGATGGTGTCGCGGCTGAAGCGCACCACCAGGTTGCGGGGCTGGCTGTAGCTGCTGCCGATCTGCCGCAGGGTGTCCTCCGGGGAGGGGCTGAACTCGCTGCGGAAGCGGAACTGCTGGCCCAGCTCCGCCAGGAAGGGGATCGAGCGCTCGGCCGAGAAGTTGTTGAAGCTGAGCGCCACCAGGCCATCGCAGCGGCGGCCGCCGTCGGGGGCGAGCAGATGCAGCTTGCAGCCGAGGCTGTGGCCCAGCCGGATCAGGGGGGAAGCGGGCCCGCCGGGGGCCAGCGGCTCCAGCTCCCGTTCCCGCTGCTGGCGGAACAGCCGCCAGGCGGCGTTGGCCTGGGCCTGGTGGTCGAAGCCGGGCACGTAGCTCCAGGCGTGGATGCGCCAGCCCCGGGCCGCCAGGGCCTCGAGACAGCGGCGATAGCTCAGCTGGGGGGAGGCCGCCAGGTAGCTGCCGCCGATGAACTCGATCAGCCCCCGGGGCCGGCCCGTGGGCTCCAGCCGCCAGAGCTCTCCCTGCTGTCGCCACGCCGTCATCGTCCTCTCCCCCCGTGCTGGATCGCGAGCGGCCTCAGGAGGCCTGGAGGCCGCGCAGGGCGTCGAGGGCCTCGCGCCGGTGAGCCGGCCCGTCCAGCAGGTTGTTGAACACGTGGCGGATCACCCCCGTGCCGTCGATGACGTAGGTGACCCGGCCGGGCAGCAGCCCCAGCACGCTGGGCACACCGAAGGCCTTGCGCAGCCGGTTGCCCCCATCCACCAGCAGCGGGAAGGGAAGCCGGTGGCGGTTGGCGAAGCGCCGGTGGCTGGCGGCATCGTCGCCGCTCACGCCCCACACCTCGGCCCCGAGCGCCTGCAGGTCGGCGTAGCTGTCCCGGAAGGCGCAGGCCTCCATGGTGCAGCCGGGGGTCTCGTCCTTGGGATAGAAGAACAGCACCAGGGCCTTGCCCTCCAGCCGGTCGCTGCGGCGTTCGCTGCCGTCCTGGTCGGGGAGGGCGATCAGGGGGGCGGTGTCGCCGGGGGCGAGGGCTGGGGCCACGGAGCGGGGGACGCAGGCAGGATCCGCCAACCCTAGGAAGCCGGCACCGGCGAGGACGGGCACCGGGTCGGGGGGATGGGGGCGATGGGACCTTGCCCGACTTGCGACCATGGATCAGCGAGCGCATGACGCCGATGCAGGAGCAACCCGGTCTCTGGCAGCAGAACGACCTGCTGGGCCTGGCCGCCCCGGAGCCCGCGGCTGCCTCAGCGCCTGCGGCTGCCCCGGTGCCGCCCCCCGCGCCACCGTCAGAGCGATCGGCCCCATCGGCCCTCCAGACCCCCATCGAACCGCCTCGCCCGGTGCCCATCTCCCTTCCCGCCTGCGCAGGGCGTCCCCAGCGGGCCCTGCCGCGGGGGCCCGAGACCCTGCTGATCCTGGACACGGAGACCACCGGCCTCTCCACCCTCCAGGGGCAGTGCATCGAAGTGGGGGCGATCCTGTTCCACGTGCCCCACAGGGCGGTGCTTTCCCAGGTGTCCTTCCTGCTGCCCTGCCCGGCCAACGCCGCCGAGGCCATCAATGGCATTCCCGCCGCCGTGACCCGGCTGGAGCAGCCCCGGCAGGAGGCCCTGGACTGTTTCCTGGCGATGGTTGCCGCCTGTGACGCCCTGGTGGCCCACAACGCCGCCTTCGATCGCCAGTGGTTCGGTCTGGGGCCCCTGCCGTCCCTGGATCGCCCCTGGATCTGCTCGATGGAGGACATCCGCTGGCCGGCCGAGCGCCAGCTGCGCAGTGCCCCCTCGGTCCGTGATCTGGCCCTGGCCTACGGGGTGCCGGTGTGGGCCGCCCACCGGGCCCTCACCGACTGCATCTACCTGGCCCAGGTGTTCGAGCGCTGCGTCGATCTGGAGGCGCTGCTGCTGACCGCCCTGGAGCCCCGCAGCCTTTACCGGGCGGACCTTCCCTACGCCGAGCGCCACCGGGCCAGGGAGGCCGGTTTCCGCTGGAACGAGGCGGTGCCGCGGGCCTGGAGCCGCCGGTTGAGCCGGCGTGAAGCGGAGGCGCTGCCCTTCCCCGTCCAGCTCGTGGCGGATCCGATCGCCGCCGAGGGGCTGGCCCACAGCGCCTGAGGCCGGCGGCCGTTGGGCCGGGAATCTTCCGTTTTTGTTTCGATGCTTTAAGCAGAACCGGGGATCCTGGGCGCTCCAGCCCAGCCTCCCCACCCTTGGAGTGTTCTTCGGCGTCGGAGTCATGGTCACCCGGCCGCCGATCGGCTCCGTGGATGGCGTTGACCCCGCCCAGCAGAGTGTGCGCCGCTGGCAGACGGCCCGCACCTGGGCCCGGCTGATCCGGGAGGCGGAAGCCCTCTGGCGGGTCGATGTGCGGGCCCTGCGTCGGCTGGCCTCCCAGGAGCTGTTCCAGCTGGTCCAGGAGGTGCCCCCCCGGCTGCGGCGCCGGGTCAACCTCTGGCTGGTGCGCTTCAACGTGCTCACCCGCCTGCGCTGAGGCCCGGCGAGGCCCCGGGACACTGGAGATGGGCAAAAAAAATCAGCTGACAGGATCAGCTGACGGGAAGGAAAACCACCGGTGTTCGCGGGAGGCGAACGTTCGGAGGACCGGCTGAATCGGAGCGGCGGGATTTGAACCCACGACCCCCACTACCCCAAAGTGGTGCGCTACCAAGCTGCGCTACGCCCCGGCGGAATGAAGCTATCACAGCGTCCTGGGGGTCCCGCGCCGCCTGGAGAGCCGTCGCATCAGGCGGTTCGTGAGCCGCTGGCGACCCATGGTGGTGTACCCCCGCAGCCGCTCGCGACGGGCCAGCAGCCGCAGTTCCGCCAGCCCCATCGAGGCCAGCTGCAGTTCCGGCAGCCGCTGCCAGGCCATCGACGGCAGGGGCAGCTCGGAGCCTTCACGCCCCTCCGGGAAGCCCTTCAGGGCCCCACCGGCCATCCATTCGGGCACCAGGACGAACAGCACCGCCAGCAGCCCGTAGAGCTCCACCAGGCCCCTGGGCAGCGGATGCAACTGGCGCTTCGGCTGCTCCTGCTCCTCGGCGGGGTCTCTCACGAAAGGAAGGCCGGCGCCGGGGCTCCCGGCAGCAGGGCACTGGGGCCCCCCTGGCGCCACTGCAGCGGAGGCTCGCCGGAGGGGTTCAGGCGCACGGTCCAGAAGGCCAGGGCGAAACAGATCCCCACCGCGGCGATCAGGGCCACGATCACGACCCGATCGGAGAGGGGCTTCATACCTGTTCGCTGCGCACGCAGACCCGTTTGGTGGGCAGCTGCTCGAGGGTGAGTTCATCGCCCCGCAGGATCACCCGCAGGGACTCGTTCTGATAGCGCAGGCCCGGCGCGTCGGACGCCTCCCGGAACAGGGTGGCGCGGGTGCGGCCGGCGATCAGGGACGCCTGGGACGCGTTGCGCTCCAGGACCACCGAGAAACGGTCACCGCAGAGGAACCGTTCGCGGATGTCGTAGTTCTCCCACCACGGGGACTGCATCGCCAGCAGCGGCAGGAGTCCGAGCGCGAGCAGCGGGGGGGCGGCCATGGCGGAACCGGTCAGGCGAGGGCGATCGGCGCATTGTCGCCGCGAAGGACGCAATGGGGGATGGCCCAGTCATAGCTTTCCCACACGCGGGCGGGAAGGAGGTAGGTGGCACCGGGGAAGTCGCCCAGGGGAATCCCGGTGGGCTGGGCGGAGCAGTAGGGCCGGCTGCCGGGCTTGGCCAGGTATTGCTGGTGGTAAGGCTCGGCGAAGTGGAAGCGCTGGCCGCTGGCGATCTCCGTGGTGATGGTGCCTCCGCCGGCGGCCGCGAGGGCGGCCTGGTAAGCACCGCGGCTGGCTTCGGCCAGGGCGAGCAGTGCCGGGTCGTCGACGTAGATGGCCGAGCGGTACTGGCTGCCCCGGTCGTTGCCCTGGCGGTTGCCCTGGGTGGGGTCGTGGCACTCCCAGAACAGCTTGAGCAGGTCGGCGAAGGAGACCCGGGCGGTGTCCCAGACCACCCGCACCACTTCGGCATGGCCGCTGCGGCCGCTGCAGACCTGCTCGTAGGTGGGGGAGGCGAGCTGGCCGCCCGCGTATCCCACGGCGGTGCTGACCACCCCGGGAAGCCGCCAGAAGCCCTTTTCCGCCCCCCAGAAACAGCCGCAGCCGAACTGGGCCTCCGCCTGGCCCGCCGCCGGCGGGGCCGTCAGGGGGGTGCCGAGAACCGCATGCAGGCTGCCGCTGCCGGCTGGGCTGGTGTCGCTCGCAGGGCTGCTGAAGAGGCCGAACAAGGGGGTTTTTGCGGGGAAACCAGCCTAGGCAGCGCCCTGCTGGTCCTGCTGCGGCACCAGGGCGATGTGGTTCAGCAGGGTGGTGATGAAGGCGAACAGCAGGAAGGGCAGCGACAGCACCAGGATCAGCCCCACCCCCACCAGGGCGAACAGGGGCCTGCTCGCCCCCATCAGGGCCAGACCCGCCGCCAGGCTCACGAAGATCACCGCCATCCAGACCAGCACCTGGCCGTAGATGTCACCGAAGGTCAGGGTGCAGCGGATGTTGTACGGCTGCTGGCTGAGGAACGACGGGGTGGGGGCCATGGGGACGGCGTGGCAGGCGTTGGGGAAACCACGGCGTTTCCAGATAAGCCCAGCCGGCGCCCTGGATGCGGGCTGCTCAACAACTGTTAGAAACCGCCTCAGGCGGCCTGGAGCTGGCGGACGGCCTCCTCCCGGTCCCAGAGCCGGCGGTAGGTGCCCTCCTGCTGCAGCAGGTCGTTGTGGTGGCCTTCCTGCACCAGGTGGCCCGCCTCCAGCACCAGGATCCGGTCGCAGGCCGCCGCCGCCGAGAGCTGGTGGCTGATCATCACCACCGTGCGCCGCTGCTCCTCGCGCACCGAGCGCAGGATGCCCGCGGCGGTGGTGTTGTCGACGCTGGCCAGGGCGTCGTCGAGCACCAGCAGGGGGGCGTCCACCAGCAGGGCCCGCCCCAGGGCGGTGCGCTGGCGCTGGCCGCCGCTGAGGGTGATACCCCGCTCCCCCACCAGGGTGCGGTAGCCGTCGGGGAAGCCCTTGATGTCCCCCTCCAGGCGTGCCTGGCGGGCGGCCTCCTCGACCCGGTCCATGCCGGCCTCCGGGTCGCCGTAGCGCAGGTTGTCGGCCAGGCTCGCGGTGAACAGGTAACCCTCCTGGGGCACCAGGGCCACCTGCCGGCGCAGGTCGCTCAGCCGCAGCCGCGTCACGTCGACGCCGTCGAGGAACAGCTGGTCGGGCGGCACCTCCACCATCCGCCCCAGGGCCCGGGCCAGGGTGGTCTTGCCGCAGCCCACCGGACCCACCACCGCCACCAGCTCCCCCGGGTGGATCGTGAAGCTGAGGTTCTCGAGGGACGGTTGCCCGGCCCCCGGGTAGCGAACCGTGAGCCCCCGGGCCACGACGGCCCCGAGCGCCGGCCGGGCCGGGGGCAGGGGATCGGCGGGGGAGACGATGGCGGGGGGATGGCTGAGCAGGGACTCCACCCGCTCCAGGCTCACCTGACCGGTCTGGAAGGTGTTGAGGGTGAATCCCAGCAGGGCCGTCGGGAAGACCAGGCGCTCCACGAACAGGATCAGGGCCACCAGATCGCCGATGCTGAGCCGACCGCTCTCCAGCTGGCCGCTGCCCAGGGCCAGCAGCAGCAGCAGGCTCAGGGAGGCGATCCCCTCGAGCATCGGAAACAGGGTGCTGCGGGTGCGCGCCAGGGAGAGCTGGGCGTCCAGGTAGACCTTGTTGAGGTCGGCGAAGGCCTTCTCCTCGGTGGCCTCCTGGCCGTAGATCTTGATGGCGCCGATGCCGCTGAGGTCCTCCTGGACCAGGTCGCTGAGGTTGGCCAGCACCTCCTGCTGGCGCCGCTGCTGCTTCATCATGCGGCCGCCGAACAGGCGCACCACCATCAGCATGCCGGGATAGAGGGAGACCGCCGCCAGGCTCAGCAGCGGGTCGATCGCCAGCATCGCCGGCAGGGTGAGGGCATAGGCCAGCACCGTGTTGGTGAGGCTGAGCAGGGCGAAGCCCAGCAGCCGCCGGATGTTCTCCACATCACTGGTGGCCCGGCTGATCACCTCGCCGCTGCCGGTGGTCTGCACCCAGCCCGGGTCCTGGGTGAGCACGTGGTCGAAGATCCGCTCCTTGAGGCTCGCCTCCACCTGGCGGCCCACGCCGAACACCAGCATCCGGGAATAGAGCCGGGTGGCCCCCATCACCGTGGCCATCACGATGATCAGTCCGGCCACGCCGAGCACGTCCGCCAGCACGAAGCCGGGCTTGAGCTCGTTGATCGACTGCCGCACCACCAGCGGAATCGCCACCCCCAGCAGGTTCACCACCACCAGGGCGGCGGCCCCCACCAGCACCGTGCGTCTGTGGGGCCGGAGGTACCGCCCGATCAGATCCAGCCGCAGGGCAGCCATGCAGGAAGGCGGGGCAAGGGGGTCCCTAACCTAGGCATCACTCCCCTGGCCCCCGGGCCGCCCGGGCCATGGACGACCAGAACCATCCCCTCCATGCCATCGACCGGGAGACGGTCGACCGGCTGCTGGCGGTGGAGCGGCCTGAGGACGGCCACCTGGTGGATGCGGCCCGGCTGCAGATGCGCTACGCGGGCTTCCCCGGAGCCGCCGACATCCGCGACGACCTCGAGCGGGTCCTGCGGCTCTGGGGTCTGGAAGTCGGCACGCTCCACGCCCGCACCCGGGCCATCTGGGCGGCAGGCTTCCGGCCCGGTGCCGCACCGGTGGCCGAAGCGGTGGGCTCGGGCTTCGACACCTCCTCCGACGACGCCGGCTGAGGGGCGGCGGCGGGACGGTTGGACCCCGTTGGTCAGAACGGCCCACTTCGGGCGATAGTGGTGGCGTCCCCATCACCCGGCCCGGCGTGCTCTGCACCCGGGCTTTTTTCTTGCGCTCCTGTCCCCCGTTCCTGTCGCTGGCCGGACTCCCGTAAGTTGCCGCTGATGCTTCAGCGTTCGGTGATGTCCGCCTCCCCCACCTGGCCCCAGCTGCTGGAGCAGCTCCTCAACGGCCGGGATCTCCAGGCCGAGCAGGCCGCCGCCCTGATGCGGGGCTGGCTGGACGGGAGCATCGATCCGGTGCTCACCGGAGGCCTGCTGGCCGCCCTGCGGGCCAAGGGCACCAGCGGCGAGGAACTGGCGGCGATGGCCGCCGTCCTGCGGCAGGCCTGTCCCCTGCCGGGCGAGCGGCCGCCGCTGGAGCTGATCGACACCTGCGGCACGGGCGGGGCCGGCGCCGACAGCTTCAACATCTCCACCGCCGTGGCCTTCACGGCCGCCGCCTGCGGTGCCCATGTGGCCAAGCACGGCAACCGCAGCGCCAGCGGCCGGGTCGGGTCGGCCGACGTGCTCGAGGCCCTCGGCCTGGACCTGCGGGCTCCCCTGGCCACGGTGGTGGAGGCCCTGCCGCGCACCGGCGTCACCTTCCTGTTCGCCCCGGGCTGGCATCCCGCCCTGGTGGGCATGGCCCCCCTGCGCCGCACCCTCGGCGTGCGCACCGTGTTCAATCTGCTCGGACCGCTGGTCAATCCACTGACGCCCGAGGCCCAGGTGCTCGGGGTGGCCCGCCCCGACCTGCTCGATCCGATGGCCGACGCCCTGCGCCGGCTCGGCCAGCGGCGCGCCGTCGTCGTCCACGGCCACGGCGGCCTCGATGAGGCCACCCTCTCGGGTCCCAGCGAGCTGCGGCTGCTGGAGGACGGTGAGGTGCGCAGCGACTGGCTCGACCCCGCGGCGCTGGGGCTGGCCCCGGCGGATCTGGAGGCCCTCAGGGGCGGGGATGTGGCCGCCAACCGCGCCATCCTCGAGGCGGTCCTGCAGGGCGGCGGCACCCGGGCCCAGGCCGATGTGGTGGCCCTGAACGCCGCCCTGGTGCTCTGGGCCGCCGGGCTGGAGCCGTCCATCGCCGCGGGTCTGGAACGGGCCCGCCAGGCCCTGGGCGACGGCAGCGCCTGGGCCAGGCTGGAGGCGCTGCGCGGCGCCCTGGCGGGTTCTGAAGGATGATCGGGATTCCTGCCGACGCCCCCCTGGACACCCCACAGGCGGCCCCCGAGACCCCCCGCAGCGACGGCGACACGCCGGCCGTGCTCGTTCTGGCCGATGGCACCGTGCTGCGGGGGCTGGCCTGCGGCGCCCGCGGCAGCGTCTGCGGCGAGGTGGTGTTCAACACCGGCATGACCGGCTACCAGGAGGTGCTCACCGATCCGAGCTACGCCGGCCAGCTGATCACCTTCACCTACCCGGAACTCGGCAACACCGGCGTCAACGGCGAGGACCTGGAGGCCGACCACGCCCACGCCCGCGGCTGCATCCTGCGCCAGCTCGCCCCCCGGCCCAGCAGCTGGCGCTGCCAGGAGACCCTCGACCACTGGCTTGTCCGCCAGGGGGTGGTGGGCATCCGTGGCGTCGACACCCGGGCCCTGGTGCGCCACCTGCGGGAAGGCGGCGCCCTCAACGGCGCCATCGCCAGCGACGGCACCGACCCAGCCGCGCTGCTGCAGCGGGTGCGGGCCGCCCCCTCGATGGACGGACTCAACCTGGCCGCCCAGGTGAGCACCCGGGAGCCCTACACCTGGGACCGCAGCTGCGCGGCCGCCTTCGACGCCAGGCTCCAGGCCTCTCCCGACCGTCCCTACCGGGTGGTGGCGATCGATTTCGGCATCAAGCGCGCCATCCTCGAGCGCCTGGTGGCCCATGGCTGTGCGGTCACCGTGCTGCCGGCGGACGCCACCCTGGAGCAGGTGCTGGCCCTGGAGCCGGAGGGGGTGTTCCTCTCCAACGGCCCCGGCGACCCGGCCGCCGTGGCCGAAGGGATCGCCCTGGCCAGGGACCTGCTTCTGCAGCCCCAGCTGCCTGTCTTCGGCATCTGCCTGGGCCACCAGATCCTCGGCCTGGCCCTGGGGGGCCGCAGCTTCAAGCTCGGCTACGGCCACCGCGGCCTCAACCACCCCTGCGGCTCGCCCGGTTCGGTGGAGATCACCAGCCAGAACCACGGCTTCGCCCTCGATGCGGCCTCCCTGCCGGCCGAGCGGGTGCGGATCACCCACCTCAACCTCAACGACCGCACCGTGGCGGCCCTGGCCCTGCGTCACCAGCCTGTCTTCGGTGTCCAGTACCACCCGGAGGCCAGCCCCGGTCCCCACGACGCCGACCACCACTTCGCCCGGTTCGTGGCGTTGATGGCGGAACGTCGCTGAATCGGCACGTTTCGTTGCGGTTCCCGCATTCTGGATCGGGGTCTCTACAGTTCGGCGCGTTCAACTCCTTGAGGACTGGGGCCATCACCGACCTGCAGCGACTGACCGTCTCCCTGAGAGGGGGCAGCGAACGGCGGGATGCGTGCCTGCTGTTCAGTTTCACGGGGCAGCTGGACGCCTATTCCGACAAGCAGTTCACCGAATTCATCACGGACCGCCACAAGGGAGAGACCCTCCCGGTGGTCATCGACCTGAGCCGGATCGATTTCATCGACTCCTCCGGACTCGGCGCCCTGGTGCAGCTGGCCAAACTGTTCAACGACAGCTCCCGCCAGTTCATCGTCGTCGGCAACGCCCGGGTCGTCCAGACGGTCAAGCTGGTGCGCCTGGAAGCCTTCCTGCACCTGCAACCCGATCTGGAGTCCGCCCTTGGCAGCCTCGCCCCCGCCTGAGGGGCCCGGCCACTGGATGGCCTCCGTGCCCCCCCAGGCACCATCAACGGAACTCGCCACGGCCCAGCTGGCCTGGCTGGGGGATGCGGTCTGGGAACTGCACCAGCGGCTGCGCCACTGCCGCCAGCCGGCCCGGGCCGCCGATCTGCACCGAGCGGTGGTGGCGGAAGTGCAGGCCGAAGCCCAGGCCGAGGCCTTGCGGCGACTGGATCCCCTGCTCAGCGAAGCGGAACGCCGCCTGGTCCTGCGCGGCCGCAACCAGGCCGGGCGGGGTCCCCGCCGCGGCGCGCCCCAGGCCTATGGGCAGGCCACGGGATTTGAGACGATGCTGGGATGGCTTTTTCTGCAGGACCCCAGACGGCTGGCTGAGCTGCTGGACCATCTCGAGAAGACCGAACCCCGTTCCCCATCCGCCAGCCCATGAGTCCCTCCCCTGACCGCCGCGGCGACCGTCGCCCCGACCGTCGTCCTGACCGCCGCTCCGACCCCGGCGCTGACCGGACCCCCCGGCGTCTCGGCTCCGGTGCCGGCGGGCGCCCCGTCAGCCGCGGTTCCGGCTCCGCCCGCCCCCGCCGCCCCGGAGAGGGCTACAGCCGTGACAGGCCCCCCTTCGATCGGGATCGTGGCGTTGAGAGGGGCGGTGAGCGGGGTGGCGAGCGCTCAGGTGGCCCCGATCGAGCCGGCGGCAGCCCCTATGGCCGTCGACCCTTTGAGGGCCGCCCCGGCGCCGATCGCCCCGACGACTCCCGCGGCGGCGGCGGCCGGCCGACCCGCGATCGGCGCCCTGGGGACCGCTTCGTCC
>NZ_NQKY01000012.1 GCF_002252675.1 Synechococcus sp. BO 8801 | reverse complement strand
CCGCCTGCGCCGCCTGGGTGGCCGCGGCCAGGCTCCGTTCCGCGGCGGTGATCGTCCCGTCATCGACCGCGTCAGCGGAGGGCCGGGCCGGCGCCGGGTGGTCGGTGGCGCCGCAGACAGGGCAGGGGGCTCCGGCGGCCAGCTCCCCGGCCAGCCGGGCGGCCATGCCCTCGATCTGGCGCCGCCGCAGTTCGTTGAGGTCGGCGGCCGCCGTGTTGACCTGGCGATCGGCCCCGTTCCTGGCGACCTCGGCCGCGTGCTGTCGCTCCCGGGCCGGGGCGATCGCTTCAGCGGCAACGGCACGGCCTTCGGCCTCCCTGGCGGCCCGCTGCAGGCCTTCGAGCTGGTCGCGGGCGCTGCGGGCCTGGGCGAGCAGCGCCAGTTCCCGCTCCTGCTCCGCCGCCAGCCGCTCCTGCTGCAAGGCGGCCGTCGCCCGCCCGGCCTCGGCCTCACCGGCCCGCTGGCTGGCGGCGGACGCGGCCCCCCCGGCCTGGGCGGCCTCCTCGGCCTTCTTCGCCAGCTCCCGCACCTCGGCCCCCCGGGCGGCCAGGTCGGCACCGGCCGACGCGAGGGCTTCGGAGTTGGGCAAGGCCACCAGATCCAGCCCCAGCACCGACGGCGGCAGCGCCTGGGCGACGTCCCTGGCCTGGCGTGCGGCGCGCAGCTGCTCCTGCAGCCCCTGCTCCACCAGGGCGAGGGACTGGCGGGCCCCCTGCTCGGCCCCCAGGCTGGAGCGCAGGCGTTCGGCCCGCTCCGCCAGGGCGAGCTTCTGGCGGTACGCCTCCACCGTCTCCTTTTTGGCCTCCAGCTCGCCCAGCAGGGTGGTGGCGGCGGCGCGCCGGTCGAAGCGGTCCGCCTGCGCCGCCAGGGCCGCCTGGCTTGCCTGGGCCGCCTTCAGGCTGGTGGAGGCCGACTGCAGGGCGGCCTCGGTGCCCTGCACCACCTCACCGATCTGCCCCATCAGCGCCTCAATGCCGGCCTGATCGGCCGGGGGCTCGGCCGGTTCGGTCCCCTCCGGCGGCTCAGGAGCGTGGGGAGCCCAGGCGTCGGCCGCCCGGCGCCGCAGCACCTCCTGCTCCCGGGCCTGGTCCAGCGCCAGGTTCCGCGCCGCGCGGGCCTGGTCTTCGAGCCACCAGCCGGCCCGCTCGTAGATCACCGTGTCGAAGAGCGTCTTGAGCAGGGCTTCGCGCTCCTCGGCCTTGGCCCGCAGCACCTCGGCGAAGCGCCCCTGGGGCAGCAGGATCACCTGGCGGAACTGGGCGGCGCTGAGCCCCACCAGGTGTTCCACCTCCCGGGTCACTTCGGTGGTCTTCGCCGCCACGGCTTGCTCCGGTGCCCCGGCGTCCAGCCGGAACAGGACCGCCTGGGGCGGCTTCTCGGTGGTGCCCTGGCCGCGGGCCTTGGGGGCGGTGTGGGCGGGGGTGCGCTCCACCCGGTAGCGGGCGGCGCCGCAGGAGAACTCCAGGCTCACCCGGGGCACGGCGCCGGGGGCGGCGTGGTCGGAGCGGAGGCCCTTGACGCTGCGGTCGCCCGACACCTCGCCGTAGAGGGCGAAGCAGAGGGCATCGAGCAGGAAGGTCTTGCCGGCGCCGGTGGTGCCGTGGATCAGGAACAGCCCCTCGGCGGCCAGCTCGTCGAAGTCGATCGCCACCGGATCGGCGTAGGGCCCGAAGGCCTCGATCGCCAGCCGGTGCGGCTTCACCGCTCCCCTCCCCGTTCCGCCGCCGCCAGGGCCGCCCGCAGCAGCTCGGCCTCGGGCTCGCCGGGCGGCTGGCCCTGCTGGTCGCTGAAGAAGGCGGTGGCCAGCTCCAGCGGCGAGCGGGCCTGGCGCACCTGGCGGTGGCGCTCGGCCTCGCCGGCGCGGGCCAGCTCCGGTGGCTCGTGGCGCAGCTCGGCGATGTGGGGAAAGCGGGCCCGCAGCCGGGCCATGGCCTGCAGGGGCAGGGTGTCGTCGGTGAGGATCGCCCGCACCCGCGCCTCGCTGGCGGCGGCGTGGGCAGGGTCTGAGCAGAGCTGCTCGATGGGGCCCCGCAGGGTGCACAGGCGCCGGCCCACCCCCAGGGGCACCACCTCCACGGAGGGCGTGCCGTCGGCGGCCAGCTCCACGATCCGCACCGACTTGGCCTGCCGCTCCTCGGAGAAGGAATAGGCCAGGGGGGTGCCCGAGTAGGCCACCCGTGGGCCGTCCAGCTGCTGGGAGGCGTGCAGGTGGCCCAGGGCCACGTAATCGAAGCCCTCGAAGGCCGCCACGCTCACCCGGTCGACGTTGCCGATGGTGAGCTCCCGCTCTGACTCCGACGTCTCGCCGCCCGCCACGAAGGTGTGGGCCACCAGCACCGAACGGTGCGGCGGCCGTTCGCGGCGGTCGGCGTGGATCCGCTCGATGGCCAGCCGGGTCACCTCTTCGTGGCGCAGGCGCACCGGTGCCCCGGCCAGGGCCGGACCGACCACCGCCGGCTCCAGGTAGGGCAGGGGATAGATGGCCACCGGCGTGCCGCCGTCCCGGGGTGTCACCAGCACCGGCTCGGTGGCCCGGCCCACATCGCCCCGCACCGTCACCCCGAAGGCCGAGAGCAGTGGGTCGTACACCGACACCCGCACATGGGAATCGTGGTTGCCGGCGATGGCCACCACGGCGGTGCCATCCCGGCTCAGCTGGGCCAGGGCCTTGTTGAACAGCTCCACCGCCTCGGAAGGTGGGATGGCCCGGTCGTAGAGGTCGCCGGCGATCAGCACCGCATCGACGGCATGCTCCCGCGCCAGTTGGGCGATCCGCTCGATCGCCGCCTCCTGCTCCTCCAGCAGCGAGGCGCCGTGGAAGCTGCGGCCCAGGTGCCAGTCGGAGGTGTGCAGCAGGCGCATCCGGTCAGGCTAGGGAGACACCCGGCGCGGGGGGCCATGCTGGAGCCATGAACCCCTCCACGCCGGCCTCCACCGCTGAGCCAGGCCACTGGGACCAGCGCTACCGCCAGGGCACGGACGGCTGGGAACTGGGCCGGCCGGCTCCGCCGCTGGAGCGGTTCCTGCGCAGCCATCCGCTGGCCCCCCGGCCCCCCGGCCAGGTGCTGGTGCCGGGCTGCGGCCGCGGCCATGAGGCCGCCCTGCTCGAGCAGCTCGGCTTCGCGGCCATCGGCCTGGATTTCAGCAGCGAGGCCCTTGCCGAAGCCCGCGGCCTCCATGGCCCGGAGCGGGCGGGTCTGCGCTGGCTGCAGGCCGACCTGTTCGACCAGCAGGCCCTGGAGGCGGCGGGTCTGACGTCTGGAAGCCTCCGCGGGATCGTGGAGCACACCTGCTTCTGCGCCATCGATCCGGGCCGCCGTGACGCCTACATCGCCACCGTCTGCCGGCTGCTGGCGCCGGGCGGCTGGCTGCTGGGGCTGTTCTGGTGCCATGGCAACCCGGGCGGTCCGCCCTGGGGCAGCGACCCCGAGGTGGTGGCCGCCCAGCTGGGCCGGGCGGGCCTGGTGGCTGAGCTCTGGGAGCCGGCCACCGGCTCGGTGGACCAGCGCCAGGACGAATGGATCGGCCTGTGGCGCCGGCCGATTTCGCCCGGAGGCGGCGGATCAGCCCCGGCCTGAGCCGAGCGACACCCGGTTCCAGGGCATCACGGCCAGCAGCCTGGCCATGCCGCAGAAGCCGGAGACGCCCGCAAAGGTGAGCCCGGCGCCCACGAAGCCGCTCAGCCAGATCCAGCCGGGGGCCACGGCCTGGGACAGGATCACCCCCAGCAGCACCAGGCTGCCGGCGACGATCTGCACCTGGCGCATCAGCGGCAGCGGCGCCCCCTTGAGCTTGCGCACCGGGAAGCCGGCCTGCTGCCAGGCGGGCACGCCACCGAGCAGGTCGGCGACGGGGTGGGGATGGCCCTGCTGGAGCAGCTGGGCGAGGCCCTTGGCGCTGCGGTTGCCGCTCTGGCAGACCAGCACCAGCGGGCCGCGGGGCAGGTCGGCCTGGGCCAGGCGGGAGAGGGGCACGTTGAGGCTGCCGGCGATGTGGCCGGTGGCGAACTCCATCGGCTCGCGCACATCGATCACGGTGACCTCACCGGAGGCCAGCCGTTCGGCGAGGTCGTGGGCGCCCAGGCGGCTGGGGGTGGTCACAGGTGTGCTGGTCATGGTTGTGGGGGTCATGGAGGGAGGGAGGAATGGGATGAAAATCAGTGGCAAGCGCTTCAGGCCTGGACGACCCCCTCCAGGGGGAAGCCCTCGGCGGCCCAGCGGCTCAGGCCGCCGTGGAGGTTGGCGACCTGCTGGCGGCCGGCCTTGAGCAGCTGCTGGGTGGCCAGCGCCGAGCGGCTGCCCGAATGGCAGACCACCACCAGCGGGCGACCTGAGGGGATCTCGCCGCAGCGGCTCTCCAGCTCCGGCAGGGGGATCAGCAGGCTGCCGGCCACGCGCCCGTCGGGCCCGTCGAACTCCTCGGCGGAGCGCACATCCAGCACCGTGACATCGCCGCGGTGGGCGGCCACCCAGGCCGGGCTGAGTTCGGGCAGCCCGGCATAGCTGCGGGCCATCGGCGCCCAGGCGGGCGCGGCGCTGGCGTCGCGGGGCTTGCCGGAGCGCATGTTGCCCGGCAGGGCCTGGGCGATCCGGTGGGGATGGGGCAGGCGCATGTTCTCCATGTGGCCCACGAAGTCCCGCTCGGTGGCGTTGCCGCCGAGGCGGGCGTTGAAGGCCTTCTCCTCGGTGACGGAGGTGACGCTGCGGCCGGTGTAGTCGTGCCCGGGGTAGAGCAGGCAGTGGTCGGGGAGGGTGAGGATCTGCCCGGTGATCGAGGCCCAGAGGGTGTGGGCGTTGCCCTGCTGAAAGTCGCAGCGGCCGCAGCCGCGCACCAGCAGGGCGTCGCCGGTGAAGGCCATCGTGTGGTCGTCGAGGACGAAGGTGAGGCAGCCGTCGGTGTGGCCGGGGGTGGCGCGCACCTCCACATGGCGGCCGCCGAAGAGGACGCGATCGCCGTGCTTCAGGGGGCGGGTGACGTTCTCGGCGCCGACGCTGGCCGCCAGGCCGATGGCGCAGCCGGTGGCCTCGTGCATCAGCCAGCTGCCGGTCACGTGGTCGGCATGGGCGTGGGTGTCGATCGCGGCCACCAGCTCGAGGCCCAGTTCCCGGATCAGCGCCAGGTCGCGGTCGTGCCGCTCGAAGACCGAATCGATCAGCAGAGCCTGGCGGCTGGCCACATCCGCCAGCAGATAGGTGAAGGTGCCGGTGTCGGCGTCGAACAGCTGGCGGAACAGCAGCGGCTCACCCCCGGCGGCAGCGAGGAGGGACAGGGAGGGCGCGGGTGCGACGGCCATCGGTACTCAGGCATCAAGTGCTATGAGCATAGCCGCATAATGCCTCAGGGCGCCAGCCGCTCGATGGTCCAGGCCCCGCCCTCGGGCCGGTAGCGGAAGCGATCGTGCAGGCGGTTGCTGCGGCCCTGCCAGAACTCGAACTCGAACGGCACCACCCGCAGACCACCCCAGGCCGGCGGCAGCGGCACCTCGCCATCGGCGAAGCGGCGCTTCATGGCGTCCCACTGCATCTCCAGGATCGAGCGGGAGCTGATCACGGTGCTCTGCTGCGACACCCAGGCCCCCAGCCGGCTGCCGACGGGGCGCGAGACGAAGTAGGCCAGCGATTCGGCGGCGCTGATGCGCTCGGCCCGGCCCAGGATGGCCACCTGCCGCTCCAGCCCGTACCAGGGGAACAGCAGGCTCACCTCCGGGTGGGCGCCGATCTCGCTGGCCTTGCGGCTTTCGTAGTGGGTGAAGAAGACGAAGCCCCGTTCGTCGAAGGCCTTGAGCAGCACCGTGCGGGCGCTGGGGCGCACCCCATCGCTGGTGCCCAGCACCATGGCGTTGGGCTCGTCCAGAGCGGCGGCCACCGCCTGATCGAACCAGCGCCGGAACTGCGCCACCGGATCGGCCGCCAGATCCCCCCGCCGCAGGTCCTGGCTCCGGTAGTCGCGGCGCAGCTGGGCGGGGTCGGTGGGGGTGGCTGGATCGCCCATGGCCAGCCGTCGCGCGGCGTCGTGCTTGCACCAGCCTGGGGCCTGCGGCGCCATGGGTCAGCCCTCCTATCGTGCTACCTGCCACCGCAGGTGGGAGTCCATGGATCCAGCGACGGACGGCGACGCCCACCAGCGGCTGCGTTCCCAGGGGTTGCGGCCGATCCAGATCTGGGTGCCCGACGTGCGCTCGCCCCGGTTCACCACCGAGGCCCGTCGCCAGAGCCTGCTGGCCAATGCCGGCCCCCTGGAGGCCGAAGACCAGGCCTTTGCGGACGCCATCTCCATCTGGCCGGATCAGGTTCAGCAATGAATCGCGGTGAGATCTGGACCGTGGCGGGCAGGCCGGCTGCTGCTGGCCAGCTCACCACACTGCCTCGCGCATGGCTGGGTCGAAGGATCGGAATCCTCGATGACGCGCTTCTGGTGCGGCTGAATCGCTCCATCCTGGTCTTCCTGGGCCTGGCCCGCTGATCGTTTTCGGGGAAGGCATGGCCATGGGTTGCGGCGTCGACCACCAGCCTCACGCCACCAGGTGGAAGACGTCGTCATCGTTGAAGACCCCCTGGGCCTCGGCGTACGGAGCCATGGCGGCCCGGACCAGATCGCTGCGCGAGATCCCCTCTGCGGCCGTGACTTGGTCGAGCGCGTCCATGAGATCCGCCGGCAGGCTGATGGACATGATTTCACGCATGGCACCGAAAGGATGGTCTGAGCTTTCCGGCATCACTGGATTCTGATCACCAGCAACTCCTCGCTGACATCGAGGCCGCTGATCTGCGGAGCTCAGTCACGGGCTTGAAAGACCAGCGGATCAATTTTCGCGATTCCAGCGATGACCTCCAGACCATCTGATCTGCCGCGCTTTACAAGTCTTTGAACGTCTCTGTTCCCTGCTCAGCGCCTTCACGCTCACTGCAGTGGATCACTCCCTCGCGTCCGCAGTGCCGAACAACGATCCCGATGATCTCACCTTCGTAGGCATGGCAAAGAGCCTCTGCAGGGAACCTGGCCAGTTCCTCAATCAGGCTTTTCACGGTTCTCATTCGCGGAATCCGTTCTTTGATCTCTACTGAGCGTAGGGAACTCACCCCAGCGTCCGCAGGATGTCCTTCATCAGCAGCACCAGATGCAAGGGGTCAGTGGGGGACGGCTCAAACTCTGGAATCAGATGCAGATAGAACGCCCTGGCTGATGCGCTCTCGGCATGGACGAGCAGTCCCCTACAACCCACTTCGGAGCCGATCTGGGCTGTACGGCTGATCACATCCGCCAATAGAGCGGCACCGAGGCCTCGCCCTTCATGGTCAAGGTCGACACCGAGCCGGGCCAGCAGGGCAACGGGCTGGGGATAGCGGCCGGCACCCTTCCGCAGCCGTTGCGGAGCCTGGGCAGGAGTGATGCTGGCCATGCACCAGGCGTAGTAAGCCACCACATCACTGCCGCCGACTTCGTTGACCACGAACACCCTGCTGGTGCCTCCACGGGCATGGGCCTGGCGAGCGTGCTGCCTCAACCAGATCGTTTGCTCTTCTGATCGACATTCGAAACCGTCGAGGCGATCGGCGGCGGTCAGCAGGCGGGGCGACAGGTAATCGGCGCTCACCCCTGGAATGGTGAGGGCCGATCCATCAACTCGCGCAGGCCCTTCAGCGACCGTGCCGGTCGTTGGTTGATGCGCTCCCAGGCGTCGAGCGCCTCGGGGTCAAGGCGGAAGCCTTCGCGGTCGGCAAGCACCTGCTGGGCGGCCAGGCGCAGATGGGTGATCACGAATCCCGTGAGATCGGTGCCGGAAGCGGCAACTGCCCGATCAATCAGTTGGCGGTCTTCCGCCGTGGCCCGAACTTCCAGGCGCCGATCACGGGCGCGTGTGGGGGCGGTGTCCATCGGCCGGCCTCTTTGTACGTCCATCGTACGGCCAGAACCATTCCTTGGTTGTGAGACACCGGTGGCACTTCCCTGTGCAGCCGCCCCAGCCCCTTGGCCACCCGCGCCGTCTACTCGTTCACTGGCTTTCCCGACGTGCCGGAGCGCCACCTTTATCTCCACCACGACGGCTACCCCACCGGCGCCGCCTGGCGCTTCGCCACGGCCCTGCGCCAGCGGCCGGAGCCGGAGGCCTTCGCGGCGGCCTTCCTGGCCAGCCAACCCGGCGCCGAACCCCTGGCCGCCCCCGCCCAGGCCGCCGATGCCGAGTACCGCTACCGGGTGCAGCTGCTGGCCGGCGGCGGCGCGCTGCAGGTGGCCTGCTGGCGGCGGCTGCCGGGCGGCACCACCTGGCAGCCCCGCTGCGGGCCGATGGCCCTGGAGCTGTTCATCCGGCGCTTCCTGCCCGGGGATCCGCTGTGAGCTGTTGTTGTGCCCGTGTCAGGGCACGGCGTGCTCCAACGGGCTCGCCAGCGTGGGGAAAGCCCGCAGCAGTTGGCGATCGGAGGTGATCAGGCGGGTCTGGAGTGCCAGGGCGGCCGCCACGAACTCACAGTCGTAGGCGCTGCAGTCGCTCGCCTCCACCCATGCAACAACGCTTCCGCCTGGCCCTGGAGCCTCAGCACCTGCTGGTGATCCAGCTGCCCGCGTCTCAGGTAACCGCTGAGCACGTTACGCAGCTCGCTGCGCCAGAGCACCGGAGCGGCCCATTCAGGTTCGTGAAGCAGCAGTGCCTCAGCCTTCTCGGTCTGGGGGCCTGGCAGCAACAGATAGGCCACCACGTTGGTGTCCACCACGATCACGGGCGGCCCTCGCGCTTGAAGGCATCGATCTGGTCGGGCGTGAACGCCGCTTCCGTCGGCAGGCTGCGGCGCAGGGCCCGGATCTGCTCCAGTCGCTCGGCGGCCGTGATGGCCTGGGGCGGAAGGGCTGCCTCCAGGCACACGATCGCTTCGTTGTTGAGGCTGCGGCGATGCTGCCTGGCCGCATGCTTCAGGCGGCCGTAGAGGTCGTCGGGGAGATTCTTGAGGGTGAGGCTCCTGGCCATGGCCGTTGCCGGGGCAGCGGCAACCATTCTGCAACCGAAACGGTGGCACCTGATCCTCCGTCGCACGGACTTCAAGACGCCGATCAGGGGTTGGGGATGCCAGCAGATTCGATCGGCCCTGAGACACCGATGGCCCTGGAGCGGTTCATCCGCCGCTTCCTGCCAGGTGAGCCGCTTGGATCAGGCCGTTGTGGTGGCCTCAGCCCAGCCAGTCCTGGGGAAGGTGGGCCAGGGAGCGGAATTCAGGATCCTTGTGCACCAGCACCGCCCCCTCCTGCTCAGCGGCGGCGGCGATCCAGGCATCGGCCACGGAGAGGGGATGGGTGGCCTTGATGGCCGCCGCCCGGTCCAGCAGGGCGTCACTGGCCGCCACCCAATCCAGGGGCAGGGAGCGCAGCTGGGCATCGGCGAGGCGGGCGACCCGTTCGCCTTCGTCCTTCCACACCCGGTAGAGCAACTCCATGCGGCTCATGAAGCACACCAGGCAGCTGTCCTGGCGGGCCTGGGAGCGCTGGAGCAGTTCCGCGACGCGTTCCGCGCCGGTTTCGTTGTCGCGCAGGGCCAGCAGGGCGGAGGTGTCAAGCAGCCAGCGGCCGGCCATCAGGCCTCCTGCTGGCGATCGTGGCGGCGTTCGGCGAGCAGACGGGTGGTGGCGCCTCCGGCGCCGGAGCCGCGGAAGGCGGTGATGGGATCCAGGGCAACGGGAACCACACGGATGGTCCCGTCGCCCTCCACGATCCATTCCAACCGCGTGGACGGACCCAGCTGGAAGCGTTCGCGGATCGGGGCCGGAACCACCGTCTGGCCGCGGGCGGTGATGGTGCTGCGCATCGCCTGAATTACTGCTGTTGAGTCATCGTAATTCAGTTGGCCTTGACCGGATGTGGAAGGGATAGCCACGCACGCCCACGGCCACCTGAGACACATCCCCGGGGCCGGACGTTCAGCCCCCCCGCTTCAGAAACCGCCGCACCTGTCCCGGCCAGTCGCCGGGCAGATCGCCCGGCCGCAGGGTCGTGCTGGCCATCGAGGCCAGCAGCGGCGTCCCCCCCAGCCGCAGACTTTCGCCCACGTGCAGCACCACGGCCAGGCCGATCAGCAGCCAGGCCACCAGATGCAGGCTGTAGGCCAGGTGGTGCAGCTGGCCGTCCCGCAGCCAGTCCTCCTGCATCAGCTTGCCGGTGGCCACCGCCAGCACCAGGGCCCCCAGGGCCATGGCGTTGGTGATGCGCTTCAGGCGCGGCCGGCCCAGGGTGAGGGCGTAGGCGGCGAAGACCAGGCCCAGGGGCAGCAGCAGGAAGCCCGCCTGGCCGTGCAGGTCGATCCAGCTGCCGGGCGGGGTGAAGGGCAGCCGCCCCCAGCGCCCGTCGTAGCGGCTGTAGACGAACAGCCCGCTCAGCCAGGCGGCCAGCACCAACAACGCCGTGACCCCGTGGGTCAGCCGCAGCAGGGAGGGTTGGTAGGGGGGGCGGGCCATCGCGTCAGCCGGCGGAGATCCATAGCGTGTCACGGCAAAAGGGCCCGGATCGCTCCGGGCCCGGCAGGTGCTCAGGGCGCCGATGGCTGGGCGGGGTTCAAAGCCCCACTAACCGATCGACGGCGCCGTGAGGGCCACGGGGGTGCTGGCGGCGGCCGCCAGATCGAGGGGGAAGTTGTGCACGTTGCGCTCGTGCATCGCCTCGATGCCCAGGCCGCCGCGGTTGAGGATGTCGGCCCAGGTGTCGACCACACGGCCCTGGTGATCCAGGATCGAGTGGTTGAAGTTCAGCCCGTTGAGGTTGAACGAGAAGCTCACCACCGCCAGGGCGGCGAACCAGATGCCGATCACCGGCCAGGCCGCCAGGAAGAAGTGGAGGCTGCGGCTGTTGTTGAAAGAGGCGTACTGGAAGATGAGCCGGCCGAAGTAGCCGTGGGCGGCCACGATGTTGTAGGTCTCCTCCTCCTGGCCGAACTTGTAGCCCCGGTTCTGGGACTCGGTTTCGGTGGTCTCCCGTACCAGGGAGCTGGTGACGAGCGAGCCATGCATGGCCGAGAACAGGGCGCCGCCGAAGATGCCCACCACCCCGAGCATGTGGAAGGGGTGCATGAGCACGTTGTGCTCGGCCTGCAGCACCAGCATGAAGTTGAAGGTGCCGGAGATGCCCAGGGGCATGGCATCGGAGAAGGAGCCCTGGCCGATGGCGTAGATCAGCAGCACGGCGGTGGCGGCGGCCACCGGGGCGGAGTAGGCCACGGCGATCCAGGGGCGCATGCCCAGGCGGTAGCTGAGCTCCCACTCCCGGCCCATCCAGCAGAAGATGCCGATCAGGAAGTGGAAGATGATCAGCTGGTAGGGGCCGCCGTTGTAGAGCCACTCGTCGAGGCTGGCGGCTTCCCAGATGGGGTAGAAGTGCAGGCCGATGGCGTTGCTCGAGGGCACGACGGCGGCGGTGATGATGTTGTTGCCGTAGAGCAGGCCGCCGGAGACGGGCTCGCGGATGCCGTCGATGTCGACGGGCGGGGCGCCGATGAAGGCGATGACGAAGCAGACGGTGGCCGTGAGCAGGGTGGGGATCATCAGTACGCCGAACCAGCCCACGTAGAGGCGGTTCTCGGTGCTGGTGACCCAATTCTTGAAGCGATCCCAGGGATGGACCCCGGAACGCGACAGGGTGGTGAGAGTCATGGCAGGACATCCGAAGATGGACAGACCGGGAGCGAAGGGCGGCGAGATCGCCTTGCGGCCATGTCGCTTGCCGCTGCCGGACGATAAAACGATAACGTTGAACGATCCCCGATCGGGGCTGCTCCCCATGCGTGCTTCTGCTCAACCTGTTTCGGGCTCCCCCGGCAGCGGCGTGCGGCCCTGGCTGGCGTCGTTGGCGGCCCTGCTCCTGGTGCTGCTGCTGACCCTGGCGCCCGGCCTGGCCCGGGCCGACGACGGCCAGCGCTGGAGCCTGCGCGACCGGGGCGACAACCGCTGGTCGATGAGGATCTTCGAGCAGCCCGATCCCGCCTACCCCAGCGGCGAGCGCCTGCGCCTCAGCGCCCTCACCCCGGGCATCGCCGTCGACCACAGCCGGCCCCTGCTGCTCAGCGACGGCGTCGGCGGCTCCTGGACCCTGGCCAACCGCAGTGAGGAGCTGGTGGCGGTCGGGGCCGGGGCCCTGCCGGAGAGCTCGGCCCAGTTCGACATGGCGGACCTGCTGCCCCGCCCGAGCGACGCCCTGCCCCTGGTGCTCAGCCTGCCCCTGGCGGGAGAGGAATCGACGGAGCTGGTGCTGGGCCCGGAGGAGACCCAGGCCCTGCACGCGATGCCCAGCGCCGTGGTCGACGGCTGAGGCTGCCGGCGACGGCCGTTCGTCAGCGGCCGATGCGGATGCTGCGCAGTGAATCCATCAGACCCAGGATGTTGAGGAGCCACACCACAACGGCGACCACCACGACAATGTTCAGGATGCGTTTGATCTTCCCGTCCATGGGGATGTAGTTGTTGACGAGCCACAGCAGAACCCCGACGACGATCAGGGTGATGATGAGCGAAATCAGCGTCATGGTGCGTTCTCCTGTGGGTTGCAACGGATACAAAAATTAGGCTATATCTCCATCGGTCTATGCATCTGGATGCTGCAGATCTGCCGCAGAACCGAATGTCGATCGTGACGATGTCTCTGCCATTCCTAAACTCGTAGGTGCCCCCTTTTCTGGTCGCCATGTCAGATTGTTTTGGGGACTATTTGCGCAGCATTGGTCGTATCCCCCTGCTGACGCCCGCCGAGGAATTGCATCTCGGCGCCCTGGTGCAGGACTGGCGCTCCCAGCCGGCCCCTGCCCCCAGCGAGGAACGGCGAGGCCGCCGCGCCTTCGCCCGCATGGTCACGGGCAACCTGCGCCTGGTGGTGTCGATCTGCAAGCAGCAGCACAACCGCATCCGCCAGATGCATCTGGATCCGATGGATCTGGTGCAGGCCGGCAACCTCGGCCTGATCCATGCGGTGGAGCGCTTCCTGCCCGAGCGCGGCTACAGGTTCTCCACCTACGGCTCCTGGTGGATCCGCCAGGCGGTGCACCGCCATCTCCAGGAAACGGCCGGTCTGATCCGGATCCCGCCCCAGATGGCGGCCCTGGCCCGCAAGGTGCATGCCCTGCGCCAAGCCTCCCCGGAGCCCCTGACGCTGGCATCGATCGGCGTCCAGCTGGGGGAGAGCCCGAGACGGCTGGAGACCGTGCTTCAGGCCTCCCACGACCTGCAGACCCTCTCCCTCGACCAGACCCTGGGCAGCACCGACGGGGAGGTGAGCCTGACGGATCTGATCGGCGATCCCAGCGAGCCCGGCCTTCAGGACGATTACCTGTGGCTGCACCGTGCCCTGCTCCAGTTGTCCCCTCTGGAGCGCCGGGTGCTACGTCTTCGCTATGCCGGCGCCGATTCCCCGTCGCTGGCGAAGATCGGCGAGGGCATCGGCCTGTCCAAGCACAAGGTGCAGCATCTGGAGCGCAAGGCCCTGTTGAAGATGCGGGGATGTCTGGCCGAGGAAGCCTGATCCGTGCGCCGAGGGCCTGTCATACGGTCCGACCACTGATCAGTCGGGCCGCAATCACGATCAGGGCAATGACCAGAAGCAGATGGATCAGGCCGCCCATGGTGTAAGACGTCACCAATCCGAGCAGCCAGAGAATCACCAGAATGACGGCGAGTGATTCCAGCATGGGGTCCTCCTTTCAATGGTGATGCGTTGGTGACGCGTCAGGGACGCGTAGGTGAATGGGCCGGTTACTTGATCTTGTCGGCCAGTTTGTCGGCGGCATCACTGGCCTTGCGGGCCGCGGCCTTGGTGCCGTCCTTGACAACTTCGGCCGCGTTCATCGCGGAGGCCTGCACCTGCTTGGCTTTGCCCTTCACCTGGTGACCCGTGTCACCGGTGATTTCGCCATAGGCCGATTCCATCTTGCCTTCGGCTTCCTTGGCTTTGGCGTTCATCTTGTTGGACATGGTGGCGATAGCGACGGGGGTGAGAGAGGGGGCATGGCTGGCCATGGCCGTGGCTGGCCACTGGATCATCAGGGAGACAACCAGGGCGGCCATGGAGGCCAGCGTCAACAGGCGTCTGCGGATGCGACATCTCATCGGATCTTGCTTCGAGGTGGTCAACCCTTCTCTACGGAGCGCGGAGCCCCGCGAAGATTTCTTTTCTCCCCATCTGCGGCGGCAGGAGGCGGCATCTCTCACCTGTTGAGTGGTGCCAGGCTGTCTGGACGATGTAGCGATTCATGTCCTTTCTGCAGCACTCTGCGTCGTTTCTGCCATAAGCAGCCAGATCCACTCACGGGCCCCCATGAACACCACCCGCCTGGAGGCCTTCAGCGACGGTGTGCTGGCCATCGTCATCACGATCATGGTGCTGGAGATCAAGGTGCCCCACGACACCCAACCGGCGGCCCTGGTGCCCCTGATCCCCGTCTTCCTGAGCTATCTGCTGAGCTTCATCTATATCGGCATCTACTGGAACAACCACCATCACATGCTGCACACCCTGCAGCGTGTCAGCGGCCCGGTGCTGCTGGCCAACCTGCATCTGCTGTTCTGGTTGTCGCTGGTGCCCTTCGCCACCGGCTGGATGGGCCAGAACCACCGGGCGATCGCTCCTGCGTTCCTCTATGGCGCCGTGATGGTGATGGCGGCCCTCGCCTATTTCATCCTTCAGGGCCGGATCATCGCCAGCCAGGGCCCCGACTCCCTGCTGCGCCGGGCCGTGGGCCGCGACTGGAAGGGACACACCTCCCTGACCCTCTATCTGGTGGCGATGCTGGCCAGCCTGCGCTCTCCGGCCGTTGGCCAAGCCGTCTATGCGCTGGTGGCCCTGATGTGGCTGGTCCCCGATCGGCGCATCGAGCGGGTGCTCTCCGACTAGCCGGTCCGGCCAACTAGGCGGCCTGGACGCTCACCAGCTCTTCGGCGGCGAAGGCTGCCGCCTGCTCCAGCAGGCGCCGTTCCTCCTCATCGGCCCGGGTGCAGGCGAAGCCGTAGCGGGCCCGCACCCGCTCGGAGGCCTGCCGCAGCGCCAGGGTGCCCTTGGTGCGCAGCTCCGCCACCGTCACGGTCTGGCCCGGGGCCAGGTGCTCGAGGATCACCGTGGACGGGGAATAGAGGCGGCTCCTGCCCCCATCCGGCCATTCCAGCGTCAGCTCCACTTCCGGCATGGCGCCCCCCACCACCCATTGGGAGGATTGTGGGCCGGGGCCGCCCCGGCTGCGGTGACGATCACGACAGCACGCCGAAACCGGTGAGCGGCGCCTCACCGCGCCAGATCGTCTCCTGCCGGCCTTCCGCCTCCAGCACCAGCCGGCGCTCCGCCGTGAACGTGCCGATCCGCGCCAGCAGCAGGCCGTCGCAGGCGGCCACCCGCTCCGCCAGCCGGCCCTCCTGATCGGGGCGGGCGGCCAGCAGGAAGCCGAAGCTGGGGAAGCAGGTCAGCCAGGGCTCCAGCGCCACCCCATCGGGGGGCTGGATCGCCGCCAGATCCAGGCTCAGGCCGCAGCCCGCCGCTTCGCAGAACATCGCGGCGGTGCCCACCAGGCCGCCCATGCTGATGTCCTTGGCGGCATGGACGCTGGCGTCGGCCGCCAGTTCCGCCATCAGGGCCAGCTGGCGCCGCAGCCGGGCCGGTTCGGCGTCGGTGGCCGCATCCCAGCAGAGGGAGGCGCCGCGGAAGCCGCCGTTCGGGTCGATCAGCAGGTGGCAGTGGTCGCCGGGGCGGGCCGCACGGGCCGAGAGCACCGGGCCGGCGGCCGTGCCCAGCACCGCCACCGCCAGGGCGTCGTAGGGGCTGTGCAGGTTGGTGTGGCCCCCCACCACCGGCACCCCGAACACCTCCGAGGCCCGGCGCAGGCCCGCCAGGATTAGTTCCGCCCGGGCGGCGCTGCGACACCAGAGGCTGTTCACCACCGCGATCGGGGTGCCGCCCATGGCGGCGATGTCGCTGAGGTTTACCAGCACCCCGCACCAGCCGGCGAACCAGGGGTCGGCGGCCACCAGGGCCGGGTCCAGCCCCTCACTGGCCAGCAGCAGCGGCGTGGCCACCGCCGGCAGCAGGGCGGCATCGTCGCCGAGGGCGGCAGCGGGCCCCAGGGCGGGAAAGGGCTGGTGGGGGAAGGTGGCCGCCGGGGACTGGATGTCGGTCTTGCCGGTGAGGCCACTGAGCTGGCGCAGCCGGGCGGCCAGGGCCGCCAGATCAGGACCCTGCGGCCCGGGACGACTCACGCCGCCGCCACCCCCGCCACCTCGCCCGCCGCCAGGGGGCGCCGCTCCAGGCCGGGCTGGTAATAGGAGAGATCGGCCTCCATCAGGTGGTGGGGCAGGCCGCGGATCTCCAGGGTGTCGATCGACGTCCAGTGCAGGCGCTGGAAGAAGCGCACGTTCTGGAGCTGCACGGTGGCCAGGAAGCGGTCGCAGCCCCAGCCGTTGGCCGTTGTGACCGCCTTCCAGATCAGGCCCTTGCCGATCTGGTTGTGGCGGCGGTGGTCGCCGTGCACCCCGAGCCGGCCGCCGTACCAGAGGCGGGGCCGCTCCTCCAGGATCCGCACCACCCCCACCACGCCGCTGCCGCTGCCGGCGCTGTGGTCGAGGGCGGCGATGGGATAGGCGTGGCCATCCTTCTCATCCCGGTCGGAGTCTTCGAACAGGTGCTGCTCCTGGCAGAAGATGGCGCTGCGCAGCTGCCAGTAGCCCTCCTCCAGGGGCGTGCCGCGCCGCAGCAGATGGAAGGAGAAGCGCTGGGAGCTGGCCGTGGGCGAGAGGCGGAAGTCCTCGGCTTCGATCGCCACCCCCCGCCGCACCGAGGGGGTGAAGGCGGCGGGCGCCGAGCTGGCGCTGCGGCCGATGTCGTGGCTGGAGGGGTCGATGAAGAACATGGCCGCGCTCAGGGAGTGCCCGGCTCCGGGCCGGCTTCGAACAGGGACAGGGCCGAGCAGGCGCCGCACTTGGCACAGCCGGCCGCCATGGCCTCGGACCTGAGGTCGGAGGCCCGCAACCGGTCGCCCACGGCCGTGTACACCGCCACCATGAAGTCGGTGGAGGGGGCGGGATGGGCCTCCAGGGGGGTGCCGGCGATCGGAACGAAGGGCACCACGAAGGGGTAGACGCCCAGGGCGATCAGCCGCTCACTCACGGCAATGAGGGAGGCGGCGCTGTCCCCCAGCCCGGCCAGCAGGTAGGTGGACACCTGGCCGCGGCCGAACACCGCCACGGCCTCGGCGAAGGCCTCCATGTAGCGCTCCAGCCCCAGCTCCGACTTGCCCGGCAGGATCCGCCGCCGTACCTCCTCTTCCACCACCTCCAGGTGCATGCCGAGGCTGTCGACGCCGGCATCCTTCATATGGCGGTACCAGGCTGGATCTTCGGGGGGCTCGCATTGGGCCTGGATCGGCAGGTCCACCCGGGCCATGACGGCGGCGGCGGTCTCGGCCATCAGCCGGGCGCCCCGGTCGTCGCTGTTGGGGGTGCCGGTGGTGAGCACCAGCTGGCGCACGCCATCGAGGCGCACCGCCGCCTCGGCCACCTCCGCCACCTGGGCCGGCGTCTTTCGCACGAGGGTGCGGCCATCCTCCAGCGACTGCTCGATGGCGCAGAACTGGCACGACTGGGTTCGGTCGCGGAAGCGGATGCAGGTCTGCAGGAGGGTGGTGGCCAGCACGTCCCGGCCGTGCAGCAGGGCGATGGAGCGGTAGGGGATGCCCTCGGCGGTGGCCAGGCCGTAGAAGCGCGGCTCGGGCGGGGTCTCCACCGTCAGGGGCCAGGCGTCGTCGGCTGCGAGGGTCGCGGTGGTGCCGCTCACCTCCAGGCCGCCGGCGGCGGCGGTGTCCAGCCGGTAGGGCGAGCTGCCGGCCAGGGCGTTGTAGACGGGCACCATCACCGTGGTGCCGTCGATGCTGAGGGCGCGGTGATCAGAGGGGCCTGCCCCGCCCCGGCGGCCGGGGTTGCCGGGCACCGCCGGGTCGACCACCCCATGCACCTGCAATTCGGTGAGCCGGCGCCCCAGGGCGCGGCGATCGTGCTCAGCCATGGTGCAGCTCCTCCAGCAGTGGCAGGGCAGGAAGCGCCTCACCGGCAGCGGAGACGGTGTTGGCGATGGCGAATTCGTTCAGTCCGGGTTCGGCAGACCGCTCATGCAGCTGGCGGGCGGGGCTGCGGTCGATCAGCAGCCCCAGCAGGTCGGGGCGGCTGTAGTGGCCGACGCTGTCCATCATGCGTTTGCGTTTGGTGATCAGGGTCAGGTCGAGTTCGGCGATGGCCAGCCCCTCGCCATCGGGCAGCGGCCCGGCCAGGTAGCGGCCCTCCGGGCTGATCACCGCCGTGTGGCAGCCCCCCTGGCAGGCCTTCTGCAGCACCGGATCGGGCGTGATCCGCTCGATGTCCTCCGGCTCCAGCCAGGCGGTGGAGGAGACCACGAAGCAGCCGGCCTCGAGGGCGTGGTGGCGCAGGGTGACGGCGGTCTGCTCGGCGAAGATCGGCCCCACCAGCGAGCCGGGGAACTGGGCGCAGTGGATCTCCTCGCCCTGGGCCATCAGGCTGAAGCGGGCCAGGGGGTTGTAGTGCTCCCAGCAGGCCAGGGCGCCGATGCGGCCGAGGGCGGTGGGCACCACCTGGAGGCCGGCCCCGTCACCCTGGCCCCACACCATCCGCTCGTGATACGTGGGGGTGAGCTTGCGGCGCTTCAGCACCAGCTCACCGGCGGAATCGATCAGCAGCTGGGCGTTGTAGAGGCTGCCCCCATCGCGCTCGTTGATGCCCAGCAGCACGTGCAGGCCGAGCTGGCGGGCGGCGGCGGTGATCCGGCCCAGGGCAGGGCCGGGCACCGTCACCGCCTGCTCGTACAGCTTCAGGTGCGACTTGCCCATCAGCACCGGCGGCTCCACGAAGGAGAAGTAGGGGTAGTAGGGCAGGAACGTCTCGGGGAAGACGATCAGCTCCACCCCGGCCGCAGCGGCCTCCTCCATGGCCGCCACCACCCGCGCCACCGATCCCTCCAGGCTGTAGAGCACCGGACGGATCTGGGCGGCGGCGACGGTGACCGTGGCGGGCATTCAGAGCGTCCAGGTGTCGAGGATGAAGGCGCCTTCCTTGCGGTGCAGCAGCACGATGTCGAGCACATCGAGGGGGTTGACCGGGGTGATTCCCGGGATCAGGGCGCCTTCGCCGTGGCCGTAGAGGGCCTGCAGGGCGAAGCGGCAGGCGTAGACCTTGCCGCCCTGGTCCATGAACTTCTGGATGCGGGCGCCGAAGTTGAGGTGGCCGTCGAAGGCGGCATCACCGAGCTTGGGGAAGCCCCGCTGCAGCCCCAGGGTCACCCCCGGGCCGTAGAGCAGGATCGAGGTCTCGAAGCCCTTGTTGATCAGGCGGCTGGCCTGCAGCAGGTTCACCAGGCCGATGGAACCTTCGAAGGCCACGGTGTGGAAGGTGACCAGGGCCTTCTCACCGGGTTCGGCCTTGACGTCGGGAAAGACCTTCTCCTCGTAGTCGACGAGGAATTCACCCGTCTGGTTGGCGGGACGGCTGACCTGGGGCATGGGGAAGTGCGGTCGGTGGAATCGGCATGGGGGACCGTGCCACGGATGAACTTTTGTTCTGTGTCGCCGATGCCACCGAATGCCGGCGCCGGGTACCGGTACTCACGGCGCCCGGGCGATCCGTGCCGGTCGTTACAGGAGGTATCGCCAGCGGCGGCCAGCATCGGCTTTCGTTCAGGCGCCGGGGTGGCTGTGGCAAGGGGTTCGGAGTCGGTGCAGCGGCACCCGGTGGTGGTGGTGGGCGGCGGTCAGGCGGGCCTGTCGATCGCCCACTGCCTGCAGAAGCGCGGGGTGCGGCCCCTGGTGCTGGAGCGCCACCGCATCGGCCATGCCTGGGCCCGCCAGCGCTGGGACTCCTTCTGCCTGGTGACGCCCAACTGGCAGTGCCGCCTCCCGGATTTCCCCTACGACGGCGACGACCCCGAGGGCTTCATGGGCCGCGAGGAGATCGTCCGCTATGTGCAGCGCTTCGCCGACCACATCCAGGTGCCCGTGCGCGAGGGCGTGGCGGTGAACCGCCTGCAGGCGAGCGGCACGGGGTTCCTGCTCTCCACCGATGAGGGCCCCATCGAGGCGGAGCAGGTGGTGATCGCCACCGGCGGCTACCACCGCCCCAAGCGCCACCCCCTCGCCGCCCGCCTGCCGGAGTCGATCCTGCAGATCGATGCCCGCGACTACGACAGCCCCGCCACCCTCCCCCCCGGACCGGTGCTGGTGGTGGGCAGCGGCCAGTCGGGCTGCCAGATCGCCGAAGACCTGCATCTGGCCGGCCGTCGGGTGCACCTGAGCGTCGGCAGCGCCCCCCGCTCCCCCCGCCGCTACCGCGGCCGCGACGTGGTCGACTGGCTCGATCGCATGGGCTACTACGCCATGCCGATCGACCAGCACGCCGATCCCAGGGCGGTGCGGGGCAAGACCAACCACTACCTCACCGGCCGCGACGGCGGCCGGGAGATCGACCTGCGCCGCCGAGCCCTCGAGGGGATGGTGCTGCACGGCCGCCTGGCCGACCTCGGCCACGACCGCATCCGGTTCGCCGGCGACCTGGCCGCCAACCTCGACGGGGCCGATGCCGTCTACAGCCGCATCTGCCGCAGCATCGACGACCACATCGCCAGCGAGGGCCTCGATGCCCCCGAGGAAGCGCCCTACGTCCCCTGCTGGACGCCGCCCCCCGGTGCGCCGGAGCCCCTCGACCTGGTCGCCGAGCCGCTGGCGGCGGTGATCTGGTGCACGGGCTACAGCCCGGATTTCTCCTGGGTGGAGGTGCCCGTGTTCGACGGCGCCGGCCATCCGGTCCACGAGCGGGGTCTCACCCGGGTGCCGGGGTTTTATGTCCTGGGCCTGCCCTGGCTGCACACCTGGGGCTCGGCCCGCTTCTGCGGCGTCGCCGACGACGCCGAGTACCTGGCGGAGGCGATCCGCCTGCGGGCCTCGCACCGGGCCGCCAGCCAGGAGCGGCTGGAGTGCACCGCCCTGCTGGGCACCTGAGCCCTCAGGCCACCAGGGCCGACCAGGTGAAGGCCAGGCCGATGCCCATCAGCAGACCGGCGGTGATGTTGACCGCACCGCTGGAGGCCCTGCGGCGCCAGCGACGGACGGCGGTGAGGGCCACCAGCAGCAGCAGGCTCTGGCTCACCAGCAGACCGACCAGATAGAAGCCGATCGGGGTGGGTTCCCAGCCGAGGACGGCGCCGCTGAGGGCGTAGCCGTGCAGCAGGAAGGCGGGCACCAGCACGGCCGGGGGCAGGCGCCGGGCCAGCACCAGGCCGGTGAGGGCCACCGAGAGGGCCACCAGGGGCTCGATCCAGGGGAAGCCCGGCAGGGCCAGCCCCAGGGCGTTACCCACCAGCCCGCAGCCCAGCAGGGCCAGCACCCAGCGGAAGGGCTGGACGATGCCCACCAGGCCGATGGCCAGCAGGAACAGCAGGTGGTCGGGGCCCAGGATCGGGTGGGCCAGGCCGCTCAGCAGGCCGGTGAGGACGCCCGGCTTCATGCCGGTGAGATCCATCAGGTGGTGGGCCGATGCGGGAGCCGCCAGCAGCAGCGGCAGGGCGCACATGGCGAGCAGGGCGATGGGCAGGGCGCCGCGCCGCTTGGCCAGGGAAGGCAGATTCATGGATGATCTCCGGTCCTCGCCGGCAGGAAAGGTGTCGTGGGGGGTGAGCGTTCTGACTGAGGACGACGGGGCGGGGGCCACGGTGTCCATCACAGCTGCGGGACAGCGGCGGACTTGGGTCACCCCGCACCGCCTTTCCTCCTTGCGTCCTCCCCGTGAAGGGAAGGAACCTCCTGCGGGCCATCCTCCCCCCTTACCGGTCAGAAGCTGCGGTCATCGGGCGGCAACGTCACTGGCTGCGGGCACAATGGGTGGACGGTTCCCGGGGTTCACCTCCGGGAGGAAACGAGGAAAGTCCGGTGCACGGCAGGGTTCTCCCTTCCATCATTCCGGCGCTGTCCCGCAGCTGTGATGGGGTCACCCTCAGCCAGAACGCTCGCCGTGAACCGTTCCTTCCATCCCGGCGCGGACCGGGAACCTCGATGATCCACTTCTCCCGTCTGCGCTCCTGGACCCTGCTGGGGGGCGCCGCCGCCCTCGGCTTCGTGCTCGTCGGCCAGCCGGCCCAGGCCCATGGCCTGGCCCACGGCGGCCTCAGCTACGGCTTCCTCCACCCGATCACCGGGGTCGACCACCTGCTGCTGCTGATCGGGGTCGGCGCCGCCGCCTCCTATGTGTCGGCCCAGCTGCTGCTCTGGGGCCTGGCCGGTGCGGTCCTGGGGGGACTGGCCGGGGCCATGGGCTTCACCATGCCCTTCGCCGAGGTGCTCGCCGCCCTGGCGATCTCGGCGGTGGCGCTGCTGATCCTGAACGCCCACCGCGAGAGCCGCAGCCCTGGTCTGGCCTTCGGTGGCGGCCTGGTGGCCGCGGCGGTGGCACTGCATGGCGCCCTGCACGGCGGTGAGGCCCCTGTCGATGCTTCGGCCTTCGGCTGGTGGGCCGGTGCCCTGGCGGCCTCGGTGCTGGTCAGCGGTGGCTCCTTCCTGCTGATGCGCCGCCTTCCCCTGGCTTGGACCACCCGGCTGGCCCTGCTGCTGGCCGTGCTCGGCGGCGCCCTGGCCCTCGTTCCCCTGGCGGCTCAGGCCGGCTGAGGCCCACTCAGCAGGGCCGCTGCCATCGCCAGGGCCCCCTGGCAGGCATCGCCGGCGGCCCCCACCAGCCGGCTGCCCGGCAGGGCCAGGGTCAGGCTGCGGCCGAAGGGGTCCCGCAGCTGCTCCAGATGGAGCAGCGCTCCTCCCATCGGGCACACCGCCGGCCCCACCAGATCCAGGCACCGGGCCACTCCTGCCGCCATCGCCGCCAGCGCCCCTGCGTTGTGCTCCATCACGGCGAGGGCCCGGGGATCGCCGGCGGCGGCCAGCCGGTCGAGCACCGGCGCCAGCCGGGCAAAGCCGGCGGCGCCGAACCCGTCGGCCACCACCAGCGCCTTGAGCCGCTGGGGAGATCCCGGGTCGTCCGGGTCCAGATCCAGGGCCTCCCACAGGGCCCGCCGCAGGTGGGTTTCGGGGAGCCGGGCATCGGCCATCTGCAGGCTCAGGGCCAGGCCGTCCCGGCCGATGTCCATGGCCGAACCGGCCCCGTCCAGCAGCCAGCCCCAGCCGGCGCAGCGGTGCTCGCGCCCACGGCCGTCGCGGCCGACGGCGATGGTGCCGGTGCCGCTGATCACCACGATGCCGGGGCCGGCAGGGAAGGCCCCGCGCAGGGCGGTGCGCTCGTCGCCGGTGACCACCACCTTCTCCGGGGCCAGCCCCAGGGCGGCGGCCGCCAGGGCTCGCCCCTGGTCCTGCACCGCCGTGCCCAGTTCGATGCCGCTGGCCCCCACCGCGGCCGCCACCAGTACGGCCGTGCCGGCGGACTCGCCGGCGTCGATGAGATGGGCCCGGGCCCGCACCAGGCTCTCCCGCAGGGCGGCCCCGAAGCGCTCGGGACCCTCGGGGGCGGCCAGGTGGCACAAGCCGGGGCCTTCCCCTTCCCCGACCACCGGGCCCAGCCCCGGCGGGATGCCATCGCCTACAAGGGCCAGGCGGCAGGTGGTGTGGGTCTGACCGGCGTCGAAGCCGGCGATCAGTCGCATGGCGCTGGATCCGCCGCCGAGGCGGCGAGGGTGGCGAGGCTGAACAGGGCGATCAGCTGCACCTCCGGCCGGAAGAAGATCGTGTCCGTGAGGCCCTGCACCCCCAGCCCCGCGAACACGGCCACCGCCGCCAGGCAGGGCAGGGCCAGGGGGGCGCTGCTGCGCCACTGGCCCAGGCCCACCTTCACGGCGCTCAGCAGCAGGCCCAGCCCCGCCAGCAGCCCCGGAATGCCGGCCTCCACCAGCAGCTCCAGGGGGATGGAGTAGGCGCTGAGGGCGTTGAACTTGGGCTGCTGGTACAGCGGATAGATGAGGTTGAAGGCGCTGTTGCCCGGGCCGATCCCGATCCAGGGGCGGTCCTGGATCATCGCCAGGGCCGAGGTCCAGACGTTCATGCGGAAGTTGTTGGAGCTGTCCTCCCGGCCGGCCACCAGGCTCATCACCCGCACCCGCAGCGGCTCCACCTGGGTCACCAGCAGCACCAGCGCCACGGTGGCCCCGGCCAGCAGCAGCAGGGGGAACAGGCGCCGCCACAGGGGCGGCCAGTCGCGGGTCTGGCGCAGCACCAGCAGCAGGGCCAGCAGGCCCAGGGAGGCCACCATCCCCATCCAGGCGCCGCGGCTGTAGGTGAGCACCAGGGCCACCAGGCCCAGCACCAGGCTGGCCAGGGCGAACAGGCGCCGGCCCCGTCCCTGCCAGCGCAGCAGGGCCACCACGGCCAGGGGCAGGATCGGCAGCAGGTAGCCCCCCAGCAGGTTGGGGTTTTCGAGGGTGCTGTAGATGCGCACCGTGCCCTCGGCCACCGAGTTGTTGTCCGACCAGCGGGCCAGGGCCCCGGGGGCCTCGTAGAGCTGGCGGATGCCGATCACGCTGGTGATCAGTTCACCGGCCAGCAGGGCGCCCACCAGCCGGTCCCACCAGGCCGGGGCGGCGGCCAGCAGCTGGCGCATCAGGGCGTAGACGCTCAGGTAGCTGAGCAGCTTGAACAGGCCCACCAGGGCGGCCTTCGGCACGGGCGAAAAGCCGGTGGCCACCACGGCGATCGCGATCACCAGCAGCAGCCAGATGTTGATGGCGCCGAGGCGGCCCGGCGGGGTGCGCAGGGCCCAGACCACCCAGAGCAGGGCGGAGGCGGCGATCAGCAGGCTGAGGCCCGCCCGGGTCACCAGGGGCAGGCCGGCCATCAGGGCGCAGAGGATCCAGCCCGCCAGAAGGGGCAGGTGGGCGCCGAGGCGGCCGGCGGGCAGGCCGGCCAGCAACCCCTGCCAGCGCAGCAGCAGGGGCACGGGAGCTGGGGCAGGCACCATCAATCCGCTTCAGCGTCGAGGCGATTATCGACGCCACTGGTGGTGGGTTCCAGGTGGGCTTCCAGATCGGCCAGTGGCGGCAGGGGGGCGTTGTTGCGGCGGTAGAGGCTGCGGTGCACCGGCTTGCCCTCGGCCAGCACCTGGCCTTCCCGTTCGGTGGCCACCGGCAGGGGATTTCGCTCAGGGCCGCACTCCTCGGGCCCGGCCAGCTCGAAGGCGCCGCTGGCCCCAACCAGCTGCCGCATCGGGGTGATCAGGGCCTCCACATCGCTCTGCAGGAAGAGGGTCCGGCCGGGGGCGAGGGCCGCGGCGATCGCCAGCAGCAGGGCGGGCTGCAGCACCCGGCGCTTGCGGTGGCGCAGTTTGAACCAGGGGTCGGGGAACTGCAGTGTCACCAGTTCCAGCTGCCCGGGGCTCAGCTGCGCCAGCCACTCCGGCAGGTTGACGTTGGCGTTGCCGTAGAGGAAGCGCAGGTTGGTGAGCCCGTCCCGGCGGCGGTCGTCCTCGGCGGCCTCCACCAGGGGCCGGCGGATCTCCAGGCCGAGGTGGTTGCGCTGCGGCGCCAGGGGGGCCATGGCCAGCAGGCAACGGCCCCGGGCGGAGCCGATATCCAGATGCAGGGGCAGGGAGGGATCGGCGAACAGCTCGATCAGCGGCGGCAGGGGCCGCGCCAGCTGGTGGATCCGGCTGAGGGGATTGACGTGCTGACGCACCATCAGAGCGGTGTGGCGGTGCCCCCGGGCGGGTCGTTGGGAACCAGGAAGCCCCAGCTGGCGGTGTAGCCGTGCAGGTGGGTGGTGCCCCCCACCGGGCCGATCTCACCGTTGCAGAACAGACCGGCGATCGGAACGGTGCCGAACACCTCCCGGCACAGGTTCACATCGCCGTCGGCCTCGCCGTAGAGGCCTTCGCCCCGGCCCAGGCAGGCGAACAGGAAGGCGGCCAGGGGCTCGCTGCGGCGCCGGGCCTGTCCGGCCAGCAGCTGGCGGGATTCGTCCCGGGAGGCATCGGCATCGCGCAGCTGGAACTGCACCTTCTGGCCCACCCGCATCCGTTCCCCCACCGCCACCGCCCCGTTGCGGGGGTCGACGCCGATCAGGTTGCGCACCAGGAAGGAGCCGGGCGCCTCCGCCACGGGGGTGAGGTCGGCGCTGGGGAGACTGAAGTCGCTGCGGCCGACGCCGAGGAACAGGGAATGCTTCACCTGCTCCCGCTCGGCGGGGGTGAGGTCGACGAGGATCGACTGCAGGGCGGCCACGGGGCTGTTGCGGGTGCTGCCGCAGCTCACCTCGATCACCACGTTGCGCTGGGCCTGCTCCACCTCCAGCACCGGGCCGATCGGCCGGCAGCCCTGGGCCACCAGGGGATCGAGCCGCCAGGCGCCGCTGATCAGGCAGCCCACCGCCCCGTTGCGGACCGTGTCGGCGGGAGTGTTCGGGGCAGCGGTGCCGCTGTCGAAGAGCAGGGAGCCGTGGGCGGCGCTGTGGGGGCCGGCGATGCCGCCCACCTTGGTGGTGTTGGGGTAGGCGTAATCCAGGCCGCTGATCAGGTCGTTGATGGCGGTGCCGGTGGGATCGAGCAGCAGCAGCATCGACTGGCCGTCCTCGAGTTCGCCCCCCACCCGCTCCCGCCAGGGCTCGGCCGGGCCATCAAGGTCGGGCAGGGAGGTGGTGTCGATGGCAAAGGGATGGAGGCTGGCGCCCGGGAGCCGCAGCAGGGTGACCGTCAGGGCCGGCTGCTGTTCGATCTCATGGGGCGCGCCCGCCGGATCGGTGCCCACCACACCGCCGCCGACGCAGCCCAGCCAGTGGGCGGCGCTGAGTTTCTGCTGCAGCAGGGGCAGCAGGCGGGGCAGGTCGCTGGCGTAGCTGGCGGAGGCGAACACCAGGGCCAGGTCGGCCTCACCGGCGCCCCGGAGCTGCTCGAACACCTGGTTGACGGCTTCCTGGAGAGAGGGATCCCGGCCGAGGGCGGTGCGGCACCAGGGGGCGTCGGGACGACGCTGCAACCAGGGAAAGGAGGGGAGGGAGCCCATGGACGGACCCTATCGCCTGGGGGGCACACGGATAATGGCGCCTTACCGAACCGAGCGGACGTGCCGGAACAGCTCTATCGCTCCCTGGTCTGGCTCGACGTGCGGCTTGGAATGCTGTTCGCCGTTGGGCTGCCGCTGGTGCTGCTCGTCTGGGCGGCGCTCCGCAAGGAGCAGGCCCTGGTGCGCCTGATGGGCCTCTACTGGAAGGTGGCGAGCCTGCAGCTGATCGCCCTGCTGCTGCTCACGGGCAACCGCCCCACCGGCTTCCTGCTGCTGGTGGTGGCGCCGCTGATGGTGGTGGCCAGCCTGTGGTTCTGGGTGGATCTCAATGAGGAGCTGGCCGACATGCCCCCCTGGCGGGCCCTGCCGCTCACCCTGCGCATCTGGCGCTGGAGCCTGACCCTGCTGTCGCTGGGCGGAGCGAGCCTGGCCATCACCGCCCTGCCCTGCATGGGCGGCGCCGGTGCCGGTCTTCGCCTCTGCCGGGCCTGGCTGGAGGCCCCCGAGGGGCTCCACGGCGTGGTGGCCCGGGTGTTCGCCTTCGTGTTCGGCGGCGAGTGGACGACGGGGGTGGCCGCCTTCGTCGGCTATGCGGCCCTGGTGGCCTACGTGGTGGGCCTGCTGCAGTGGCTGGTGGTGCGCCTGCCGCGCCTGGGCCGGGTGGCCGGCGAGTTCTGAGCTGTTCTTCGGCGTTGTCCCCCATGACCGACACCACGCCCGACGCCGCCTCCCCCTCCGTGGCGGCCCTGCTGGCGGCGCTGGAAGTCATCAGCCGCGAGCGCCCCGACCGGGTGCTGCGCCTGGTGGGCACCCTGCCGCTGCCGGAGCCGGACCCCGCCGGGGCGGGCGAGGAGCCCTTTGAGCTGCTGATCTTCCGCGGCTTCTCCAGCAGCGTCACCCACCCCACCGCCTTCGACCCCGACCAGCCGGCCCTGCCGGCGTCGGCCCGCATCGCGGCGGCCGAACTGCTGGCCGGCCCCCTCAACCCCAGCGACGAGCGGCTCCTGGCGGGCCCGCTGCCGGCGGCGACCTATCTGGATGCGGGGGCCTGGGAAGGAACGGCAGGGGGCTGATTCGGCGGCCTGCCCGGTGGCTGGGGGGAGGCCATTATGGATTTGTCGCCAACAGCCGTTGGCGGATCAAGAGACAACGAGGACATCCTGGCCATGCCGTGTCTCCCTTCTCATGGCCGCGTTGATTGCAACCTGTGCTTTGAAGGCAAGCCAGTCGTTTTCGACAAGACCAGACGTAAGGAAGGCGACTGGCGCATCACCAATAATCCACTTGCCTGGGGAAGCAGCACTCCTGAAATCGTGCTCCTTGGCTTCTCAAAGGGACCGCGTCAGGCGGGTTCCTTGGCCAGCACTCCGCACGACGAGATTGCCTTCAAGGCGAGTCGTGGAAACGTAGCCAAAATCCTCGCCCATCTTGGTCTGCTGCCAGGGGTGCTGATGGAGAGGGGCAGCAAGGCCGTGGATGAACTGATCGCAGACCCATCCGGACGCTTCCATTTTGGCTCCCTAGTGCGCTGCACGGTCGAGCGATACGACAGGAAGTCGGCGGGTTGGAAGGGATCTGGCGGTGGAATGCTTGATCAGTTTGTGGCCCTGCCGTTTGGACACGACGTGGCCACCAGTTGTGCCAGCCGCTTCCTCGGCTCCCTTCCCGAGGCGACGAAGCTCATCGTCATGTTTGGCTTGGGCACTGGCCTCAACTATGTCGACGCAGCCATGAAGATCTTCGGGTTTGCCCGGCCCGGAGAGTGGCGGAAACTGAATGATGTGAGCTATACGGATGGGAAGGTCGTGGTGGTTCATGTCGAGCACTTCGCCTCCCAAGGCTCTTTGATCCCTGACTGGCTTGGGCTGACAGGCAAGCCCCGCGCGCGGCTTGGACGCCTGGCACAGGAGTCCGTCCTGGCCGCCATGGGCGAGAGGCGTTCACCCTCTGAGCAGCAGCCTGACTTGCATTGGGGATCAACTCCCTCTTGGACTTGAAGCGGTCCTGATGATCCCCCACGTCCGACTGGCCCGTCCAGTGACGGATCTACGCCGCACGGAAGTCCTGTACGGCGAGGGTCTGGGGCTCACGCGTCTCGACAATTTCGACAACCACGACGGCTTTGACGGGGTGATGCTGGGAGAGCCGGGCGGGGCGTATCACTTTGAATTCACGTATTGCCGTACCCATCCCGTCGCTCCATCACCCACACCGGAAGACTTGCTGGTGTTCTTTATTCCGGACAGGCAGGACTGGCTGAGGCGCTGTGAAGCGATGCAGGCGGCGGGATGGGCGCACCCTGGGATGGGTGAGCGGCGGCAACGGCGGCGATGTAGGGCTCACTGGCGGGCCTCGGTAGAGTCGCCGCCAGTGAGCCCACGCCGCGTTTGTTCCTTCCAGCCCTTCGATTCGTGGTTCCCCTGGGCGGTTTGGCGCTGGCCCTGGCCTTGCCTTCGGCGGCCCGGGCCGGCAGCTGCGAAGAGAGCTTCGCGCAGAAGGGGAACCCCCTTTCCGGGACGCGGTTCAGCGCCGAAGTCACGGTCGATGCGTTGACCGTGCCGGTGGCGATTCGCCAGCTGCGCGGCATCGCGGCCGCCCGGGGCTACGACATCCTCAGCGAGGAGGCGGACGACGGCAGCATGCTGCTCGAGCAGCCGCGATCGGGCGCCGCCCGGCCGTTCCCGATCATCGCCACCGCCCAGGCCGAGCAGGCGGCTGCCCGGGTGAAGCTGGAAGCGAAGCTCCCGGCCGGCATGCTGGCGGGCGCCGGTGGGGCGCGCACCGAACTCTGCGCCATGTTGAACGCCGTCAAAGGTGGCGCTGAAGGCATCGCGGCGGCGGAGCGGAGTGCCGGGGCGGTGTCAACGGCCGGCCCTGTCGTGATCGATGCCCTGGTGCTGTCGCAGCAGATCTCCCAGGAAGCCGACACCAACGCCGCGTCGATTCCTTCCCGCTACCAGGGCAAGACCTTCACGATCAAGGGTCGGGTGGCCCATGTGGCCAAGGACGGCGGTGCCTATCGCATCGCCTACGACATTCCCAATTCCACCAACGATCTGGCCATCAGGTTCGGCAAGTTCCGCTTCCTGACCCAGATCAGCTGCCTGGCCGCCAAGGGCCAGGGCGCCTATGCCCTCTCCCTGCGGACCGGCCAGGGCATCCAGCTGACGGGTCAGTACAAGGACTACGACCCGGCCCGGCACGTCATGTGGTTCGAAGGCTGCCGGCCGGTCGATTGAGGCCGTGACAACGGCGTGAAGATCCTGTTCTCCATGCATGGCGAGGCGGGCCATCACCTGGGGACGTTCCGGCTGGCCAGGGCCCTGGTGTCCCGGGGCCACCGGGTGACCTATCTCGGGCTTCCACGGGTGAGGCAACTGGTGGAGGGCCAGGGCTTCGCGTTCATCGAATTCGCGGGCGATCTCTTTGCCACGCCCGGCGACGGGCAGGAGCCCCCGGCGGCGGACGCCCTGTTTCGCCGCTACACCACCGCCATCGTCGACGGCAGCCTCGATGCCTGCCTGCTCTCGGCCCGGCCGGACCTGCTGCTGTGTGATTCGTTCCTCTGGTACGTGGCCCTGCGGGCCCTGCGGCTGGGCCTCCCGACCATCCAGATCTCCACCTCGCTGTTCCTCTTCGACAACGCCCGCATCCCCCCGGCGGTGACCTCCCTCAGGCCGGGCCGGGGCGTGCTCTCGGCCCTGCGGATCTCCCTGGCCTGGAAGCTGATGCATCTGCGGTATCTGGCCACCAAGCGCCTGGCTTCCCGGCTATTCGGTGCCTACCGGGCCCCGCTGCGGATGCACCACCTCACCGACACCTTTCTGTGGGTGGCCCGGCAGTCCGGCATCCGCCTGCGGCGCAACGTCACCTATCTCCAGGATGAGATCGGCCCGCACCTGGTCCTGCCCGAGCTTGTGCTGTGTCCGGCCGCCTTCCAGCTGCCGGGCCCGCGGGCGAAGGAGCGGCGCCATTGCGGTGATTTCATTGATTTCCAGCGCCAGGAGCCGCCGCTGCCGTTCGATCCCTCCGGCCGGACGACCATCCTCTGCTCGCTGGGTACGAGCGCGGGGGCCTACCCGCAGGCCCGGCGGTTCTTTGCGGCCGTGGCCGAAGCCAGCGCCCTGGCACCGGAGTGGTTCTTCGTGCTCCACATCAGCGATCCAGCCCTCATCGGCGCGTTCGCCTCATCCGCCAACCTGCTGGTGGTGCCCTGGATTTCCCAGCTCACGCTGCTGCGCCATGCGGCCGTGATGGTTCACCATGGCGGCCTCAATTCGATCATGGAATGTGTACAGAACGACGTTCCCATGGTGATCCTTCCCTGCGCCAGGGATCAGCCGGGCAATGCCGTCCGGGCGGCCCACCATCAGCTGGCCCTCACGGCGGAGGCCCGATCGATCACGGCCGACCGACTGCGCCAGCTGATCGGCGAGGCCATGGCTGATCCGGGACTGAAGCGGGGCCTCAGGCGCATGAAGGAACAGATCGAACGGGAGCGTGGACTGCAGCAGGCGGTGGCCTTCATTGAAGGCATCACGGCCGACTTCACGGCCGGCGACGACATCGACGAGCCTTGAATGATTCTTTCGCATCTTTATGTCGTGCTAACTTCAATATGATTCTGCATGCCCACGGCAAGGGTCCCCCCCTGTGTGTCTTCACCACAGCCGTCGGCCTGTCACTGGAGGATGTCGAGCAGATCAGGACGATCCCCTCCAGTGTGATGCTGCCGACGATGAACTCCCGCCCGGGCAACCTGGAGAATGAAGGTGTCACCGAGGACTTCGTGGCCCCGTCCCATCCCCGGTTACGACCTCTGCCAGACCTGCATCCACGCCATCACGCTGCCCGCGAACGTTGCGGCCTTCGCGTACGACAAGGCAGCGGCCTGAGGCCAGCATTGTCGTGAGTGATTCCAGCGTTGCCCTGCCGTCGTCCCTGCCCTACGGGGCCCTGATCGACTCCGTTCTGGCGGCCCATCCCGAGCGCCCCGCCCTGGCCGAGCGCGCCTATGTCGTTGCGGCCGACCCCGCCACGGGAACCACCCACCGCCAGATCCTGGCCGAGTTCCGCCCCATCACCTACCGAACCCTGCGGGATCGGGTCCGCTGCCTGGCCGCGGCCTGGCGCAGCGATCCCGATGGCGTCATCCGGCGCGGGGAGCGGGTGGCGATCATCGGCTTCGCCAGCATCGACTACGCCGTCATCGACCTGGCCCTGGCCTACACCGGGGCCGTGCCGATGCCCCTGTCGGGTCACCATTCGGCCGCCGAGTTCGACGCGATCCTGGAGCGGACCACCCCAGCGGCGCTGGCCGTGTCCATCGCCCAGCTGCCCGCGATGGTGGATCTGGTGCGGCGCCACGCCTGCATCCGCCAGCTGATCGTCTTCGACGCCGACACCCGGATCACGGCCGAGCGCACCCTCGTGGAGGAGGCCGAGCGAACGCTCCGGGCGGCCGGGTCGACGGTTCCCCTGGTGCTCCTGCCGGATCTCATCGTCCGCGGCCAGGACGCCGCCGCCGACCTCCCTCCCCCGGCCACCGTCGACCCGGAGGCGATGGCCCTGCTCATCCACACCTCGGGCAGCACCGGCCAGCCGAAGGGGGCCTGCATCTCGGCCGCGGCCCTGGTCAACACCTGGCGCCAGGTCTCCGGTCCGGACCCGAAGGTGGCGGTGGTGCTCGCTCCCTTCCACCACATCATGGGCAGGGATTCGATGGTCACCGCCCTCAATTCCGGTGGCCTGGCCTGCTTCACCCTGAAGCCGGATCTCTCCACCGTCTTCGAGGACATCCGCCTGGCCCGACCGACGGGGCTGGTGCTGTTTCCGCGCCTCTGTGAGTGGATCGACCAGCACCTGCGAACGACTACATCCGATGACCTGCGTGTCTTCTTGGGCGACCGGCTGCAATCCATCGTTGTGGCTTCGGCGCCGATCGCGCCCCGCATCCGGGCGTTGATGGAGGAGACCTTCGGGGTGCCGGTGCACGAGGGCTACAGCAGCACCGAGACGGCCAGCGGCGGCCTGGCCATGAACGGCCGGCTCAACCGGCCCAACGTCATCGCGTACCGGCTGCGGGATGTGCCGGAGTCGGGCTACTTCCTCACCGATCGCCCCTATCCAAGGGGCGAACTGTGCGTGAAGACGCGCTTCGGCATCCGCGAGTACTTCCGGAACCCGGAGGCGACGGCGGCCCTGTTCGATGCCGACGGTTTCTGCTGCACCGGGGATGTGGTCGAGGAGCGCGGCCCCGGCCAGATCGCCCTCATCGACCGCCGCCGGAACGTCATCAAGCTGTCGCAGGGGGAGTACGTCGCCGTCGGTGCGCTGGAGCAGCTGTTCGCCGATGGTTGCGCCTCGGTGACCCAGATCCATGTCCATGGCGAGAGCAGCCGTTCCTACCTGCTGGCGGTCGTGGTGCCGGACCCTGAGGCCCTGGCGCGGCGGCCCCGGCCCCCCGCCGACGCCGCCGAGCTGATCGCCCTGGTGCGTGAGGAGATGGTGCGGCTGGCCGGCGAGAAGGGCCTGAAAAGCTTCGAGATTCCCCGGGATCTCCTGCTGGCGGACGAACCCTTCTCCCATGCCAATGGCCTGCTGTCCTCCCTGGGCAAGCCGCTCCGGCCCGCCATCCGCCAGCGGTATGCGGCGGCCCTGGCCGCCCTTTATGACAGCCACGACCGTCTCGGTGATGCGGCCCTGGCCACCCTCCGCCGGCCCGGCGCCGCGCTGGGCCTGGAGGAGCGGCTGCGGCTGCTGCTGGGCAGCACCCTCGGCGTCCACGACCAGGCCTCCCTGCAGGATCGCTGCTTCCGCGATCTGGGCGGCGACTCCCTCGCTGCCGTTCAGCTGTCGGTGCGGATCGAAGCGGAGTTCGGCGTCGCCATCGAGGCCAGCCAGATCCTCGGGCCCGACGGCACGATCGCGGCCTGGGCGCGGATTCTCCGGGCCGCCGGCTCCGGCCCGGCCCGGGAGCCGGCCGCCGACGTGCTCGTCGCCGCCGACTTCCGGGTGGAGGCGTTCATCGACGGGCCCACCCTGCGGGCCGCGGCGCAATTGCCACTGTCTTCAGGGCCGACCCGCTCGGTGCTGCTCACCGGGGCGAATGGGTTTCTGGGCGGCCGCGTCGCCCTGGCCTGGCTGGAGCGCCTCGCCACCAGCGGCGGCCGGCTGGTGTGTCTGGTCCGGCCCAGCCGCACCCAGTCGGCCCGGGAGCGCCTCGACGCCCGCTTCGCCCACCTCGAGCCGGCCATGGCGGCGCGCTGGCGCACGCTGGCGGAGCAGCACCTGGAGGTGGTGGCCGGCGACATCGGCGAGCCGCGGCTTGGGCTGGACGCCGCAACCTACGAGCGGCTGGCCCACGGCATCGAGGCCATCGTCCACTGCGCGGCCCTGGTCAATCACCGGCTGGACTACCGCCACCTCCGCCGACCCAATGTCATCGGCACCGCCGAGGTGGTGCGTCTGGCGCTGACGCACCGGCGCAAGTCGATCGCCATGGTCTCCACCATCGGCGTGGCCCCGCTGAAGGAGCCCATCCGTCTCGATGGCTCCTATGCCAACGGCTACATCGCCAGCAAGTGGGCCTGTGAGCAGCTGCTGGGCTCCACCCACGCCGCCACGGGTCTGCCGATCCGCCTCCTGCGATCGGGGCTGGTGCTGCCCGATCGGCACCTGGCCGGGGAATGCAACCCGGACGACATTCTCTCGCGGCTGATCCACAGCCTCCTGCTCACGGGCCTGGCCCCCCCGGCCTTCTGCGTCACCGATGCAGCCGGCCAGGCGGCGGGCTTCCGGGCCAGCGGCCTGCCGGTGGACCAGCTGGCGCAGGCGATCGTGGCCCTCGGGGATGGCGCGCCCGAGGGCTTCCACCAACTCACCCTCGGTGGCCCCGCCGACGGCGCCTTTCCCCTGGAGGCCCTGGTGGAGCGGATCGAGGCGGCGGGCTTCCCCCTGGAGCGGACGGCCAGCTACGGGGAGTGGCTGGAGCGAATCGAGCCGGCCCTGCGCCGGCTGCCCGCGGCCCAGCGATCGCTGTCGCTGCTCGATGTGCTGGAGGCGTACCGCCCCGCCCCGGTCCCGGAGGCTGCGGGGCCTGGGGCCGAGGCGTTCGCGGACTTCCCGGTGGCCTACCTGGGCAAGGTCTGCTCCGACGCCATCGCGGCCGCCGGCGTGGGTGCCGCCTGAGTCAGGGCCCCGCCGGGCCCAGGGTCAGCGCAGGGCGGCGGGAGGTTGTCCCGCCAGCCAGTGCTGCTCGATGGCCTCGAGGCTCCGGCCCCGGGTCTCCGGCATCACGAAGGCCCAGAAGGGGAGGGCCAGGGCGGCGATGCCGGCATTGACGAAGAACACCACCGCCAGTCCCAGGGCATCGGCGAGCATGGGGAACAGGAAGGACGCCGCCATGCCGCAGAGGAGCTGGAAGGCGATCACGAAGCCGATGGCCCGATCCCTGACCGCCTGGGGAAAGATCTCCGACACCACCATGCCGCAGACGGAGGCCAGGCTCAGGGAAAAGGAGCAAACGAAGAGGATGAAACAGATCAGGACGAGATATTGAACGGCAGGGGTGCCCTGGGGCAGCACGGCGAAGATCAGCCCGAAGCCGATCGAGCTGGTGAGGATGCCGAGGATGCCGATCAGGAACTGGGTGCGGCGCCCCAGCCGATCGACCAGCAGGAAGGAGAGGGAGGACATGGCCAGGCCGAAGCCACCGACCCCGATGGTGGTCAGCAGGATGGCGGTGGTGGGATCGCTCACGCCGCAGGCCTGAAAGATCGTCGGGCTGTAGTAGGTGACGATGATGATGCCCGTGCATTCCTGGAAGAACACCAGGGCCAGGCCGATCAGCAGGGGAGGCCGGATGGTTTTCGAGAACAGGGGCATCCCCCCCGGGCCCGCCGAGGTGTGCTCGACGCTGGCCCTGAGCTGGGCCACCTCCTCCCTGGGGTTGCCGACGCAGAGCCTCTGCAGCATCCGCTCCGCCGTGCTGAAGCGGGACTGGGTGATCAGCCAGCGCGGCGATTCCGGCAGGAACAGGGCGCCGATCCCCAGCAACAGCGCCGGCACGGAACCCAGGTAGAGCATCGCCCGCCATCCCTCCGGCACGGCCATCAGCAGGGTGCTGGTGCCGTAGGCGGTGAGGGAGCCGATGCCCACCGCCAGATTCTGAATGTTGTTCAGCCGGCCCCGGATCGGGGCCGGGGCGATTTCGGTGATGTACAGCGGCACGATGCTGGCGGTCACCCCGGTGGCCAGGCCGGTGACGAGGCGACCCAGCACCAGGATCGGCAACGAGTCGGCGAGGCCGGAGACGGCGGTGCCGACGATGAGCACCACGGTCGTCGTCATCAGCATGTAGCGCCGGCCGAAGGCCCCCGCCAGATGGCCGCTGATGAAGGACCCCAGGATCGCCCCCACCAGCACCGAGCTCACCACCAGCCCGCTGCTGAAGGGGGTGAGGGCGAAGGCCGTGCGGATCTGCAGCAGGGCCCCGGCGATGATCGTCAGGTTGTAGCCGAAGAAGATGCCGCCGATGGTCACCACGGTGGTGGCCAGGGTGGCGGCGATCTCATTGCGCTCATCGGCGGTCCCCGAGCGGTGCCAGGTGCGGCGGATCTGGGAGAAGCGCAGCCGCCGGGTCTCCGGGTAGAGGAAGAAGCACAGCGGCAGCGCCACCAGGGCCGTGGCCAGCGACACCCCGTAGACCGCCAGGGTGTCGGCCGGGGAGTCGACCGACAGGGCGGCGACCACCATGACGGCATTGATCAGCCAGTTGACGGTGATCGGGATGCTCATCGAGAGGCCCCGCACCGGCAGCGGATACATCTCGGCCACGAACAGCCAGGGCAGGGGCCCCAGGCTGATGGCGAAGAAGAACACGTAACCCAGGATCAGGAAGGGGCTGACGGCCACCGCCAGCGGCGGAAACAGGGAGGTGGTGGCGTCGAGAATCAGCCCGGCCAGGCAGAGGGCCAGGCCCGCCAGGCCCGCCAGCAGCAGGGGCCGGCGGCCGAGGCGATCGACGAGCAGCACGAACAGCAGCGTGCTGAACAGATTCACCAGGCCGACCACGATCACCGGATCCCAGCCCAGATCGAAGCCCTGGAACAGGGAGCCGTCGCCCGCCAGCTGCAGCACGAAGTTGATGCCGCTCAGCTGCTGGATGGCGAACAGCAGGATGCCGATCCCCAGCAGTTTTCGGTTCGAGGGCTCCAGCAGCGCCACCCACACATTCGGATGGTTGCCCGTCAGGCTCTCCTCGATGGCGGCCACCTCCGGCTCCACGTTGGGGCCGTGGATCAGCTTCAGCACGGCGCGGGCGGCATCCCCATCCCCCTGCTTGATCAGCCAGGCGGGGGAATCCGGCAGGATGATCGCGCCGGCGCTGACGCCCACGGCAAGGATGCCGCTGATCGTGTACAGCTGGGAAATGTCCTGGCCGTCCACCAGCCTCGTCTCGATGACGAAGGCGAGCACGATCCCCAGGGTGATGCTCAGCTGGTTGAGGGACACCAGGGCGCCCCGGTGCCGGGCCGGGGAGATCTCGGCGATGTAGAGCGGGATCGCCAGGGAGGTGACCCCGACGATGATCCCGAGGAAGAAGCGGGCCACCACCAGCTCCTCGAAGCGCTCGGAGATGGCGCAGGCAAAGCCGAAGAAGGCGTAGCAGGCCGCGCTGGTGGTGATCACATCGCGGCGGCTCAGGCCATCCCCGAAGCGGCCCATGAACACGGCCCCGAGGATGGCGCCGAGGAAGAAGGCGCCGCTCAGCAGCACCTGGGAGCCGAGGGTCAACGACCAGTCGCTGGCGGCCGTCGCGGCCACCAGCCCGAGGGTCGTGGCGTTGAAGCCGAAGAGCAGGCCCCCCAGGGAGGCCAGCAGCGCGAAGATCCAGACCCTGGGTAGCACCGCTCAGCCGGCCGGGACGGCGGCGGCGGCGGCGGGTCGTCCGACGCGGCTGGTCTGGGGGTTGTGGCGGGCGGTCTCCAGCAGGGCCATGCGGCTGTCGAAGAGGGTTTCGGGGTCCACCTGCTTGCCCTCGCCGCAGACACAGTTGAGGCTCATCGCCTGGAGATCGCGGTGCTCGCGCAGCAGGCGCAGGTTGCCGTACTCCTCCTTCTGGTGGCAGGTCTCGGCGTACTGGCAGGGGGCATAGACCTCCTCCCGCAGGGCCGGAACGAAGCCGGGGTCCAGCACGGAGCCAAGCCGGCCCGTGCGGGTGTCGGCGTAGCTGGTGCAGGGGAAGACATCGCCCCAGTTGTCGACGATCAGGTAGTCATGGCCGGCGGAACAGAGACGCCCCTTGCCGCCGTAGAGGCCCACCAGCAGGGCGGCCAGGAAGCGGATCTCCCGGCCCAGCGGTCCGCTGTCGGCCATGGTGCGGAACACCTCCAGGCCGGGCTCACCGGCCGCCAGCAGCTCCTCGATCGGGTCCGCACTGAGGAAATGGCGGGCCCGCTTGTCCACATCGACGGCGTCGCTCATCGCCTCGGTGGGGGGCACATCGAAGCCGGGGAACTTCAGATCCGCGGAGGTGGGGATCGCCCGCTCGGCGCAGCGCGTCAGGGCGTCGCGGATGACCGCCACGTTGTCGGTGGCGAGCAGGGTGTTCACCACCACGTCGAAGCCCAGGTCGGCGGCCAGGGTGACGTTGCCGAGGAAGTCGTCGAGGGCGATCTCGGTGTGATGGAAGGTGCAGAAGAGTTTGAGCCTGGAGGGCTCGATGAGGCCGGCCAGTTCCGGCAGCCGCTTCCTGAACAGGGAGGCATTGGTCTGCACCTCCACGAAGGCCACATTCGGCTGGGCGGTGAGCCAGATCAGATCCTCGATCACGTCGGCGTTGAGGAAGGGCTCCCCGTGCACGTCGTAGCGAACGCCGATGCGATAGGGCAGGGAGGCGGCCCATTCGATGGCCGTGCGCGCCATGCCCCGGCCCTGCTCGGTGCCCCACATGTTGCGCTTCGTGCCCCGGCTGTAGTCGATGCCGCTCACCTGGCTCTGGCCCGCCGCCGCCACGCAGTAGTTGCAGCTGAAGTTGCACTTCAGCATCCGCACGGAGATGCGGATCTTGAGGAACTTTTCGCCGTCCAGGGGAAAGGGATTGGCCATGCGGGGGAAGAAAATGCTGTTCGGGGGACGGTCAATCGGCGGGCTTGTCAATCGGCGAGCTGCTCAATCGGCGAGCTTGACGACGATCTTGCAGTCGCCGCCGGCGAGGTCGTCCGGGTGCTCGAGCACGGATCGCAGCCGCTCCAGCCCCTCGATGGTGCTGCTGACGATCCGATCCAGCGGCAGGACCCCGGAGAGGCACAGGTCGATCAGCCGCTCGTAGACCCCGCCGAGGTGGCCGCGCAGCCCCATGACGCTGATGGCGTTGGTGATCATGTGGTCGACCGCCCCGATCCGCAGGGCCTGGCCGCCCCTGCCCAGCAGGGCCACCCGGCCGCCCGGGGCGATCTGGCGGAACACCGCATCAACGTTGGCGAGCACGCCGGAGGCTTCCACCACCACGTCCCAGCCGCCGTCCGGGATCTCCAGCGCCTCCGCCGATTCCGCCACCTGGTCGGCCCAGGCCGCGGCGAAGTCCCTGCGGTAGGTGGAGGGCTCGACCACGGCCACCAACGCGGCGCCGTGGAGCCGGCGCGCCATCATGGCGACCAGCAGGCCGATCGGTCCGGCGCCGAAGACCAGCACCCGCTCGCCCGGTGCCATCTGGGTCTTCCGGCAGGCCAGCAGGGCCACCCCAGCCGGCTCCAGACAGGCGGCCATCTGCAGGCCCCGCTCGCTCTCGGCCAGCCGGCCGATGGCCACGGCCGATCGGGCCGGCACATCGGCGATCGCGGCGAACAGCCCGTCCTTCTCCATGCCCAGCAGCCGGGCGTCCAGGCACTGGTTGAAGGCGCCGGAGCGGCAGGAGCGGCAGGCCCCGCAGCTGAGCACGGACTCCGGCGCCACGATGTCGCCCAACCGGAAGCGGCTGACGTCGGAGCCGGTGGCGATCACCCGGCCGATTCCCTCATGGCCCAGCACCCGGCCCTGCAGGGGAATCGAGGCGGGGGCGGAACTGCGCACGAACCCCAGCGGATCCCGCTGGGTCATGTGGAGGTCGGTGCCGCAGATGCCGACCCGCAGCATCTGCAACCGCAACGCGCCGGGATGGAGGGGCTGGAGATGCCGTTCTTCCAGGGCGACCCGGGGATCCCTGTAGCGCTGGTTGGTCTGCCGTGGTTCTGCGCCGTTGCCGGTTTCGGTGGCGTGGAGCACCAGGCTGCGGACGGTGGTGGCGCCGGGGGTCATGCGTCCGATCCGGCGTCCTCCATCTGCCGATGCTCGTGGCAGCACCGGCCGCTGTCAACCGCAGGACCGTGGGCTTCGGCAGACAAACCCAGGGGGGCCGGCCATCATGACGGGGCCGGCAGGAGGGCCATGGCCGCCAGGGACCCGATCCGGGACTTCTTCAGCTTCCTGCTGGGGGGCGTGCTCTTCACCATGGGGGCGTTCCTGTTCTTCAACCAGGTGATGGTCAGCTCCGTGCCCATGGGCCTGGGGCTCCGCTTCGGCCGGCGCGCCGCAGGCGGCTGGGGTGGGGCCGGAGCGGCCTGGGGCGGCGGCTTCGGGCTCTCCCAGGGCCTGGGCGGCGGCTTCGGCCTGCTGCTGATTCCCCTGACGATCGGGGTGTGCCTGCTGTTCGCCCTGCGCAACCAGCGCTGGGGCTGGTTCCTGGTGCTGGCCTCGGTGGCGGCCCTGGCGGTGGGCGTGCTCCAGACCCTGATCATGAGCTTCCAGCCCACCTCGCTCTGGAACCTGCTGACGATGTTCGCCCTGATCGGCAGCGGCGGCGGGCTGATGTTCCGTTCACTGATGGCCTACGACGATGGCAAGGACCGGCAAGAGCGACAGGACCGCGGCGAGCCCGAAGACCGTTGAGGACCTGATCGTCGAGATGGAGCCGGTGCCCCCCGGGGGCCGGCCCCCGTCGCCGCCGGCCCTTCCCCCGGCCTCCGGACCCTCCCGGTTCCCGATCCTGCAGCGGCTGCTGGCTGTGGGTCTGGTGCTGGTGGGCTTCGGCGCCGGCTGGATGGCGGCCGGGCTGCGGGCGTCCCTGGCCGAGAAGCCGGCCGGCGGCGGCAGGGGCGAGAGCCGCCAGGACCTGCTCGCCGACGGCTGGGTGGAATCGGATCAGGGGGTGTTCACCCGCCGCTGCCAGGGGATCTGCCGCAAGCCCCGCCTCTATGGCGGCGGCATCATCGACGTGATGGAGGTCGCCTGCCTGGAGCGTCCCTGCGGCGAGATCCAGGCGACGTTCGCTGCGCTCGACGGCCAGGGCCGGGAGGTCGACAAGGTGGTCGAGACAAAAATCGGACGCCAGGGGGAACGCCATCAGCTGGTGATCGAATCGCCCAAGCCCGAGGCCCGCAGCTTCGCGTTGGTTGACTTCCGTGCCAAGGCCAGGGTGGAGTGAGGACCCTCTGGGGTTCCAGGCCTTGAAGACACTCCCCTTCGACGACGGCGCTGCCATGCCGATGCTCGGCCTGGGCACCTGGAACGCCCCTCCCGGCGAGGTGGGTGCGGCGGTGACGGCGGCCCTGCAGCTGGGCTACCGCCACATCGACTGTGCCGCCATCTACGGCAACGAGGCGGAGATCGGCGAGGCCCTGGCGGCGGCGATCCGCTCCGGCCTGGTGAGCCGCGACGAGCTCTGGATCACCTCCAAGCTCTGGAACAACGCCCATGCCCCCGAGGACGTGGCCCCGGCCCTGGCGCGCACCCTGGCCGATCTGCAGCTCGACTTCCTCGATCTGTATCTGATCCACTGGCCCGTGGCCTTCCGGCCTGGGGTGCTGATGCCCGAGGGCGCCGGCGACCTGGTGTCGCTCGAGACCCTGCCGATCGCGGCCACCTGGGCGGCGATGGAAGCGGCCGTGGACGATGGCCTGTGCCGCCACATCGGCGTCAGCAACTTCGGCATGGCCACCCTCTACAGCCTGCTGGGGCAGGCGCGCATCCGGCCGGCCATGAACCAGGTGGAGCTGCATCCCTACCTGCAGCAGAAGGGGCTGTTCGCCTTCTGCGAGGCCCACGGCGTGCACCTCACGGGCTACTCGCCCCTGGGCACCCCGGGCCTGCCGCCCCAGATGCGGCCCCCCGGCCAGCCGGTGCTGCTGGAGGACCCCACGGTCACAGCGATCGCCTCACGCCGAGGCCTCACGCCGGCCCAGGTGGTGCTGGGCTGGGCCCTGCAGCGCGGCACCGCCGTGATCCCCAAGTCGGTGTCGCCGGCGCGCCTGGCCGAGAACCTCGCCGCCGCCGAGGTCGAGCTGGCTCCCGAAGACATGAAGGCGATCGACGGGCTCGACCGGAGCCATCGCTTCATCGACGGCACCTTCTGGGTGAAGGAGGGCGGCCCCTACACCCTGGAGTCGCTCTGGGCCTGATCAGTCAGGCGTAGGCGCAGATAGGCGATGGCCAGGTCGGAGCATTCGGCCACCAGCCGGTCGCGGCGGCCCTGCTCCTGGGTGGCGGCGAGCCAGAGCAGGTGGCCGACGGTCTTGACCAGCACGTAGGCGATCAGGTGGCCCTCCTCCTCGTTGAGGGGGCTGCCCTCGGCGGCGGCCTTTTCGATCATCAGGCCGCTCCAGTCGTTGATCAGCCGGACGTCGGCCTCCTCCTCGATGGCCAGCAGCTCGGGGGTGGCGCTCTGCACATCCAGGAAGATGGCCGGGTAGCCGGGGTGGTCGCGGAAGAAGCGATCGGTGAGGGCCACGGCGGCGGTGATCGAGTCCTCCAGGGGGAGGCAGCGGCCGTCCCCCTGGTCGAAGAAGGCCGTGAGCAGCTCGTGCAGCTGCTCGGCGTAGAGCTGGGCGAGGCTGCGCAGGATCGCCCCCTTGTCGGGGAAGAACTGGTAGAGGGAGCCGATCGGCACCCCGGCTCTGGCGGCGATGGCGTTGGTGGTGGTGCTGCCGACACCGCCGGCCACGAACAGCTCCTCGGCCGCCGCCAGGATCCGCCGCACCCGTTCCTGGCTGCGGGCCTGGCGGGGCTGGCGGCGCAAGGGCGAAGGCTCGCTGGCGGGGGCGGGGGCGTCGGCCATGGGCGCAGCGGCAGACCGGGAAAACCTGAGCGATCCTCGCATCCCATTGACAAAGGCGAGGGATGCTCATAATTTCTTGGACGTGAGGACTGCTCACGTTCTTTCGCGTTCCTTCCGATGACCACCACCGTTTTCCGCCCCACTCCCGCCCCCACCGCGGCGTCGTTCGAGGCCCCGGAGCTGCCCCCCCAGCTGTTCCGCGTCCTCGGCACCTTCGTGGCCATGAGCGGCGGCGACACCGACCTTGAGCTGGTGGGGGCCCTGGCTGAGGCCCTGCTGGAGACGCCCTCCTATGCCCTGATGGCCGAGCAGCTGCGCCGCGATCCGGCCTGTGCCGCGCTGATCGAGGCGCGCTGGATCCCCCCGGCCCACGACCTGGAGCAGCTGGCCGCCCTGCCCGAGGGCAGCCTCGGCCAGGCCTACGCGGCGTCGCTGGCACGGTTGGGCTACGACCCCAACCTGCACGCCGGCATGGTGCCCGGAAGTGATGCGGCCTATGTGGAGCTGCGCCTCAGTCAGACCCACGACCTCTGGCACGTGGTCACCGGCTTCGACACCACGGTGACGGGCGAGATCGGCCTGCAGGCTTTCCATCTCACCCAGTTCCCCTACCCCCTGGGCGCCGTGCTCACGGCCCAGGCCCTGGTGTCGGCCACCCTCGGGGCCCCCGAGCTGCTGCCGGAGCTGGTGGAGGCGATCCGCACCGGGCTGCAGATGGGCCTGGAGGCCAGGCCCCTGTTCGCCCAGCGCTGGGAGGAGGGCTGGGAGCGGCCGCTGCACGAGTGGCGCGAGGCGCTGCAGCTGCGTCCGTTCGCTGAGCGGGTGGGGCGGCCGTGAGCGGGAAGGCTGTGAGCCCCAAGGCAGTGAGCGGATCCCTGCTGCGGCGGCCGGGCTTCCGCTGGCTCTGGCTGGGCCAGACCCTCCTGTTCGCCGGCGTCCAGTTCTGGTTCGTTGCCGTCACCTGGCTGATGCTGCAGCGCACGGGCTCGGGCACCTCCCTGGCCCTGGTGCTGATGGCGGCGGCCCTGCCCCGGGGGCTGCTGCTCCTGTTGGGCGGTGTGCTCAGCGACCGCCATCCACCCCGGACGATGGCGGTGCGGGCCGGCTGGATCCTGGCGATCGCCACCGGGGTGCTCACCCTGCTGGCCAGCCGCGACGCCCTCGACCTGGGCCCGGTGCTGGTGTTGGCGGCCGTGTTCGGGGCGGCGGAGGCCTGCCTCTACCCCGCTGCCCTGGCCCTGCTGCCCCGCCTGCTGGAGGACCGCCATCTCGGCCGGGCCCACGCCTGGCTTCAGGGCAGCGAGCAGATCAGCAACGTGGCCGGCCCCGCCCTGGCGGGGCTGGCCCTGGCGGTGGCCGGGGCGACGGCGGCCCTGGCCTTCGACACCGTGCTGCTGCTGCTCGCCGTGGGCTGCTTCGTGCAGGTGCGGCCTCGCCTGGCCGCGGCGGCCACGGCCCCGACGGGGGGCCTGGGGCAGGGCCTGCGGGAGGGGATCGCCTTCGCCTGGGGCCACGGGGCGATCCGCACCGGCCTGACGCTGATCGCCATGATCAACCTGGCCGTGCTGGGCCCGGTGGTGATCGGCGTGGTGGAGCTGGTGACGCTGCGCTTCGGCGGTGGTGCCGCCAGCTACGGCTGGCTCCAGGCCGCCTACGGCGTGGGCGCCCTGGTGGGGGTCTGGTGGGCCGGCCGGTTCGGCGCCATCGCCCATCCGGGGGGCGCACTGGGCTGGCTGTCGGCCGGGCTGGGGGCGGGCCTGCTGGGGCTGGCGGTGGCCGGCCAGTGGTGGACGGCGGCCGCCCTGCTGGCGGCGATGGGGATCGGCGGCGGCCTGGTGGGGGTGCTGGCCACGGCCTGGTTGCAGCGGGAGACCCCGGCACCGCTGCAGGGCCGGGTGATGGCCCTGGCCATGCTGGCCGGCGTCGCCTTCGATCCCCTGTCCCAGGCCCTCTCGGGGGTGCTGATCGACATCTCACTGCCGGGGCTGTTCCTGATCGCGGGGGGGAGCCTGCTGCTCACCGTGCCGTTTGCTTTGCGCAGTGCGCGGGGGTGAACGGCTTGGGGTGGATCTCTTTGCGGGACTTGAGCTGCTCAAGGTGGGGAGGTTGGTAAGACTTGGGTATCGCTGGCTACAGCTGGTTATCGGACCCGTCAACCATTGCTAGAAAGCGGAAGCTGCTCTCGAAAGGCTATGCAGCATCGGTATTTCAGGCAATCCTCCCTGCCGCGCGTCGGGTGGTTCTCGGAAAGGGAGAACATGAGAGGAGTGGTTCTCGGAACCGTCCAATGACTGGTTAGACCCACGCCCCAGACCTGACTAGACTGGCCTAAAACTATGAGCATGATGGACGACTCAGAAACAATCCAGCCAGATGGAGTCACCACGGATGAAGTCATCGACTCTTCTGACGAAGGAGATCTGACGCTAGAGGGGACAAAGCCAACCATCAAGCTTGATAAGAATGATCGGAGCCTATCCGAGTTCCATCGTTGGTATACCAAAGGCAGAATCATTGTAGACCCTGAGTGGCAACGGAAATATGTATGGGATCGCAAGAGAGCCTCAAGGCTTGTTGAATCATTTTTAATTGACCTACCTGTACCAGTCATTTATTTGGCGGTCAACGACGATGGCAAGTACGAAGTGATTGATGGACTCCAGCGCCTTACATCCATATTTGACTACTTCGAGAATCGATATGCATTAACTGGCTTGGAGATCAGGAAGGAACTGGTAGGGAAGCAATTTTCAGAGCTTGATACCGAGCTTCAGTCAAAACTTGAGGATGCGACCCTCAGAACTTTTGAGCTCAGCCAGACAGCTCCAAAAGATTTGATGTTTATCATCTTTGAGCGCCTCAACACTGGAGGCATGGCGCTCAACGATATGGAGATTCGTAATTGTCTCTATCGAGGTGGTCTTAATGACTTGATTAAGGAGCTTTGCCAGCTCGAAGAGTTTAAGAACTCAGCGGGGCAGAGCGGTCTTGATAAGAGGATGGCAGATCGTACTCTGATTCTCCGCTATTTAGCGTTCTATCAGATGACCTACACAAAAGCGAAGAAGGGATTAAAGGCATTTTTCAACGAGTTTTTTACTACCTATCGGAATCCCACAGCAGAAAAGACGAAGGAGTTTAGAGGGGCGTTTAAGCATGCGATGCGTGCTTGTCTGACGGTGTTTGGGAATAAGGCCTTTCGCCTTCGGCGCGTCTACGAAAAAGGCGGTGGAGAGTGGGCTTCTCGCATTAATGCCTCTATCTTCCAAGTTATATCAGTGTCGTTTAACGACTACGATATTGGCATAATCACTAGATCGGCGGACAGCATTTATGAGGCCTACATCGACTTGATCGAAACCGATGAAAGATGGGTCGCGTCGGTCACGGCGGCCACAGGTGACTATTCTCGTATAGAGTATGCGTTTGAAACTTGGCAAGCCCGACTCAAAGATGCGGTGTCTGGCGAAAGGGCAAATGATGCAGTTCGTCTCTTTAGCCGAAGCTTGAAAGAAGAGATGTTTGAAGCCGATAATTCGTGTTCGATATGCGGCCAAAAGATTGTTATGCTAAATGATGCCGCGCTTGACCACAATCTTCAATACTGGAAGGGCGGTGAGACGGTTCCTGTGAATGCTCGCTTGGCTCACCGTACGTGTAACTGGAAGCGTGGCAAAGGGGTCTAACCAGCCCCTTGAGTGGACAGGCCCCCGCCGACTATCTGCAGTGCCACCCCTGGCTTCTTGCCTGCCACTCAGGGGCAGCGTTAGACCTACAACAAAGCAGGAGCATCCAATGGCAGAAACAGGCGAAGCATCGATCGAAGGCTTGGTTGGGGACAAGCTATATCAACAGCGTGCTAGAGCAGCTCTGCCAATCCTTGTAAGGCAAGCCAAGGCAAGTCAGACAATCGAGTATGGCGCGTTATCCAGAGAGCTGGGAATGCCCAATCCGCGGAATCTGAATTACGTCCTTGGAGCGATTGGGAACTCAATGCTAGAGCTAGGACAGGAATGGGGCATTAAGGTCCCTCCAATTCAGGCTCTTGTCGTCAACAAAGGGAGCGGCCTCCCAGGTGAGGGAATCTCGTGGTTTGCGCCAGATGCTTCAGAATTCAAGAAGGCCAGTCGAATTAATAAGGAGCTGATTGTCAATGGAATGCTCGCAGAGGTGTTTACGTTTGCTAGGTGGAACGATGTGTTAGCCCGCTATGGATTGAAGCCAGTAACAGCAGCAGAACTGATTCCTGTCGACCCAAGTCAGATCACTCAAATGCGCGATCAAGGGGAAGGTGAACAGCATTTGGCCTTGAAACTAGCAATCTCATTAAATCCATCCCTTGTTGGAATAGAGCCATCTTTAGGCCTCGGAGATACCGAAGTAGACCTCTACTCTGGTGATCGAGTTGATGTTCACTTCGCTTCCTTAAGCTATCGAATTGCCGTCGAGGTCAAGCCTGTGAACGCTCCTCAATACGATGTCGTCAGAGGACTCTTTCAATGTATAAAGTATTTGGCAGTCATTGAAGCAGAAGAGAAGGCAGAGCAGTCAATAAGGGATTGCAGAGTTATCTTGGCATTGGGGGGAGACATGCCAGGCGAGCTTCGGCCACTACAGGCCACCCTCGGCATTCATGTAATTGATCGCCTTGGGTTGGGTGAGGTCTAACATAGCGATTCACCTGAGCCGCCACCCATGGAGTGCGGGAGGAATCTTCACTTTCTGCGGCCAGGTGATCGCAAGTGTTAGATCGACACCAAAAGACTCATGAACCAAGCAGAACTTGATCAGATTGCGCAAGAGACAAAGGAAAGGATGGCGCATTTTGTAACACAGTATGTTACGCCTATATCGCGATCTGATAGCCCTGATTACGGGTGGGCTGGAGGAACTGGCTCGTACACGTGGCTAGGGGATTCACTAGGTGCATATCTTTTGACGAATGATCACGTTGTTAACAATTCAGAAGCGCGCCTTATTTGTCATTTGCCCAGGCAGAATCAAGAATATGTAGTTGTTGAGAAGCCATTTCATTCGTGGCCTGAGCCAATCGACTTTGCATGTGCGCCCATCAACCTAGAGATTCTTTCAGATGAAAAAGTTTGTCTCTGCCTAGATATGTTCGACGACAGATATCATCCGATAAATCATGAGCTTCTCTTCTTCCTGGGATTTCCAGGAACTACTCTATCAAGATGGGATCCGGCAAATGAGAATAGAACCCTTTACTCTTGGGGAAATGAACTTGAAGTGCCGGGTTATCCATTTCTAACTCAAGCCGTAGCTGAATCTCTTGATATGGTGCCGAGCAGATACAATCACGAATTCCACGAACTGATTCACTTTCCTGGCGAGGCAAAGCGTGAGGCAAATGGTGAGATGATTGAAGTATGCAGTCCTCGTGGCCTCAGCGGGAGTCTACTCTGGGATACAAAACGTATAGCTTGTTATGCAAATGGTGTTGAGTGGCAACCTGAGTATGCACGGGTCTGTGGCATGATTTGGTTGGCTGGGGAGGAGTCTCCAGTTCTTGTGGCAACTCGGATTGAGCACATCCTTGGGAAGATTCAGACGCTATTTCCGCGCCCTGCGATCTAACATTGCCACACACCAGACCCGCAATGCAGATGATCTTTACTCCATTGATGAGGCTCGCGGGCTGGCGATGGCAAGCGTTAGACGTCACTCAACCATCTAGGCAGTATCAATGATCGACGTGGAAAAGTTGCTATCGGTGCTTAAGGCCGCACCGTACGTGTTCTTGGGACTCGCGATCGCATCTGGCACGGCCTTGTTTGCTCCACCAGCCTTTCAGAGCGCCCTAGGCATCGTCTCTTTGCTCTCCACACATCGAGTGTGGGTTGGCGGAACGTTTCTCGTGAGCATGTCAATATTCGTGAGTGCCGTTGGCGCCCGCGCTACTAAGTTGGTGAGCCCGGTCTTGCTCGATCAATGGAACGTGCGCCAGCACAGGAAGAAGCTTAAGGTTTTGAGCCCGCCAGAGCAGAAGGTGCTCGCGGCATACTTGAACGCGAACACTACGACTCTCCCTCAACCGTACAGCAACGGTGTGGTTGGGGGTCTAGTTGCAAAGAAAATCCTGTACTGGGCATCGAACATCGGCCATCCTGGCACAACAGCATTTGACTGCAATTTGCAGCCGTGGGCATGGCAGGAACTCCGAAAGCACCCAGAGCATGTTGGCTTGCCACGAAAGTAGACTGCACGTGAACTCCAACAAAGCGTTGCAGTCTGACCACCGCGCTATTATGGGCGCGCTTCGCGCTCTCTTGTTTGATGCGGCTGCAGCTGAACGCAAGCGTTGGGCGGCCTTGTAGGGCTTTATCTGCAAGCCAAAGATTATCTAGATATGACACTCAAGTATGCCAAACACGCCGATCCTTGACCTGCTCTTTGCAGATTTTCCACAGCAGTTGCAGAAGCTGCATACCGAGATCAAATATCCGACTGTGTTTGAATCTGCAGAGTTACTCCTGTCCGCGGCCGAAACCTTAGGTGTCCTTGGAACGGAGAAATTGGCGCAACCAATAAGCGGATCCAAGTTTATTTCATTGCTCTCCGAGCTCCGTATTGCAAACATTTTTTCTCGCCTAGGATGTTCAGTCAGGATGCTTCCCGACGAAGAATTCGGTCGTAACGGAACCTACACCCCAGACCTACTTGCTGCCACAAACTTCGGCGAGATTCTCATTGAAGTAGCGTCCGGGTCGCCGGGAGGTGTCGATATGTCGAGCCTAATTCAGGAAGGACTAACAGAGAATAATCTATGCTTTCGGACTACTGTCTATCTTGCAGATGACCTGAGTATTCCAGGGGTCACAGCTGAGGAGCGGAACAAAGCAGAAGAACAGGCAAGAACGATTGCAAGCAAATTCATTGAGCACTTGAAGGATCTCAGTCCGTTGGACAGGGGATCAATCCTAATCGATGGAACTCGGTTTGAGTACGAACCCTCGCCTACTCAACAGGGCTACCATTCGGGAGGCGTAACAGCTTTTCACTGCGTCCGGACTGAGAAACACAAATTGAAGCTTCTGCGTGAGCTGGAGCATAAAGCCAGCAAACAGCGGAAACTTCCTCCTGAAAAGCAGGCGATCCCGTTTATCGTAGCCTATGACAATAGAGAACCAGAGCTTGACCCACTCACTGCTCATTCGGCTTTGACTGGTTCTCGTTGCTGCTACTTGGCTCCTCCTGAGATGCAAACTAAGTATTATGCCGAGAAACGTGCTTCCTACCCGGAAGACTTGCTTGCTGCACTTTCAGGTCCTTGGAGGCGGCTCATGGATGATTGGGACTATGGGCCTAACTCTCGGTGCTATAAGCAGGATTTCGGCGCTCTATTCGAAAAAGAATGGGCTCAATACCTAAGCGGCGTCCTGCTCATGCATGTCCCAGAAATCATTCAGTGGCTGCCTAATCCGTATGCGGCTCAACATCTTCGGACGCCTCAGCTTTTGGAAATTCAGCTGCCTACGACTCCGAATCATAGAGGAACTCTTCAATGAATGCATTGGGACTTAGATCGATATTCATAGCAGCTTCCGTTCCGCCTATAACTGTCCATACGCTTATCGTGCCGTCCAACATCAAGATCCAGCGGTCGGGCATAGAACTTTTGGATTATTCCCATGTAATCCGGCCAACCATTGATCTTGAGCGTTAGGCGCTTTGTAGCGCTTCTTGTGCTTTACACAGATTCAACAGCCCTGATTCACATCAGCCCCAGGCAAATCGTAAATGCCGCAGCCTGATTCCAATTTCCAGACAAGTATTGTGATCGCGTGCGAGGGGCCCGAGGAGGGGTGCTTCGTGATAGTCCTGCAGGTGTTCGAAGGTCACGCAACGGCGCAAAGCTAGATCATGTAATTGCTGATGCGAAGTATTGGGCCGAACACTTCTATAGCGACAAATCCCAAGATACTCGCTTTACCTTGCTGCAGAACCCGTCTCGCTCCGAAGTTGTTGCTGCAATCACTGAGTCTGTGGGCTGCTTACATCACAATAAAAGTGCGTCTCGGTGGGGCGGTGGACAAATCAATCTTGTATTTGCTGGACATGGAACGAAGGCAGGGGAAGTAGTGCTAAGCGATGCATGTCTATCGGCAGAGAAGATCGCTAATGTAATTGCAGAACATACTTGGCGAGCAGAACAACGAAGTCTTCGGCTATCCGTTGTGCTTGACTGCTGTTTCTCTGGGAAAACCCTGGCCGAGCTTCTCCTCCATCCGTCCCATGGAGTGCACTTTCTCCTTGTTGATAGCTTCGCTGCTGCACTGCACGAAGAATACGCATGGGAACTGGATACTTTAAGGCATGGAGCACTCATATTTACGATGCGCAATCGTGGTAATTCCCATGTCGACCAAAAGCGATTGGCGCGGGCTGTCGAGAAGGGGGATGATGAATTCATATGGCTCGCCCTTCAGGCATTAGCGCCTAATCCAGTTACATATCTTACCGAGGGAGTTCAGCATTCAATCGCCCTAATCAATGGACATGCATTAGAGGTAAAATGGTGTGGCACCGTTGAGACTATAAGACAACCCACAATGGATCAACTGCTTGAAGCAATTGAGAATACGAGGGATTATCCAGGCCTCGACAGGCTAATTGTGCTCTAGGCAGAATACAACTAGATTTAGATCTGTCCTGCCCTCAGGCCTAACATCAGGATACAGAAGACGGGAGCTTAGGCTGGTTTCTAGGCTGAGGCTCTTGCCGGCTTGTGATCTTGAGCGTTATGCGCCCCACTGAGACCGGCACCAACCTTGTTAGGCTGATTTGCCGAATTAAGTGGGCGGTTTAATGTACTGATGGTTGCTTTGCGCGAGAGGGTATGGTTTGGTAGTATGTCGCAAGTTAGAGTGATCTAGTGTGGCACGAGATTGTGAATTCCTAGACAGCCCTGAGGTGGCCGACCTTGAGGTTTTGCTTGAGGAGGCGACACGTTCTTCCCAGGCAAGCATCAAACGCTTCATTGAACCAGCCGCAGGCACTCTTACTCGTGCGACGTCCAGAACACATCATCTCGTCTTCGGTCGGCGTGGGTCCGGGAAATCGAGCCTGCTTCGCAAAGCTGCGCAAGATCTAACCGTGGACAGGCGGCCAATAGCTTTCGTGGACCTTGAGTCATTTAAGGGCCACGAATATCCAGACGTGTTAATCAGCGTTCTGGTTGAAACCTTTAATCGTTTTGCTGATTGGCTCGAAACTGCGGCGATTGCACCCGCGAGCAAGACATCTTTTTGGGCACGATTGTTTGGCAGTAAACCCAAGCGATCTCCATTTAACCGGCAACAGGCTCAGAGCCTTTCGGAAGATCTCCGTGACCAGCTAGTTGTGCTTAGAGATCTATTGTTTTCTGAGGACGATGCCGAAATCGAGGCAAGCGTTGGAACAAAGGCTCAAGAAAGCCAGTCTGACTTATTGAAAATTGGCCTTGAGGCATCCCCGGTTGCCTTTAGTCATGAGGATGGTGGTACAACTTCAGCTGAACGCACAGAGCAACTCACCGCTCGTTTCACACACAAGAAGATACAGCATTTACACCGCCACATCCCCGACTATCAGGCTCTATTCCGAAGAATGGCAACGCTTTCTGACGGCGATGCGTTTCTCTTCCTTGATGACTTGTATCACATTCCTCGACGGTATCAAGCTCAAGTACTTGACTACTTTCATCGCATCTCAAAAGGAAATAGCTTGTGGCTCAAGGTTGGGACAATAAGACACCGAACACAATGGTATGTTCATGGTGATCCGCCGATTGGAATGAAGATTGGGGACGATATTGGCGAGATTGACCTTGACTTAACGTTAGAGAAGTATAAGGTCACTAGCGCCTTTCTAGAAAAGATCCTTCTCTCTTTTCTGGATGAAAGTGGCATCCGCAAGAGTGACTTTCTCACTCGGTACGCACTCGATAGGCTAGTGCTTGCTAGCGGGGGAGTGGCACGCGACTTCATCGGACTCCTTCGGCGCTCGATCTTAATTGCCCGTGAGCGTGGTGTGACCTCTCGCGGCGAAAAGGTTGGAGCAGAGGATATAAACGCAGCGGCCGGCGAATACGATTCATCGAAGAGAGAAGAACTGACACGCGATACTCTCGATGAACGTCAGGAGCTCGAGGAGGAGTTCGCGAAGATTGGCCTGTTTGTCAACGATTTATCTAGAGCTAATGTCTTTCTGGTTGACAAGGGCCTTCCGGAAAGTGAGTTGGCACCAATCGAGGAATTAGTGGATCTTAGGCTTGTCCATCGCGTGAGAAGTCGTGTTACCGTCGCCGACAGACCTGGAAAAACGTTTGAAGCGTTTATGCTTGATGTAAGTCAATATACGGCTTCCAGAAAGAAGCGAGAACTTGAGATTATTGAGTTCTGGCGCGACAATGCCACAGATTCAATAAGGCGAGCAGGGCTGATATACAAGGAGTCGAGTAGCTCTACTTTAAATCCCAAAAAGCATAGCGTGAAGACAGGTAGGCAAAGAAGACGCGCCTAGCATCACCATTCAGTCGACCCGCCTTATTGATAATCATCTATGCAGAAGTGCTGATTGCGGGTGATGATGAACTCGGGTTGTCGGATGTCATTAACTGTGGAGCGTGATTACGACCCGCTAGTGCGGCGCTCTCATCGGGAGCTGCTGATGCTCCACGAGCTGCACAAGCTCTACTGCCAGCGGCTTGGGGTTGTGCCAGGCATGTCACTATCTGTGATGCACTGGCGGTGCTCAGTCACCCACGTCGGAATCATCCAGCGCATACACGGCGCAATGATGAACGACATCGATGATGCAGGCCACTACACAACGGGGCAGGACAGCAACTTTTTTCGGCTGGGAGGACTCGCTGAAGAACACGGCGCGGCAGCTCGCTTCAAAGTTCCTCGACCGCTTCCCCGCCATCGCCAAACTGGGCCAAGGTACAGACTGGGGGTATGCCGGCTGGTACGTCCAGATGCTCGGTTTGGCCGAACGTGGGGTACTACCTGTCGCCTATGCCGACTGGTGCGGCGAGCCAGACCCAGGATGGCTGCCGACTACAGACGGCTTGAATAGCGGGCTTCCTATGCCGCCCCGCGTGGAGGGCATCCCAGGCGCCGGACCAGGCATATCAGAGGACGGCGGTGCTCGAACGACCAGCCGCAGGATGTGATGGCGATCATCAGTGCGCTTGACAAGATCTTCACCAGCGACGCCGACATCCAGGCGGTGACCCGCCACGACGACCACCCCTTCTGATCGCCCCCGGCCCCGCACCCCTCCCCCATGGCCACCAGCGACTTCTTCCACCCCGATTACCGCTCGGCCCGTGAGGCGTTCCTGGCCGCCGCCGTTGGCGCCGGCGCCCGGCTCAGCAGCCATGTCCTGCCCGATCACCACGGCCCGGCCGGTGAGCCGCTCGCCATCGATGCGGCGGCCCTGGGTCCTGCCGAGCCCGAGTCCCTGCTGCTGCTGATCTCCGGTACCCACGGCGTGGAGGGCCTGGCCGGATCCGGTTGCCAGGTGAGCGTTCTGCTGGATGAACTCCACGGCGCCCTGCCGGCCGGCGGCGGGGCGCTGCTGATCCATGCCCTCAACCCCCATGGCTTCGCTTGGCTGCGCCGCGGCAACGAACACAACATCGATCTCAACCGCAACGGCCTCGACTTCCGCGGCCCCCTGCCCGACAACCCGGCCTACGACGCCCTCCACGACGCCCTGCTGCCCGGCGACTGGGACGGGCCCGAGCGGCAACGGGCCGACACCCTGCTGGAGGCCTTCATCACTGGGCACGGGATGGCCGCCTACCAGGCGGCGCTGCAGCGCGGCCAGTACACCCATCCCACCGGCCTCTTCTACGGCGGCAGCCGCCCCAGCTGGTCGCTGTCCACCCTGGAGACGATCCTCACCGAGCACCTGGGCCCGGCCTGCCGCCGCCTGGCGGTGATCGACCTGCACACCGGCCTGGGCCCCTGGGGCTACGGGGAGCTGATCGGCAGCGGCAGCACAGGCGTCGACTGGGAGCGGCTGCAACGCTGGTATGGCCCGGAGCTCACCCGGCCCGGCCAGGGCCCCTCCAGCTCATCGGTGGTGTCGGGGTCGTTGCCGGTGTTTCTGCGCCGCATGCTCCCTGCGCTGGAGCTCAGCTATCTGGCACTGGAATTCGGCACCCGGCCGATCGATCAGGTGCTGGCCGCCCTGCGCGCCGATGCCTGGCTGCACGCCGTGCCCGATCGCCCCACCCCCCACCGCGAAGCGATCCGCCGCCAGGTCCGCGATGCCTTCCTGATCGACAGCCCCGCCTGGCGGGCCGCTGTGTACGGGCGCTGCGCCGATGTGGTGCTGCGGGCTTGTCGGGGATTGGGGGGTTGAGCGAAGCCCTTGATGCCCTGTCATCCAACCCTGCGTACCTTTTTCAGGCGCAATAAAAATGTGCCCGCTTCTCTGGCAGATGTTGGATGGGTTGCCGCCGCAGTGAGGCCGTTGCCGGCGTGCCGGCCCCTCAGACGCGCTCCAGCACCTCGTGGCTGGCGGAGACCCAGGCGCCGGTGGCGTCGTAGCGGCGGATGAGGCGCTCCATCCGGCCCGGGGCCGGCAGCCAGCCGCCCACCAGCTCGAAGGCGGCCCGGTGGCTCACCTGCTCCGGCAGATGCACGAAGCCGCCATCGGGCAGCAGCTGCAGCGCCTCCAGCTCCGCGGGCCCCAGCTCCAGCTGCACGTCGCTGGTGTCGGACTCGTGCCAGTCGGCGCTGATCGTGGCTGACTGGCCCTGCCAGTGGCCCAGCAGCTGCTCGGCGTTGGCGGGCGCGGCCTCGGCGGCGTCGCTGCCGGCACGGAACTCGCGGATCAGCACCAGCTGATCGAAGCGGCCGTCGGGGCTGTACAGCTGCACGATCCGGTGGCGCCGGTCGGCCGCGATGAAGCCGAACTCACCGCCGAAGACCGTGTTCGGCGCCACCTGCAGCGACCCCTTGTTGAACGCCCCGGAATCGAAGAACACCACCTGGCGCCCGAGGGTCCGGTAGTCCTGCTCCATGGCGCGGCTGGGCTCGCCCGCCCCCGGCGCCGGTCCGCCGCCCGTGGCGATCGCCGTGCCGGCTGGCCAGCGCTGCAGGCTGAAGCGCACCAGGTGGTCGTCGTCATCGCCCGCCGCCAGCGTCAGCACCGACGGATGGCTCTCCAGCACCTCGCCGCCGGCGCTGATCGTGGTGAAGCTGCCCCGCCACTCCCCCAGGTTGCGCAGAAAGTTCTGCCATTGGCTGGCCATGGGGAAGGGCGGCAAAGGGGCGATGGTAGGCAGCCCGCCGTGGCCGGCGAGCCTGGGTGCCGGGGTGGGGAGCAAGCGGGGAAACGGCCGGCCTTCCAGTGCCCTTCTTCTGCAACGAAGACTGGGCCTGTGCGTCTATTCCGATGTGGTGCTGCGGGCCTGCCGGGGGTTGGCTGCCATCGGCCCCTAGGGGCAGCTGCCTGCCGTTACTTTGGCTCGAAAATGGGGCATCACCTCTTCGGCAAACAGCTCCAGATTTCGCTTCGTCTGCGCATGCGGCAGGCTGCCGAATTGCATGATGGCGCAGAGATGGCCGATGCCCAGCCGTTGCTCAAACTCCGCCAGACGCTGACGGACGGTTTCGGGTGACCCCACGAGGAACATGCCGAGCTTGTCGACAGCCTCCAGGGAATGGTTAGCCATCAGCGTTTCGCGGCTGGTGATCAGGAGCGTTTTGAGGGAGGACACCGATGTGTAGCCCGGTGGCAGCAACATCTCGTTGGTCATGCGCAGAAACTTGTTGAAGAACGCCTCGATGTGGGGCTTGGCTTCTCTTCGGGCGATTGCATCGGTTTCTGCCACATAAATGGGCAGGGCCATGCCCAGCTGGTCGGAGCTCGCGGTATAGCCGTACGCCTCGGCACAGTTCCGGTAGGTGTCCATGAGGCCGCAGGCCACATCGACGTTGCTATAGACATTCAGATAGACATACTTCCGTTTGGGATCGGACGCCCAGCGAATCGTTTCCAGGCTGCCTCCGGAGGGAATCCAGACGTCCGGATGGGGTTGTTGGAAAGGACGCGGCCACAGATTCACATAGTTGTAACTGTAATGCTTGCCTTCGAACGGAAACGGACCCTCTTCCGTCCAGGCCCGGATGATCAGATCGTGCGCTTCATGGAAACGCTCCAGGGAATAGGTGGGATTGACGCCGGTGGCGTGATACTCCACGCCAATCCCTCGGACGAATCCGGCAATGAAACGCCCCCCGGTGATGTTGTCGAGCATGGCGTATTCTTCCGCCACGCTGAGGGGATTGGACAGCAGGGGCAACGCACGCCCCAGGATGCAGATCTTGCCTCGCTTCACGCTTCTGGAGAGCGCCCCCGCCATCACGGCCGGTGTGGGCATCAGGCCATAGGCCGACTGGTGATGCTCGTTGACGCACACGCCATCAAAACCGAGTTCATCGGCTAGTTCCAGCTCATCGAGATAGCGGTTATAGAGCTGATGGCCAATCTGGGGATCGTAATAGCTGTTGGGGAGCACCAGGCTTGCCGAGATGTGCTTCTCGACGTAATCCAGGTCGAGAGCGCCATAGGGCATCAAATGAAAGGAATAGAACTTCATGCGGATGCCTTGGCAGTGAATGCGTCCAGATGCTCGAGGTAGCGATCGGTGGCGTCCAGCATCGGGAAATGGCCGCAGTCCCTGTAGAGATGGAGCTGGGCGTTGGGGATCATGGCGTGGTAGCCGTGGGCATAGGCCACGGGGAAGAGCCTGTCGTTCTCACCCCATTGAATCATGGTTGGCATCGTCAGCCGATGCAACCACTTGCGTAGATGGGGATTGTGAAAGCGAGGATGCCAGGCCAATCGCGCCGACATCTGTCTGGCTTTCAGCATCAGTTCGATGTCACGCTCGCTCGATTGCTTCGCCCGCATGGTTTCCCTGGCCTGCGGATCAACGATCAGCTGGCCGATGGTGTCGTCCGGGTTCCACAGGAAGGCATCCCCCATCGGGCAGCCGTCAACCCGGATGCCGGCTGCGGCACACAAGCTCAGGCTCTTGAAACGTTGCGGCTGCATCACGGCAATTTCCGCTGCCAGCCAGCCGCCCAGGCAGTGGCCGGAAAGGTGGCAGCTCTCGATCTGCAACGCATCAAGCACATCGAGGTAAAAGAGGGCCAGATCGGCCATGCCGTCGATCCATTCCCCTGACCCCGATGCGCCAAAGCCGGGATGGTCGGGCAGGATCACATCGTGGTGCTCCGTCAGCCTGGACAGCACGCTTTCCCATGACGCTCGCCCATCCATGCCGTGCAAGAGCAGGAGGGGTTCACCTTTGCCGCCACGCTGATAGGCGACTTGGCAGCCTCGAATGTCGATGCGATGTTCCGTGACCATGGGGCTATTCGGGCCTGCTGTCATGGGTCAAGTCCCGATAAAGCTGATGATGCCGCTCGACGGGATCCTTCCATGAGAAGCGCCTGCAGACGTCCAATCCGTTCCTGACCATGGCCTCCTTGGCGAAGTCTGACATCGTCATGAACCTGTGGATGGCGTTCTCGATGGCCTCGGCGCTTAGTCCGTCTGTCCGGATCGCGCACGTGTCATCGAGGTAGTCATTCATCCCCCCGGCAAAAGAAGCGATCAGGGGTGTGCCGCAGGCCAACGCCTCGAGTCCAACCAGGCCGAATGGCTCATGGATGCTGGGGAAGATCACGGCGTCGGCCGCTCGGATGATGTTGAACTTGTCATTCCCTGAGGTGAAAGGGATCCGGTGTAAGTTATCGCGTTCGCGTGCCAGGTTCTCAAGCCGTTGATACAAGTCCGGATTCGAGCCGGCTTCTCCTCCCATCACGATCAGGTCGACGCCGCTCGGCAATCGGACATCGAGCAGCCGCCCGACATTCTTCATCGTATCGATGCGCCCGAAATACAGGAGTTTCGTGGGGTTCGTGCCAGGAAGTCTTTTCTCTTCGAATGGAATCGACTGCACGTCCTCCAGATGGATCCCGTGGGGGATCACCTGCGAATCGTGCGGTCCGTCGAGCCGTGTCTGATCGCTCCGGTTCAGGAAAGTAGCCATGTCTGAGCATTGAATGCTTTCCCGCTCCAGTCGTTCAATCTCGGCAACAATCGACTGGTTGACGGGCGGAGCCGCCATCGACTCCTTCGCCAGATCCTCCAGCAACAGGGTGTAACTCAATTGGGTTGTGTACACCGATCTGATGTTGCCTCCCCAGTAGCTGGCTAAGGCATTGCCGACCGGGATGGACGTCCAGTCCTGCATGTGGATGATATCGGGCCTCCTCAGGTTCTTGATCCCATAGATGATCTGTATGGGGGCGTTCATCAGGGTCTGAACGATAAAGTCACTGCCCAGGACATCCCTGTATCCGCAGGAAAACACCTCGATCTGATCGGTGATCGTCTGATGGCCATAGTTCCATCGCAAATCCAACACCTGGATCCTGATGGATTGGTCTGCTTTAGCCAGGCCTTCAATGATTTCCTTGACAGAGCTCCCCATGCCGCAGGAGGCCCTGAAGGGGTTGTCACACAGGATGAAGAGGAGATTCATGCTCTCAAGCCAGGCGGTCCGTTGGATCTGGATGTCGCCCAGCGGATGTTAGATGGGCGTTTGCCATCGAACCCAGGCGGAGCACGAAGGAGAGCCTGAAGACGATGATGCAGGCTTCCGGAAGACTGTAACCGAATGCCATGGGGCTCGCCATGAACTTCGCCATCGGTGCGTTCAATCCAACCCTGATCGTTGTGCACAGGGTGTCCGTGACTTGAGATTCGATTCCTGTGGTTGCGAACAGTGCCAGACCACCGTGTATGAGGATGTTGATCCTCGTACAGTCCTGGAGTTCGGCACCCCGCCCATGCGTTCCCCCCTGGCGGCCCTGTGCACCCTTGTCGCCGCCGGCGCCGCCCTGGCTCTCCCGGCCATCCCCGAGGCCCACGCCCAGGCCGCCTGGCAGAGCTGCAGCTTCAACGGCCGCGCCGAAGCCTGCCTGGTCGCGGGCGGATCCACCTCGTTCACGGTCACCTTCCGCTCCGACGGCAAGCAGATCGAGATGGAGAAGGTGGGCGAGCCCTGGACCTGCGGCCAGCGCGATCAGGAGGAATGCGGCAAGTTGCTGATCACCGAGCCCAGCAATGGCCGCACCACCCTGGCCGCCTACCGGCAGACCTCCTCGTCCCTCCTGGTGCGCAGTGAGCGGGGAAACACCTACACGATTCCCTTCTGAATTAGCCTGATCACGCTTGAATCACCTTCCAGTGACGACTCCGGAATCCCCCAGGCCCCCCTTTCCCCCCTTCGATGCCGAATCGGCGGCGAAGAAAGTGCGAATGGCCGAGGATGCCTGGAACGGCCGTGACCCGGAACGGGTGGCGCTGGCCTACAGCCCGGACAGCGTCTGGCGCAACCGTGCCGAGTTCGTCAGCGGCCGGGAGGCCATCCGGCAGTTTCTGGCCCGTAAATGGGCCAAGGAGCTCGACTACCGCCTGATCAAGGAGCTCTGGGCCTTTCACGGCAATCGCATCGCCGTACGTTTCGCTTACGAATGGCACGACGATTCCGGCCAGTGGTTCCGTGCCTACGGCAACGAGAACTGGGAGTTCGATGCCCAGGGGTACATGCACACCCGCATCGCCAGCATCAACGACCTGCCCATCAAGGAGAGCGAGCGGAAGTACCACTGGCCCCTGGGTCGCCGCCCCGACGATCATCCGGGCCTGTCCGATCTCGGCCTCTGAGGCTGCGCGGCCCACGCTGCCGATCTGTCGCTGCGAGCGCGCCGGCGGGGGAATCGGTAGGCTCCGCCCACGGATACGTGGCGCGGGATGGAGGAGAAACTCGTCTTCGTGAGTGTGGGGGCGACCGCCACGGCGGAGCAGGAATCCTTCGTGCGATCGATCGAGGATCGCCTGCGCAGTGAGTCCCTGATCCCCAAGACCGTCGGCCGCAACACCTTCAGCGCCGATGCACCGCTGAAGGCCATCACCGAACTGATGGAGAAGTGCTCCGGCATCGTCGTGATCGCCTTGGAGCGCAGCTACTTCCCCTCCGGTCTCGATAAGCGCGGCGGTCCGCGTCAGGGCAGCCTTGCCGACGTCCGACTGCCCACCCCCTGGAACCACATCGAGGCGGCGATGGCCTACACCAAGCACCTGCCCTTGCTCGTGATCGTGGAGGCAGGGCTGAAGGCCGAGGGGCTGCTGGAGCCCGGTTACGACTGGTACGTCCAGACCGTGCCCCTGGAGGCAACGGCGCTGGCCTCCAACGAATTCAACGGCGTGCTGGCCGACTGGAAGGAGAAGGTGCTGGCCCTCAAGCCGGGGGGCGACGCCCCCTCTTCGCCTGGTCCCCGGGCCCTCAACCCGGCCGAGCTGTCGATCGCCGACCTGGTCGGCGCCCTCCGGCCGGTGCAGCTGTGGAGCGTGGCGATCGCCCTGGCCGGTCTGCTGGCGGGGGCCTTCAGCCTCGGCGCGCGCCTGGTTCCCCCCATGAAGGACACGCCCCCGCCCGCCCGGGGCGTTCTGCCGCCAAAGCCTCAGGCCGGGGAGTCCGCCGGGCGCGGTTGAATGTCCGTGCCGAAGCTTTCCTCCTGATACACCAGGCCGCAGTTCCGCCTGATCCAGTGGGGATTCGTGCCCCGTTCCTCCACAAGGGAGGGGATGCGATGGCCGTTCCATGCATACCAGCGCAGCGGGAAGCCCGAGACATGGGTGCGCCCGGCCATGGCGTCGTGAATCATGCAATCCGGGATGTAGAAACCGTCGCTCTGGGTGGTCAGGAACTTCAGCAACTCCTGGCAGCCCTTCCGGGTGATGCTGAAGGCGTGCATGCAATAGAGCGGCCCCTGCACCACATCGCCCAGCCGACGGGAGGGCCAGGGCCAGGCGCTCTGGCTCAGGCGTGTGAGTGTTCGGGAGCGATTCAACCGCCGGGCTGGATGCAGGCGGGGCAGGGCGTCGTACTGAATCTGGGAGCCCAGGAAGAGCAGGTCGCAGTGGCGGGGTGTTCTGCTCAGGAACGCCGGTGCCAGCTGGTGCCACGACCGGGAGAAGCGGATGTCGTCCTCGAAGATGCAGGCCCGTGGATACCCCTGATCGATGATGTGCTGGAGAAGCGTCAGATGCGAAACGGCGCAGCCCTGGGCGCCAGACTGGCTGAGAAAGTGTTCGCGATCCGCCAGTTGATCGATGCCGAACCGTTTCAGCTCCTGCCTGACGTTTCCCGTCGCACCATCAAAGGCCGACCAGCGATGTGTGTCCGTGAATCCTGCCCATTCCAGTTGCCTGCGACTGTTTTCCCACCGATCCGGCCGGCGATCGAGATTGACCACAAAGGCAGGTCCGTTGAGTAAGTCCTGCCAGGAAAGTTTGGCCATGAATCAATGCGGCGTGGAAGCAGGCCCTCCATGGGGCGTGCGGGGATGCCTCATTGAGAAGAATGTTATCATCGCCATCCGGATCTGATTGGCATTGGATGAACGCCCCCGTACGCCGCACTGACGTACAGCACGGCGACGTCGGGCAGGCCAGCCCGGGCGGCTCCCCGGTGCTCCCCCTGGTCACGGTCGTCGTGGTGTTCCGCGAACGGCACAGCTTTGCCTCCCGCTCGCTGCGCTCGCTCCTGGAGCACAGGGATTACCCCTTCGCCCTGCACTACCTCGACAGCCAGTCCCCGCCCTCGGTGCGCCGGGAGCTCGAAGCGGCCGAGGCCCGCGGGGAGCTGACGCTGTTCACGGCAGGAAACGGCACCCCCAACCAGCTGCGCAACCAGGCGCTGCAGGCGGTGACGACAAAGTACGTGTGCTTCATCGACAACGATGTGCTCGTCACCAGGGGCTGGATCGAGACCCTGGTGGCCACGGCGGAGCGAACCGGAGCGGGCATCGTGTTCCCCCTCTACCTGATGGGTGAGTTGTCGGAGGATCGCATCCACATGGCCGGAGGCAAGAACCATCTCTCGGAGAACGATGGCCAGATCGAATACAACGAAGAACACCTCTTCGCCAACGCCCCAGCCTCCCGCATCGTCGGCACTCTCCAGGGGGGAGACTCCGATTTCGGCGAGTTCCACTGCATGCTGCTCAGCATGAAGATGCTCCAGGAGGTGGGCCCCCTTGATGAGTCCTACCTCCAGGTGAACGAGCACATCGACATCGCCATGGTGGCCAGGCAGGCGAACTACCGGGTCATCTTCGAGCCGAAGTCCGTCGTCAGCTATGTGTACGCCAACGCCCAATCCCCCTACTGGCTCTGCGATATCGAGCCCTTCCGCAGCCGCTGGAGCCATGAGCAGGCGGCCCGGGACGTGGCCTACCTGTCCAGCAAGTGGAAGTTGCGCTCCCTCCAGAGCATGACCTCCTTCCTCAACCGCCAGATCGGCAGCATGGAGCTGGTGCACCCCCGCACCCAGGGGCCTGCGGCGGCGGCGGCCGAGGCCGTGGATAACCACGCCTATCCCTACGTCCACTCGTTCCCTCTGCTGGTGCGGCAATGCCTGGCGCAGGGCCATTCCCGCAAGGAGATCGCTGAGCTGAACAGGGTGTTCGATGTCGCCGCCGAGCTTCACGGCGGTTCCTTCCGGGGCTCCAAGAAAACTTTCCAGGAGCATGTCGTCCGGGTGGCCAGTGTCCTGGTCGTGCACGGCGCCCCCTTCGATCTGGTCAAGGCCTCCCTGCTGCACGCCGCCTACATGGCCAACACCTCCTCCGGCCGCCATCTGGCCCCCACCGAGCGGAACCGGGCCCTGCTGCGGGAACTGGTGGGCCGCAAGGTCGAGGCGATCGCCCATGCCTACGCGGTCGCCAGCGCCGCGGGCACCCGCGAGGCCCCGCCGGTGATCGAGGAAATGCCGATCGTCAGCGCCCAGGCCAGCGTCGTGCGGATCGCCAACGACATCGAGGATCTGCTCGACCACGCCGCCCTGCTGGAGCGCAAGTCGCTCAAGCACTTCGCCCGGGTTCATGCCTCCCACGGGCCCGTCGCCGAGGCCTGCGGCTATCAGGCCCTGGTGGCGGAGTTCGCCGAGCGCATCCGCCTGGCCGAGGTCGCCCAGGCGCCGGGTTCCCAGGATCCGGCGGCGGAGGCCTGGCTGATCAAGCTGCTGCGGGAGCGCTCTCCCTATCCCCTGCTGGAGTCCCATTCGCTGGCCACGCGCTCCCGCCGGCTGGCGGCCCGCATCGTGCGCAAGCTCCCCAGGCAGGGCATTCCGCTGCAGCTCAAGATCGCGGCCAGAAAGGTCCTCAGCCCCTTCGGGCTGGTCTGACCCGACCCCGCTGGATCAGGCGGGCCCCGCCCCCTGGCGCCCGAGCACACCCACGCAGCGACCGCACAGGGTGGGATGGTCCGGGTGCTGGCCGATGTCGCTCTCGTGGTGCCAGCAGCGCTCGCACTTGTGGCCCGCCGCCCGCGCGATCCGCACCCGCACCCCCTCCTCCTCGGTCTCCGCCAGAAGGGGCTCCGCCGGCGCAGGCCCGCCGACCCGCAGGGCCGAGACCAGCAGCCAGTCGGCCAGGTTGTCCACCTCCGGATGGGGGCTGGCCTCCACCAGGGCCAGGGCCTCCTGCAGGGGGGCCGCCTCCGGGCCGGCCTCCACCAGCTCCAGCTGCACCTGGGCCTCGAGGGAAGCTCCCAGTTCCCCCCGGCCCCGGCAGCCTTCCAGCACCCGGTTCACCTGGGCGCGCAGCTCCAGGATCCGCTGCATCGGCGCCGCCAGCTCCGGGGCGGCCCAGCTGCCGGGCACCGTGGGCCAGCCCCGCTCGAACACCGAGGCCTCGGCCACCGGGTAGGGCAGGTTCTGCCAGATGTCCTCGGCCATGTGGCAGAGCACCGGCGCGATCAGCCCCGCCAGCCGCTCCACCACCAGGTGCAGCACCGTCTGGCAGCTGCGGCGCCGGAAGTCGGCGGCCGCACTCACATAGAGGCGGTCCTTGGCGATGTCGAGGTAGACGTTGGACAGGTCCACCACGCAGAAGTTCTGCAGGGCCTGGAAGAAGCGGTAGAACTCGAAGCGCTCGAAATCGGCGCTCACCTCCTCGATCAGGCTGGCGGTGCGCTGCAGCATCCAGCGATCCAGCAGGGGGAGATCCGTGATCGGCACGGCATGCTCGGCCGGCACGAAATCGTGCAGGTTGCCCAGCAGATAGCGGGCCGTGTTGCGCACCTTGCGGTACACGTCCGCCAGCTGCTTGAGGATGCCCGGACCCAGGGGGACGTCGGCGGAGTAATCCACCGAGCTCACCCACAGCCGCAGCACGTCGGCGCCGTAGGGCGGCTCCTGCTTCTCGTTCTTGCCCCCCTCCACCAACACAACGGGGTCGACCACGTTGCCGAGGGACTTGCTCATCTTGCGGCCCTTCTCATCGAGGGTGAAGCCGTGGGTGAGCACCCGGCGGTAGGGGGCCGTGCCGTTCACCGCCACCGAGGTGAGCAGGCTGCTCTGGAACCAGCCGCGATGCTGGTCGGAGCCCTCCAGATAAAGATCGGCGGGACAGCCGAGCCCGCGGCCCTCCAGCACGGCGGCCCAGGAGGAGCCCGAGTCGAACCAGACATCCATGGTGTCGGTGCCCTTGCGCCACTGGTCGGCCTCCTCGGCCCAGGCGGGCGGCAGCAGGCCGGCCTCGTCCCGCTCCCACCAGACATCGGCGCCGTGCTCGGCGATCAGCGCCTCGGCGTGGGCCAGGGTGTCGGCGTTCAGCAGCACCTCGCCCGTCTCGCGGTGATAGAAGACCGGGATCGGCACCCCCCAGGAGCGCTGGCGGGAGATGCACCAGTCGCCCCGGTCCCGCACCATCGCCTCGATGCGGTTGCGGCCGCTGGCCGGCAGCCACTCCACCGCCGCGATCGCCTCCAGGGCCTGGGCCCGGAAGCCGTCGACGGAGGCGAACCACTGTTCGGTGGCCCGGAAGATGGTCGGCTTCTTGGTGCGCCAGTCGTAGGGGTAGCGGTGCTCGTAGCGCTGCTCGGCCAGCAGCAGCCCGGCGTCCCGCAGGGCGGTGATGATCGCCGGGTTGGCGTCCTTGAGCACGTTGAGCCCGGCGAAGGGGCCCGCCTCGGCGGTGAGGGTGCCGGCCTCGTCCACCGGGCAGAGCACCGGCAGGCCGTACTTGTTGCCGGTGTGGAAGTCATCGACCCCGTGGCCCGGCGCCGTGTGCACCAGGCCGGTGCCGGTCTCGGTGGTGATGTAGTCGCCGCCGATCACCACGGGGCTGGTGCGATCCAGCAGCGGATGGCGGTACTGGATCCCCTCCAGCTGGGCCCCCTTGAGGGTGAGCAGCGGTTCGAGCGGGCGCGCCAGGCTGGTGCGCAGCTGCTCCACCAGCTGGGAGGCCACCACCAGATAGCGGGGGGTGCCGCCGTTGGTGGTGCCGTCGCGGCAGATGGCGTAATCGAGCTGGCCATTCACCGACACCGCCAGGTTGGCCGGCAGGGTCCAGGGGGTGGTGGTCCAGATGGCCACGAACAGCTGCTCCCGGTGGGCCGCATCGGTGGGCCCGGCGATGCCGGCGGCCGCCAGCAGCCCGGCCAACGGTTCCGGCAGCTCCACCACCGGGAAGGCCACGTAGACGCTGGGGGAGGTGTGGCCGTCGGGGTACTCCAGCTCGGCCTCGGCCAGGGCGGTGCGGGAGCTGGGGCTCCAGTGCACCGGCTTGAGGCCCCGGTAGATGTGGCCGGCCAGCACCATCTTTCCGAAGACGCCGATCTGGGCCGCCTCGTAGGACTTCTGCAGGGTCAGGTAGGGCTCATCCCAGTCGGCCCAGATGCCCCAGCGCCGGAAGCCGCTCTTCTGGGCCTCCACCTGCTCGAGGGCATAGGCGTGGGCCCGGCGCCGCAGGTCGATGGGGGTGAGCTGCCGCCGCTCCTCGCTGCCCAGGCCCTGCAGCACCTTCAGTTCGATCGGCAGGCCGTGGCAGTCCCAGCCCGGCACGAAGCGGGCCCGCCGCCCCTGCAGCAGGGCGTGCTTGTTGATGATGTCCTTGAGGATCTTGTTGAGGGCATGGCCCACGTGCAGGGCGCCGTTGGCGTACGGCGGGCCGTCGTGGAGCGTGAAGGGGGCGCCCGGGTTGCCGCGGCTCAGCCGTCCGTAGAGATCGTGCTCCTTCCAGAAGGCCTGCAGTTCCGGCTCCCGCACCCGGGCGTTGGCCCGCATCGCGAAGGGCGTCTGCAGCAGGTTGAGCGTGTCCTTGTAGGACGCCGGGCTTGCCGTCACGTCGCCGGAGCGCGAGAAGGCTGGATTATCCCGCCTCGCCGAGACCCTCCTCCGGCTGCGGCGTCACCGGCTCGGGCGGGGCTTCCGGGACCGCTTGCTCCAGCAGGGCGTCGATCGCCTCGAAGTCGCTGACCACCACCGGCTCCTCGCCGGCCGTCTCCGTCACCACGGCGGGCTCGGCGCCTGAGGCGGCGACAGCCTCCGCTTCGGGCCGCACCCACTTCTTGGTGCTGGCGGGGCGGGTGGCGCGCCGTTCCGCCAGCCAGGTCCCCAGACCGCTGGCCATGCCGCCGGCCAGTTGCAGCAGCCGCGCCAGGGAGGCGCCGAGCTGGCTGAGGCTGGTCTGCCAGCGCTCCAACGACCACAGCCGCTGGCGCTCCTCGTCGGTGAGCAGGCGCCAGCGGGCCTGGCCCACCTCCACCCCGAGCCGGCCGATCAGCAGGCCGCCGCAGAGCACCGCCAGCATCGGCGCGCCCGTGAGCCGCTCGGCGCTGGTCACAAGCACCAGGCCCAGCAGCAGCACCACCGCCCCCCAGACCGAATCCCTCGCCCGGCTCAGTTCGGAGGCCAGCAGGGGCAGCAGCAGCAGCAGCAGCCCCAGCAGCAGGGCCAGGAGGCCTCCGAGGGTGGCAAGCATGGCCGGGGCGACGTCTGGCGCCATTCTGGGCGGTGACCACCGGATGGCCGATCCCGCCGGATGGCGCCGGCCGACCTGTCTAGAGTCCAGCAGGCGCCCACCTGGCGGAATTGGTAGACGCGCTGGATTTAGGTTCCAGTGGCTCAGGTCGTGGGGGTTCAAGTCCCCCGGTGGGCATCCCCCCTGATCGGTAGGAGGTGGCGTCTTCGCGGACACACCTACGCTGCCCATCAACGGAATCGCCGACATGAAGAGCCCTCTCCGCCAGCTCACGGCGCTGCTCCTGGGTGCAGGCTCCCTCCTGGCGGCGGCGGCTCCGGCCCGGGCCCTCGAGGAAATCCAGCTCAGCCTGCCCCTGCTCGAGACGGCGTTCACCATCCAGCTCAGGGAACTGAGGGATCAGCGCAGCCTGCTCTCCGGCGACAGTGACCTCGCCGAGCTGGATCGGGCCACCAACGGCGCCATCGGCCGCCGGCTGGTGGAGGCCTTCCAGACACCCCTGCCTCTGCCGGTCAAGGCCTTCGCCGAGCAGTCGGTGGGTTCGCCCCTGGTCAACCAGGTGCTGCTGCTGATCTCTTCAGTGGTGCTGGTCGAGGGGGTGCGCCAGCCGCTGGACTCCAGCCAGCTGGCGACCTCCCTGGAGAGCAGCCAGGCCAAGGGCAGCCTCAACCTGCTGGAGGTGCTCGAGGCCCTGCCCGGCAAGAGCGCCTCGGTGGATCTGCAGCGGGTGGTCTTCGCCATCGATCGACTCGCCAACCAGCAACGCCAGGGCAACGACCTGGTGACCTCGATGCCCGCCGCCGGCATCAGCCCGGCCCTCAGCCAGGCCGGCCCGCTGGCGGTGAAGCGTCAGGAGCTGGCGATCCCCGTCACCCATCGCCCCAAGCCCCTGCAGGTCGTCACGATCCAGCCGGAAACCGGCGCCAACGGCCGCCTCGTGCTGATCTCCCATGGCCTCTGGGACTCCCCCGAAAGCTTCGAGGGCTGGGGCAAGCACCTGGCCAGCCATGGCTACACCGTGCTGCTGCCCCGCCACCCCGGCAGCGATAAGTCGCAGCAGCAGGCCATGCTCTCCGGCGAGGTGCCGCCCCCCAAGCCGGAGGACCTGAAGCTGCGGCCGATGGACATGACCTCCGCCATCGATGCGGCTGCGGCGGGCAGCCTGGGGCTGCCGGCCGGTCTGCGCACCGATGCCGTTGTGGCGATGGGGCAGTCCTACGGCGCCACCACGTCGCTGCAGCTGGCCGGGGCCCGGCCCAGCGCCGCCCTGCTCAACCGCTTCTGCAAGGACGTCACCAATCCGGCCCGCAACGTCAGCTGGGTGCTGCAGTGCAGTTTCCTCACCTCCGCCGACCAGGCCGGCCTGGCCGACCCCCGGGTCAAGGCGGTGGTGGCGGTCAGCCCGCCGATGTCGCTGCTGTTCGATCAGGGCTCGGCCAAGGCCATGAACGGCCGGGTGCTGCTGGTGAGCGGCAGCCGCGACTGGGTGGTGCCCTCGGGGCCCGAGGCCCTCAGGCCCATGGCGCTGGAGGCGCGCAATGCCGGCGGCGGCCACCGGCTGGTGCTGGCCAAGGATGGCGACCACTTCAACCTGCGCTCCTCCTATGAGCAGGGCGGCGGCGCCCTGCGGGGTCTGCTTCTGGCCTGGACCGACGGCGCCTTCGCCGCCGGTGCCGCCGCGGCCCCGGGTCCGGACGCGCCCCCGCTCATGCCCCCCGATGGCTGGGGAGCCACGGAGTTCCCCCTGGTGGATGTCACCGCCAACCTGCGCACCCTGCCGGTCGCTGCCAACCAGCCGTGATGGCGCCGTCCCGGATCCTGTCGCGCCGACCGGGCGGGTTCCGTAATCTGGGTCCTCCTTCGGGGATCCGGACCTGGCCCAGGCCATGACAGACACGCTGGCACCCACGTCCGCCCCCGTGGCTTCCACCACGCCCGTGCCTCGGCTCAGCGTCCCCCGGGAGTACCTGGATCCCCCCGCCGCCTGGAACCCCACGGTGGGCCTGTTCCTGGCCGGCTACGGCCTGGCGGCCCTGACGATCTGGGGCTGGTTCGTGGGCGGCTGGCCCCTGCCGCCCCTGCTGGCCCTGGGCTTCCTGGCCCTGCACCTGGAGGGCACCGTCATCCACGACGCCTGCCACAACGCCGCCCATCCCAACCGCATCTGGAACGCGGTGATGGGCCATGGGGCCGCCCTGCTGCTGGGCTTCAGCTTCCCGGTGTTCACCCGGGTGCATCTGCAGCACCACGCCCACGTCAACGATCCCAAGCTCGATCCCGACCACATCGTCAGCACCTTCGGGCCCCTGTGGCTGATCGCGCCGCGGTTCTTCTATCACGAAGTTTTCTTCTTCCGCCATCGCCTCTGGCGCCACAACGAGCTGTTCGAGTGGGTCCTGGCCCGCACCATCTTCGTGCTGATCGTGGTGGCGGCCGCCCAGCACAACTTCCTGCCGTTCGTCTTCAACTGCTGGTTCGCACCGGCCCTGATGGTGGGCGTCACCCTCGGTCTGTTCTTCGACTACCTGCCCCACCGTCCCTTCCAGTCCCGCAACCGCTGGCACAACGCCCGCGTCTATCCCAGCAGGCTGATGAACTGGCTGATCATGGGCCAGAATTATCACCTGATCCACCATCTCTGGCCGTCGATCCCCTGGTTCGAATACCAGCCGGCGTATCACGCCACCAAGCCGATTCTTGATGCCAAGGGTTCACCCCAGCGGCTTGGATTGTTCGAAACCCGTACCGACAGCCTCAACTTCCTCTACGACATCTTCCTGGGAGTGCGCTCCCACAAGAAGCGTCGCAGCCGGCTTCGGCCGATCGTCAGGCTGATGCCCACCCGCCATGCCCGCCGGCGGGTGCTTGAGCTGTTGCACCGCACCGCCGTCTCGCCGGTGCGCTAGTCGCCCAGGATCTTGGGCACGCGGAAGAAATCCCCCTCCCGCTGGGGGGCCAGGGAAAGCAGCTCCTCGCGCACCGGGGTGGGGTCCACCGCGTCGGGGCGGGTCACGTTGACCACCTCAACGGCCCGGGTGGTGGGGGGCACCCCTTCGGTGTCCACCTGCTCGAGGTGGGCGACGTAGTCGAGGATCCGCTCCAGCTGAACGGTGTAGGTGGCGATCCGCTCCTCGGGCAGGGCCAGGCGGGCCAGCTGGGCCACCTTGCGCACATCCTCGGCCGTGATCCGCTCCATCGTCGCGCTCGTCGTCGTCGTCCGAACCTAGCCGCGGCCGTCGCCGCCTCAGCTGGCTTCCCCTTCCGGCCCCAGGAAGTCGGCCAGGTCGTCGGCCAGGGCCGCCGCCGCCAGCTCCAGGAAGCGGGCGCCGTGGTCGGCCGTGGCCAGGAAGGGGTCGGAGCCCATGCGGCCATCGGGATGGCGGCGGCGGAAGTCCTCGGGGCCGTGGATCGGCCCGGCGGGGGCCGCCTCCGGCAGGGGCCGCTGCTTGGCGTTGAGGCTGGGCTCCAGGTGCAGGGTGAGGGCGATCTCGCTGGGGGTGGCGTGGTGCCCCTCCCGGTCGCCGTAGCGATCGCGGGCCTCGCGCATCACCGGGCCGGCGGTGAACCAGTTGGCCAGACGGCAGCGCAGCCGCTCGGCGCCCGGCAGCCCCCGGGCCGCGGCCGTGCCGTAGGCCTGGGCGAAGGCGGCCCGGGCGGTGGCGATGTTGCCGCCGTGGCCGTTGATTACGTAGATGCGCTCGAAGCCGTGGCGGGCCAGTGAGAGCACCACGTCATGGAGCACGGCCAGCAGGGTGGAGGGCTGCAGGCTGATGGTGCCGGCGAAGCCCAGATGGTGTTCGGCCATGCCGAAGGCCTGGGCCGGCGTCACCAGCACCCCGGTGCGGCGACCCACCTCCAGGGCCACGGCCTCGGCGGTGAGGGCGTCGGTGCCGATGGCGCCGGTGGGCCCGTGCTGCTCGGTGGAGCCCAGCGGCACGATCACCCCCCGGCAGCGGGTCAGGTAGTCCTCCACCTCGGGCCAGCTGCGCAACTGCAGCCGGATCGCCTCGGTGCTGGCGACGGGGCCCGGAACCGTGCTGGGGCCTGGGGCGGTGCTGGGCATCGATCGGGTCATGGTGAACATGGCGACAGGCGCCGTGCTGCCTAGGATCGACCCTATCCGCGGCGTCACGATGCTGCATCGCAAGCTCGACCGATTTCGCCTGGAGCAGCGACCGGTCTGGGTCTACCTGCTGGACCAGCAGCGCTGGATCGAGAGGGCCCTGGTGGTGGAGATCGAGGGCGATCTGGTCACCCTCCGCTACGACGACGAGGACGGCGACGAGCGCCACAGCTGGGAGGAGAGCGTCCGGCTGGCCTCGATCGGGGCCGTCAGCACCCGGCTGGCCTCGGTGAGCCGCTCCGCCGATGCCGACGACCTGCCCACCACCGGCGACTGCCCCGAGGCCGAACGGCTGGGGAGTTCCTGATCATGGGCCCGACGGCCGCCGGCCTCCCTGCCTGAGCGGGCTCTCAGTGGGCGGTGCCGTTGCCGTCGTAGTCGTCGGTGTCGTAGTAGCCGCCCTTGGTGCCGAAGAACAGGGTGGTCAGCACGAACAGGCCGCTGACGGCCAGAAGGACGGTGCCGAGGTTGAAGCTGGCGGTTTCCATGGAGGGGTGTGGATCGGCGGGCGAAGGGCTGTTCACCGCTGCTGTCAGTGTGGCCCGCAGACGCCTCAACGGTGCACAGGGGAGAGCTGTCGTCCGCTTCCCCGCACCGTGGCCGGCTCCGCGGGGGTGCAGGAGAGGTGGCCGCTGAGCAGCGCCACATCCTGGGCGTAGAGATCGCGGATCGAGGCGATCAGGGACGGACTCAGGGCCCTGCGTGCTTCATCCGCCAGACCCCGCTCCGAGGCGTTGACGTTCACCGGGCTGGCTTCGGTGACGAAGCCCTTCTCCTGAAGCCATGAATCCAGCCGGCTCAGATGGTTGACCTCGTCAACGATCAGCTGGCCGGATTCGTCGAACAGCCACCAGCTCTGGGGTCTGAAGATGAAGTCGACCCGGTGCAGACTCTGCTGAAACAGCCAGTCCTGGCAGAAGGTCCGAAAGTCCGTCAGCGCCCAGCGGGGTGGCCTGTGCAGCGGAAACTGGGACACCAGATCGGTGCCGCCACGGAGGGAGAAGCAGTAGGCCGAAATCAGCCGCTCGACGGGACAGCGAACGAAGGCGACGGACGTTCGGGCGGAATACTGGCCATCACCAAGAAGCTTCCTCCGGATGAAATCCGCATAGAGATGGCCCAGGGGCCTGCCGTGAATCAGGGTGGAGGCATAGGTGCCGCCGCACCTGGGGACGTGCACAAAGATGTACCTGGACTTCAGGTAGTTGAGGCGTGCCTTCAGGCCCGTCCGGGTGAAGCGCAGCCGATCGAGAGTGGAGTAGCGCTTCGCCATGGCCGCCCAACGTTATCCCTCGGTTAAGACCTGGTTAAGACGTCTGTTCCGGCCCCTGCCGTACCAACGGACACGGTTGCAGAAATGAGAATGGTGATCAGCCGCCTGGACCCTCCCGCCCCCGCCCTCCCCCCGTCCTTCTTCGCCCGCCCCGCCGAGCTGGTGGCGCCGGAGCTGGTCGGCTGCCTGCTGCTGCGGCGCCAGCCGACGGGCGCCCTGCTGTGGGGCGTGATCGTCGAAACCGAGGCCTACTGCCAGAGCGAGCCGGCGTGCCACGGCCACCGCCGCCGTTCGGCCAGCAACGACACCCTGTTCGGGGAGCCCGGCCGTTTCTATGTGTACCTGACCTACGGCGTGCACCACTGCGTCAACGTGGTCACCGGCCGGAGGGACTGGGCCAACGGGGTGCTGCTGCGGGCCGCGGCCCTGCCGGGGGCACCGGAGCGGGATGCGGCCGGCCCCGGCCTGCTGGCCCGCTGCTTCGCCATCGACCACCGTCAGGACGGCCTGATCGCCGCGCCGGCCTCGGGGCTGTGGCTGGCCCCGCGGCCGCCGGTGCTGGCGGCGCTGCTGGAGGGGCCGGCACCCCAGGAGGCGCCGCTGCTGCAGACCCAGCGCATCGGCGTCTCCCAGGGACAGGAACTGCCCTGGCGCTGGTACCTGCGTGCCAGCCGCAGTGTCAGTCGGCGGGCCCGCGGCGATCGGACACCCCGACACGATGGGCTCGCCGCCCTGCTGGCCTCTACGGTTGGGGCGATCGATGGAAGCGGAACGCCTTGAGCGGCTGGAGTCACCGCCACGTGCTCGACCTGGCGTCCTTCTCGGTCGACGACTTCGCCACCGTTCTCGAACTGGCCCAGCGCTTCCGGGCCCTGCCGGTGGCCGGCTCCCGCCGCCTGCCCGCCCTCCAGGGCCGGCTGATGACCAGCCTGTTCTTCGAGCCCAGCACCCGCACGCGCAGCAGTTTCGAACTGGCCGCCAAACGGCTCTCGGCGGAGGTGCAGAGCTTCTCGCCGTCGTCGAGCTCCCTCAGCAAGGGGGAGAGCCTGCTGGACACCGCCCGCACCTACGTGGCGATGGGCGCCAACATCCTGGTGGTGCGCCACCGCTGCGCCGGGGTGCCCCACAGCCTGGCCCGCGACCTCGACCGCTGCGGCGAGCGGGTGTCGGTGCTCAGCGCCGGTGACGGCCTGCACAGCCACCCCAGCCAGGGCCTGCTCGACCTGTTCACCCTGGCGCGCCACTTCGAACCCGAGGCCCCCTCCCCCGCCAGCCTGCGGGGCCGCCGCATTGTCATCGTCGGCGACGTGCTCCATTCCCGGGTGGCCCGCTCCAACCTCTGGGCCCTCACCGCCTGCGGCGCCGACGTGGTGCTCTGCGGGCCGGCCACCCTGTTGCCCGATTGCTTCGCCGACTTCGTGCTGGCTCCGCCGCCGGGCCAGGGGGCCGATCCGGTGGCCGCCCGGGGCCGGGTGCGGGTCGAGCGGCGCCTGGAGGAGGCCCTGCCCGGGGCCGACGCCGTCATGACCCTGCGCCTGCAGAAGGAGCGGATGCAGCAGCACCTGCTCACCAGCCTGGACACCTACCACCGCCAGTACGGCCTCAGCCACCGGCGCCTGGCCCTCTGCGGCGACGCCGTGCCGGTGCTGCACCCCGGCCCGGTGAACCGGGGGGTGGAGATTGCCGGCGAACTGCTCGACGATCCCGGCCGCAGCCTGGTGGAGGAGCAGGTCCGCAACGGCATTCCGATCCGGATGGCCCTGCTCTATCTGCTGGCCGCCGTCTGAGGGCTCAGAGCAGCTTGAAGCCATCCAGCAGCAGGCCGTAGAGCAGGCCCATGCGGGCCATGTCCAGCACCTGCAGCCGCAGCTTCAGCGGCTGCGCCAGCAGCCTGCGCCGCAGGCGGGCCGCTACCTCAATGGCCAGCACGCACACCAGGGCGCCGAGGGGATCGAACAGGGCGAGGGCGCCGGTGATCGAGCCGACGCTGCCGCCGATCACGAACCCGCCCAGCAGCACGATCAGCAACAGGGAAAGGCGGCGCCAGGGGTTCTGGGCCCACGCCTCAAGCAGGTTGCCGGACTGGGTGATCCGTTGCTGGAATCGGGTCTGCTGGAAGCGGGGAGGCAACGGTGCGAACCTGCCGCTGGGTGGAAAGGGGAGCAGGGGGCTCAACACCCAAGGGTGGAAAGCCGCTGGCGGTGATCCCCATCACCCGGCCCAATCCCTGCGATCTCTTGTCTACACCATCTCTGGCGTCTTGACAGCATTTTCCCCCCACCGATAGGGGATGCCAATAAAAAAGCCCGAGGCCGAGGCCCGGGCGGGGTGATGGGGACGACACCAGCAAACCAATCTCCAGCGGGTCGGGCAAGGGGGGGCAGCCGCTGACCGGAGCGTCCCTGCGGGGGCTTGACGGGTGGCGTGGTCGTTCTCAGACGTCCCGAATCAGCCGTCCCCGTCCTTCTTGCGGGATCCCTTGCCTTCCAGCAGTTCCAGCAGGGCCTCCATCTGGGCCATCACACCCCGCACCTCACCGGCCTCCGGCAGCAGGCCGTCCTCCATGACCCCCTGGTGCATCTCCCGCAGCTCCTGGCGGATGTAGCGCAGATGACTGACAACCTGTTCGCGCTTGGACTGCGACATTGAGCGGGCCCCTGATCAACCCCCTCTTTTACCCCATCGCCGATTCACTTCCTTCCGAAACGCTCCTTGGCCTGTTGGTAGAAGGCGAGATCCACACCCTCGAGGCCGGCCTCGCGGGCCAGGGATTCGATCCGCCGCCGGATGATCGGCCGCACCACGAACGGGATCTCCTTCAGGCTGGTTTCCGCGTCGCTGCTCCAGTTCATCGGCAGGGGATCGGGACGGGTCGGGGTTGGGCCGGGAGCCGCCGGGACGCCCTCAGGGACGCTGGGAGACCCGGCCGGGGAGAATGGTGGATGGAGAATAGGGGACTCGAACCCCTGACCTCTGCGGTGCGATCGCAGCGCTCTACCAGCTGAGCTAATTCCCCTTCGATCGCCATTATCACCATCCCGTCCCCCTCCCCGGCCGCCCCCTTGGTTGATTCCAGCCTGTCCATCACCCCCGAGCAGCTCGCGGCCTTCGACGACGCCTCCATTGCCGAGCTCGCCCGGCGTCTCGAGGACGACGACTACCCCACCCCGTTTGCGGGCCTGGCCGACTGGCACCTGCTGCGGGCCCTGGCCATCCACCGCCCCGACCTGATCCGGCCCTACGTCCATCTGGTGGATCAGGAACCCTTCGATGAGGAGTGAGGAGGACGCCCTTGCGGGACGTCGCGTGCTGGTGCTGATCAGCGGCAGCATCGCCGCCGTCAAGCTGCCCCAGCTCGTCAGTGCCCTGGTGCAGCGCGGTGCCCTGGTGCGCTGTGTGCTCAGCCCCGGCGCCGAGCGGCTGGTGAGCGCGGTGGCCCTGGCGAGCCTCAGCCGCGCTCCTTGCCACATCGAGGCCGACCAGTGGAGCCATCAGGAATCCAGGCCCCTGCACATCGCCCTGGCCGAGTGGGCCGAGGTGGTGTTGCTGGCCCCCCTCAGCGCTACCAGCCTGGCCCGCTGGGTGCACGGGATGGCCGACACCCTGCTGGCCAGCACCCTGATCGCCTGCGAGGTCCCCGTGGTGGCCGCCCCGGCCATGAACAGCGCCATGTGGGCCGCTCCGGCGGTACGCCGCAACTGGCGGGAGCTGCAGGGCTGGGAGCGGGTGCTGCCCCTGGATCCCGGCAGCGGCCTGCTGGCCTGCGACCGGGTGGGCGATGGGCGCATGGCCGACCCGGAGCTGCTGCTGCTGGCGCTGGAGTCGCTGCTGGTGGCCGGCTGCCGCCGCGACTGGGCCGGCCGCCGTCTGCTGGTGAGTGCCGGCCCCACCCGGGAGGCCCTCGATCCGGCCCGCTGCCTCACCAACCCCAGCACCGGACGCATGGGGGTGCTGCTGGCCCAGGCCGCCCGCCTGCGCGGCGCCACGGTCGATCTGGTCCACGGCCCGCTGGCGGTCGATCCGGCCTGGCTGGAGGGCCTCCAATGCCACCCCGTCGTCACTGCGGCGGAGATGGAGGCGGCGCTGCTGCGGCTGCAGGACGGCGCCGATGCCATCGCCATGGCCGCCGCCGTCGCCGACCACCGCCGCCGCAGCCCCGAGCACCGCAAGCTCCCCAAGGAGGCGCTGGAGGCCTCCCTCACCGAGGGCTGGGAGCCCGTGCCCGATCTGCTGGCGGCCCTGGTGCGGCGCCGCCCGCCGGCCCAGGCGATCCTCGGCTTCGCCGCCCAGAGTGGTGAGGTGCTCCAGGAGGCCCGGGCCAAGTTCGCCCGCAAAGGCTGCGATCTGCTGTTCGCCAACCCCATCGACCGGGACGGAGCGGGGTTCGGGTCGGCCGGCAACGAAGGCTGGCTGCTCGGTCCCGGCGAGCGGGAATGCCAGGTGGGCCCCACCGGCAAGCTGGCCCTGGCCCACCGTCTGCTCTCGGCGCTCGCGGAAGCGGTGGCCCTCAGGTCTCCGGATCGGGCGCCAGCAGATCCATGAACGTGCGCAGCTGCAGCCGGGGGATGTAGGGCCAGCCGCCGCTGCCTTCCATCTCGGAGAGCAGGGTGAACAGGCCATTGCGGTCGCTGGGCAGGCTGCTGCGGAAGGGGCCGTCCTGGATGCTGCGGTGCAGGTGCTCGATGCGGCGCAGCAGATCGAGCAGGGCCTCGGGCTGCTCGGCGCGCTCCTCAGCGATCCTCAGCAGGGTGTCGAGGGCCCGCTGGAGTTCGGGGTCGGCGGCTGGGTCGAAGGCTGGCTCGGTCGCGGGTGCGGACGTCGGAGGGGCCGGAGCCGTCGCGGCGGGTCCCGGAGACGGCGGCGCGAAGGGCGTGGAGTCGTCGATCGGGTGGGTGCGGCTCAGGGACATCTCCCTCTCATACAGGTTGTTGAGAGCCCACGCAAGCCACCTGGAATGGGCGTTTTGCACCGGTAGGATCCCGGCCAGCCCAGTTCCCGTTCCGTCTCTGCGGCTTCTCCCCATGCGTTTCCGTCCCCTGCTGGCCCTCGTGCTGGCTCTGTGCCTGACCCTGGTGTCCGCATGCAGCGGCGGGGCCAAGGCCGTTGATCGGGCCAATCTCACCTACGAAGACATCCACAACACCGGTCTGGCGAACGACTGCCCGACCCTGCCCGATTCCGCACGCGGCACGATCACCCTGGATCCCTCGGCGACCTATCAGCTCAAGGAGATCTGCATGCACCCCTCCGAGGTCTTCGTGAAGGGTGAGCCCGCCAACAAGCGCCAGGAAGCCCAGTTCGTCGCCGGCAAGATCCTCACCCGGTATACCTCCAGCCTCGATCAGGTCTACGGCGACCTCAAGGTCAGCGGTGACAAGCTCAGCTTCAAGGAGCTGGGTGGCATCGACTTCCAGCCGATCACCGTGCTGATGCCCGGTGGTGAGGAAGTGCCCTTCATGTTCTCCAGCAAGGAGCTCAAGGCCTCTGCCGCCGGCACCTCCTTCTCCACCAGCACCGACCTCAAGGGCGAGTACCGCGCCCCCAGCTACCGCACCAGCAACTTCCTGGATCCCAAGGGCCGGGGCCTGACCACCGGCTACAGCAGCGCCGTGGGTCTGGTGCCCGCCGGTGATGAGTTCGCCGGGGAAACCGTCAAGCGCTATGTGGATGGCTCCGGCACCATGGACCTCTCGATCACCAAGGTCGATCCCAGCACCGGCGAGTTCGCCGGGGTGTTCACCGCCATCCAGCCCTCTGACACCGACATGGGCACCAAGGCCGTCGTCGACGTCAAGATCACCGGCGAGCTCTACGGCCGTCTCGAGGAGGTCTGAGGCCCGGGCCGGGTTTCGCCCCAGGCCCCCTCACCACAACCCGTTGATCCCAGGGGCCCACGGGCCCCTTTTTTCGTGGCCGCCCTTTTTCAAGGCCGAAGGTTGGTCTGGGAGGATGGGCCTATTCCTTGTGCAGCCCCGGCCCGTCGCCATGACGCTCGCCAACACCGCCGCCCGTTCCGATCTGATCGCCCCCCACGGCGGCAGCCTTGTCGATCTGATGGTGCCGCCCGACCAGCAGGAGGGTGTGCGCGCCTCGGTGGACAAGGTGCTGGAGTGCAGTCACCGCAACGCCTGCGACGTGGAGCTGCTGATCGTGGGCGGCTTCTCGCCCCTGCGCGGCTTCATGCACCAGGAGGACTACGAGGCTGTGGTGGCGGGCCACCGCACCACCAGCGGTCTGCTGTTCGGCCTGCCGATCATCTTCGACACCGACGACGCCTCCGTCGCCGTGGGCCAGCGGCTGCTGCTCACCTACCAGGGCCAGGACCTGGCCGTGCTCACCGTGGAGAGCCGCTGGGAGCCCGACAAGGTGCTCGAGGCCAAGGGCTGCTACGGCACCACCTCCCTGGAACATCCGGCGGTGCGCATGATCGCCACCGAACGGGGCCGCTTCTACCTGGGCGGGCGCCTCCAGGGTCTGGCCCTGCCGCAGCGCGTCTTTCCCTGCAGCACCCCGGCCGACGTGCGCGCCACCCTGCCGGCGGGCCAGGACGTGGTGGCCTTCCAGTGCCGCAACCCCATCCACCGGGCCCACTACGAACTGTTCACCCGCGCCCTCGAGGCCCCCAACGTGAGCAAGGGCGGGGTGGTGCTGGTGCACCCCACCTGCGGTCCCACCCAGGAGGACGACATCGCCGGAGAGGTGCGCTTCGCCACCTACGAACGGCTGGCCGCCGAGGTGGACAACCCCCGCATCCGCTGGGCCTACCTGCCCTACGCGATGCACATGGCCGGCCCCCGGGAGGCCCTGCAGCACATGATCATTCGCAAGAACTACGGCTGCACCCACTTCATCATCGGCCGCGACATGGCGGGCTGCAAATCGTCCCTCACCGGCGAGGACTTCTACGGCCCCTACGAGGCCCAGGACTTCGCCCGTGACCAGGCCACCGAGCTCGGCATGGAGACGGTGCCCTCCCTCAACCTCGTCTACACCGAGGAGGAGGGCTACGTCACCGCCGAGCACGCCCAGGCCCGGGGGCTGCACATCCGCAAGCTGAGCGGCACCCAGTTCCGCCAGATGCTGCGCGGCGGTGAGGAGATCCCGGAATGGTTCGCCTTCCGTAGCGTGGTGGAGGTGCTCAGGGCCGCGGCCTGAGCCCCGTCCGACCGCGGACGCCGATTAACATTCTGTTACTTTCACTCTCACACAGGAGACAGGGTCGTGAAGAAACGCTGGCGCAACGCGGGGCTCTACGTGCTCCTGGTGATCGTGATGATCGCCGTGGGCACCGCCTTCCTGGAGCGGCCTGACCCGGCCCGGGCCCCCCGCACCCTGCGCTACAGCGATTTCGTCGAGGCCGTCCAGGCCAACGAGATCTCCCGGGTGCTGATCTCCCCCGACCGGGGCACCGCCCAGGTGGTGGAGAACGACGGCCAGCGCGCCGTGGTGAACCTCGCCCCCGACAAGGACCTGCTCAAGCTGCTCACCGACCACAACGTCGACATCGCCGTGCAGCCCAACCGGGAGCCGGCGGCCTGGCAGCAGGCGATCGGCAGCCTGATCTTCCCGCTGCTGCTGCTCGGCGGCCTGTTCTTCCTGTTGCGCCGCGCCCAGGGCGGCGGCGGCAACCCGGCCATGAATTTCGGCAAGAGCAAGGCCCGGGTCCAGATGGAACCCCAGACCCAAGTCACCTTCGGTGACGTGGCCGGCATCGAGGGCGCCAAGCTCGAGCTCACCGAAGTGGTCGACTTCCTCAAGAACCCCGACCGCTTCACCGCTGTCGGCGCCAAGATCCCCAAGGGCGTGCTGCTGGTGGGCCCTCCGGGCACCGGCAAGACGCTGCTGGCCAAGGCCGTGGCCGGTGAGGCGGGCGTGCCGTTCTTCTCGATCTCCGGTTCGGAGTTCGTCGAGATGTTCGTGGGCGTCGGCGCCAGCCGGGTGCGCGACCTGTTCGAGCAGGCCAAGAAGAACGCCCCCTGCATCGTCTTCATCGATGAGATCGACGCCGTGGGCCGCCAGCGCGGCGCCGGCCTCGGCGGCGGCAACGACGAGCGGGAGCAGACCCTCAACCAGCTGCTCACCGAGATGGACGGCTTCGAGGGCAATACCGGCATCATCATCGTGGCGGCCACCAACCGCCCCGACGTGCTCGATTCGGCCCTGATGCGGCCGGGTCGCTTCGACCGTCAGGTGGTGGTCGACCGTCCCGACTACGCCGGCCGTCTCCAGATCCTCGGTGTCCACGCCCGCGGCAAGACCCTCGCCAAGGACGTCGACCTCGACAAGGTGGCCCGCCGCACCCCCGGCTTCACCGGTGCCGACCTGGCCAACCTGCTCAACGAGGCGGCCATCCTCGCCGCCCGGCGCCAGCTGACCGAAGTGTCGATGGATGAGGTCAACGACGCCATCGAGCGCGTCATGGCCGGCCCCGAGAAGAAGGACCGGGTGATGAGCGAGCGCCGCAAGCGCCTGGTGGCCTACCACGAGTCCGGCCACGCCCTGGTGGGCGCCCTGATGCCCGACTACGACCCCGTCCAGAAGATCAGCATCATTCCCCGCGGCCAGGCCGGCGGCCTCACCTTCTTCACCCCCAGTGAGGAGCGCATGGAGTCGGGGCTCTACTCCCGCTCCTACCTGCAGAACCAGATGGCCGTCGCCCTCGGTGGCCGGGTCGCCGAGGAGATCGTCTACGGCGAGGACGAAGTCACCACCGGGGCCTCCAACGACCTGCAGCAGGTGGCCCGGGTCGCCCGCCAGATGGTCACCCGCTTCGGCATGAGCGACCGCCTCGGCCCGGTGGCCCTGGGCCGGGCCCAGGGGGGCATGTTCCTCGGCCGCGACATCGCCGCCGAGCGCGACTTCTCCGAGGACACCGCCGCCGCCATCGACGAGGAGGTCTCCCAGCTGGTGGCCGACGCCTACCGCCGCGCCACCGACGTGCTGCTCGCCAACCGGGCCGTCCTCGATGAGCTGGCCGAGCTCCTGGTCGAGAAGGAGACCGTGGATGCCGAGGAGCTCCAGGAGCTCCTCATCTCCCGCGATGTGACGGTGGCCGCCTACGTCTAGGCCTCCCTGCGAGTCCCTGATCCAGTCCCTGCACCACCAGCCCCTGCTGGTGGTGCTTCGCGCTGAGCAGCCAGCGCTCCTGGCCCCCCAGCTGGGCCAGCTGGCCGACCTGGGGGTGCGCCATGTGGAGATCGCCTGGGGGCCCTCGCCGGCCTGGATCCCCGAATGCCGGCGCCTGATCGAGGCGTTCCCCGAACTGTGTCTGGGGTCGGCCTCGATCTGCACCCCCGCGGCCCTGGCGGCGTCCCTGGAGGCGGGTTTCTCCTACGGCGTCTCCCCCGTCCTGGACGCGGAGCTGCTGGAGACGGCGGCGATGGCCCGCTTCGCCCTGGTCCCCGGGGTGATGACACCCACGGAGGTGAACCGGGCCCGCTCCCTGGGCTGTCCGATCGTCAAGCTGTTCCCCGCCGCCAGCGTCGGCATCGGCCACTGGCGGCGCCTGCGGGATCCCCTCGGTCCACCGCTCCCCTTCTGCATCGCCGCCGGCGGTCTCCAGCCCGGCGATGTGCGTCCCTGGCTCGAGGCCGGGGTCGATGCCGTCGCCCTGGGCTCGTCCCTGGTCGCCCAGGGGCCGGAGCCGCTGCGCCTTGTGCTGGAGGCACTGCAGCAGCGGCCCTGAGCGGGCGGATCACCAGAGGCTGCACTGGCCCTGCTGACGAAGCAGGTGATCGGCCAGCACCAGGGCCACCATCGCCTCCACCATCGGCACGGCCCGGGGCAGCACGCAGGGGTCGTGGCGTCCCTTCGCCGCCAGGGTGGTGGCGGCGCCGGTGGCATCGATGGTCTGCTGCTCCTTGCGGATCGTGGCCGTGGGTTTGAAGGCCACCCGCAGCTGGATCTCCTCCCCGTTACTGATGCCCCCCTGGATGCCGCCCGAGTTGTTGGTGGCGGTCCGCAGGCGGCCGTCGTCGCTGGGCAGGAAGGCGTCGTTGTGCTCACTGCCGCGCAGCAGGGTGCCGCCGAAGCCGGAGCCGATCTCGAACCCCTTGGTGGCCGGCAGCGACATCACCGCCTTGGCCAGATCCGCCTCCAGTTTGTCGAACACCGGCATGCCCAGACCCACCGGCGGCCGCCGCACCAGGCATTCGATCACCCCGCCGCAGGAATCCCCTTCCCGACCGATCGCCTCGATCCGCTCGATCATCCGCTCAGCGGTGGCGGCGTCGGGGCAACGCACGATGTTGGCCTCCACCGCCTCCAGGCTCACGCTGGCGGGATCGATCACGGCCTCGATGGTGTGAATCCGGCGCACCCAGGCGATCACCTCGGTGCCGTGGGTGCGGGCCAGCAGCTGTTTGGCCACCGCTCCGGCGGCCACCCGGCCGATCGTTTCGCGGGCCGAGGCGCGGCCACCGCCGCTGCGGGCCTGGATGCCGTACTTGGCCTGGTAGGTGGCGTCGGCATGGGAGGGCCGGAAGGCCACCTGCATCTCCTGGTAGTCCCCGGGGCGCTGGTCCTTGTTGCGGACCACCATGGCGATCGGTGTCCCGAGCGTGACCCCATCGAGCAGGCCGCTGAGGATCTCGACCCGGTCCTCCTCCTTGCGGGGGGTGGTGATGCGGCTCTGGCCGGGCCGGCGTCGGTCGAGATCGGCCTGGATCTGCTCCAGGTCCAGCGGCAGCCTGGGGGGACAGCCATCGATGATCACCCCGACGCCACCGCCGTGGGATTCGCCGAACGTGCTGATCCGGAAGAGATCACCGAAACTGCTGCCCATCACACCGCCCTGACCAACCGGGTTTCCCGAAGCAGGGAGCCTACCCAGCCGGAACCCGTCGCCATGAAAAAACCCCCTGCTCGCGCAGGGGGTTGGCAGGTTCCAGGAAATCTGGAGGGGCTGGATCAGCCGATCGCCGGGGCGGTCAGGGCCACGGGGGTGGCGCTGGCAGCAGCCAGGTCGAGGGGGAAGTTGTGAGCGTTGCGCTCG
>NZ_NQKY01000011.1 GCF_002252675.1 Synechococcus sp. BO 8801 | reverse complement strand
CTCGGCGGAGCGCCACGGGCAGGCGGCGCTTTCGGGCACGGTAGGGCTGGTGAGGGGCGCCAGCGCCGGCCCCGGCTCAGGCCGCCGCCGCCCAGACCCGCTCGGGGTCCGGATCAAACAGGGGGCCGGCGGGCGTCCAGTCCGACGCCAGGCCGGGGGCCACCGGCGTCGGGCCCCGCCACTGCAGGGCCGCCAGGTGGGCCGTCCAGCGGGCGCCGATGCCGGTCTCGAAGCCGGTGCTGACCATCAGCCGGGGCACCCCCCGGCCCAGCTGGGCCAGCAGGGGCCGGGGGTCCCCGTCCTGGGACGGACGCCGCACCTGCCAGCCCGTCCAGCGCCGGCGCAGCTCGGGCCACTGCCGCAGGGATTCATCCAGGGCCACCGGAATCCCCAGGGCCAGCGCCTCAAGGCCCTCCTGGTCGCCCGGGGCCAGGGGCTGCTCCAGCCACTGCAGCCGCGGCTCCTGCCCCAGCCGCTCCGCCCAGGCGGCTGCGGTGGTCCGGTCCCAGCCGCCGTTGGCATCGAGCCGCAGGCGGCCGTGGGGCGGCAGGTGCTCCAGCAGCCGCTCCAGCAGGCGCCGCTCCAGCCCATCGGCCGCCGCCGCCACCTTCCACTTGAAGGTGGGCGGGCCTGCTGCGCCGTCCAGCCCCCGCTCCAGGCCGTCGAGCATCGCCTCGCCGGCGGGGAGCAGCCAGGCCGATGGGGGAGCGGCCAGCCAGCCACCGGCGTCCGCCCCCACCTCGGCGTCGATCTCGGCCAGGGCGCCCCCCAGGGAGAAGGCAAGGCTGGGCGGCAGGGCCGGCAGGCGCCGCTCCAGATCGTTCCGCTCCAGGTCGGGGGCGAGGCCCTCCAGCGCGGCGGCCACCGCGCCCGTCCCCCCAGCCGACGCCGCCGTCGGGGCCCTGCAGCCGCAGCAGCCAACCCCGCTTGGCCGCCACCGCGCCCGCGGCCGTCTGCAGCGGCCTGGGCAGCCGGAAGGCGAAGGGCCGGATCTGCAGGGCCAGCCGACCTCCAGGGCCCCCGATGGCCGCGCCCGCGCTCACCGGCCCGCCAGCGCCATCAGCCAGGGGCCCAGGGCCAGGCCGCAGGCGAGCCCGAGGCCGTTGAAGGCCTGGAAGCGCAGGGCCAGGAACTTGCTGCCGATGATGCGCTCGGGCTGGTGGTGCTCCTCGCCGAGGAGCCGGATCAGGGCCCGGGCCGGCGGCAGGCCGATGGCCCCCAGCAGGGCCGTGAGGGGCCACCAGCCCAGCAGCACCGGCGCCCACTGCAGCGCCAGGGCCGCGGCCACGAACCAGGGCACCAGGCCGGCGGCGCGCTGGGTGCCGAGTCGCACCACCGGCGAGCGCTTGCCGTGGGCGGCGTCCTCCTCCACCTGGTGGAAATGGGAGCAGAACAGCACCAGGGTGGTGGCCAGGGCCGGTCCGCTGCCCAGCAGCAGGGCGGGCCCCCAGGGCACCCCGCCCGCCCCCTCACCAGCCGGGGCCAGGGCCAGCAGGGCGGCGGCGGTGGCGCAGGGGCCGAAGGCCAGCCAGCAGAGGGGTTCCCCCAGGCCCCGGTAGCCGAGGCGGAACGGGGGCCCCTGATACAGGTAGCCCAGGCCGCAGCAGAGCAGCACCAGCAGCAGCACGGCGGTGCTGCTGCGCAGCGCCACCAGGGTCATCAGGGCCAGCCCCACCACCAGACAGCCATTGGCCAGAGCGAGCACCCGGTCGCGCCGGCCGGTGAGGTTGACCACCGAATGGGGCTTGCCGTGGGTGTCGACGCCGGTGTCGGCATCGAAGACGTCGTTGGCGAGGTTCTCCCAGGCCAGCAGCAGCACGGCGGCCAGCAGGAACAGCAGCAGCTGCCCGGGCCGCAGGCCCAGACCCTGGCCCAGCCGCCAGCCCGCCGCCAGCAGCACCGGCATCACCGCCACGGCGTACATGGGCCACTTCACCGCCGCCCGCCAGAGGCGGCCGCGGGAAGAGGCCCCAGAGGCGGCCCCACCCCCCGCGGCGTAACGGCTTGCGACGACCTGTGGCTCAGACATGGGGGCCGCGGGCGTTGGGCGGGGAAAGGCCCATACATTTGAGCAGCCTTCCGCCCCGGTCCCGCGGCCCCTTGGTGCAGGCCCCTGCCACCTTCTCCGCGCTGCTCTCGGCAGCCACCGCCGCCAGCCGGCGTCTGGAGGAGGAGGGAGTGCTCAGCCTGGCCCTGCCGATGGCCGCCCTCGACCCCCTCGTGGCCCTGACCCACCTGGGCACGGGCGGCGACTTCCGCTTCCTCTGGGACGGTGCGCCGGGGCTCAGCATCGCCGCCGCCGGCCAGTGCAACAGCCTGGAGCTGAGCGGTCCGCGGCGCTTTGAGCTGGCCCAGCGCTTCAGCAGCCTCAGCCTCAGCCGCCTGGCCCACGAACCGGCCCCCTGTCCAGCCCTAGCCCGGCCCCGGGTGCTGCTGGCCTTCGCCTTCTTCGAGAGCCCCCTGCATCCCGGCACCGGGGCCGCGGGGGTGCAGGCGGTCCTGCCCACCTGGCAGCTGAGCCGCCAGGGCCGCCACTGCTGGCTGCGGCTGCAGCGCAGCCTGGGGGGCGACGTCACGGCCCGCAGCGTGGCCGAGGAACTCTGGGACGCCCGCCAGCGGCTCGAGGCCCTGGTCGGGCGCGGCCCTTCCGTGGCGGGCCGGGGCACCCCGGTGGGCATCGCCCATGGCTCCCACTGGCACGCGGGCTACCGCTCCGCCCTTGACCGGGCCCTGGAGCTGGTGGAGCGGGGCGAGCTGCAGAAGCTGGTGCTGGCGGTGCGCCAGCAGCTGTTGCTCGATGGTCCCCTCGATCCCCTCAGCCTGCTGTCGCACCTGCGCCGCAGCCAGCCCGGCAGCTGCCGCTTCCTCTGGCAGCGCTCGGAGCGGGAAGCGCTGGTGGGGGCCTCGCCGGAACGGCTGCTCACCCTGCGGCAGGGCCAGCTGCGCAGTGATGCCCTGGCAGGCACCGCGCCGCTGGGGGAGCCGGCCGATCTCCTGCTCCAGTCGCGCAAGGACCGCCACGAACACGAGCTGGTGGTGGAGACGATCACCGCCGTGCTGCAGAAGGCGGGCCTCGATCCGCGGCGGCCGCGGCGGCCGCGGCTGGCCCGCCACGGCTCCCTGGTCCATCTGCACACCCCGATCACGGCGTCGCTGCGCGGTCAGGCCCCGCTGACCCTGGCCGAAGCCCTCCACCCCACCCCGGCGGTGGCGGGCCTGCCCCGGCGCGAGGCGATGGCCTGGCTGCGCAGCCTGGAGCCGTTCGAGCGGGGGCACTACGCCGCCCCGATCGGCTGGATCGACACCGAAGGCGACACGGACCTGCGGGTGGCGATCCGCAGCGGCACCCTGCGGGGGCGGCAGCTGGAGCTGACCGCCGGGGCGGGGCTGGTGCGGGGCTCCCACCCCGAGCGGGAGCTGCAGGAGGTGGCGCTCAAGCTCGGGGTGCTGCAGCAGCAGCTCAACCTGCCGCTGGCGGCCGGCTTCGGCTGAGCAGGGCCCCCCTCAGCCGGCCAGCAGGCGCTCGATCACCTGATCGGCCAGAGGCTTGCGGCCCAGCCGTTCCACTTCCCGCACGCCGGTGGGACTGGTGACGTTGATCTCGCTGAGCCGGCCGTCGATGACGTCGATGCCGACGAAGAACAGCCCCTCGGCCCGCAGCACCGGCGCCAGCGCATCGCAGATGCGCCGCTCGGCGTCGGTCAGGTCGGCGGCGACGGGGGCGCCCCCCAGGGCCAGGTTGCTGCGGAAGTCCCCCGCCTTCGGCACCCGGTTCACGGCGCCGAGGGGCTCCCCGTCAACCAGCAGGATCCGCTTGTCGCCGGCAGTGACCGCGGGCAGAAAGGCCTGGACCATCACGGGCAGCGTCTCCTGGAGGGTGACCAGCTCCAGCAGGGACCGCAGGCCGGGGGCCGCAGCCGCGGTCCGCACCACCCCCTGGCCGGCCCGCCCCGCCAGGGGCTTGAGCACCACCTCCTGGTGGCCGGCGGCGAAGGCGGCCAGCTGCTCCACCCGGGCGCTGACCAGCGACGGCGCCATCAGATGGCTGAAACGCAGGGCGCCCAGCTTCTCGTTCCAGGACCGCAGGGCCGCCGGGCGGTTGAGCACCCGCACCCCGAAGGGCTCGGCCAGCTCCAGCAACTGGGTGGCGTAGAGGTAGGCCTCGTCGACGGGCGGATCCTTGCGCATCCAGATCCAGCGGAAGTGATCCAGCGGCATGTCACGGGGCTCGTCGGCCTCGACCCAGGGATCGGGCACGCTCCAGCCCTCGGCGGTGGCGGCCATCGGGGCCAGTCGCACCGGCTGGGCCCAGGCCCGGGGCCGGTGGCGGCCGTCGTCCGCGGCGGCACTGGAGAGATCGGCCTGGGTGCAGACCCACACCGCCAGGCCAGCCCGCTGGGCCGCCTGCATCAGGGCCACGCTGGAGTCCTTGGCCGGCCGCAGGCGCGTGATCGGATCGACCACGAACAGCTGGGCGTCCCGATCGCGGCTCACGCGCTCAGACGCAGGATGGGGCCCAGCTCACCGGAGGTGTTGAGCTTGGCGAGCTCGACGTAGCCGCCGATGGCGATGCCGTCGATGAAGATCTGGGGAACGCTGGTGCGGCCGCCGGAGCGCTTCATCATCACTTCCTTGTTGATCTCGTCGTCGTCGATGATGAATTCGTTGTAGGTGACCCCAAGCCGGTCCAGCAGACCCTTGGCCCGGATGCAGTCGGGGGAGAATCGATAGGTGTAGATCTCCACCTTGGCCGGCGGCTTCACCTCCACGGCGTCCTGCCCGGATTGCTCTGGGGGGACTCCTGGGATCTCCATCCGGTCACTCGTGGGGCGTCGTGGCGCAGCTTAAGGGGATCGGCCATGCCCCACCAGACCCGCCCGTGCCGATCCGCGCAGGCCCGGCATCCTGTGGCCTGATCTCCCGGCGGCGCCTGGTCCGTCGGCTCGATGCTCCCCCGTCCCCCTTCGCCCCAGCAGATCCGCAACGCTCTGCAGGTGGGGTTCGCCGGTTTCCTCGCGGCCGGCATCCACGCGGCGGCCGGACCGGACGTCAACGCGGTCGACGGTTTCTATGTGGTCTATGGCGCCGCCCGGAGCCTGCTGCCCACACCGGAGGCGTCGCGGGAGGCGGCCTGGGCGCGGATCGTGGGCACCGTGTTCGGGGGCGCCGTGGTGGTGCTGCTCACCCAGGCCCTGCACAACTGGCTCGCCATCGGGGTCGGCTACGTCCTCATCCAGCTGCTGGGACGCCGGCTGGGGCTGAGTCCGGCCACGCTGATGAACGCGGTGATCATGACCGTGCTGATCCTGGCGGTTCCCGCCCACGAGCGGATGGGGGGCTGGTACGTCATCGACAGGACCGGCTGGCACCTGCTGGGGCTGCTGCTGGGCATGGCCGTCGAACGCCTGTTCTGGTTCCGCTCACCGCTGCAGCGCCTGGAGGACAGCGAGCGGGGTCTGCTGGGCCGGATCGAAGCCCTGCTGGCTGGAACCTCCCACGACGGGGAGGAGGAATTGATCAGCGCCTACGGCGCCCACTGCGCCGTGCGCAGCACGGTGCTGCGCAGCCCCCAGGCCCACGGCCTGGCGAGTGACGGGATGCAGCAGCGGCATGAGGCGCTTGAGCAGGCGCTGCGCCACGCCGTCGCCATGGTCCGGGTGCCGGCCGTGCTGCGCTCCATCGACGCCGAGGCCTGCCGCGAGGCCCTGCTGCGGCTGCGGAGCCTGGCGGCAGCGCCATGACAGCGCCGGGGCGATCGGCCGTAATCGTGCGCAACGGGGCGGTCCTGGCGCTGGTGGTGGCCGCCTGCCACCACCTGGCGCTGCCGGAGGGCCTGTTTCTGGCCCTGGGGGTCCTGATCATTCTCGAGACCGACCTCGGCGGCGGCGTGCTGGCCGGGCGCGAGCGGATCATCGGCACCCTGCTGGGACTGCTTGCCGTGGTGATCGCCGCGGGGGTCCTGGGCGGCCTGTCGAGCGCCCTCGGGGTGTTCCTGGGACTGACCCTGGTGCGGCTGTTCGGCTTCGCCGCCGGCCTGACCAGCGGCTTCGTGGTGGGCGGGCACATGGTGGCGGGCAGCCTGATGAACCACGGCGACGCCTGGTGGCACTACGTGTTCTGGCGGATGGTGATGACGATCCTGGGCGTGATCATCGGGGTGCTGGTGTCGCGCCACATCTACAGCCAGCGGTCCTCCAGCGCCTGGCAGGCCTCCTGTGACGGCTGGCTGCTCGATCTGGCCTGCCTGCTGGAGCGACTGCCGGACAGTCCTGAGCCGGAGGAGGCGTTCGCCGCCCTGCGGGAGCGCCGCAATGGCCTGCGCCGCCGCTTGCCCCAGCTGGCGGCCGAGCGGACGCTGATCCACGGCCAGCCGGACGAGGCGGTGCTGCGGGCCCAGCAGCAGCTGCAGCACGGCAGCACGGTGATGAGCGCGGCGCGGGATCTCGGCCTGCTGCTCAAGGAGGCGGCCCCGGCGGCCTGGGTGCCGCCCGGGCTGGTCCCGCGGCTGCTGGACGACGGCCGGACCCGGATCGAGGCGCTGGTGCAGGGACGGGACGCCCCTGACGCGGTGGCGGACCTGGGCCGCTGCCGGGACCTGCTGAGCGCGGCGCTGCCGGAGTCGACGGCGGCGCCCCAGGGCGACCGCACCCAGCTGCTGATCGCCAGTCGGCTGCTGCTGCTCGCGGACGCCCTGATCCGCCTGCCCCGCTCCCCCCAGCCGCCGGGGCGACCGGAGGCGGGGCGCTGATAGGGTCGAGCCATCGCCGGATTCGCTTCCCCTTGCTGGATCTCACCGACTTCAAGCGCGACCTCTCCGAGCTCACCGACCGCCTGGGCCATGCCCAGGACTGTCTTTGACGTACCGGCCCTGAAAGCCCGCCAGCGGGACCTGGAACAGCTCGCCTCCCAGCCCGGCTTCTGGGACGACCAGCAGCAGGCCCAGAAGCAGATGCGCCATCTGGATGAGGTGAAGGCCCAGCTGGAGCAGCTGCTGCAGTGGCAGGCGGCGATCGACGATGCCCGCGCCACCCTGGAGCTGTACGACCTGGAGCCCGATGAGGAGCTCCTCAGCGAGGCCAACGGCGGCCTGCAGAGCCTCAAGGGGGCCCTCGACCGCTGGGAGCTGGAGCGCCTGCTGAGCGGCCCCTACGACAAGGAGGGGGCGGTGATCTCGATCAATGCCGGTGCCGGCGGCACCGACGCCCAGGACTGGGCCCTGATGCTGATGCGGATGTACACCCGCTGGGCCGAGGACCACGGCATGAAGGTGACCGTGGACGAGCTCTCGGAAGGGGAGGAGGCGGGCATCAAGAGCTGCACCATCGAGATTGACGGCCGCTACGCCTACGGCTACCTGCGCAACGAGAAGGGCACCCACCGGCTGGTGCGGATCTCGCCGTTCAACGCCAACGACAAGCGCCAGACCAGCTTCGCCGGCGTGGAGGTGATGCCCAAGCTCGAGGAGGACGTCAAGCTCGACATCCCCGAGAAGGACCTGGAGGTCACCACCTCCCGCTCCGGCGGCGCCGGCGGCCAGAACGTCAACAAGGTGGAGACGGCCGTGCGGATCCTGCACATCCCCACGGGCCTGGCGGTGCGCTGCACCCAGGAGCGCTCCCAGCTCCAGAACAAGGAGAAGGCCATGGCCCTGCTGATGGCCAAGCTGCTGGTGATCGCCCAGGAGCAGCGGGCGGCCGAGATCGCCGACATCCGCGGCGACATCGTCGAGGCGGCCTGGGGCAACCAGATCCGCAACTACGTGTTCCACCCGTACCAGATGGTCAAGGACCTGCGCACGGCCCAGGAGACCACCGACGTGCAGGGGGTGATGGACGGGGATCTGGATCCCTTCATCCAGTCGCTGCTGCGCCAGGGTGTGGAGATCGCCGCCGACGCGGCCGCCTGATCCCTTCCGCAGCGCCCCCCATGCCCGAGCGCCCCAGCCCCCAGCCCACCGCCGCCGCCCCTGGCGCCCAAGGGGAGAACCCCAGCTTCGTGAAGCTGGCCATGCGCAACATGGTGCGCAAGGGCCGCCAGAGCCTGCTGCACTTCGGCCTCACCGCCCTGGGCCTGAGCGGCTTCCTGCTGCTGATCGCCTGGCTGGGTCGGCCCAGCCTGCCCGGATGACCAGCCCAGGGGCGGCGCCGGAGATCGACCTGGCCTTCAGCCTGGAGTCCGGGGCTGCCGGTGACGCCATGCCCCCGGAGCCCCTGGCGGACCCCGCCGGGGCCGAGGCGCTCTGGTGCTCCCACCTGGGCGCCTGGCTGGCCCAGCTGCGGCCGGAGCTGCCGGCCCCCCTGCGCGCCGAGGGCTACAGCCTGGGGCTGGAGCTCACGGACGACGCCACGATCGCCGAGCTCAACCAGGCCTGGCGCCAGCACAGCGGCCCCACCGACGTGCTGGCCTTCGCCGCCCAGGAGGAGGCGCCGCCGGCCCCGCCGGGGGCGGAGCCGGAGTGGCTGGAGCTGGGCGACATCGTCATCTCCCTCGACACGGCCCGGCGGCAGGCCGAGGCGGCCGGCCACGGCCTGGAGGAGGAGCTGCTGTTCCTGGCCAGCCATGGCCTGCTGCACCTGCTGGGCTGGGATCACCCCGATGACGACAGCCTGGAGGCGATGCTGGCCCGGCAGACGGCCCTGCTGGCGGCGTCCCCCTCCTGACAGGGGCTGTTCCCAGCGGTCATCGGCGGTAGGGTGCCGCTTGTCCCTCCAACGGCGGTGCGATGCCGATGCTCGTTCCAGAGGAACATCCGCCGGCCCTCCGCGAAGTGACCAGCGACGTGACCAACGACGTGCATCGCCGCGGCAGGCGCCTGCGGGTGGGGGCGTGGAAGGTGGCGGGCGACCTGCCGGCGAGCTTCCGCTACGCCGCCCAGGGCCTGGCCTACGGCTTCGCCAGCCAGCGCAACTTCCGTATCCATGTGTTCACGGGGGCCGTGGTGTTCGGCCTGGGGCTGTGGCTGCGGCTGGCCGCTGACCGCCTGGCGGTGCTGGTGCTCACGGTGGCGGCGGTGCTGGTGCTGGAGCTGCTCAACACCGCCACCGAGGCGGTGGTGGACCTCGCCATCGGCCGCCAGTTCCACCCCCTGGCCCGCATCGCCAAGGACTGCGCCGCCGCTGCCGTGCTCGTCGCCGCCCTCTCGTCGCTGCTGATCGCCCTGCTGCTGCTCGTGCCCCCCCTGCTGATCCGCCTCGGCGTCTAGACCGTCCCCATGCTCCTGGTCCTCGACAACTACGACAGCTTCACCTTCAACCTGGTCCAGTACCTGGGTGAACTGGCCGCCGACCACCCCCTCGCCGCCACGGTGCGGGTGGAACGCAACGACGCCCTCGACCTGGAGCAGATCCGGGCCCTCGACCCGGCGGCGATCCTGATCTCCCCCGGCCCCGGCGACCCGGACCAGGCCGGGGTCTGCCTGGAGGTGCTGCGGGACCTGGGACCCACCGTGCCCGTGCTGGGGGTGTGCCTGGGGCACCAGTGCCTGGCCCAGGTGTTCGGCGGGCGGGTGGTGCGGGCCGGCGAGCTGATGCACGGCAAGACCTCTCCGGTGCACCACCGGGGCGCCGGGGTGTTTGAAGGCCTGCCCGAGCCCCTCACCGCCACCCGCTACCACAGCCTGATCGCCGAGCGGGAGACCCTGCCCGACTGCCTGGAGATCACCGCCTGGCTGGAGGACGGCACGATCATGGGCCTGCAGCACCGGGAGCACCAGCACCTGCAGGGGGTGCAGTTCCATCCGGAGAGCGTGCTCACCCAGGCCGGTCACCAGCTGCTGGCCAATTTCCTGCGCCTGGCCTCCCACTGCTAGTTTCGCGCCACATCCCGGGCCCGGTGGGGCCAGACGCGACTCCATGGTTGACCCCACCAGCCGGTCCGCGACAGCGCTGACCGGATCCGCGACAGCGTTGCGTCGCACCACCACCACGGCCCTGCGTCTGGGTGCGGGTCTGGCCCTGGCGGCCGGACTCACCCTGCCGATGCCGGCCCTGGCCCAGAAGGGCGGCGGCGTCTCGATCACCCACCTGGGCCACAGCGCCCTGATGATCCAGGGGGGTGGCGCCCGGGTGCTGGTCAACCCGTTCCAGGCCGTGGGGTGCGCCGCCGGCCTGCCCGTGCCCCGCGTCAGCGCCGATGTGATCCTGGCCAGCAGCCTGCTCAAGGATGAGGGCGCCCAGGTGGCCAGCGGCAAGTTCCTGGTGAAGCCGGGCTCCTACCGGCTGGCCGGTCTGCAGATCGAGGGCATCGCCGCCCCCCACGACCGGGTGGGCGGCCGCCGCTTCGGCAACGCCACCCTCTGGCGCTGGCGCCAGGGCGGCCTCGACATCGCCCACCTCGGTGGCACCGCCGGCCGCCTCGGCCCCGCCGACCGGGTGCTGCTGGGACGCCCCGATGTGCTGATCATCGGCGTGGGCGGCGGCGGCAAGGTCTACACCGGCCAGGAGGCGGCCGAGGTGGCCCGGGAGCTGCAGGCCCGTCGGGTGATTCCGGTGCAGTACACCACCGGCAAGCCCCCCGCCGGCTGCGACCAGGGGTCGGTGGAGCCGTTCCTGAAGGCGATGGTGGGGGCCACGGTGCGCCGCAGCGGCCGCACCATCTCGGTGGTGCCGCCCCTCGGGGATGGGGTGGTGGTGGAGGTGATGCGCTGAGGCCGGCACCGGCACGCGCGCCTCACCCCAGCCCGTCGATGCGGCGGTAGGCCTCCCAGAAGCGCTCCATCTGCTCACCGGTGCCGAGGCTGACCCGCAGGGAGCCGTCGATCAGCGGCTTGCCGGCCATCGATCGCACGAGGATGCCGGCCTGGCGCAGGTCGGCCTCCACCGCCTCCGCGGAACGGCGGGGCCAGAGCAGCAGGTAGTTGCCGCCGGCGGCATGGTGGCGCACACCCGCCTGGCGCAACTGGCTCAGGAGCTGGTCGCGGGCCCGCAGCACCTCGGCCACATAGGCGTCCACATAGGCCTGGTCGGCCAGGGCGGCATGGGCGGCGGTGACCGCGAAGCTGTTGATGTCGTAAGGCCCGCAGACCCGGCCCACCCGCTCCACCAGCGCCGGCGCGCCGATGGCGAAGCCGATGCGCAGGCCCGCCAGGCCGGCCGTCTTGGCCAGGGAGCGCAGCACCAGCAGGTTGGGGGCCGCGGCGAAATCGGCAACGGGCAGCACGCTGTCACCCGTGAAGGCCTCGTAGAGCTCATCGACCACCACCAGGGTGTCCGGCGCCGCCGCCGCCAGCTCCAGGATCCGCTCGGGCGCCAGCCGGGTGCCGGTGGGGTTGTTGGGGTTGCAGATCAGCAGGATCCGTGGGGCGCCCGCCGCCGCTGCCGGGGCCTCCAGAGCCGCCCGGATCGCCTCGAGCGGGAAGCCGAAATCCGGCAGGCGGTAAGGGATGGCCTCGATCGCCATGCCCTGCATACGGGCACAGGGCGTGTAGTAGCCGAAGGTGGGGCTGGTGGTCAGCAACCGGTCGCCCGGCGAGCCGAAGGCCTGGAAGACGGCATGGATGGCCGCGTCCACGCCGTTGAACAGGCCGATGTGGGCCGGCGTCAGGCCCCGGCCCCCGAGGGAGCGCACCACCGCCTCCCGCAGGCCGTCGTACTCCGGATAGATGGCGTAATGATCGGCCGGGATGGCGCGGATCGCCTCCACCACCCGTGGGCTGGGCCCGACGGTGTTCTCGTTGAAGTCAAGCCGCAGCAGGCCGCGGCGCCCCTCCAGGGGGGCGCTGTAGGCGGTGAGGGTCTCCACCTCCGGCCGGGCCCGGGGGCAGGGGGGAACGGCCGGGCTCTCGCCTGGGGTGGGGCTGGTCACGGCGGCGGAGCTCAGATCGCTGCGACTGCCATCCTGCAGTGCAGCCCTACCGTCTGTGCAGGACGATCTGGAATCCGGTGGCGAGAGCGGAGCTGACCCTGCGGGCCCTGGAGCGGGGGGATCTGCGGTTCATCCACGACCAGGTCAACAACCGCAGCGTGATGGCCTACTGGTTCGAAGAGCCCTACGAGTCGTTCGATGAGCTTGAGGAGCTCTACAACCGCCACATCCACGACAATGCCGAGCGCCGCTTTGTCGTCGAGAATCGGGGCGCAGAGAACGGGGCCAGGGAGCTGATCGGCCTGGTGGAGCTGATCGAGATCGACTACATCCACCGCCGGGCGGAATTCCAGATCATCATCGCCCCGGCGCACCAGGGCAAGGGCTACGCCAGGTTCTGCATCCACAAGGCCCTCGACTACTCCTTCACCATCCTGAATCTCCACAAGATCTACCTGTCCGTGGCGGTCGACAACGAAAAGGCCCTGCACCTCTATCAGCAGTGCGGCTTCGTCGAAGAGGGCCATCTGGTGGGCGAATTCTTCATCGAAGGCCAGTACCGGGACGTCAAACGCATGTACATCCTTCAGGAGGATTATCTGGCCAGAACGCCCAAGGGCTGAGGCCCGAGGCGGCGCGCTGGCCTCCTTCGCGCCCGGGGGCTCAGAGGATCCCGGAGGCGGCGATCGTGGCCCTCGAGATGTCGAGTTTCATCGCCAGCTGATTGGCGATCTGGGCACCAAGCCAGACGCCACCGGTATGGCCCAGCTCCCTGGGAGTGGGAGGAACACCAAAGATGTCTTCGCTGGTACCTGGAAGGCGGCTGGTGATGCCATCGAATTGCCAGTGCACACCCAGGTAGACCCGGCTCAGCGAGTTATCCACCATCGCCTGCCAGAGATTGTCGTAACTCAGGGTGAGAAGTTCCCGCGGCCGCTGCGTGCGGGGATCGATGTTGCGGCCATCGAACTCATCGGAGACGAATTCGAAGCGCACATCATCCAGGCCGCTGCCGCCGAGATCGAAGCTGCTGACACCCCTCTCCACCAGGAACAGCCGCAGCAGCTGGAAGGCGGCCGCCCCGAAGGTGGCATGGCCGGAGGGGTAGGCGGGGAAATCGGGCGTCAGCCCCGTGCCGGCGCCGTTGGTGTCCGGACGCCCCAGGGGCAGCCAGTTGGGGTCGGCGACCCCGTTGCCGGCAACGGCCTCGCGGATCCCCACCGCCGGGCGCCACATCATGTGGGTCGGAGCGTATTTGTAGTGCCACGCATCGATGCCCGCATCGGCCATGGCCACGGCCGCGCCAGCGATGACACCCAGTTCATCCAGCTCCTCGAGCTGGCCGGGATTGCGTTCCTCGATGGAGTCAAGAACGGTCAGCACCACCTGCAGGTAGAGGCGGGGTGGGGTTCCGAGCTCCTGGGGGCCGTCGTACCCCCAGGCGATGCCGATGACCTCTTCGGCGAGGGTCCGGAAGGCCGGGTCGCCGGGGGCGCGGTTGATCTCACCCTTGGCCGCAACTCTGCCGAAGTCATCGCGATAGTGCTGGGTGGAGGTGACGGTGTCGGCGCCGAGGCGACCGGGCGGCGGCGGAAAGTCCATCACCCGGACCGCGGCCAGGGGTGTGGCGCTTCCCCAGACGCCACCCAGAAAACCCTGGGTCGGCTGGGTGGGTGGCGCCTTGTGGTTGTAGGGCGTGCCGTCAGGCGTGTAAGCGGCGCGCGCCTTGTTCATGTCGTCCATGCCGAACTGATGGACGGCCGTGCCGTAGGCCCTGCCGGCCATCTCCACCGGCGTCCTGGCAGGGCCCATCTCGAAGTAGTCGAGCCAGTTGATCCAGGCCGGCTCCAGCATGGAGGCCTGGTTGGGATAGCGCAGCCGGAGCACCTGGTGACAGGCGGCAGCGGCGGCCAGATCCCTCTCCTTATGGCTGGGAAACGGGAGCAGGCCGGCGGGGATGGGAAGGCTGAGCAGCTTGGTGGCGGAGCCGGCGACCACGGCCCTGACGTCATGCAGAGCCGCCAGGGCCATCCCGAGGGCCCGAGCCGTGAGAAAGGGTCCCCTCTGGTCACCGGAGGACAGGGAATTGGTGTGATCTCTGCGAACACACTCCAGGCTCATGTCAATCCAGAACCGTGTTCTGATGCCACCTGCCGTCATGGTCCTGTCCGTGAAGGGCCCCCCGAGTGTGAAGAGGACGATCAAAAAGACCTGGACCCGCGATCACGCCCTCCTGTCCTGTTGATGGTGGCTGGCTGTCACCAAGGTGACAGGCCGATGGCCAGGCCCTGAACACGCCCGTGAGTCATCAGCGGCGGTGCTGATGCACCAGCCTGGCGCGCACAAGTGGCTCGATCACCACCGACGCAGCCGCCACCGACCCAGCCCTGGCGTGCCCAGCCGCGCGGGCCTTCGGCGGGGTGGCCGTCAACGGCTTCGGACGGCTCTGGGAGGTCCACCAGTCAAAGCCCAGCCCCGGGAACATGGCCACCCGGCGGGCCATGGCATGGAAGAACACATAGGCGGCCAGCAACCGCCGGAGGGATCCGAAGCGGGATTCCCGGATCGCTTCGATGCCATCGTCGCTGGGGAGGCGGATGCCGTTGCCGCAGCCCCCATGGATCGGGCTGGGGATCACCAGGGCCGCATGAAAGCGCTCGGCGGTGATGCAGGGATCGGAACTCAGGGCGACGATGTCGGGGCCGGCGCCCAGGTGGCGGAGGCCATCGGCCTGCCGTGCCGCCTGGATCACCGCATCGGCGTGGGCACGTTGCCTTTGGCTGCAGCGGCCGTCCGGGACGCCCAGGAACAGCAGCGTGCCGCGCACCAGCCGATGGCCATAGCCATGCAGCAGGGAATCGATCGGATCAGTGCCATGCACATCGAGGGCCGTGAGGCCATAGCTCAGGGCGAAGAGCTTGCTGACGTAGTTGCTGAGCAACTGGTGCAGCCCCTCGGCCTCCCCGATCACCAGGGTGCGCCGGCCGGTACGGGCCGGGAGCTGGCGCCCCTGCAGGAACCTCAGGCCCAGGGTCCAGCACCAGGGACCCAGGACGTAGAGGGCCACGTCGGCGGGCAGGCTCAGGGCCAGCAACAGGGCCCCCATCCCGTGGCCTTCGGCAAGGCCGAGCAGTGGCAACAGGGCCAGGGTGACGCCCCGGAACAGCGGCGTCCCCCATCCCAGGCTGCCCAGGACGTAGAGCGCGTGGATCAGCCAGGCGGTCGGGGTCTCCAGGACATGCCAGGCCCATTGCCGTCCCTCCTGCACCAGCTGACGGGAGACGGCGCTGGTGAGGGGCTGCCCCCCTTCATCGGCACCGATGATCTCGCGGACATCGTTGACCAGGAGCTGGTCCTCCATGGTCTCCAGGGCCAGCAGGGCCTCGGGTCGCAGCCGCAGTCCCAGGGGGCGCTGCTCCGGGAAGGCCTGCTGGACCTGGCGGCAGAGGCAGAACAGCAGCTCGGTGAGGGTCTGGTGCATGGCGGCCACCGTGGCGGTGGCCGCTTCGGAGCTGCGGCGTCCCGCGGCCGTGGTGAACAGGCGATGGCGGAAGGCCTGGTCGGGGGCCTCGGGGCTGCCGGGGCCGTCGGGGCCGTCGGGGGCCAGCGACGAAGCCCCCGGGAGGCTGGCCGGATCACCGATGACCAGGAACACGTCCTGGATCGCGGCCTCGCTCACCAGCCGATCGCAGGCGTCCAGCACCTGCCGGCAGGGGGTGCTCTGGCCGGAATCGCTGAGCACCAGCACGATCGACCGGCGGGACAGATTCAGGGACGATGGGTCGCGGTGCAGCTGCTGGAGCACGCAGCTGGCGGAGAGCGTGCTCACATGCAGCAAGGGCATGAGCCGTTCCAGATCCCGTGCGAAGTGGGCACCCAGCCAGAGGTTGTTCTCGATGCCGGTGACCAGGAGGTCCACATGGCTGGACCGGGCCAGGGCCGGATCCAGCCCCTCACGGCCGAGCGATGCCTGCTTGTCATGCCGTCGCGTCGCCGTGCCGATCAGCAACCGGGCCAGGGCCTTGGCGCTGGCGCGATTGGCCGAGCGGGGATTGATCCAGTCGTCCTGGATCCTGGACAGCAGGCCGGGGATGGCCGCCAGGTCCGCGCCGACCGGGTCCAGGCGCTGGCGGCCCTGCCTGGATGGGGCCCCCGCTGACCCATGGCCCTCACTGCAGAGTTGGCGGCGGCGACGGATCTCCTCCAGGGTCAGCTCCCGTTCCTGCGACAGGGAGTGGATGGTGAGGTCCGTGGGGGACAGAAGGGCGATCTCGCCGGCGATGGGATCCAGATCGATGCGGTGGCAGCCGGGCCGGCCCGCCAGCACGGTCTCCACCGCGGCCGGTTCGGAGGCGTAGAGGGCCGTGGCGCCGGGTCCATCGAAGCCGATGCTGATCGGCTGCCCCTGGCTGCAGAGCACAAGCCGGTCGGGCCAGGTCGAGGAGATCACGACCAGCCCGAAGCGGCCCCGGCCGCAGGCCATGAACTGGCGGGCCGCGGCGAAGGGATCGTTGTGCAGGAACGCGCCGATGGCCGCGCGGATCCAGCGTTGCGTCCGCGCGGAGCTGTAACGCCGCAGCCGGGGATCGGCCTCCAGCCGCTGCTGGATCCGCAGCGTCAGCTCCTCGAGCACCCCGGGGTGATCGAGGCCGGCGTCCGGGCGGGAGGCGATCTGATCCTGGAAGGCGGCTTCGAAGCCCGTGGCCCAGGGCCCGAACGCGTCGGTGGCCGGGGCGGTGGCGGGCTCCGCCAGAAGGCGGAGGGAAGCCAGTCGCACGGAGGCGAACCAGTCGCCCTGGCAGATCAGCAGATCCATCAGTCCGGCCATCGTCGTCGAGGCGCCGGCCGCCGGATGGCCGCAGCAGAGGGCAACCGCCAGCCAGGCCCCCAGTTCGTTGACGTCCGCCTCGGTGCCGAACAGGGTGAAGCCTTCAAAGCTGCCGTCGTGGGCGATGCGGTGCTGCACCGCCTGCCAGTCACTCACCCAGCGTCCCTGCCGCCTGGACCAGAGACGGCGGCGCTGGGGCGGGGACCATTGGTGCCAGTGGGACGCCAGGTTGCCGGGGGCGCCGCTGGAGCCGGAGCCGTAATGCCAGGCCGCGATCAGCCCGGAAGGCAGCGTTCGTCGGCCCGTCCGCAGGGCCCGGTGTCCGGCACGGCGAAGGCCGCGCTCCAGCGATCGGGTGAGGTGGCCGCGCTTGCCGTTGGCCATCCCGTGCCCGACGAAGCCGATCCGGCCCTTCCGATCGCGCACCAGCACCAGACCGGCTCCCGCGGGGGCTCCCCGGGTTTCCATCTCCAGGCCCATGGCCCGGAAGCGCTCGATCGCAGGCGGCGACAACAGCTCCCCCCGTGCCGCCGGATCGTCCGCACTGATGAAGCCGAAATGGCCGCAGTGGAAGCAGGCGGCCCGGCCGCTGCCGATCGCCTGCCAGTCGCTGCGTGAGGCCAGCAGCAGCGCGCCGTTGGCCGCCGCCACGCTGACCAGCAGGGCCCGGACCGGGGCGGAGCCGTCGGCGGGCAAGGCCACCAGGACGCCCCAGGCCAGGGCGAGGGCCAGCAGGTTGAACAGCAGTCCGCCGCTGGCCTTCAGTCGCACCCGCCAGGGCGTCGGGTCACCGACGGCCACCCAGGGCAGCGATCGCACCCCGCCGTCGGCCGGACCGATCGGACCCAGGGGCGCCAGGCTCCGGAGGGTCTCGCCAGGGGAGCGATGCTCCAGGAGGTTGACCACGGCCAGGGCGGCGCCGTCGCTGTCGACCATGGCCCGCAGCAGCCCGTGGCCGGCCCCATGGAGGAGTTCGGCCGAGCACCAGCTCAGCCGGATCAGGGAGGGCAGCAGAAGCCACCACGCGGTGGCCTGGCCCGACGAGCCGGCGACCACCAGGGCGAGCAGTTCCGGCCAGCAGCAACCGACCCACCCAGGCGTCCCAGCGGGCACGGGCCACCGGCGCCGCGCATGGAGGACGAGGGAGGACATGACAGGCGAGCCCACGCAATGGCGCCACTGTCCGGGGATCGCTCCCGGCGTGTGTTGATCCCCATCGCCTCCAGGCGGGAGATCGGTGCCACCCAGCTGTCACCTGGATGACAACCCAGGCAAACCATGGGATGGTGGCGTCGCCGTCGGAGGGTGATGGGGGGCTTCGAGGCCAGTGAGTTGAGGTCCTTCCCGCTGTTCGCGGGCCTTGAGATCAAGCAGCTGGAGAGCCTTCTCGGCGAGCACAGGACCCTGCAGGTGCCGGCGCAGCATCAGCTGGTCTTCGAGGGCGACTGGAACGATGGCTTGTTCCTGATCCGCTCGGGAGTGGTCAAGGTCCGGCGCTTCACCCTGCAGGGGGAGGAAGTGGTGATCGCGCTGATGGGCGCCGGAGAAATGTTCGGTGAGCTGGCGATGCTGCTCGGGAACAGTCGACGCTCCGCCGATGTGGTGGCGCTCACCCCGCTCGAGGTGGTGAAACTGCGCTGGAAAACGGTTCAGGACGAACTGGATCGCTCAACGGACTTCGCCTTGGAGATGGCCCGGCTGCAGGCACGACGACTGCTCTGCCTGGGGCGGCGCTTCAGCCTGCGGGGCGAGGATGCCTCCACCCGTGTCCTGGCCACCCTGCTGGAGCTGGCCTTCTGCAGCGGCTATGGAAACGATCCGCTCGCCCCGATTCCCGACCTGAAGCAGACGGAGATCGCCACCATCGCCGGCCTGGCCCGGGGCACCACCTCCCGGATCCTCACCCAGTTCCGCTCCCGGGGAACCATCGTCCAGACGGCCGAGGGGCTGCGACTGGCGAATCTCGAACCGCTGCGGCGGAGGGGGCTGCTGGAACCTTGACGAACCCGTGGTGACGCCCGATTCCGGGTGGCCGGAAATGACAGAACGCCCACGGAAAAAGTTCACAAAGGCTAAGATCGCCGCCAGCAATCGGCACGTTTCAGCGTTGGCCGCAGGCCCGGGCCAAGCGACGAATCTTCAATGAATCGGCGATGAACCAGCGATGGGCACAAGCGTGAAACCTGTCAAGCGTCCACCGGAACTGCGTCAGGTCACCGTGCTGTTCTGTGACCTGGTCAACTCCACAACCTTGGCGGAGCAACTCGACCCCGAGGAGCTGATGGAGTTGGTCGAGTCTTACTATGCCATTTGTGATGACATTGTGTCCTCACACAGTGGCTACATGGCCCAGTATCTGGGTGATGGCATTCTGGCGTACTTCGGCTATCCCGATGCCTCGGAAGAAGCGGCCCCCAATGCCGTCAGGGCCGGTCTGCGGCTGCGGGAAGCGATCCGGCGCCTCCCGTCGCCCACCTGCGACCCCCTGCGCTGCCGCATCGGCATCGCCACGGGATCCGTGGTGGCCACCAGCATCCGCGATATCGAAACGCCCCACAAGGCCGGGCTGATGATGGGGAAAACCCCGAATCTGGCCGCCAGGCTGCAATCGGAAGCCGGGCCCAACCAGATCCTGGTGTCGGAGAGCACGCATCGGATCACACGGGAGTTGTTCCATCACCAGAGCCTGGGCTCAAAGGAACTGAAGGGCTTCAATCAAGCCATGCAGGTCTATGCGGTGCTGGAGGAAACCGACGTCTCCTGCCGTTCCCAGGCCCGCTGGAAAACGAGCGATCTGCCGCTGATCGGCCGCCAGCAGGAGATGGAGCTGCTGCGGAAGACATGGCAGACCGCCTCTGCAGGGCAGGGCCAGCTGGTGCTGCTCCAGGGGGAAGCCGGCATCGGCAAGTCCCACCTCGTCGGTGAACTGAAGCGATCCCTGCTGGATCAGGGCCATCGTCAGATGAGCTGGTACTGCGGCCCGAACACCAGGGAAAGCACCCTGCATCCCATCGCCGAGCAGATCAACAAGGCCGCCGGCTTCGAGAAGGGCGAACCCGATGAGAGCCGCCACGAGAAGCTGGCCCGGATGATGGAGCGCTATGGCGCCACGGAAGCCAGCGGCCTGGAGGTTCTGGCCGATCTCATCGGCCTGCGCGGTGGGGACCGATCAGCGCTGGACGGACTGACCCCCGAGAAGAAACGCCAGATTCGACTGGACACCCTGCTGGCGATGATCCAGGCCTGGAGCGATGGTCAGCCGAGCCTGATCGTCGTGGAAGATCTCCACTGGATCGATCCCACAACCCTGGAGCTGCTCGATCGTCTGATCACCGCAGCCCATCGGCAGCCCTTGATGGTTCTGGCCACGGCGAGGCCCGAATTCAAGCCGCCCTGGCCATCGGGCGACAGCGGCGTCCATCTCAACCTCAAGCGACTGGACCGCGCCGCCTCCGAACTGATCTGCTCCTGCCTGAACGCCGATGAAGCCCTCTCTCCCCAGCTGACCAGGCGCATCGTCGAACGCTGCGATGGGATTCCCCTGTTCGTGGAGGAAACGACGAAATCGATGCTCGAGCAGCTGCGTGCCAACGGCTCCAGCGGCGGTGATGGCACCGACCCCATCCCGGAAACGCTGCAGGACTCCCTGGCCGCCCGCCTCGATCGACTCGGGCCGGCCCGAAGGCTGGCCAGTATCGCGGCGGTCATCGGCAGAAGCTTCACCTACGAACTTCTGGAGGCCGTCTCCAGCGAACCGGAGGCGGTGTTGCGCGAGCAGATGGATGATCTGCTGATTTCCGGGCTGCTGCAGTTCTCTGATCAGACCGCCGGTGAGGCCTATGAATTCAAACATGCGCTGATTCGTGATACGGCCTACGAAACGATGCTGAAGCGGGAGCGACAGACCCTTCACGAACAGATCGCCACGACACTCTCGGCTCAGTTTCATGAGCTCATCGACGCGGAACCCCAGCTGCTGGCCCATCACTTCACCCGCGCCGGTTCCTTCGAGCAGGCCATCCCCCACTGGATCAGTGCGGGGCGTCGATCCGCTGAAATGGCCTCCCATGAAGAAGCCGTGCAGCATTTCCAGACGGCCCTGGATCTGCTGCGCCACGACGCCTGCCGACCGGAGGGTCTGCCCGCCTCCCTGGAGCTGATGCTGCTGCTGGGCCTGGCCATGAGCCTGGCGGGATCCCGCAGCTACTCGGCGCCCGAAGTGGGCCAGATTCTGGAGGAGTCCCGATCGTTGGCAGAGCGACTGGAGGACAGCCAGTCGTCGTTTGCGATCCTGCGGGGAATCTGCAATTTCCACATCGTCTCCTGCGATCTGGACAACGCCGAGCGCTCGGCAGGCCAGTGCATCCAGCTATGGAACCAGGGCAGGGATCCCATCCATGGCATCGAAGCCCATTTCTCCATCGGCTACGTCCATTACGTCAAGGGATCGATGGCCCTGGCGCGCCAGCATCTGAGCGAAAGCATTGACCTTTACCATCTGCACGAGGGCTGGGATCTCAGTTTTCCCTCCACCCATGATCCGATGACCGGCTCACTCACGGCCCTCGCCATGGTGGAGCAGGCCTGCGGCGATCCGGATCAGGTGGCCGCCACCCTCGAACAGGCGCGGCGGCATGCGGAACGCCTGGGCAGGAACTACGAAACGGTCTACACGCTGAGCCATGAACTGTTGATTCTGGTGCTGCAGGGCCGCTACTTGGAGGCCATCGCCGTCAGCGATTCCATCCTGAGGATCTCCGATGCCTATGGCTACCTGACCTGGCGCGCCATTGCCAAGGTGTACAAAGGGGTCGCCCTGGCGCAGGCAGGCCAGGCCGAGCCCGGGGGCGAGGCCCTGGCGATCGCGATGGAAGGCATGCGAGAACAGCAGCGCCTGGGTGTGATGACACTGGAGGGTTATCGACTGGCGGAAATTGCGACGCTCCACTCCCTGGCTGGCTCGGCGCCCGAGGCCTTCGCGACCATTCAGGCAGCGGAGGAGGCGGTCAGACGCTCAGGTGAGGCCTACTTCATGCCCCTGGTCCATGTCCGCAAAGCGGACGTGATCGCCAGAGCCATGGGCCATGACGAACCCACCGTGATGGAGGCCCTGGATCAGGCCCTGGCCATGGCCAGGGCCCAGGGGGCCACAAGCTTCGAGACCATGATCAACGAGAAGAAACAGCTCTACGCCCGGGAACGGATCGGCGGATCCGCGCAGTAACGCGCCTGCAGGTTGCCACTCAGCGCTTCAGGCCAAGGGCCTGTCGCGCCAGAGAAACGGACAAGCCGGCCCACTGGATCGAGGCATCCGCCATGTCGGCCGTCAGGGACAGGCAGGCCATGGGGATGGTGGTGAGATCACGGAGCAGGGTGCTGCCAGCCGTAGGCGCAGCACCATTCGCCTCCGCCAGAACGGAGGAGCTCACCATACGCAGATCGGTACTGAGGGAATAGCTGGAGCCCAGACCTTCCAGTTCGATGAAATCACCATCGCGCTTGTATTCCCCCAGACCGAGCTGGTTAGCCAGGGGCAGGCCCGCATAGTTGAAGATCTGGATTCGGAAGTGGCCGAGTTCCCAGAATCGGAGTTGGCGAACGTTCTCCGACTGCCAGACCGTCTCCAGCAGGGCCTGATGGTCTGAATAGGCGGGATCAACACTGCTCCTCGTCTGCTTGAGGCTGTTGATGGCCAGCTTCGGAGTCAGAAAGGTGAATCCATGGATCAACTCTTCGATTCGGCTCAGGAAAGCTCCCGCGCTGGCCGCGTCAGGGGCGGGCCATGGCAGTCCGAAGCCAGCCCGTGCCTCGGCTGCGGCGCGGTCGAGGACCGGTGAGTCCTGCAGGTCAGACGCCATCTCGCCGAGCAGGCCCTCAGGCTGGAACTTGGGGTCCGCCTGGATGCGGATGATGGGCAGCATGTGCTCATGGCTGTCACGGCCGTAGCGCAGGTAGGTGGGGACACTGATCCCCATCGAGTCCGTATCGTCACCGAACAGCTCTCCGGAGAGGGAGTCGCGGGACGGGGGGTGAGGTGAACCAGACGGGCGGGAGTCCAGACAATCGAATCGGCCCACAAGCTTGGACAGCCCGATCACTTCTCGACCCGTGATCGCCGAACGGATGTTGTCTACACAGATGAAGGGGTAGACCCAGCAGATCTTGTCTGGGAATCCGTTGTTGAAGCGCAGAACGGGGAAGGAGAAAAAGACTTCGTGCTGGCGGGTGGAGCGCTCAGGGTGGAAGCTGCCAGACCGCATGTCTGGATAGAAAAGGACCCCAAGGACAACAAAAGGCTGTCCAAAGCCGGCACCCACCAGCGGCAGGGAGGACAGCGGCCAGTAGGTGAATGAGTTGGATGCCGGGTTCAGATAGCGTGCGCAGAAGCTCTCCAGGGCGCCGGCCTCGGCCTTGAGCTTGAAGTAGTGCGACTGAATGCCCGTGAACAGGTAAGGGGGTGCCTCCTGCTGGCCATCCAGTGGATTATCGAGATAGGGAAGATCGTTCACGAATGCAGGTGCGGCTGGTCCCGATACGCGTCGGCTCACCCTAGTGGGAGAACACAACCCACGTCCTCCAGCAGCGAACCTCCGTAGAGGTGCGCGGGCGACTGAAAACCCGGAGCCACATGGCCCTTGAGGACACGCCCGACGATCGCCGTTGCCGTCGCACCGGTGACGGTATAGCCATCCGGCGTCTGGATGCGGAGGGAGCGGCAGCGTCGCCAGCGATCCTCCGCTTCCACCACAAGGGTGAAGCCGGAGCGCTGCCGTTGCGTTGCGGAAGGGGCCTCGGGCCAACCTTGACTGAGAAGATCCAGCAGCCGCTGGCCGAGGGCCGACTGGTGCAGCGGGGCCATGCTGGAGCCGGCCCGGTAGGCGAACTGAACGGGCCAATCGGCCTGGGCATACACCTCCAGGGTGGCGATGCCATCGGTGACCTGGCTGATGAAGACATCCGGCCAGGTGACGGCGACCGCCTTCCGCAAGCCGGCGCCGAAGTCGAAGCAGCGCGACAGCGACCCCGCAGGCAAGCCGGTGGGAGTCCCGTTCCTGCGCACCATCACGGTGGAGCTGGTGAGTCCCATCAGGCTGCGGAACGTGCCCCGTGACATCACATCAGGGGCGGAAAGGGCCAGACGCAGAGCCACCGCCTCAGGAAACCGGGCCCGGGCCATCGCCAGGAGACAATCCGACGCCACGATCGAAAAGCCGATCCCCGGCATCAGCATCACGCCGTTGTCGGCGGCGCGCTCACCCTGATCCATCGCCAGCTGAAACACGGGCCATTCCCCGGTCAGATCGAGATAGTGGGTGCCGGTGCGAATACAGGCGGCGATCATCGGCAGCGCCGTGCGCGTAAACGGACCAGCCGCATGCAGCACCACCTGAATCGTGTCGAGGGAAGCCTCGATCTGCGCAGGATCATCGAGGCAAAACGCACGGAAATCCAGGTTCCATCGGCTAGCCAACTCCGCCAGCCTGGCTTCATTCCGGCCCGCCAGCACCACATCGATCCCCTGCTCCAGAAAGCACCGGGTCAGCAGCCGGCCGCTGAACCCGGTGGCGCCGTAGAGCAGCACGCGACCGCCAGGATGGACGACACCGCTGCCAGGAAAAGCCGGCATCAGGTTGCCCGGTTGAACACCCAAGGAACCAGGTCCTCGATGAAGTCCTTATCCTCAGACTCCGGCAGGTGGCCATAGGCCCTGGTGAATTCGTGGCGCGCGGCACCCGCCAGGGACTCCGCCACCATGCGTGCATAGTCAAGGGAACCCTTGCTGACCATGAGATCCGCAAGCCAGGCCACGGCTTCAGCGGTGCGCTCCTCGCGCCGCAGATTCATGAAGTGGTCGAGCTGCTGGCGTTCACTCGCATTGCATTGGTCACGGGCATGAATCAACAGCAGGGTGTGCTTCGCTTCGAACAGATCCCCCCGCGGCTCTTTGCCGTAGGAAGCTTCAGAGGAGAAGTTCAGCAGATCATCCTGGATCTGGAAGGTGGCACCGAGAAAGAAACCGAAGCGGACAACGGCATCTGGATCCACCAGGCCATGGGTTCCGAGCAGCATCCCCACCTGGGCCGGCCAGATGGTGGCCATCCACGCCGTCTTCTTCAGCACCATGGTGAGATAGTCAGCCGTGGTGATGTCATGGCGATGGTCCTGCCTCCAGCCGATATCCAGCGCCTGCCCTTCCGCCGTTTCCCTGGCCATCCGTCGCGTCACGTCAAGAATCCTGCGGGCAAATGTGCCGCCGCGACTGCCGACATGGTCGAGCAGGGGGCCGAAGGCCATCAGCAACATGGCATCGCCGGCGTTGATCGCCAGCGGCACACCATGCAGGGCATGCAAGGTGGGAAGGCCTCGACGCTCCACGCTTTCATCCTGGATGTCGTCATGAATGAGCAGGGCATTGTGGAGAATCTCCACCGCGCCGGCGAAGGGAATGGCATCTTCCAGCCGTCCCCCAAAGGCCCGCGCATTGGCCATGCAGATGCACGGCCGCATCATCTTGCCGCCACGGCTCGGATAATCGGCCAGGAGGTCATGGAGATAGGGAGCCCGGGGCTGGCTCGTGAGATAGCGATCCACATACTCGCGAATCAGCTTTCCATAGGCCTCAAGCAGTGGCTGGATCGTTCTGGTCATGGACCCCACGCACCACAAGCACCACGGCCTGCATTAACGGGACTCGCCGGCATCGTCGACTCCAGGGCCCGCAGCAGAATCCCGCCGCTCCTGCGGGCGTTCACGATCCCCGCGACGCTGATCAACCTCCTGCAAGAGGATATCCATGGCATCAAAATAGGTATTGGCCATGTCGCGTCCCAACTGGATCATGCGACTGGTCAGGGCGCCCAGGTCGCGGGAGGCATCGGTTGCGCCACGGGTCGTCTGCTGGCTGTAGCGCTCGGCGGCGTCATGACCCTGGCGAAAGTTCTCCCCAATGACCTGATAGGCCGTTCGGATGGTGTCTTCCACCGTTTCGGTGATACGCCGGGCACCCACCTGCGGCCCACTGTCTGACCAGCCACTGCGCAAAGGGCTCTCACGCTCAAGCGGGGGACGTTGCCAACGTCCATCCGGAATGTCCTCCTGCTCCATTTCCGGCTGGTGATCTGGCAAAGGGGTATCTGACATCGATGGTGTAGCGCTCTGATGGGGAGTTTATGCTGAACTGTTCAAGGATGGTCATATCCGTGGATCTCGGCCAGCGGGGGTGAAGCCGCAATGGCATGGGCGGCCAGCCGCCCGGAGATCACGGCGGCTTCGGTACATCCCTCGTTGAACCCACAGTCCGTCCAGTCTCCAGCGATCGTCAGGTTGTCGTAGGTGGGATCCAGCGGAGAAATCCGATGCTTCAGACTGCCTGGCAGCGCCAGAACATAGCGGTCGGACGGGTTGACGTTCGCCCGCCAGTACTGGCTCAGAAATCTCTGCTCTCCGAGGATCTCTGCGCCCAGGGGCTCTGCGGCACCCTCCGGCGGAACTGGATCGGCCAGCAGCTCCCAGCGGAAGTTTCCACCCACGTCATAGGCCAGGGGCCACAGGGCCGAGCCGGCGTTGCGCAGAAAGGCCAGGGCATTCTCCCTGACCTCCTCCGTTCGACGGAGCGGATAGTGGCTGTCGGAATCAGGCGGCGGCACAGGCGGATCCCTGAGTACGCCGCAGAAGTAGATGGCGGTGGCGGGAGAGCGCGCCCACGCCTCCTCAGGAATGACATGGGCCATGTCACACCAGGTGTCGAAGGGCTTATCGAAGGCCGAGACGATGTAGGGAGGACCCTGCCAGCCCAGCTGGGACAGATCCTCCTGCAGCCAGATCTGAAAGGCCTGCGTCGCCGTGGTCTTCACCTTCTCCACCATGGTGGCCCAGCGCTGGTCCCTGGCCAGGATCTGGGGGCAGACATGGGGGACGGCACCGATGCTCACACCCAGAACCACGGCATCAAAGTCACGCTTCACTTCGAGGCGGCGCCTGGAGGTGAACGAGCGATCCCAGTGCGACTCGAAATCCCGCTGTTCGATACGGAGGCGGTCACCGTCGACCAGCTGCCCGAAATCGGGCTGCGATGGCCAGCAGGGACGATCGCCCACGTTGATCAAGGGGTCGTAGTCGCGGTTGCCGTGAATCTCGGCCTGAACCTCAAACTCGAGGGCTTCCACATGGCTGCGATCGCCGCTCTGGATGGGTGGCCCCGCAGGGATCTGAACATCGGTGAGCTTGTGGAAGAACTGGAAACGCACCCCCCGGCGACGCAGCAAGGCATACAGGGGCGCAAACACCACATCGCCCATGCCCGCCCGCAGGCGCCAGAACAGGGAGCCGCGATAGCCGAAGAACATGCGCAGGGAGCCCCGGATCGCCTGTCCGGCCGCCAGGGCCGGCTTGCTGGAATCACCGTCCTCGTAGGCCAGGGCCAGGTCATAAAGACCGACCACGAAAGGGGAACACACGGCCCGCTCCGAAGCCCCATTAAGGCGCAGCCATTCCCTGCATTCGTAGTGGTCGATCGCATCCAGTCCCCTGGGGTCACGGAGCAGATTGAACCGAAAACTGCCCACGATGATCGCCAGCACGAGGTCGACGATCTCCCAGATGTAGCGCTTGGGATGATCCGAGAGCCATCGCTCTTCCAGCCAGGATCGGATGGAGGTGTTCAGCTCCTCAACGAAGCGGATCAGGGGGGCTTCCACCGGGAGCGGCAGGATCCGCAGGGCGCTGCTCAGCAGACCGAGCCCCTCCACGATCAGGGCCGCTCCGGTGAACGTGCCCCCCGCCAGCCAGCCGGCCATGGCTTCCAGAAGGTCCCCGGGCTGGCCCCCATCGCGGGGCTCCGTCGACGTGCTCACCTCCACATCCAGGATCAGGGTGCGCAGCATGGCAATGGCCTGCTGCAGATAGCCCGCCATGGAATAGACGGCGCCGGGCTCCAGCGGGTCCCCCGGGAGGCCCGGCCTGGGTGGAAACTGCGCCGTCCACTTCTGCCAGTCAGCCGATCCTGCCCGTGAGAACAGGCCCACATCCATTTCCGGCAGAAAGGCCTCCTGCCAGGGGCCGAACGGTGACCCCTCCGGCGGCGCCTCCAGAGCGGAATAGCACTCCCGCATCATCCGGAAGGAATTCTCATAGAAGCCCAGCCACACATGCAGTCCGTGCTCCTCCACCCGAGCGGACGGACCTCGGCCCGACGCCCCCTTGCCCCCCAGCCTCCACCCCTGCTGGTAAACAGTGACGGCGTAGCGGCCGTTGTGCTCAGGCCTGGAGAGTTCGTAGGCCGCGGTCATGGCGCCACAGCCACCGCCGATGATCGCGACTCTGACCGGCTCTCCCCTGACGGGCTCTGCTCTGACCGGCTCTCCCACGACCATCCGGATCCATCAGCCGCCGTGCCGGCAAACGCTACCGGACCTTTCCCGTGGCCTCACATCCGCTCCAGGGTGGGAATGCCCAGCAGGCCCAGGCCCTGTTTGAGGGTGTCGGCGCTGAGGCGGCAGAGCGCCAGCCGTGATCCGCGGGCCGGTTCCTCGGCCCTGAGCACCGGCACCTGGTCGTAGAAGCGGTTGAACAGCTGGCAGAGCTCGAACAGGTAGCTGCACAGCCGGTTGGGCAGCAGCTCCTCCTCCACCTCCTGGATGACGGCATCGAACTGCAGCAGCTGGCGCACCAGCGCCCACTCCTGGGGCTCGCTGAAGCCCAGCACCGACGGCACCTCGCCGTCGCCGCCGCCCTTGCGGGCGATCCCGGCGATCCGCACCACCGCATAGAGCAGATAGGGGGCGGTGTTGCCGCTGAGGGCCAGCATGCGATCGAAGCTGAACTGGTAGTTGGTGATCCGGTTGGTGCTCAGGTCGGCGTACTTCACCGCCGCCAGGCCCACCGTTGTGGCGACCTCGCTGATGAAGGCCTCCTCCTCCTGGCGCTCCTCCTCCGCCAGGCGGCGGCGCAGGTCGGCTTCGCAGCGCTCCACCGCCTCATCCAGCAACTCCTTCAGCCGCACCGTGTCGCCGGCACGGGTCTTGAGCTTCTTGCCGTCCTCCCCCTGCACCAGCCCGAAGGGCACGTGCTCCAGCCGCCCGCCCTCGGGGATCCAGCCGGCGCGGCGGGCCACCTGGAACACCCCGGCGAAATGGCTGGCCTGGCCGGCGTCGGTGACGTAGATCACCCGGCGGGCGCCGTCGCCGTCGGGAGCTGCGCCGAAGCGGTAGCGGATGGCCGCCAGGTCGGTTGTGGCGTAGTTGAAGCCGCCGTCGCTCTTGCGCACGATCACCGGCGGCGCCTGGCTCGCCGTGCCGTCGTCGGCCTCGAGGAACACGCACTGGGCGCCGCCATCACTGACCAGCAGGCCGGCGGCGGCCAGGTCGGCCACCACCGCCTCCAGGTAGGGGTTGTAGAAGGATTCGCCGCGCTCGTCGAGGCGGATGTCGAGGCGGTCGTAGAGGCGCTGGAACTCCCGGCGCGACTGGTCGCATAGCAGCTGCCAGGCCCGGCGGGACACCGGATCGCCGCTCTGCAGCTTCACCACCTCCTCGCGGGAGGTGGTCTGGAAGGCTTCGTCGCTGTCGAAGCGGGCCTTGGCCTGGCGGTAGAAGGCCACCAGGTCGCCCAGGTCGACGGCGTCGGCGGTGTCGAGCGCCTCGGGCGCCACCTGCTTGAGGTGGGTGATGAGCATGCCGAACTGGGTGCCCCAGTCGCCGACGTGGTTGAGCCGCAGCACCGGATGGCCGCGGAACTCCAGCACCCGGGCCAGGGCGTCGCCGATGATCGTGGAGCGCAAATGCCCCACGTGCATCTCCTTGGCGATGTTGGGGCTGGAAAAATCCACCACCACCGGCGCGCCGCCGGGGGCCACGGGCTCCACCCCCAGGCGGGGATCGGCCAGCCGGCGCCCCACCTCGGCGGCCAGCACCTCGGGCCTCAGGGTGAGGTTGATGAAGCCCGGCCCGGCGATCTCCGGCGGCAGGCAGAGGGCCCCGAAGTCCGGGTCGGCCGCCAGCCGCTCCACGATCGCCGTCGCGATCGCCCGGGGCGCCAGACGCAGGGGACGGGCCAGGGCCAGGGCACCATTGGCCTGGAAATCACCGAACTCCGGCTTGCTGGCGGGCCCGAGCTGGGGATCCAGCGGCGCGTCGGCGACACGGGCGGCGGCAGACGCCTCGGGGAACGCGCTCTCCAGGGCCCCCAGCAGATGGCTGTTCAGGGCGTGGGCGATGCGCAGCATGGAGCGAAGCCGGTCAAACGGCAGGCGGGGGCACGATCATCCTCCCCGGCGGGGCTGCGGGTCAGGAGCTCTTGACGCTCCGTTGATGCCGCGGAGGCTGGATCGCAGGTCCTCCAGCTGCCTTTCGGGTCTCAACCGGACCACGTGCCACGGAGGGATCCACCTTCACCGGCCCCTGCATCTCAGGCGACCGGGGAAGGCTGAGGAACCCAGGGGATCGGCGCCAGAAAGCACCTTGATCAGCGACCGCAGGCGGGCGTGGCCTGCGGGAGGAGCCTGCAACAATCGTAAGCACAAGCTGCTGCAGATCTGCCGCAGATCGACCCATTTAAGTGTGCCCCTTCCTTGAACCAGATGCCGTAGGGAGAACAACACCAAATCCCACAAGGACCCAGTTGCAGCAGGAGTTCTGGGAGATCGATTCAGCGAGGACGGAACCCAGAGCACGCCTGGATTCCGTCCCACGCACTTGAACGACTCACGTCGTCCTGAGAATCATCTGAAGAAAAAGTCATGTATGGTTAACTCGTGCCAAGTCCTGCTGTCATGAATCCATTCACCTCGCCCACTCAAAACCGTATGATCGCCAGATCCGTCGGCACGGTGACGGCAGCAGGAATCCTGAGCCTCATGGCGGCGATGCCCGCCCTCGCGGCCGACCCATACTTCACACTTAAATTCGAATCCACCGCCTCCAGCAGCACTAATGGAGGCATCAATGGAATCCTGGGCGAAGCCACCTACACCTTTTCGGAGATCAATCTCGGAGAGATGACCCTCAGCCTAAAGAATCTCTCTGGATCTCCAGTAACGGGTTCTCGGCTTGTGAGCACTGGCTTCGATCTGCCGACGAACCCACCGGCCTCTGCCAACGTCAATTTCGTCAGCTTTTCACAAATAGATCCTAACTGGAATATTGTTTACCCTGGCACTGCAGTCCCCCCCTTCCCTGCCTTTGACGTCTGCACGTCGGTTTACTCGACGACCCCACCCAATCCTGCTGACTGCGACGCCAGCGGGAGTCCCACACTTGGATTGCAAAACGGCTCCAGCACGACGGTCGGAACGTTCACTCTGAGCAGCTCTCCCACGCTGGACACCGCCACCAAGTACCGCGATGCCTTCGTGGCGATGTTCCAAGCACCTCCGAGTGGTGGAACAGCAGGCACGTTTGATGATGGCGGCTACTTCATGCGATTCAAGGACATTCTGCCCGCATCCACCGGCGGTAGTGACAAGATTTGGGCAACCAGCATTACGACAGGTGGCGGTCAAGCCCCCGGAGATAGCGTGCCAGGCCCACTTCCCCTCTTCGGTGCCGCGGCTGCCTTTGGCTACAGCCGCAAACTCCGCCGTCGCATGAAGGCCAACTCCATGGTCGGCTGATCTCTTCAACCTAGTTGGTTCATGAGCCTGTTCCGTTCTGAGCAGGCTCACCAAGTCTCTTTCCAGGCTCAACAAGGCCAGAGGAGTTCAATACTCAAGCGGTTGATGGCAAGCCATGGTGGCCAAGTTTGGGATGGGCTCATGGCCCCAAAGCAATGCTTAAGACCTTCATCAAGCCCGATCTGCTGAAGCTCCCTAGCTGGCCATCTTCAAGGCCTGACCTTTCGCCAGAGCCCCAATGACAACGCCCCCACCAAGCAGACAACTGGATGTCGCGATCCTTGCCGATCGTCTGGCCATGGTGTCCATGGTGCTTTTCGCGGTCTATCTGGTCTCAGTTCTGGCTTTCAGCCTGCCTCCCAGGTTGCTGGATCCCATCTGGCAACTCAGCAGCACCAAGGTCGCCGTTGAAGCGGCCCCCATTCCTCTGCTCGGACTGGGGCTGCTGCATCTGGCCACCTACCTCTGCCCCGGCGACCTTCAGCTTGAGCGACGGCGGGAAATGCTGGCTCGGCTGGCCGTTCCTGTCTCCCTCGCGTTTCTGCTGATCGTTCCCCTGCAAGGCCACGCGATCTGGCGCTCCTATCGCCTGTCCAATGCAGTCGCGAACCAGCAGCAGGCCAGTACCAGTGAACGCGCCGAAGGCGTGAGGGTGGCTATCGAGAAGGCCACCAGCACAGAAGATCTTCAGAAGCGGCTTCTCGCTCTGCAACGTCCAGATCTGCGCATCCGGCTGGATTCCTCACGGATTCCCGCCATCCCTCTGCAGGCCCTGAAGCAGCAGATGCTCAGCCAGCTCAATCAAGCGGAGGGGCAGGCCAAAGCAAGGTTCGCACCCATTGATCCCGCCACGGCCGACCGCATCACACGAGAAAGCCTGCGGGTCATGCTCTCGTCGATCGCTTTTGCGGTCGGCTTCGCCGCCTGCGCCCAGCGCAAGGGTCAGCTGGTGCCCTTCCTGGTGGAGTGGCCGTCCCTGCTGGCCCACCTGAACCCCCTGGAGCTGTGGCGGCGGGCCCGCACTGGCCAGGGGAACGGCGGCATGGCGCTGCGCCGCTCGGCCGCTGCGCGGGAAGCGGAGTTCTTTGAGTCCCTGGCCCCTCCAGAGGAGGGCTGACCTCCTTCGCCTTGGCCAACCTGGCAGGTTCCACCTGGTGGCACGACGAAGACAGGGAAAATCAGCGAATCCTCACCTGAAAGCGACGCCCTCCGGCCACCCTTCCCCGAGAAGCCCTCTGCTGCAATGGCCCTGAGGCATCCGCGGCCGTGGGTCCGGCACTGCCACTGAAGGAAGATGCACGCTTGAGCGCCGATCTGGTGAAGCCATTGGCACCAACCACTCACCTTCTGCTAAGGTTCTGGTGAACGCAGTCTGAAAGCTGATCCGGCCCTCCCCCATGAAGCGATCGACTCTGGCTTCGCTCATCTCCTTGGCAGGGGCCTCCTTCGTCCTCCTTGGCGGCGGGCCCGCCCTGGCCGCTACCAGCAGCTTCATCGTCGACCTGAACAAGGCATTCGATGATAGTTATTCAGGCGTGAAAGGCACAATGAATTTCGTGTTTGGTGATGCGGGAGATTCAAACGCCAATACCTACACACTTGATCTGACGCTCAAAAATACATCCAGCGCTCCAATCGATTCTTCTTCCTTGACAGGTTTTGGGTTCGACACCCCCACGGGTGTGACCTCATTCTCCTACAACAGGAACGGCACTAAGTTCTATCAGGCAACCAAGTCTCCGTTCACTATCGGACCAGCCACATCCCCTTTCACTTTCTGCGCCTTCACGGACAACAATACCGACAACGGCACTGATTGTGGAAGCGGTTCTGCCAAAGATGGCTTGGCCAACGGTGAATCCGCCACTGTCAAGTACACCTTCAACTTCGCGGGCGCCAGTCCAGGTGTCAGTGACGTCTCCACGGCCTTCTTCAATCTGTTCAACAGCGTAGTCATCTCCCCTCCAAACGGGGATCTAGCCGACAAAACCAGCGTCGTGCTGGCTGCACGATTCCAGGCGATCAATTCCAAGACCCTCGGGATCAATGACGGCAGTGACATGATCACCGGCAAACCACGGGACAAGCCCGACGATGGCCCCGGCGATGCCGTTCCCGGTCCCCTGCCCGTCCTCGGGGCGGCTGCGGCCTTCGTCCAAAGCCGCCGGCTGCGTCGCCGCCTAGCCTCAGCCCGATCTGCCCAGTCGAAGCTCGGCTGATCATCGGCTTTCGAGCGACTCCCATCCGCTCTCTCAGCGCCCCCGAGCCACCAACCCTGGCCCGGGGGTTTTGCTTGTTGGCCCATTCCCGCCTGATCCGCCCGCTGCCGATGCTTCCCTCCGGCAAACCGGGACCTGGCTGCTTGCCATGGCTCAAGCCAGACTGTCCACTCCCGGGCTGCTCTCATCCGACCTGACAGGGTGAGCAGCGGCCAACCCAGTCCATCGCTAGCGGCGCCAGACCATGGATGAGTCTTCCGAGTTCAAGGGCTACGAAGCCTCCATCCTTGCCGACAGGCTGAGCCTCTTTTCCCTGGCCCTTCTTGTTCTTTTCGTAGCGGCGGCCGGGGCCAGCCTGCTGCCTCCGGCCTTCCTCAACACCGACTGGCAACTCAGGGCCATCCGCACGATCCTGGATTCCTCCTTCCTTCCCCTCCTCGGGCTCGGGTTGCTGCATCTTGCCGGCTACCTGGATCCCCAGAACCTGGCGCTTCAGAACCGGCGCAAGCTGGCCGCACGCCTGGCCATCCTCGCCGTACTCGGGTTTCTGCTGATCGTTCCCCTGCAGCTGACCGCCGCATGGAGAACGGTGGCCGCGGCCAATGCCAATGCCTCACGTCAGCTGGCGCGGGCCAACGAAACCTTCAACATCCTCCGCGACATCATCGTGCAGGCCCCCAGCCTCAACGACCTGCAGGAGCGCCTGGACAACCAGGAGAGTCGCGGTGTGCAGCTCAATCTGGAGGAGAAAGGTGTCTCGCTCGAGCAGACAAAAAAGGAACTCCTCGAGCAGCTGATCGTCGTTCGCGATGCCGTCATCGCCCGTGTCAGCAAGCCGGATCGGCAGTCGACGGAAGCATTGGCACGCGAAACCATCAGGGTGGTGATCTCGGCCCTGGCCCTGGCCCTGGCCTTCGCCGCCGGGGCGCAGCGCAAGGGGAGCACCGTGCCGCTGCTGGTGGAATGGCACACGTTCTGGGTGGTGCGGGGTGCCCGCAAGGGCAACCCTCAGGATCGGCTGCGGAACGGGTTTCCGCTGGGGACGCACCCCATGGCCGATACGGATGACTATCTCGAGCAACTCCTGCCGGCAGAGGACGAGCCGCCCGCCCCACGCTGAGGAGAGACGGCCCATCCTTCGGAATGAAGTCCCTGGTCCTGTGCCGGTTCTGGGTGCCGCCACGGCCTTCGCCTTCAGCCGCCTGAGCGGCTCTGAAGGTCTGGGAGGTGGGCCCTAGCCTGGCTCGGACCGCCGCTCCACTTGATCGGAGAAACCATGCCACGGGCAGGGATGCCACATGTTGTCTGATTCCCCTTCCAGGGGCAGTGAGGGTCCGGTCCTGGCGAATCGGCTCTCGGTGTTCGCACTGGCCCTCTTCGTCATCTATGGCGTCAGGGTCGTCGCCACAGCCATTCCCCTGCGGCCATTCGACACCCTCTGGCAACTGAGCGTCAGCTCCACCCTGATCAGCGCCGCCGCCATCCCCCTGGTGGGCCTGGGGTTGCTGCACCTGGCGGCTTACCTGGATCCCGCCAATGCCGCCCTGGAGAAACGCCGGAACGTTCTGGCCCGCTGGGCGATCCTGGCGGTGCTGGGGTTCCTGCTGCTGATTCCTCTGCAGACCTATGCCTCCTGGAGCACCGTCGCCACGGCCAGGACCAGGCTCACGACCCAGCTGAGCATCGCGAACAGGAACTTCGCCGTGGTCCGCGAGGCGATCAATGCCGCCACCAGCCTGGAGGATCTCCAGGTGCGGCTGCAGGCGCTGCAGTCCCCGGAGCTGGGCATCCGCTTCGAGAACCTGGGCCTGCCGTTGCCGGAGACCCAGCGCCAGATGTTGATCCGCCTCAACGAAATCGAAGAGCAGGTGAAGGCCAGGATCAAGGCGCCGCCACCGGAGGCCATCGAAAACGTGGCGACCAACACCCTGCGGGTGACGGCCACCAGCGTCGTCTATGCGCTGGCCTTCGCGATCGCGGCCCAGCGCCGCGGCCAGGAGGTGCCGCTGCTGGTCGAGGTGCTGACGATCTGGAGCCTGCGGCGACAGGGCCGACCACCCCGTCCTGGCTCCCCCGGCGCCATCGAGGAAGACTATTTCGCCCAGCTCGCCCCGCCGGAGGACGATCCGCCCGCCTCCCCCTGAAGGCCCGAGGGCGGGCAAAACTGTGAGCAGGGTGAGAGAAGCTCTGCTATGGTGAGCATGGATTAAGGAAGCGTTCATGCGCGCCACAGCCAAGACCTCCCTCCGGCTGCTCGGTGGCCTCACCGGACTGGGACTTGCCGCGCTGGTCGGGCCGATCGGGCTCGCCAGCCCCGCCATGGCCAGGACCGCCTTCGATGTGGTGTTCGACAGCGGCATCGCCGGCACCAGCTTCTACAACACCGGCGTCAAGGGCCGGATGAGCTTCGACTTCCGCAAGGACCCGGGCAACGGCAACACCTACACCCTCGACCTCGGCATCACCAACACCTCCCCGGCGTCGGGCCCCTCCTCCGGCACCCTGGTGGGATTCGCCTTCAACGAGCCCCTGCGCAGCAACGGCAGCGAGGCGATCTCCCTGCTGAGCTACAACCCGCTGGATTCCGGCTTCGGCAGGGTGTTCGGTGGCGTCAACAACACCACCTCGCAACAGCGCAGCCGCGGTGTACGCGTGAACGAAGACGAATGGCTGACGATCACAGGCTCGGCCACCGCCCCCTATGCCCCCTTCTCCAACTTTGATTTCTGCGCCCGCATGAGCAGCAGCAACGGCTGCCATGGCGGATCCGGCAGCACGGGCATCGGCGGAGGCAGCACCGTCAAGGTTCAGTTCAAGCTGCAATCCAACGACTCGAACATTGCCACTGCTGATCAGGTGGCGGAGCGTTTCTATAACCTCTTCAACGCCTTCGAACCGGGAGATCGCTGGAGCAAGGCCCAGATTGCTCTGCGCTTCCAGAACGTCAGAAAAGCCAACGGACGAACTGAAAGCGGCGGCGAAAAGGTTACGGGGGCAGCATTCTGGCGGATTCCTGATGAAGGGCCCACCGATGCAGTTCCGGGTCCCCTTCCCGTTCTTGGGGCTGCGGCAGCCTTCGGCTGGAGCCGCAAGATGCGGCGCCGGATCAGGCTCTCCTCAGCCCGAAGCAGCACTGAATCCTGATGGTCATCGCTTGCTGCTGGAGAAGTGATTCCTCCATCACCCTGAGCCGTGTTCAGGCTGACATCAACACCAGTCAGTGATATCGAAGTCGTGATCCATACCTCGTCCTGGTCATAACCAGTCACACATTGAGTGGCCGGTCGGTTGGCAGACTGGCAACTTCCAGCCTCGGTGATTGAAGCCGCTGCGAGAAAGTTCAGCGGCCTGAATGCTTCCGATCCCGTGGCGCTCGCGTCCCATCCCATCGACATCCACGCAGGGAAACCAGCAGGCCACCCAGAGTCCCGAACCGGGACCCGGCTCTCCTGATGGCCGGCACCAAGGAATTCAGGGCCTTCGATTCGGCGATCCTTGCCGATCGGCTCGCCTTCATGGCGATCGCCCTGTTCGTCACCTACCTCATCACCCTGCTGTCCAGCATCCTTCCCGTTCGCCTGCTGGACACCGACTGGCAACTGCGCTTCATCTCGGCCTGCCTTGACTCGGCCACCATCCCCCTGGTGGCCCTCGGGCTGCTTCATCTGGCGGCCTACCTCGACCCCGAGAATCCAACCCTGCAGAAACGGCGCGACGCTCTCGCCCGTCTGGCCGTCATGGCGGTCATCGGCTTCCTGCTGATCGTCCCCCTGCAGGCCTTTGCCGGCTGGAACAGCGTGGTGGCGGCCAGGGCCAACGTGGCTCGCCAGCTCTCCGTCGCCAACGGCACCTTCGATCTCCTCCAGGAGACCATCACGACGGCCACCAGCCTCGACAACCTCCAGGCCCGCCTTCAGGCCATCCAGACCCCAAGCCTCGGCATCCGCTTCGAGACCATGGGGCTGCCGCTGCCGGAAACCAAGCGCAGGATGCTGGCTCGCCTCCAGGAGGTGAGGCAGGAGGTGGCGGCCAGGATCCAGGCCCCGACACCCAAGGCCATCGAGGCCGTGGTCAGGGACAGCCTACGGGTGATGCTCTCCTCCTTCGCCCTGGCCATCGCCTTCGCCATGGGCGCCCAGCGCAAGGGGCAGGAGGTACCCCTGCTGGTGGAGTGGCACACGGCGATCAGCCTGCGGGGTGGGCCCCTCCCGGGCCTGTCCTCCGGCGCCAGTGAGGAGGAGTACTTCTCCCGACTGGTCCCCGAGGAGGACGACAGCTCGGAGACCGGCGTCCCCCCACCCCCCTGAGGCTTGCCACCCGGTGCTCCGGATGGCACCATCCCGCCAATAGGAGCCCCACAGCAGAGAGCAGCGCCGAGGCTGCGGATCCGTTACAGATCTGCACCAAATGCTTAAAGGCGCTTAGGGCGTTAAAGCTCTGACGCTCAGGCTTCGGGAAGGGTTCCTCCAAGGTTCGCCAGACCGGCCAGCAGGCAGCCGAAAGCATTGGCACGACCGGGATCCTGCCTCCTTCACCCCCTTCGGGAAGCCCCCCGCACCGTTCGGCAACGCCGTCGGGCCAGCCTTCGCTCGACCTCCCGGGCAAGGCCGCTGCGGCCGCCCTACAGCGATTTTTGAATCCGAACCCACAGGGTTGGTGGTGCAATTCCAAGGAAATGCTCAGCGTCGGTCACGCAACTCTCCCCGTGAATTGGCCTGTGCATAAAGACAGCAAAGCTGCTGCAGAACGATGATGAGTGCGGGGGAAAAGGGTCCCTTCCATCAGCCCCCCCCGGAAACAAAGTCGATCCCTCCAGTCCTCTGGGCGCAACGACTTTGAAGATCTCCTGAAGCATCCGCCTGTCCATGGTTGGAGGCTGCAGGTGCTGATGGTTCTCGTTGGTCATTTACCCCTCTCTTCGCCATGACTACCACCGAATTCACAGGGGCCCAACAATCGCTTTCCCCCCTGTTCCCTGAACTTTCGAGCCAAGCCAGACGCTCCTCCGATACAACCCTCACCCTGTTGGCGGACGCGGCCCCGGCCTCAGCCGAAGCGCCCGCCATCCTGATCAACACCGCTCTGGCCACGACCAAGGCCTCACCGCCCGCCAACGGCTCAGGCAACAGCCTGGACAGCCTCGAAGCCAGCTTTTCGGCTCCGGCCGCCCAGGCCCCCGCACCGGAGCCCGTCTTCCAGAACGGTGTCACCATCGCCGCCACCCCGACGGTGGCCACCAGCAGCCACCAGGCGCTGAACGATCCCTGGCCCGGAGAAGCCTCCGGCCCGAGTGCCGCCTCCATGGCACCCACCTGCGGCTGCCGGGCCTGCAGCGTGCTGGCCGTCACCACCGGTGACGGTGCCGCTGCCTGGGACACCACCACCGACCAGGCTCCCCTGGTCCTGAGCGGCCTGGTCACCCTCGGCACGGGCGTGGACCTGAGCAATGTGTTCCGTCTGCACAGCAATCCGACAGCCACGAAGACGATCTTTCTCGACTTCGACGGCTATCAGATCAACAACTCCCCCTGGGAGAACGGCGGCAACCTGAGCCTGAAGGGCTTCTACAGCACCCTCGATTCCACCGCGCTCACGGAAATCCAGCGCATCTGGCAACGGGTGGCCGAAGACTTCGCCCCCTTCAACGTCAACGTCACCACCCAGGACCCGGGCACCGAAGCCCTGCGCAAGTTCGGCACTGGCGATGACCGCTGGGGCATCCGGGTGGCCTTCACCAGCAACCTCAACCTGCTCACCGGCAAGGCGATCACGAATGCCGGTGGTGGCGGTACCGCCTACTACAACAGCTTCAACTGGAGCACCGACGACGTGGCCCTGGTGTTCAACCGGGGTGAATACACCGCCGCCGAGACGGCCAGCCACGAAGTCGGCCACACCCTCGGCCTCACCCACGACGGCGCCGGCACCACCACGGAGTACTACGGCGGCCACGGCGGCGCCGGTGCCACCAGCTGGGGCACCATCATGGGGGCGTCCTGGCTGGGCAACGACGAGAACGTCACCCAGTGGAGCAACGCCCAGTACCTCGGCGCCAACAACACCCAGGACGACCTCGCCACGATCACCAACGGCAACGGCTTCACCTACAACGTCGATGACCACGGCAGCACCCTCAGCACCGCCACGGCGCTCACCGGGCTGACCTTCAGCAGCTTCGGCGTCATCGAGCGCAACACCGACATCGACATGTTCCGGTTTGACACCGGCGCCGGTCTGGTGTCCTTCAACATCGTCAACGCCTCCAGGGCCTTCGTCGGCAGCGCCGGCAGCTTCACCACCCAGTACCTCGCCTCCCGCGGCCCCAACCTGGACATCGCCGCGACCCTCTACCGGGCTAACGGCAGCGTCGTCCAGACCTTCAACCCGGCCGATCTGACCACGGCCAGCTTCTCCCTCAACCTCGACGCCGGCACCTATTTCCTCGGCATCGACGGCGTCGGCGTCGGCAACCCCCTGGCCCCCATCCCCAACGGCTACACCGATTACGCCAGCCTCGGCCAGTACATGGTGAGCGGCACCGTCCAGCCCACCGGCAGCACCCCGCCGCCCCCCACCACGACAACGCCGCCCCCCACCACGACCACCCTTCAGGTTCTGGATCCCAACGGCGCCGTCCAACTGCTGCGAGACGCCACCACCGACCTGGTCTCCGTCCGGATCAACGGCGTCACGTCAGCGGTCCGCAGGAGTGGCTCCCAGATCAGGGCCGGTCAGTTCAGCGGTTGGCAGATCCTCGCCGCCGAAACCGTCGGCACCAACCAGAACCAGATTCTCTGGAAGGAAGTGTCCACGGGCCGCTTCCACTTCTGGTCGCTCGACGGCAACTGGAACTACGCCTCCGCCGGACCCATCGTCTCTCCCACAAGTTCCACCGGCCTGCAGCTTCAGCAACAGTTCATGGTCAATGCCACCGGCACGCCCCTGACCAGCCAACCCCCAACCACCACCACAACAACCACCACAACAACCAGCAGCGCGCTTCAGGTGATCGATCCCAACGGCGCGGTCCGGCTACTGCGGGACACCAGCACCGACCTGGTCTCCGTTCAGATGAACGGCATCACGTCCGCCGTCCGCAGGAGCGGCTCCCAGATCAGGGCCGGTCAGTTCAGCGGTTGGCAGATCCTCGCCGCCGAAACCGTCGGCACCAACCAGAACCAGATTCTCTGGAAGGAAGTGTCCACGGGCCGCTTCCACTTCTGGTCGCTCGACAGCAACTGGAACTACGTCTCCGCCGGACCCATCGTCTCTCCCACTAGTTCCACCGGCCTGCAGCTCCAGCAACAGTTCACGGTCACTGCCACCGGCGCGCCCCTGGTCAGCACGCCCCAGTTGGCCACCATTGAGACGGTCGACCCGATCATCGGCGGCGGCACCAGCCTCGCCCCGGCCGGCAGCGACGACATCGCCAGTGCCCCGATGGCCTTCGGCGACGCCCTGACCACCGATCCGCTGCTCGGCAGCGAGCCGATCATGGCCCTGACGGAGCTCGCCTCCCTCGGCGGCAGCCAACCCCTTGCCACCGATCCCCTGACCTCGCCGTTCCCGGCCGCCGGCTTCGGCGCCACAGCGACCACCCCCTGGCTGGTCGACACCCAGCCCCTGCTTTGACCCCTCGCCCACGCGCCGGCGTTTCACGGCTGATCGATCCAAGAGCCGCTGCCTCACCGCAGCGGCTCTTCTGCATGGGCCCTCAGCGGGATCAGGACGCCAGCCCCAGGGCCTCCTCGAGGCCGGCGAGCACCACATCGGCGGTGATCTTGATCCGGTAGCGGCAGGCCTGGGTTTCGCTGCAGGCGAAGGTGCCGTGCTCCCAGTACTTGTTGCTGCCGGCGCCGCCGCCACAGAGGCCGAAATAGGCGCACTCGTCCCGGCAGCGGTCGGTTCCGGCGCGCATGTCCGCCAGGATGCGCCGGAACTTGGGGCTTTCGGCGATCGAGACGAGGCTGTCGGTCTGGACGTGGCCGAGGACGAAGTCGCCGTAGGTGTCGGTGTGCACCGCCAGCAGCTCGGGATCGAAGGTGGAGATCGAACCCCTCGCATCCACGTTGACGATCGCGAACGGGTTGTTCATGTCGGTGCAGGCCAGCCGGGCATCGGCCTGGGCCAGGCTGCAGATGCCCTCGAACTCCCGCACCCGCATCACCTCAGGCCGCTCCTGCCACAGCGCCCAGAACCGCTCCAGAAAACGGCGATAGGCGGCCTCGGCCCGGGGGCGGCTGAGGGTGGAGACGCGGTTCTCCCCTTCGGTCTCCTCCATGTTGAAGGCCACATCGGTGATGCCGTTCTCCACGAAGAAGGCGTAGAGCTCATCGGCGTGGCCTAGCGACTCCTCGGTGATCACGGCGATCACCTGGAAGGGGATGCCGCGGCGGCGCAGGTGCTCGATACCGCGCAGCGTGGCGGCATGGGTGCCCAGGCCGGTGCGGGTGCGGCGGTGGACGTCGTGGAGAAAGGCCGGCCCGTCCATGCTCACGCCCACGGCGATGCCGTTGCGCTCGAAGCAGTCGCACCAGGCCTCGTTGATCAGGGTGGCGTTGGTCTGCACCGACTGGTGGATCGTCAGGGGCTCCCCCTGCCAGCCCTCCAGCGCCCGCCGCACACACGCCGTGGCGGCGTCATAGAAGGCGATCGGCACGGTGAGCGGTTCGCCGGCGTGCCAGAGCAGGGTGAAGTCACCGCCCACGTAGGGGCTCTCCAGCACCCGCGCCAGGGCCGCCTCCAGCAGCTCCAGCGACAACCGCTGCCGGTCGTCACGGTTGGGCAGATAGCAGTAGTCGCAGTCGAGGTTGCAGTAGGGCGTGGGCTGGACCACCAGCAGCTGCAACGGCCCGAACCCTTCCGGGTTGCCCGGTGGCGGGGTACCGGTGGCGGTCACCAGAAGTTGCGGAAGCCGCCGTTGCGGAAGCCGCCGTTGCCCCAGCCACCATTGCGGAAGCCGCCGTTGCCCCAGCCACCATTGCGGAAGCCGCCGTTGCCCCAGCCACCATTGCGGAAGCCGCCGTTGCCCCAGCCGAAGCGGGGCCCGCCGCCGTTCACGAAGATGTAGGCGAGGCGGCCGTCAGGGGCCTTGGCCCGGCCCTCTGCCCCCGCCTGCTGGCCGGCGGTCTGTCCCATGGCCTCCGAGATGCGCCGCAGCCGGGCGTCGATGGAACCGGGCGCCGCCGCCAGGGGGGGGGAGGACGGTGCGTCGATGACAGCCCTGGCCGCGGCGCCGGCCGGCGCCAGGGCGGCCAGCAACAGCAGGAAACCGAACAGACCGGAACGGGGGTGGTTCGTCATCGGGTTGCTGCCAGGAAGGAAGGGGAGGCGGAAGAGTGGGGCGGAACGGGGGGGCTCAGGGGCGGGGCGCCGGGGCGGGGGCCGCCAGCAGGAGGCCTTCGCGGGTGATCAGCACCGATTCGAAGAAGGCCCGCACCCGGTCGGCGGGGAGCGCCAGCACACCGGTGGGGCCGAACCAGGGGGCGACGCTGGCCACGGCATCGGGACGACCCTCCAGGTAGCCCTGGAAGAGGCTGGCGATGGCCAGGTTGACCACATTCAGCAGCCGGGAGTTGTTCTCCGGCACGATGCAGCCGACGCCGTAGCTCACGTAGGGCTGCTCAGGCACCAGGGCCACGCCGGAGAGCTTGCGCTCGTGCCGCAGGCCGGCCAGCACGTTGGCATCGCCCAGCACCCCCGCCACCTTCTTCTGCTCGAGGGCCGTGACGGCCTGGGGCAGGGTGGGGAAGCTGACCGCCTTGGCACCGGGCTGGAGGGAACCGAGGAAGCCGGCCCCGAGCGACCCCTCCACCACCGCGATCGGCTGGCCGGCGAGGGAGGCGGGGGACCCGTCGGGGCCGCCGCTGCGGGTGAGCAGCCTCAGGCCGGAGAGACCGATGGGCAGGGAGAAGTCCACCAGTTTCTCCCGCTCCCAGCTGAAGGGCACCCCACAGGCGAGGCCTGCCTTGCCACTGGCGACGGCCTCCACCGTGACGCCGGTGTTGTCGACGGGGGCGAAGCGGATCCGCACCGACTCACCGAGTTCCGCCTTGAGCTGGCGATCGATGCGGCGGGCCAGGTCGATGGCGTAGCCCTCCGGCTCCCCCTTCGACCCCATCCGGATCAGGGGCGGGCTGTCGGCGGGACCCACCATCAGCACCTCACCGGATTTGGCCGCCTGCTCCAGCACGGCGTCGGCGGCGTGGGCCGGGAGGGCGGCCCCCAGGGAACAGAGACAGGCCACCGATCCCAGGGCCAGGGCCCTGGCGCGGCGGGATCGGAGGGAACCGGGGGCCACCGCAGCGGGAGAATCCATTCGCCGATTCGTCAACGTGCTGCACCTTAGGGGCGGTTCGCTGGCTTGCCCACGGAAGCTTCCGGGCTTGAAACGCAGGCTCCGGTGCCGTCCCTGAAGGGGGCCTACCAGTTGCGGAAGGCCCCACCGCGCACGCCGCCCCCATTCACGAAGCCGCCCCCGCCCCTGGCATTGACGAAACCGCCGCCCCCGTTGCGGAAGCCGGCGCCGCCGCCGTAATAGGGGTGACCATTGACGAAGCCGCCGCCGCCGGCCACATTGCCCCATCCGCCCCGGCCGGCGTTGGCGAAGCCGTAGGCCAGCCGCTGATCGCCGGCGGCGGCGCCGTCAGCACCGCTCAGGTCACCCTGGGCGCGGAACGCCGCGGTGATGCGCTGCAGCCGTTGCTCAATGGAGGCTCCGCTGGCCGGGGAGGGCAGCAGGGCCGCCTGAGCGGCGCCGGGTGCGGTCAGGGCCGCCAGGGCCAGGGAGAAACCGAGCAGGGCCGCGCGGGAGGTGATGGACATGGGAGGAATCCGCTTAGCGAGCAGGGGAGGTGGGGGCGACCGCCGATGGGGTCGTGGCCGACAGGGGCCGGACCCGTTCGTAGTTGAGCAGAACGGACTGGAAATAGGCCTTGATCACCTCGGGGGGCAGCTCCAGGACTCCCTTCGGACCCAGCCAGCGGTTGACGCTGGCCACGGCCGCCGGCTCATCGTCGAGGTAGCCCTGCACCAGCCGGGCGATGGCCAGATTGACCAGGTTGCGGAAGGTGGAGTTGTCCTCCGGAAGAATGCAACCCACCGCAAAGCGGGAGAAGGGCTCCGCGGGCACCAGGCTGTAACCCTTGCCCCCGAGGCTCTGGAGGGCACCGGCGAGCAGCAGGGAATCACCCCCCACGCCATCCACCTGGCCGGCCAGCAGCGCCCGCACCGCCGGCTCGATTCCGGCGAACGGGACCCGCACCGCCGTCGGCTGCACGGCCGCGATGGTGGCGCTGCCCAGGGAGTCCTTCACCACGCCGATCCGCTTGGCCGCCATCGAAGCCGCTGAGCCATCGAGCCCACCCTGCCGGGTGAGAACGCGGATCCCGGAGAGGGCGAAGGGCATGGAGAAGTCGACGAACATCTCCCGCTCCCAGGTGAACTGAACCCCACAGGCCAGGTCCACATCACCGCGGCTCACGTCACGGAACACCGCCAGCGGATCCGCGTTGGCGGTGTAGACGATCTTCACCGGCCGGTTGAGATAGGTGGAGACCTCCGCCTCGATCAACCGGGCCACATCCAGGCTGTAGCCCACCAGCGTTTTGCTGGCATCGCGGTAGGCGAAGGGCACCATGTCGGTGGGGCCGGCCATGGTGATCTCGCCGGTGCGCGCCGCCTGCTCGAGCACCGATTCGGCCCTGGCAGCCGTGGGGCTGCCCAGCGCCGCCACCAGCGCCAGCACCAGGGAGGGCCCTGCCACGGCGCAGCGCCGCGCCCAGGCGGCGGCGCTCGGGACGGCCTTGCGTCGGGGTGTGGGCTGCGGAAGCTTTGGAAGCGGGAAGGGTCGCTGCGGCACGCGGGTCGGCGCTGGGGGGCATTGAGGCTCACTCTGACAACCGATCGGCGGCGAAGCCACGGCGGCCAGGGGAGTGAGGCGGTTCTTCACCATGGCGCCGGCCGGGCTCAGGCCACGGCTCAGGCCAGGGTCGCCGCGAAGCGCATGCTCAGATCCAGCCAGGGGCTGCGGGTGACCGGGGCACTGGTGGAGATCAGATCGATGCCGGTGGCGGCGTAGGCGGCCAGCTGCTCGGGCCGCACCCCGGAGGCCTCCAGCACCACCGCCGGCGCCAGGGCCCGCAGCCGGGGCACCAGGGCCGCCAGCGCCGCGGGGCTGAAGTCGTCGAGCAGCACCGCATCGGCCCCCGCCCGCACGGCGGCTTCGGCTTCGGCGGCGGTCTCGGCCTCCACGATCAGCCGCGCCGGCCAGGGGGCCGAGGCCCGCACCGCCGCGATCGCCGCCGCCACACCGCCGGACCAGGCCAGGTGGTTCTCCTTGAGCATGGCGGCATCGTCGAGGCCGAGGCGGTGATTGCTGCCGCCGCCGCAGCGCACCGCGTACTTCTCCAGCACCCGCAGGCCCGGGGTGGTCTTGCGGGTGTCGGCCAGCCGGACACCGGTGCCCGCCAGCACCTGCACCAGGGCGGCGGTGGCGCTGGCGATGCCCGAGAGGCGCATGGCCAGGTTGAGGGCCGTGCGCTCCGCCGCCACCAGGGCGGCCGCCGGCCCCTCCAGCTCCAGCAGCCGCTGGCCGGCCAGCACCGGCTCGCCGTCGCCCACCAGCAACCGCACCGAGGCCCGGGGATCGAGGATCGCCAGCAGCGGCGCCACCAGCACTCCGCCGCAGAACACACCGTCGGCCCGGGTGACCCAGTGGGCCCGGCCGGTGCGGCCGACCAGGGCTGGAGCCGTCAGATCGCCGCGGCCGATGTCCTCATCCAGCCACTGGCGCAGCTGCGCCTCCAGGGCCGGGGAGAAAGACAGCACCGGGGCCTGGGCCCCACCGGGTGAGATCACAGGCCGCCTCAGCTGCCGGCGGCGCCGACGGGGGGGGCGGGCACCGGGGGTGGGGCGAAGGGCGGGCAGACCCGCTTCACCGGATCACAGGCATAGATGGTGGGTTTCTGCCAGGCCAGGGGGATCTCCAGCAGATCGCGGCTGCCGGTGATCCCCTGCGCCACGAACAGCACCGCCGCCAGGATGGAGGCGCTCAGGTGGATCCGGCGCCAGCGCAGCTCCTTGAGGATCTCCGGGCGGGCGGCCATCGAGAAGATCATCAGGCCCACCACGGCCACCCCGGCCCAGTAGTGGGACTGCCAGAACGCGGGGCTCAGCGGGTTGTCGCTGAGGCGCCACACCTCCGGCTGGGCGCCGAGGCCGAGCACCCCGGCCCAGGTGAGCAGGGCGAAGACGAGCCGGTAGCCCTTGGCCTTCACCCGCCAGAGGGCGAGCAGGGACACCACCGTGCCCACCAGCACCAGCAACAGCTGCAGGGCACGGCCGGGGCCGCCCGTGAAGCCCTCCGCCGGCTGCTTGGTGACGATCACCACGGTCAGGGCCACGAGCACCAGCAGGACCACGCCCGCCGAGAGCCACTGGCCCAGGTCGGCGTGGTCGCGGCCGGTGGTGGGGGGCAGCTTGGCCTTCTCAACCCGGCGCTCCCGGGCCTGGACGCCCAGCCGCACCACCATGCCGATCAGGGGATAGATGAGCACCACCGCCAGGGCGGGGTGCAGGATCCAGAGCCAGTCGACCGTTTGCATTCGCCGCTGGGAATCGCTTCCCAAAGCATTGGGGCTGGAGGTTAAGCGGTCAACAGGGGTGAGCGTTTCGTGATGGCGGCCGGCGGACCGTCGGGGGGGCTACTTGCCGATGCAGAAGCGGGCGAAGATCCGCTCCAGCACCGCCTCGCTCACCTCCTCGCCGGTGATCGCCCCGAGGCCGGCGATGGCGCCGCGCAGGTCGATGGTCCAGAAGTCCCAGGGCAGACCCAGCGCGGCGGTCTCGAGCGACCGCTCCAGGCTGGTGGCCGCCGCCGCCGCCAGCTCCCGCTGCCGGCCGTTGAGGGCCACCTGCAGCCCCTGGATCTCGGCGGCGCCGCAGAGGCCCAGCAGGGCCGCCACCAGGCCGTCGCGGCCCGCGCCGGTGAGGGCGCTGATGCGAACCAGGGGCGCCTCGGGCGGCACGGACGGGACGGCGGCGGCGGCCGCCCCAGCCGGCAGGGCATCGAGCTTGTTGCCAACCAGCAGCAGGGGCACCCCCTCGGGCACCAGCGCCCGCAGTTCCTGGTCGGCGGCGGTCCAGCCGGCTAGCAGGTCGAAGAGCAGCAGCACCGCATCGGCGCCGGCCAGGGCCTGGCGGCTGCGTTCGATGCCCAGCAGCTCCACCCGGTCGTCCGTGGGCCGGATTCCGGCGGTGTCGAGCAGGGTGAGGGGCACCCCATCGAGCACCAGGTCGCTTTCCAGCAGGTCGCGGGTGGTGCCGGGCAGGTCGGTGACGATGGCCCGCTCGCGGCGGCTGAGCAGGTTGAGCAGGCTCGACTTGCCCACGTTGGGCCGGCCGACGATGGCCACCCGCAGCCCCTCGCGCAGCAGTTCCCCCTGGCGGGACTCGGCCACCAGCCCCTCCAGCTCGCCCCGTACCGCCTCCAGTTCGGCCTGCACCGCCCGGCCATCGAGGGGGGGCAGGTCCTCCTCGAAGTCGACCCTGGCCTCCAGCTCGGCGAGCTGATCCAGCAGGCGCTCCCGCAGGCCGCCGATGCGGCGCTGCAGACCGCCGTCGATGCCGGCCATGGCCAGGTCGGCCGCCCGGCGGCTGCGGGCGGCGACCATCTCGGCGATCGCCTCGGCGCGGGTGAGGTCGAGGCGGCCATTGAGGAAGGCCCGCTGGCTGAACTCCCCCGGGCCGGCCAGGCGGGCGCCGGCCGCCAGCACCAGCTCCAGCACCCGCCGCACGGCGATCAGCCCCCCGTGGCAGTGAAACTCCACCACGTCCTCACGGGTGAAGCTCCGGGGGGCCCGCATCAGCAGCAGCAGGGCCTCATCCACCCGCCGGCCATCGGCCGGATCCACCACATGGCCGTAGAGCACCCGGTGGCTCTCCCAGGCCTGGGCGCCCGGGGCCTCGAACAGGCGCCGGCCGATCGCCTCGGCCTGCGGCCCCGAGAGGCGCACGATCGCCACGCTGCCGGCCCCGGCCGCGACGGCGGTGGCGATGGCGGCGATGGTGTCGCCCGGGAGCGGGGGGGTGGGGGGAATCAAGACGGGGAGGGGCTGGGGCCGCTCAGGTGGCGCTGGAGGACACCCAGCAGGATCAGCCCGAGGCTGGCGAGAACGCCGGGCGTGAGCGGTTCGTGCAGGAAGACCGCGGCCGTGAGCACCGTGACCACCACACTGGCGCTGCCGGCGAAGGCCACCTGGGTGACGCTGAAGCGGGCGGTGCTCAGCTGGCGCAGGATCTCTGTCCCCAGGCTGAGGGTGAGGCCGTAGATGACGATCACACCGATCACCCACCAGAGCTGCAGCAGGAAAAAGTGCTGGGGGCCATAGACCAGCAGGGCGATCAGTCCGAACACCAGGGCGCCCGCCAGGTTGGTGACACCGCCGGTGAGGCCGCGGGACAGGTGCTGGGCCGCCAGTTGGCGGCGCAGGCAGTTGCGCGTGGCCGTGGCGATCACCGCCAGCAGCGCCCACAGCAGTCCCGGCAGCTGATCCATCCCCATGCCGAGGCCGGAACCGAAGACCCTGCCGACCACCAGGCCCGCCAGGATCAGGGCCAGGCTGAGGGCAAAGCGCTCCGGCAGCCGTTCCTTCAGCCACCACAGCGCCAGCAGGGCCGAGGCCGGCAGGGTGAGGGAGAACAGCAGGGTCTGGGTGATCACCGCCAGCTGGTCGAGGGCCATGTAGAAGGCGAGCGGGGCCAGAAAGCAGCCGAGGAAGGCATCGGCGGCGATGGCGAGACGGACCCTGGGACGGAGGCCATCGATCTCCCGTCCCACATCCACGGGCTCGGCGATCAGCAAGGCCAGGCCGATCATCAGCTGCGAGATAAAAAAGACATTGCAGAAGCTGATCGGATTCTCACCGGCGATGGCATGGGCCGCCCCCTGCAACTGCAGCCCCTTGAGCACCGTGCTGCGCAGGCCCGAAACGACGCTGTAGGCGATCAGGACGAGCGCCGTCATCGCGGCGAGGCGGCGCCGGGCGGGAAGGGCTGGGGCCCGGTGGGGAAGGGCTCACCCCCCTGCTGCAGCACGCGGCCCGTGAGGCCATCGACCCGCAGATAGCCGTCCGCCCAGCCGGACAGCACCTCGAAGGTGGCAGGGCCAGTGGCGAAATAGCGTCCAATCGCCGCCCGCGAGACATAGCGGCCCATGGCCTGATAACGCTCCAGCACCCTCCTGCGGCTGAGGGATTCGGGCACGCTCACATGCAGCAGAAACACCCTGTATCCCATCGCCCTGAGCTCGGGAATCAGGCGTCGGTAGCGATCGGCCCGGCTCATGGTTCCATCGTAGAGAAGGTCGAAACGGCAGGGCCGGCCGATGCCGGCCAGCAGGCGATCCACCAGCACACCGCTCTCGGCCTGGGTGAGATCCGCATTCCAACCGCGGTAGGCCGGCAGCTGGGCCCGCAACGCATCGGCATCGATGCGCAGCGTGCCCGGTGCCAGGGCCAGCGGTGCATGGGTGCGGAGCCCGGTGGATTTCCCCGCCCCAGGGGGGCCGCCGGTGAGGATCGCGATCGGTGACCGGTCCGACACACAGACGGCCTCCTTCTGCGTTGCCGCGATGATGCGCTGCCGCTCCGTTTCAGGACTGCTGACCGGGGCGAAACGGCCCAGGCACTGCTCCAGAAAATCGATCGCCGCCGGCGAGATCTGCGGCGCACCGGAGGGCTCCAGGATCTGGCAGCTGGCGGGGAGCGCCTCGGCCGCGATGGCCCCCGGCAGTGGCACCACCAGGGTGACCAACCCCGCCAGGCCCCGGAGCGGCAGCAGGAGCGAGGCGTGCCGCACGGCCCATCCAATCACTCAGGGACGCTAGGCGGGACGTCCCGCCACAGCCACAGCCACGCCCGGGCTGGCCGCCGGGCAGCGGGGGATTCCCTCCCTTAACGTTTTTGCGGCGTTCGCCACGGCCCTCCGCGGCTGGCCGGATGCCCCACCCTCCGCGCCCGGACCTCCACTTCTGGCCCTGCGAACCCTGAAACGTCGCTTCCGCCAGGCCATCGAATGGGTCTGGCGCCAGGAGGGCAGCCACGGCCAGCGGGCCCGGGGGCTGGCGGCCGGGGTGTTCATGGGCTGCTTCCCGATCTTCGGCTTCCAGACCCTGCTGGGGGTGGGCCTGGCCAGCCTGGTGCGGGGCAACCACCTGCTGGCCGCCGCCGGGACCTGGATCAGCAATCCGATCACCGACATCCCCCTGATCTGGTTCAACTACCAGCTGGGCAGCCTGCTGCTGGGCCCGGGCAAGGGCTGGCCGGGACGCCTGACCCTGCATCACGAGACCCTGCGCCAGCTGGGCTGGGACTTCACCTCCCGCCTGCTGCTGGGCTCGGCGGTGGTGGGGGTCGTGGCGGCCACGCTCAGCGGTTTCCTCTGCCTGCGGTGGCTGGAGCGCCGCCAGCGGGCCTCCTGAGCAGGGTGTCTGCGGTGATCGATATTCTCGAGGCCGACTTCGCCAACCCGGCCCACGCCGCTGCAGTTCTGAGCCTGATGGAGGCCTATGCCCGCGACCCCATGGGCGGTGGCCAGGGCCTGTCCGGCTTCACCCGGGCGAATCTGGTCGACGCCCTGGCCCGCCGGCCTTCGGCCCACGGGATCCTGGCCTTCGCGGGGGAGGAGCAGGCCGGGCTGGCCATCTGCCTGGAAGGCTTCTCCACCTTCGCCTGCCGGCCCCTGCTGAACGTGCACGATCTGGTGGTGGACAGCAACTTCCGCCGCCAGGGGGTGGGGCGGCGACTGCTGCAGCGGGCGGAGCTGATCGCCCGGCGGCTCGGCTGCTGCAAGCTCACCCTGGAGGTGCTGGAGGGGAACGGGGCGGCCCAGGGCGCCTACAGGAGTGCCGGGTTCCGTCCCTATCAGCTGGACCCCGCCATGGGCCGGGCCCAGTTCTGGGAAAAGCCGCTCCCTGATGGAGGCTGAAGCCTCAGGATTCGGCCAGTCCGGGAAACACCATCAGGTCGATGTGGCCGCCGGAAGGTTGACGCCACTCACGGAATTCCGCCGCCAGGGCCCTGTGCTCATGGTCGAGGGATTGCGACTCCAGATCCAGCAGGCGCTGATGCACCAGATCGAGCGTGTTGTCGATGAGCTGGGCGGCCTGTTCGGAAGTCATGGCATCGCTGCGATGGAGAAAGCCTGAGCTTCGAGGTGTTGTAGAAGACGCCGCCTGGGTCGGCTGTAGCCCCTGACACGGGCCGTCTCCACCGTCGGCGGACCCGCACCGATCACACCGTCCGCGCCAGCCATTGCTGCAGGGGACTCCAGTCGTCCTGTTCATCGATCGCCGCCCAGATCCGTTCGATCACCGGCCGCACCGGCGTCTCCGGCAGGTTCCAGCGCTGCAGGCAGGCGCTGATGGCGGCCTCGGCGGTGGTGCCCTCCGGGGCGGCCACGGCCTGGCTCCAGTGCCACCAGCTGTCCCGCCAGGCGAGCCATTCGGCCCTTGGTGGCGCCGGAGCCTCCGCCACGAAAGGCTCCAGGTCCTCGGCCGTAGCCGGCAGCCCGCCGGTCCGGATGCGTTGGGCCAGGCCTGCGAAGAACGCGCCGTAGGCCACGGGCCAACCGGCCAGCAGCCGCAGGGTGGGGGGCACCGGATCGGGGAGATCAGCCAGCCCCCCGGCAGGGAGGAGGGCGGCGTCGAATCCGAGGCGGCGGAGCAGGCAGCGGCGGTAGTGGGCGTCGTAGACCTCGCCGAACGGCTCCAGCGCCGCCTCCAGGGGAGCCCGGGGCAGCAGCATCGCCAGGGGCTCCTGCAGCAGCCGCAGGTTGTGCTGGCAGACGAGCGGCTGGCGGCCGTAGGCGTAGAGGCCGTCGTGGTCGAAGTAGGCGGCGGTGAAGCCCGGATCCCAGGTCTGGAGGAAGGCGAAGGGGCCGTAGTCGAAGCTCTCGCCGGCCAGCGACATGTTGTCGGTGTTGAGCACCCCATGGATGAAGCCCGCCGCCATCCATTCGGCCGCCAGCCGCGCCAGCCGCTGCACCAGCTCGGCGTAGAAACCCACCAGCAGCTGCTCGCCGTCGCTGTGGATCGCCGCCAGGTGCGGGTAGTGGACGGCAACCACGTGGCGCAGCAGCCGCTCCAGCTGGGCCGGCTGACGACGGAAGAGCAGTCGTTCGCAGGTACCGAAGCGCAGGTGGGTGCGGGCCAGGCGCACCATCACCGCACTGCGGGTGGGGGAGGGCTCATCGCTGCGCCAGAGGTCTTCACCGGTCTCGATCAGCGACAGGGTGCGGCTGGTGGTGACGCCGAGGCGGTGCAGGGCCTCGGCGGCGATCACCTCCCGCACCCCGCCCTTGAGGGTGAGGCGGCCGTCACCGCCCCGGCTCCAGGGGGTGGTGCCGGACCCCTTGGTGCCCAGGTCCTGCAGCTGGCCGTGGCGATCGCGCAGCTGGCCGTAGAGGAAGCCGCGGCCGTCCCCCAGCAGGGGGTTGTAGGTGCCGAACTGATGGCCGTGGTAGCGGAGGGCCAGCAGGGGCATGCGGCCCTCGAATCGCCCGTAGGCCGCCTCGATGTCGTCGTCGCTGACACGGGCTGGGTCGAGACCCAGCAGGTGGAGCACGGGGTCGTTGCGGAACCGCAGGCGCGTGAGCGGAAACGCCGCCGCCTCCACCACATCCCAGTACTCCGGCCCGAGATCCTCAAGGGCGCCCACGAAGGGCAGCCCCAGCAGGGGGTTGGGCCGGGCGGACATCGGTGACTGGCGCGGGGGTGGCGCGGTGGCGGGGCCGGTGGCCGACCCTAGGGAGCGGGGCGCGGACGGCAGCGTTACGTTGATGGCCTCGCGGATGACTGCCTTGCGGACCGGTGCGATGGCTCGTCGGATCAGCCTCTCCATCCCCACCCTCGCCCTTGCCGTGGGCGTGGGGTTGGGCGCCCCTCAGGCGCTGGCCAGCGCCACCGGCAACAGCGCCGGAATCACCGCCGCCCGGGCGGCCGCCATTGCCCTGCAGCGGGTCCCCGGAGGCACCGTCGTCGACATCGATCCCGGCCTCGAAGGCGGCCGGGCGGTGTGGGAGGTGCTGGTCCGCAGGCCCGACAACACCGGCAGCGAGATCTACCTCAACGCCACCACAGGGGCGGTCCTCCGGCAGGAACGGGAGTCGATCCCCCGTGAAGCCATGGGACCCGGACCGGCGGTCACCGTCCAGCAGGCGATCCAGACCGCCGCGGCCGCCGTCCCCGGGGGCCGGGTGATCGCGATCGATCTGGATACGGAGAACGGCCGCAGGGTGTGGGATGCCAAGGTCGCCGGTCCGGGCGGACGGATGGAGATCACCATCGATGCCGCGACCGGCAGGGTCCTCGAGCAGAAGCGCGCCGAGTAGGCCGGATCTGGGTACCGTCAGGAGCCGCCCCAGGGGCCGCCGGCATGTACTTCGTCATCGTCTTCGCCCTCATGCTCGTTCTGCCGGTGGCCGGCATCAGCGTGGAGGTGCTGGCGGGCCAGGCCGCCTTCACGCCGGCCCTGGTCGGCAAGTGGTTCGTGTTCTGGTCCGTGGGCGTTCGCCTGGGGATGGCGGGCCTGCGCCAGATTCTGCAGCCCCGCTATACGGCCGAGGTGATTCTTTCTCTCAAATCAGAGGATTCTCTGGTGCTTGTCAGGGAACTCGGCTTTGCCAATCTGTCGATCGGACTGATTGGCCTGGCCAGCCTGATCCAGCCATCGTGGAGCTCCGCCGCGGCCCTGGCCGGCGGTGTGTTCTATGCCTTGGCGGGCGTCCAACACACGTTCCGCGCCGAGCGCAACGGGAAGGAAACGATCGCCATGGCCTCCGATCTGTGGGCAGCCGTCGTGCTGCTCTCCAGCCTCTCGCTGCAGCGCATTCCCTTGATCTGAGCAAAGCAACCGGCCGGACTGCAGCAGATCTGCACTGTCAGCATCCGTCAGGGGATTCCTGCATAAGGTTAAAGGGAGTGAAAGTCCTGACGCAGGAAGGGGTGATGATGAGAATCGCGCAGATTTCAACGCTCCATGAGAGAGTTCCGCCGATCGGCTATGGGGGAACGGAGCGGGTCGTTCATTACCTCACCGAGGAACTGGTCCGCCGCGGCCATGAGGTGGTGCTGTTTGCCAGCGGCGACTCCCTCACCAGTGCGGAGCTGTTCCCCTGTGTCCCGCAGTCCCTGCGGCAGAGCGGAAACGGCGGTGATCCCAGCGTTCATGAGGCCATTCAGCTTGATCATGTGGTGAAGAGGCACGATGACTTCGACATCCTCCACTTTCACAACGGCCATGGCCATTTCCCCCTGGCGTCACTGCTCGGGGTGCCCCACCTGAGCACGGTGCACGGCCCCCTGCATGCCCCCGAGCAGACGAAGCTGTACAGCCATTTCCATCAGATGCCGCTGGTCTCCATCTCGGAGTTCCAGCGCCTGCCCGTACCCCAGGCCAACTGGCTGGGAACCGTCTACCACGGGCTGCCCACCGACCTCTATCGCTACCAGGATTCCCCTTCCCCCTACCTGGCCTTCGTCGGTCGCATCTCACCGGAGAAACGGCTCGATCGCGCCATCGCGATCGCCACGGCGGTGGGGCTGCCACTGAAGGTGGCGGCCAAGATCGACCCTGTGGATCGTACCTACTTCCATGAGCAGATCGAACCACTGATGCTCAACAATCCGCTGGTGGAATTCATCGGCGAGGTCAACGATGACGGCAAGCAGGAGTTGCTGGCGGATGCCCTGGCCCTGCTGTTCCCGATCGACTGGCCGGAGCCCTTCGGCCTGGTGATGATCGAGGCCAACGCCTGCGGCACGCCCGTGATCGCCTGGCGCAACGGCTCGACCCCCGAGGTGATTCTCGATGGGATCAACGGCTTCCTGGTGGATTCGATCGAGGAGGCCATTGCCGCGATCGGCCGGCTGGAGCAGCTGGACCGCGCCCGGGTCCGCAGCCACTTCGAAGTCTGTTTCTCGGTCAGTCGTCAGGCCGAGGACTATGAGCAGCTCTACCGGCACCTGATCCAGGCCAGTCGCTGCCACAACAACGTCCACCGGATCCCGGTGCATGCCTGATCCGCTGCCTCCTTACGTTCTCAAGAACGAGGAAACCTTCGCGATCCTGGATTCCCGCGGCGAGATCTGCCCGGAACTGCAGCACGACACCGGCATCTATTTCCGCGGCACCCGCCATGTGAGCCGGCTGCAGGTTCTGCTCTGGAACCGGCCGCCAGTGGTGCTGGGCGCCACCGAGCGTGGGGCGGTGGGCGTGCTGGTCAGCCATCTCAGCAACAACGAGGACGGGGCCGGTGGCTCCGCCGCCATGACCCTGCATCTGGAGCGCAGCACGGTCCTGACGGCGACGGCGTTCCTGCAGCAGTTCTGCTTCACCAGCTATGAGGAGAAGCCCATCCAGATCCCGCTGAGCGTGCGGCTGGATGCCGACTTCCGGGACATCTTCGAGGTGAGGGGCTACAAGCGCCTGCAGCGCGGCCGCATTGTCCAGGGCGGGCCTGGCACGCTCGCGCTCACGTACAGGGGCCTGGACGGGGAGGATCGACTCACGGTCCTGCGGCTCAGCGATCCGGTCCAGGACGTCGATGGGGATCACGTCGCTCTGGTGCTCACCCTGGAGCCGCGCCAGACCCGCCGGCTCTACCTGGTGCTGGATTTCCAGCCCACGGATCAGCCCCTGGGCGCGGAGCAGCACTACAGCGCCGCCATGACCGCCACGATCGAGTGGTTCCGCGACGCCCGCCGCAGCGCGGCCTCCGTGATCACCGATAGCCCGGCCTTCAACAGCTGGCTGATGCGTTCCTTCTCGGATGTGCACCTGCTGGCCAGCCGGGTGGAGGATGGGCTCTACCCGTACGCCGGGATTCCCTGGTTCAGCTGTCCGTTCGGCCGGGACGGCCTGATCACGGCGCGCCAGATGCTGATGGTGGAGCCCCGCCTGGCACGGGGGGTGCTGGGCTATCTGGCCAGCAACCAGGCCCTCGTGGAGGATCCGGCGCACGACGAGGAGCCCGGCAAGATCCTGCACGAAGCGCGGCTCGGCGAGATGGCGGCCCTCGGAGAAGTGCCGTTCGCCAGTTATTACGGTGCCGTCGACTCCACGCCCCTGTTTCTGATGCTGGCGGGCGACTATCTGCGCCGCAGTGATGATCGCGATTTCATCGCCGGGCTGCTGCCGGAGCTGGAGGCGGCGATGGCCTGGATCCGCCGGGCCGAGGCCTCCAGTGCGGATGGGTTCGTCCACTACAGGCGGGCTTCCCAGGGGGGACTGCGCAACCAGGGGTGGAAGGATTCCGACGACGCCATCCACCACGCCGATGGCCGTCTGGCGGAAGGCTCGATCGCCCTCTGTGAAGTGCAGGCCTATGTCTACGGGGCGCGTCGGGCGTACGCCTCGATCCTGGAGCGCCTGGACCGGACCAGCGAGGCCCATGGGCTCCTGGAGGAGGCCGCCGCGCTGAAGCGACGGTTCCATCAGGCCTTCTGGACGCCGTCGATCGATTCCTATGCCCTGGCCCTGGATGGTTCAGGTGAGCCCTGCCAGGTGCGCGCCTCGAATGCCGGCCATTGCCTCCTGACCGGCATCGCCAGTCCCCAGGCGGCGGCGGCGATCGCCCGGCGCCTGATGGCCCCCTCCAGCTTCAACGGCTGGGGCATCCGCACCCTCGATGAACGGGAGCGTCGCTACAACCCGATGAGCTACCACAACGGCTCCGTCTGGCCCCATGACAACGCCCTGATCGCCATGGGCCTGGCCCGTTACGGCCATCGCTCCGAAGCGCTGCAGATCCTCACGGGGATGTTCGAGACCGCCTGTGCCCTGCCGATGTACCGCCTGCCGGAGCTGTTCTGCGGCTTCCAGCGCCGGGAAGAGGAGGGGCCCACCTCCTACCCGGTGGCCTGCAGCCCCCAGGCCTGGGCCAGCGCCAGCGTGTTCGGCCTGCTGGAGGCGATCACCGGGATGTCGATCGAGCGCGACCAGGGCAGCGGCCGTGTGCAGGTGCGTCTGCGCAACCCCACCCTGCCGATGGGGCTGAACGTCCTCGACTTCAACGGACTGCGCCTGGGGGACGAGGAGATCAACCTGCAGTTCCACCGCGGCGACCACGACGTGGGCGTCCTGGTGCGCAGCCGGACCCCGGGGGTGGATGTGCTGATCATGAAGTGACGGCCAGGCCGCATGGCCCCGTCACCCCGACATGTCATCGGGAGAGCCGAGAAATTCGGCGGATCGCTCCAGACTGGAGGATTGCTCCGCTGGACCCTTCCACCATGACCGCCTTTCGTGCCGCTCTCGTGCTGCTGTGGCTGGCCGTGGCCGGTTACACGCTGGTGGTGGTGCCGCACCACGGCATCGACCTGGTGCGTGTCTTCATCGCGGACGTTCGGGCGATGGGCTGGCCCGGGCAGTTCGATCTGGATTTCCTCGGCATGCTGCTGCTCACGGGCCTCTGGGTGGCCTGGAGAGATGACTTCTCCGCCAAGGGACTGGGCCTTGGCCTGCTGGCCGCGGTGGGCGGGATTCTGTTTCTGGCGGCCTATCTGCTGGTGCTGTCCCTCCAGGCCAACGGCAGCGTGAAACAGGTTCTGCTGGGCACCCGCCGGGCCGCCACCTAGCCCGGCTGGGCTCCCGGTGGTTCAGCCGATGCCGGTGCGGCAGAGGTCGAGCACGTCGGCCATCGAGCGGATCTGGTCCATGGTGGTGCGCAGCTGGGCGGCGCTGAGCAGCTCGACCCGCAGGTCGATGGGGGCCGGCTTGCCGGCGCTGGTGCGCACCCGGGCATCGCTGACGTTGATGCGGTGGTCGGAGAGGCGCATCAGGATGTCCTTCAGCACCCCCACCCGGTCGAGCACCTCGATGCGCAGCCGCACCGGGTAGCGCCGCTGCTGGGCCTCGCCGAGCGGGTTCCAGCGCACCGGCAGGCGCCGCTCCACCGGCACCTGGGGCACGTTGGCGCAGTCCTGGCGGTGGATGGTGATGCCGTGGTTGCCCAGGGCCACGGTGCCCACGATCCCCTCCCCGGGCAGGGGGCTGCAGCAGCCGCCCAGGCGGTACTCGAGTCCTTCAAGGCCCAGAATCGGGCTGTTCGACGGGTGCCCGTGGGGGGCGTGGCGCGGCTGGGCTGCGGCCACCCCGGCGGCCACCTCCTCGTTGGTGGGGGTGGGGGCGGCGGCGGCGGTGCTGAGGCGCACCTCCTCCCGCAGGCGGTTGAGCACCTGCTGCAGGGTGACGCCGCCGAACCCCAGGGCCGCCAGCAGGTCCTCGGTGCCCACCAGGTTGCAGCGCTTCGCCACCCGGGCGATCGCCTCCCCATTGAGCAGGGCGTCGAAGCCGTCACGGCCCAGCTCCCGTTCCAGCATCTCCGTGCCGCGCTGGATGTTGTCGTCGCGGTGGCTGCGCTTGTACCAGCCCCGGATGCGGTTGCGGGCCGTGGGGGTGGCCACGAAGTTGAGCCAGTCGAGGCTCGGGTGGGCGTTCTTGGCGGTGATCACCTGCACGAAGTCGCCGTTCTGCAACGGCGTGGCCAGGGGACAGAGACGGTCGTTGATGCGCACGCCCTGGCAGTGGTTGCCCACCTCCGAGTGGATGCGGAAGGCGAAGTCGACGGCGGTGGAGCCCTTGCGCAGCCCCACCACATCCCCCTTGGGGGTGAACACGAACACCTCCTCGTCGAAGAGGTCCTCCTTGATCGAGGCCAGGAAGTCGCTGCTGTCCTCGCCGCCGTCGTCCTTCTGCCAGTCGACCAGCTGCCGCAGCCAGTTGAAGCGCTCCGTGTCGCCGGCGGCCGGCGAGCCCCCCTCCTTGTACTTCCAGTGGGCGGCGATGCCGTATTCCGCCACCTGGTGCATGTCGGTGGTGCGGATCTGGACCTCGATCGGCCGGTGCCGGCCGATCACCGCCGTGTGCAGCGACTGGTAGCCGTTGGGCTTGGGCAGGCCGATGTAGTCCTTGAAGCGACCGGGGATCGGCCGGAAGATGTCGTGCACCACCGCCAGGGCCCGGTAACAGCTCTCCACGCTCGGGCAGAGGATCCGCAGGGCCGCCACGTCGTAGATCTCGTGGAAGGCCTTCTGCTGGCGCTGCATCTTGCTCCAGATGCCGTAGAGGTGCTTGGGCCGGCCGCTCACCTCGCACTCCTGCAGCCCCGCCGCCACCAGCCGGTCGCGCAGCAGCTGCACCGTGGTCCCCAGCCGCTCCTCCCGTTCGCTCCGCTTGGTGGCGACCTGCTGCTGCACATCGCGGTAGGACTCGGGCTCCAGCACCTTGAAGGCCAGGTCCTCCAGCTCCCACTTGAAGCGGCCGATGCCGAGGCGGTTGGCCAGGGGGGCGTAGATGTCGCGGGTCTCCCGGGCGATGCGCTGCTGCTTCTCGGGCTTGAGGGCGCCGAGGGTGCGCATGTTGTGCAGCCGGTCGGCCAGCTTGACCAGCACCACCCGGATGTCGCTGGCCATGGCCAGGAACATGCGGCGCAGGTTCTCCGCCTGGGCCTCGGTGCGGTTGGTGAAATGGATGCCGCCCAGCTTGGTGACCCCCTCCACCAGGGCGCGCACCTCCTCACCGAACCGGGCTTCGATCTCCTCAGGGGTGACCTGGGTGTCCTCCACCACGTCGTGCAGGAAGCCGGCGGCGATCACCGCCGCGCTGGCGCCGATGTCGCGCAGCAGGCCGGCGACGGCGATCGGATGGACGATGTAGGGCTCGCCGCTGGCCCGGAACTGGCCGTCGTGGAGCTGGTAGGCGAAGTCGAAGGCCGTGGCCACCAGGGCCTCCGGGTCGACGGGGCGCGCCTCCTCGCCGGCGGGCGGGAACTGCTGAAGGCTCTGGCGCAGCCAGGCCGGCAGGGGGACGCCGTAGTCGCGCTCGGGGGCGGCGGTGGCTTGCACCTCCTGGATCCCCTCTGCACCAGGAGTTACGGCCGAGGCGTAAGCCAGCGGAGAGGAACCTTGATCCGGCGCCACCCTCAGCATCACACCCTTCAGGGTCCACCCATGGTATGGGGCAATCGTCACGAACCAGGGGATTTGCGCATTCGGCCATCCAGACTGGGCGCCGCCGGTGTCGTCCATGGCCCTGCCCGCCCCGTCCCAGCCTGCGGCCCCGGTGCTGCGGATCGGTGGTCTGCAGGTGCGCTACCCGGGCAGTGAGCGGCCCACCCTCGATGGGCTCGATCTGACCCTCAGCGCCGGGGAACGGCTGGCCCTGGTGGGCCCCTCGGGCTGTGGCAAGAGCACCGTGGCCCGGGCCGTGCTGCAGTTGCTGCCCCCGGGAAGCAGCTGCGACGGCGAGCTGCTGCTGGCGGGCCAGGACCCCCGGCGGCTCAGGCGCGGCGCCCTCAGGCGGCTGCGGGGCGAGGCGGTGGGCCTGGTGTTCCAGGACCCGATGACCCGGCTCAACCCCCTGCTCACCATCGGCGAGCACCTGCGCGACACCCTGGCCGCCCACCGCGGCGGGGGGCGGGAGCGGGCCCGCGAGCTGCTGGCCCGGGTGGGGATCGCCCCGGAGCGCTACGGCAGCTTCCCCCATGAGTTCAGCGGCGGCATGCGCCAGCGCCTGGCCATCGCCCTGGCCCTGGCCCTGCAGCCGCCCCTGGTGATCGCCGACGAACCCACCACCAGCCTGGATGTGGCCGTGGCCGGACAGGTGATGGCCCAGCTGAGCGAGCTCTGCACCGAAACCGGCAGTGCCCTGCTGCTGATCAGCCACGACCTGGCCATGGCCGGCCGCTGGTGCGACCGCATCGCCGTGCTCGATCAGGGCCGGCTGGTGGAGGAGGCCCCCAGCCACCGGCTGCTCACGGCCCCGGCCTCGCCCCTGGCCCAGCGGCTGGTGGGCGCCGCCCGGGAGCGGGAGGGCGGGCGCAGCGAGGCCCCCGCCGCCGCACCGGTGCTGCTGGAGGTGGAGGAACTGCGCAGCTGGCACCCGCTGCCCTCCCTGCCCTGGCAGCCGCGCTGGATCAAGGCGGTCGACGGGGTGAGCCTGACCCTGCACGAGGGGGAAACCATCGGCGTGGTCGGGGCGTCGGGCTGCGGCAAGAGCAGCCTCTGCCGCGCCCTGATGGGGCTGGCGCCGGTGCGGGGCGGGGCGGTGCGGCTCCAGGGGGTCGACCTGCGGCGCCTGGGGGGACGGCCCCTGCGGCGGGCCCGGCGCCGGCTGCAGATGGTCTTCCAGGATCCCCTGGCCTGCCTCAACCCCCAGATGACCGTGGGGGAGGCGGTGGCCGATCCCCTGCTGATCCATGGGCTGGCCGGCCGGCAGGAGGCCCGCCGCCGCGCCAGGGAGCAGCTGGCCCTGGTGGGGCTGAATCCGCCCGAATCCTTCGAAAACCGCCTGCCCCGCCAGCTCTCAGGCGGCCAGCAGCAGCGGGTGGCCATCGCCCGCGCCCTGATCCTCGGCCCCCAGGTGCTGCTCTGCGACGAGAGCGTCAGCATGCTCGACGCCGAGGTCCAGGCCGACGTGCTGGCCCTGCTGCGCCGCCTGCAGGGCCAGCTCGGCCTGGGCATGCTGTTCATCACCCACGACCTTTCGGTGGCCGGCGGCTTCTGCCACCGCGTCCTTGTGCTCGACGGCGGCCGCGTCGTCGAGCAGGGGGCCGGGGCCGAGCTGCTGGCCCATCCCCAGGCCGCCATCACCCGCACCCTGGTGGAGGCCTGTCCGCGCCTGCCGCCCCTGCCCTGACACCCCTTCCACTCCTGCCCGCCATGCTGCGCCGCCTGCTCGTCCGCGCCCGCTACCTCACCCTGGTGCCGATCCTGGCGCTGCTGGCCAGCTGCCTGGCCCTGTTCATCCGCGGCAGCCGGCTGATCCTGGAGCAGTTGCGGCTGGCCCTGGTCAGCATCACCGACCTGGTGGACCTCAACCGCTTCGAGATGGACATCCTCGAAGGGATCGACCTGCTGCTGGTGGGAACGGGCTGTCTGGCCCTGGCGATCGGCATGTACTCGCTGTTCATCAGCGAGCTGAAACTGCCGAAGACCCTCAGCTTCCGGAACTTCCACGAAGTGAAGGGCATGTTCGCCAACTTCATCATCCTGGCGATGGCGATCTCCTTCCTCGAGCTGCTCAACAGCTTCGACGCCGAGGACCTTGCCCACTCCGTCGCCGGCTCTGACATCTTCCTGGCCGGCGCCGGCATGGCCGTGGTGACCCTGGCCCTGCTGGCCTTCAAGTACTGGGGCGGCGAGCGGGAGGACCATCACCCCGCGGCAGCGCCTGAGCGCGAGTGATCCCTCAGAGAATCGCGCCCAGCAGGTCGGCGATCAGCAGGTTGTCGAGGGAGAGGAGGCCGCCGCCGGAGGTGATCAGCACCAGGCACATCACCACATACATGGCCGCCTTCTCCCAGCTGGGCGGCTCGCCCACACCCATCGGTCCGGCGTAGTCACCCTCGGGAATCTGATAGGGATCCGGGGCGATGAACGGGAACCCGGAGACCAGCTCCAGCACCATGGCGTAGGCCATCGACACCAGGATCGCCAGGGCCGCCAGGGGGGTGAGCAGGCCAGGGATCAGGGCGATCCCGGCGCCCCACATCGAGGCCGCCGAGAGGAAGCAGAGCCATTCCGGCGTCTTCATCGCCGTGGACCAGGTGCGCAGGTTGCGCAGCTTCGGCCAGCCGTGGCGGATGAAGGCCACCCCCACGAACAGCCGCAGCACCAGCAGCGCGGCGCCGGCCGCCAGCGAAGGGCCGGTGGGCACGAGCAGGGTGACGATCTCGAGATCCATCGGCGGGCGCACCAGCTGGAGGGCTTGCCGGCTCACCGTAAGCAGGGTCGACGGACGGCGCCGCGGCGGGGCCGGGCGAAACCGGGGGTCCTGGCCATCATGCGGTGGGCGGGCCCCCTGTCCCCTCCACCCCTGCCGACGCCATGACCTCATGCACGGCGGCCCTGCCGTCCCCGGGCAGCAGTGCCCCCCTGGGCGCCTCGGTCAGCGAGGGCGGGGTCAACTTCAGCCTCTATGCCCGGCGGGCGACGGCGGTGGAGCTGTGCCTGTTCGCGCGCGTCGACGATGCCGTGCCCAGCCAGCGCCTCCGCCTCGATCCCGACCGGCACCGCACCGGCGACTACTGGCACTGCCGGCTGGAGGGGATCGGGCCGGGCCAGCCCTACGGCTGGAGCGTCGAGGGACCCCGGCTGCCGCAGCTGGGGCTGCGCTTCGATCCGGCCAACCTGCTGCTCGATCCCCATGGGCTGGCCCTGGCGATGCCGCCGGGCTACGGCCGCGCCCCCGGCCGCAGCAGCTCCGGCGACTGGGGCACCGCCATGAAGAGCGTCGTGGCCGACCCGCACGCCTACGACTGGGAAGGGGATCGGCCCCTGCACCGGCCCTCCCGCGAGACGGTGATCTACGAGCTGCACGTGCGCGGCTTCACCGCCCACCCCAGCGCCGACCTGCCGCCGGAGCAGGCGGGCACCTACCGGGGCCTGATCAGCAAGATCCCCTACCTCCAGGACCTGGGCATCACGGCGGTGGAACTGCTGCCGGTGTTCGCCTTCGATCCCCTGGCGGCCCCCGCCGGCCTGCTCAATTACTGGGGCTACCAGCCGGTCTCCTTCTTCGCGCCCCATCCGGGCTACGCCTGCAGCACCGATCCCCTGGCGGTGATCGACGAATTCCGCGACCTGGTCAAGGCGCTGCACCGCGCCGGCATCGAGGTGATCCTGGATGTGGTGTTCAACCACACCGCCGAAGGGGACGCCGAAGGGCCGGCGTTCTGCTTCCGGGGCCTGGCGGACGGCGACTACTACCTGCAGAACGGGGACGGCACCTACATCGATGTCACCGGCTGCGGCAACACCTTCAACGCCAACCACCCGGTGGTGCGGCGCCTGATCCGCGAAAGCCTGCGCCACTGGGTGCAGCACCTGCATGTCGATGGCTTCCGCTTCGATCTGGCCTCGGTGCTGGACCGGGACCAGACCGGCCGACCCACCCCCCTCTCGCCGGTCCTCTGGGACATCGACACCGATCCGGTGCTGGCCGGGACCAAGCTGATCGCCGAGGCCTGGGATGCCGCCGGGCTTTATCAGGTGGGCAGCTTCGTCGGCGACAACTGGCAGGAGTGGAACGGCCGCTTCCGCGACGATGTGCGCCGCTTCATCAAGGGGGACGGGGGCCTGGCGGCCAGCGTCGGCCAGCGGCTGATGGGCAGCCCCGACATCTACGGCCACAAGCAGCGGGAGGCCGAGGCGAGCGTCAACTTCATCACCTGCCATGACGGCTTCACCCTGGCCGACCTGGTCAGCTACAACGCCAAGCACAACGGGGCCAACGGCGAGGGCAACCGCGACGGCAGCGACGACAACGCCAGCTGGAACTGCGGCATCGAGGGGGACACCAGCGACGCCGAGGTCCTGGCCCTGCGCGCCCGCCAGAGCCGCAACCTGCTGACCATGCTGCTGCTGGCGGTGGGCACGCCGATGCTGGCCATGGGCGATGAGCTCGGCCGCAGCCAGCAGGGCAACAACAACGCCTACGCCCAGGACAACCCGATCAGCTGGCTCGACTGGTCGCTGCTGGGGCGCAACGCCGACCTGCACCGCTTCGTGCGGGAGCTGCTCGCCTACCGCCAGCGCCGCGACGTGGTGATCAACGCCCGCAACCTCAGCCTCGGCGAGCTGGTGCGGCGCCATCACGTCCGCTGGCATGGCGTCGAGCCCGACCAGCCCGACTGGAGCGAGAGCTCCCGCTCCTTCGCCACGACGATCACCAGCGTCGACCACCGTTTCCGCTGGCACGCCATGGTCAACGCCTGGTGGGAGCCGCTGCGCTTCCGGCTGCCCGCCGCCGAGGGCGACCAGCCGAGCTGGCGCCGCTGGATCGACACCTCCCGGCCCAGCCCGGAGGACATCGTGCCCTGGATCAGCGCGCCATCCCTGGAGGCGGACACCTACACCCTGGGCCCCCGCTCGATCGTGGTGCTGGTGGTGGGTCTCAGTTCTGCAGCAGCTGCAGGCGATGGCCATCCGGATCCGCCAGCTGCAGGGCCCGACCAGCCCCGAACCACTCCGCCTGATCCCCCAGCGTGATGATCCCTGGGGAGATCGGACGCCCGCCCAGGGCCACGGCCCGGTCGGCGACGGTCTCCAGGTCGGCCACCCGCAGGCGCAGCTGCCAGTGGGCCAGGTCCTGGAGGCCCTGGTCGGCGGGCATCGGCCTGCCACCGTTGGGTTCGCGGTAGTCGAGGCACTCGACACCGGCGCCGCTGGGGCAGCGGTGGCCGGTGATGCGCACCCGGGTGCCCGCCAGGCCATCGAGGCCGTCCTGCTCCGGGCCGCTGTTGACGCCGTCGCCGCCGGCGGCCAGGCCCAGCAGGGCTCGGTAGAAGCGGACGCTGGCGACCGTGTCGGCGATGCCGATGGCGCTGTGGTCGATGCCCAGCACCGGCCCGGGGGCGTCGCCATGCCAGCGGGCCTCCCCCTTGTCCGGCGGGAACTGCAGCAGCTCCAGGGGATGGCCGTCCGGATCACGGAACTTGAAGGCGACGATGCCGGCGGCGGCCGCATTCCAGTCCGGCAGCCGCTGGGGCGCCGAGGAGATCGCCGTGATCCGGCCGGCGGCGAAGGCCGGCTGCAGGGCCGCCAGGGCCGCCTCCATGCTGTTGACCACCAGGCAGGCGTGCTGGAACCAGCGGTCGTTGCTGCGGGATCCGGCCGGGATCGGCCGCCCCGGACGGGCACCGGGCCCCGGCGCCAGCACCTCGGTGAGCTCCAGCACCTCCGCGCCGATCGCCAGCCGCAGCACCCGGAGGCGGGCTCCGGGCAGGCCCACCAACCGGGCGTAGGGGCCGCCCTCCAGCACCACGGCCTCCCCCAGGCGCCGGAAGCCCAGGCAGGTCTCGAAGAAGGCGGCGCTGGCCTCGGCATCGGCCGTGGTGAAACCGAGGCTGTCGATGTGGGGAAGGGTCAGTGTCATTGGACAGCCAGAGTCATGGGGCAGCCAGAGTCATGGGACCGTTGGGGGCGGGTTCTGCCCCACCAGGCTGAGCACCCCACCGACACAGATCAGCACCGTTCCCACCACCACACCGGCGTTCGGGATCTGGCCGAACCAGATCCAGCCGATCAGGCCGGCGAAGACCACGGAGGCATACTGAAACGCCCCGATCGCACTGGGATCGGCATAGCTGTAGGCGCGGATCAGCAGAAACTGGAAGCTCAGCAGGCAGAGGGCCGAAGCCAGCACCCACAGGAACTGATCCGGCGTGATGGCGTGGAATCGCCCCACCATCATCAGGCTGGAGACCAGACCGCCGATGGTCAGAAAGTAGATGAGCTGCGTCAACGCCGACTCGCTCCTGCCCAGGGCCTTCACCGCCAGAAACTCAATGGCGCAGACAAATCCGGCCGCCAGGCCAAGCAGATCACCGGGTTTGTCCAGGAGACTGGCATTGGGCTGAACGACGATCACCATCCCGGCAAATCCCACCGCCAGGGCCTTCCAGAGGCTGGCAGGAATGCGCTGCCTGAGCACCAGCCAGGCCAGCAACGGGATGAACATCGGCGTCGTGTTCAGCAACACGTTGGCATTGACAAGATTCACCAGCTGGGCCGCCGACATGAACAGCAGAAAACCGCCCATGCCCATGCCGCCACGCAGCAGGTGAAGGGGGAACACACGCGTCGGCAGATCGCGGCCGCCGCGCACGACCAGCAGGGGAATCAGCAGGAGCAGCGCCAGAATGAACGTCAGCCAGGTGAACATCAGGGCATCCATGCCGCTGCCCACCGCCCGCGCAAACGCGCTCTGCAACGTGTTGGCCAGGAAGGCTGCCACCAGCAGGGCCGCGCCCCGGGTCACCGAAGGGCGGACCGACCCGTTCCGGTTCCCGTTGCTGTCCGGCCCCTGCAACGCCTCGCCGTCCATCGGGCTGGTTCCACTCGCTTTCGCCACAGACTAGGGGCCATCAGGAGTGGCGCCACGGTCACCGCATCCCGGCGCTGAGTTGCCGATGCTGACAGCAACAATTCACTGGGCCGTTTCGGTGGCCGTCCCTAGGATGAAAGCGTGGAGATCCCTCCCCATTCCTTTCCCGGCCCCACCCGATGACGAGCTCCAACCCCCTGGCCGGCAAGGCCCTCTCCACCCTGCTGCAGGGCAAGGTCGCCATCGTCACCGGTGGCAACAGCGGCATCGGCAAATCGATCGTGGAGTATCTGGCCGAACTCGGCGCCAAGGTGGTGATCGATTACCGCTCCCATCCCGAAGCCACCGAAGAGCTCGAGCGTGAAATCGGCGCCTATGGCGGTAGCAGCTTCGGGGTTCAGGCCGATGTGGGCAAGCTCGATGACCTGCAGCGCCTGGTGGACACCACCGTGGAGAAATACGGTCGGCTCGATGTGATGATCAACAATGCCGGCATCGAAACCCGCACCTCGATCCTCACCACCACCCCGGACAACTTCGACAAGGTTCTGGATGTCAACCTGCGGGGCGTCTTCTTCGCCACCCAGTTCGCCGCCAAGCAGATGATCGCCCAGGGCGGCGGCGGCCGCATCATCAACATCTCCTCGGTGCACGAGGACTGGCCGATGCCCGACAACACCCCCTACTGCTGTGCCAAGGGCGGCGTGCGCATGCTCACCCGCACCGCGGCCCTGGAGCTGGCGCCCCACGGCATCACCATCGTCAATGTGGGCCCGGGAGCCGTGGCCACGCCGATCAACGACTCCACCATGAACAATCCCGAGCTGCTGGCCAAGCTCAACGCCGCCATCCCGATGGGCCGCATGGCCCAGCCGGAGGAGATCGCCAAGGTGGTGGGCTTCCTGGCCAGCGACGCCGCCAGCTACATCACCGCCACCACGATCTTCGCCGATGGGGGCCTGATGCACAGCAGCCCCGGCCTCTGAGGCGCCCCCCTTCAGGCCGGCGCAGGATCCTCCGCCCGTTCGGCCCGTTCCAGCCCCACCTCCACCCCCAGGTGCTGGTCGGGCCGGCCGGTGATCAGCAGGCTGGCCCGCTGCTGGGTGGCGATCACCCACAGCCACTTGGTCAGCAGGGTGAGGCGGTTCTCGTTGGCGGGCATGAAGGCGAGGTGGGCCAGGCCCCAGAGCAGCCAGCCCACAGGCCCGGTGAACTTCAGGCCCCGCAGATCGGCGACGGCGCAGAGGGGACCGATCACGGCCATGCTGCCGAAGTCGAACCAGCGGAACGTGGCCTGGCGCCGACCCGCCAGCTGGGCCAGCAGGTCCTGGGCGACCCAGCCCCCCATCTGCACCGCCGGGCCGGCCATGCCCGGCAGGGGCTTGCCGTCGGCCGTGTGGGAATAGGAGCAGAGGTCGCCCACCACCCGGATCTCGGGATGGCCGGCGATCGAGAAGTCCGGCTCGACCACCACCCGCCCGCCGCGGTCGACCGTGCAACCGGTGCGCTCCGCCAGCAGCTTGCCGAGATGGGAGGCCCGCACCCCCGCGCTCCAGCAGATGGTGGCCGCCTCCAGCACCCGCTCGCTGGGCGTTCCCGGCGCCGGTGCCTTGAAGGCCACCGTGAGCCGGCCCGCCTCGATGCTCTGGACCCGCCCTCCCAGCACCAGCTCGACACCGCAGGACGTGAGGTAATCGCCGGCCGCTTTGGACAGCGACGGGTCCATGGCCCGCAGCAGCCGATCGCCGGGGTCGACGAGCACGACGCGGCAGAGCCCGGGGTCCAGCTGGCGGAAGTCGCGCTGGGCCGCGTGGCGCATCAGCTCGTTGATCGATCCGGCCAGTTCGCAGCCGGAGGGGCCGCCGCCGACCACCACCACCGACTGCAGAAAGCGGCAGCGTTCCGGATCCGGGGTCTGCTCGGCCTCCTCCAGGGCCGTCAGCACCCGCCGCCGGATCTCATCGGCGTGCTCGAGGATCTTCATCGGCGGCGCCAGTTCCCGCCACTCCTCATGGCCGAAGTAGGTGCTGCCGGAGCCGGTGGCCAGGATCAGGCTGTCGTAACGCAGGCGGCGATCGTTGAAGACCACCTCCCGGGAGGCGGCATCCAGATCGACCACTTCTCCCAGCAGCACCTGCACGTTGGCCGCCTTGGCGAGCAGCAGCCGCAGGGGCGTCGCCACATCGCCCTCGGACACCAGGCCGGAGGCCACCTGATACAGCAGCGGCTGGAAAAGATTGAAATTTCGCTTGTCCACCAGGGTCACCCGCACCGGCTGGCCGGCCAGCCGGTGGGCCGCCTTGAGGCCGGCGAAACCGCCGCCCACGATCACCACATGGGGCCAACTCTTCATCACGGCTTCGCTCGGCTCCAGCTCGAGGAAGAAGCGTTCCTTCGCCATCGATGCGGTCCGCGGGATGTCTGAAAGGTAGGGGCAATCCCTCGCCCGGCGGGCACGGCCCCACCGGGAAGCCTCCCTGGCGCGGGTCTTCGGCGCCAGGTGGGGGTATCGCCACAGGGCTGTAGCAAAAGATCACAGAGCCAGGACAGCTCTCGGGGTCCGGCCATGGTGAAGGGGCACAGCGTGGCCGGTGCCCATGCAGCAACTGCTGCCAGCCCTCAATGACCACAACCTGCCCTGGATGGACACCCTCCATCCGATCGTGGTCCACTTCGTCATCGCCATGGCGGTGATCAGCGTGGTCTTCGATCTGATCGGTGTCGTGCTGCGGCGGCCGAATCTGTTTGAAGTCAGCTTCTGGAATCTGCTGTTCGCCACCGGGGCCATCTTCGTGGCGATCATCTTCGGCCAGGTGGAGGCGGGCCTCGCTGATCCGTACGGCGCCTCCCGGGCAATCCTCAACCTGCACAGCACCCTGGGCTGGTCCCTGGCCGGCATCCTCTCGGTGCTCACCGGCTGGCGCTACGTGTTGCGCAACCGGGACCCCGAGACCCTGCCGCTGCCCTTCCTGGCCGCCGGCGGGGTGCTGGCCGCGCTGGTGGTGGTGCAGGTCACCCTGGGCAACCAGCTGATCTGGGTATATGGCCTGCACACGGTGCCGGTGGTGGCCGCCGGACGGGCCGGGTTGATCTGATGGCCCTCTCCATGCTCCCGGCCGAGGCCCCGATCCAGCAGCTGGGCGACTGGCTGGGGCCCAACGACCTGCCCTACAGCCTGCCGATCCACCCGAATCTGGTCCACTTCACGATCGGCCTGTTCGTGATCGCCATCGCCTTCGACGTCGTCGGCGCCCTCTATCCGATCGAGAAGCGGGTGTTCCGCTTCCTGGCCCTGCCGATCACCCGGGCCGGCTTCCACGACGTGGGCTGGTACAACCTGCTCGCCTGCGCCATCGTCAGTTTCTTCACCGTGGCGACGGGCTTCTTCGAGATGCTGCTGGCGGTGCCGATTCCCGGCGTCACCAGCAGCATCGGCCTGCAGAGCATGGAAACCATGCTCTGGCATGGCGTCGGCGGGGTGGCGATCCTGCTGGCGATCATCGCCATGACCGTCTGGCGCGGCTACCAGCGCTTCCTCTGGCGCCGGGACATGGGGCGCCAGGTGCAGTGGCTCTACCTGCTGGTGGGCCTGGCCCTGTTCCTGGTGATCGGCCTGCACGGCACCCTCGGGGCCGAACTGGCGGCCGAATTCGGCGTCCACATCACCGCCGACCAGCTCCTGGCCAGCGGAGCCGATCTCCGCGACGCCCTTCCCTAGGGCCCCCTCCCCATGACCTCCTCCACCCCACGCGGCCCCGGCCCCATCGCCCTGGCGGCCCTGGCCGTCTGGATCGGCCTGCTGGCCCTGATCAGCTACTGGGTAGCCGGCGCCTCCCTCCGCTGGTTGCCGGTGCAGGCCTCCAATGCCGCCCCGCTGGTGGATGGGCTGTTCAGCTTCGAAACCGGGGTCGGCACCTTCGTGTTCCTGGGGGTGATCTCGGTGATGGCCTGGGTGATGCTCGTGCACCGCGCCGAGAAGTACGACGAAAGCGACGCCGAGCCGATCGAGGGCAACACCCGTCTCGAGGTGATCTGGACCGCCATCCCCCTGGTGCTGGTGATGGCCATCGCCTGGTACGCCATCCAGGTGAACACCGAGCTCGGCGTGCTCGGGCCGATGGAGCACATCCACCTGCGCAGTCCCCAGGAGCAGCAGGGGGGGTACCCCGGCGACCGGCTGCCGGCGGAGCAGGTGGAGGTGATCGCCCGGCAGTGGTCCTGGGAGTTCCGCTACCCCGGCGAGCAGGTCTCCAGCACCGAGCTGCACCTTGAGCTGGATCGGCCAGTCACCTTCCGCCTGGTCTCCGAGGATGTGCTGCACGGCTTCTTCATCCCGGCCTTCCGGCTCAAACAGGATGTGATCCCGGGCCGGGCGATCGACTTCAGCCTCACCCCCACCCGCATCGGGCGCTACCGCCTGCGCGATTCCCAGTTCAGCGGCACCTGGTTCGCCGCCAACCAGGCCGATGTGGTGGTCGAGACCGCCGAAGACCATGCCACCTGGCTGAAGCAGGCCGCCGCCGCCCCCCTGCAGCGCGGCCTCAGCGTCGCGGCCGACGAGTACGCCGACCGTCAGACCAATCCCCGCGGCGGCTGGCCCACGGTGGTGCCGGCCCCCCCGCCCCAGGTGAACGCTCCCGGTTCCAGCTCCCTTCCCCACGACGCCTGAGGCCATGACCAGCACCGCCCTCTCCCCCGAACCGCCCGCCTCCTGGCGGCGTTACTTCGGCTTCAGCACCGATGCCAAGGTGATCGGCATCCAGTACATCGTGGTGGCCTTCTTCTTCTTCCTGGTGGGTGGCCTGCTGGCCATGATCATGCGGGGCGAACTGATCACACCGGAGGCCGATCTGGTGGATCGCACCGTGTACAACGGTCTCTACACGATGCACGGAACGATCATGCTGTTCCTGTTCATCTTTCCAGTGCTCAACGGGCTCAACAACCTGTTGATCCCTACCATGATCGGTGCCCCCGACATGGCCTTCCCCCGGCTCAACACCGCCGCCTTCTGGCTGGTGCCGGTGTTCGGCATCCTGCTGATCGCCAGCTTCTTCGTGCCCAGCGGCCCGGCCACCTCCGGCTGGTGGTCCTATCCGCCGGTGAGTCTCCAGAACCCCCTCGGCCACCTGATCAACGGCGAGTTCCTCTGGGTGCTGGCGGTGGCCCTCTCCGGCATCTCCTCGATCATGGGCGCGGTGAACTTCGTCACCACGATCCTGCGCATGCGGGCGCCGGGGATGGGTTTCTTCCGCATGCCCGTGTTCTGCTGGACGGCCCTGGCGGCCCAGACCCTGCAGCTGATCGGCCTGCCCGCCCTCACCGGCGGCGCCGTGATGCTGCTGCTGGATCTCAGCGTCGGCACCTCGTTCTACCGGCCGGAAGGGGGCGGCGATCCGGTGCTGTATCAGCACTTCTTCTGGTTCTATTCGCACCCGGCGGTGTATGTGATCATCCTGCCGGTGTTCGGCATCTTCTCGGAGCTGTTTCCCGTCTATTCCCGCAAGCCCCTGTTCGGCTACGTCTATGTTTGCCTGGCCTCCTTCATCATCGTCGGCCTGGGGCTGATCGTCTGGGTGCACCACATGTTCCCCAGTGGCGTCACCCAGTGGATGCGCAACCTGTTCATGGTCACCACGATGCTGATCGCCGTGCCCACCGGTGTGAAGGTGTTCGCCTGGCTGGGCACCCTATGGCGGGGCAAGATCCGGCTCACCACCCCGATGCTGTTCTGCCTGGGTGGCCTGTTCAACTTCGTCTTCGCCGGCATCACCGGCATCATGCTGGCCACCGTGCCGATCGACATTCACGTCAGCAACACCTACTTCGTGGTGGGTCACTTCCACTACGTGATCTATGGCGCCGCCGTCATGGGCGTGTTCGCCGCCATCTACCACTGGTTCCCCAAGTTCACCGGCCGCATGCCCTACGAGGGCCTCGGCAAGCTGCACTTCGTGCTCACCTTCATCGGCGCCAACCTCAACTTCCTGCCCATGCACCCCCTCGGCCTGATGGGCATGCCCCGGCGGGTCTCCTCCTACGACCCGGAGTTCGCCTTCTGGAACGTGCTGGCCAGCCTGGGGGCCTTCCTGCTGGGGGTCTCGATCATCCCCTTCCTGCTCAACATGATCAGCTCCTGGGCCCGGGGGCCAAGGGCGCCGCACAACCCCTGGAACGCCATCGGCCTGGAGTGGCTGCTGCCGTCACCCCCGGCGGAGGACAACTTCGGTGAGCACGTTCCCACCGTGATCAGCCGCCCCTACGGCTACGGCACCGGGGAGCCGCTGGTGGAGCACCAGGCCGAGATCGAACGCGCCCTCACCCTTCAGGAGGCCAACTGATGAGCAGCACCCCCGCCACCCCCGGCGACGCGGCCGCGACCCACGGCCACGGCGCAGGCCAGCACGCCAACCACAACCTCACCGGCTTCATCATCTTCCTGTGCTCCGAAAGCGTCATCTTCCTGGCGTTCTTCAGCGGTTACGCCCTGCTGCGGCTCTCCGCCCTCGACTGGCTGCCCGCCGGCGTGGACGGCCTCGAATGGCGCCTGCCGCTGATCAACACGGTGGTGCTGGTCTCCAGCTCCTTCACGATGGTGGTGGCCGAGCATTTCAAGGGCAAGGGGAAGATCTGGCTTTTCCGGGGCTTCTGGCTGCTGACCATGGCCATGGGGACCTATTTCCTCTACGGCCAGGCGGTGGAGTGGCGCGGCCTCAGCTTCGGCTTCACCTCCGGCACCTTCGGCGGCACCTTCTATCTGCTCACCGGCTTCCATGGCCTGCATGTGCTCACCGGCATCCTGCTGATGGGCCTGATGCTGGCTAAATCCTTCATCCCCGGCAACTACGACCGGGGTGAAGAAGGCGTCATCGCCACGTCCCTGTTCTGGCACTTCGTGGATGTGATCTGGATCATCCTGTTCGTGCTGCTCTACGTCTGGAGAGCCTGAACCATGATCATCGACGACACCCACTACGACGTGATCCTGATCGGCAGCGGCGCCGCTGGCGGCACCCTGGCCGCCGCCCTCGCCGATGGGGGCCACACGGTGCTGCTGCTGGAGCGGGGGGGCGTGATGCCCCAGGCGGATCAGAACGTGGCCGAGGTGGGGCTGTTCCGCAAGCCCCGCTACCACCCCGAGGAGAAGTGGTTCGGCACCGACGGTGATCCCTTCTCCCCCCAGATGGTGCATGCCATCGGCGGCAACACCAAGATCTGGGGGGGCGTGCTGGAACGCATGCGGGAAGCGGAGTTCACCGGCGTGGCGCTCCAGGAGGGTCCGTCCCCGGACTGGGAACTGCGCTACGACGACCTGGCCCCCTGGTACGAGCGGGCCGAAGCGCTCTATCGCGTCCACGGCGTGGCCGGTGCCGACCCCACCGCCCCGGCGATGCAGGGCGCCTATCCCGCCGCGCCGCGGCCGGTGGAACCGTTCCTGGTGGAACTGCGGGCCGCCCTGGAGCGCCAGGGGCTCCATCCCTACGACCTGCCCCTGAGCTGGTCCGACTCGGCGGTCGATCCCACCGGCGATGCGGAGCTGTTCGGGGTGGATCCGGCGCGGGGCTCCAGCACCGTGACGGTGCGGGAGAACGCCCGGGTGCTGCAGCTGCACGTCAACCCGTCGGGCCAGGAGGTGCGCGGCGTCGAGGTGGAGATCGACCACCAGCGCTGGCTGTTCCGCAGCCACCAGGTGGTGCTGGCCGCCGGGGCCATCGGCACGCCGGAGATCCTGCTGCGTTCCGCCACCGACCACCACGCCCGCGGCCTGGCCAACGGCTCCGACCAGGTGGGCCGCAACCTGATGAAGCCCCAGCTCACCTCGATCCTGCAGCTGGCGGCCGCCCCCAACTCGGGCCGCTACGGCCGGGGCCATGGCATCACCGACTTCTACTGGGGCGACAAGAACGTCGACTTCCCCCTCGGTTCGATCCAGAGCGGCGGCGGGGTGCTGCAGGACGCCCTGTTCGCCGAGTCACCGCCGGTGCTCTCCCTGGTGACCCGCCTGCTGCCGGACTTCGGCCTCGAACAGCTGGCCGCCCGCTCGATCACCTGGTGGGCGATGAGCGCCGTGCGGCCCGATCCCCACAACCGGGTCGCCCTGCGGGGCCAGCAGCTGCAGGTCCACTACACGGCCAACAACCGGGAGGCCCACGACCGCCTCGTCTACCGCTGGATCGACTGCCTCAAGGCCGTCGAGGCCGACCCCCTGACCCTGGTGGCCAAGGCCGCCCCCACCCACCCCCGCGGCGAGGCGCCCCTGCCGGTGATCGGCGGCGCCTGCGGCACCTGCCGCATGGGCTCGGATCCGGCCACCTCGGTGGTGAACCTCGACGGCCGCAGCCACGAGCTGGCCAACCTCTGGATCGCCGATGCCAGCGTGCTGCCCTCCTGTCCGTCGGTGGGGGTGGGACTCACGGTGATCGCCAATGCCCTGCGCATCGGCGCCGCCCTGAAGGCCTCCCTATGACGGCCAGCGTCCCCAGCCGCGCCGCCATCGACGCCATCACCCCGTCGGAAACCCGGCGCATGGCCGAGCGCGACCACGGCCTCGCCCCCTGGAGCCTCTGGGGCAGCTACCTGAGCGAGCGCCAGTGGGGCACGGTGCGGGAGGACTACTCCGCCGACGGCGACGCCTGGACCTCCTTCCCCCACGACCACGCCCGTTCCCGCGTCTACCGCTGGGGCGAGGACGGCCTGCTGGGCCTCTGCGACGACCAGTGCCGCCTCTGCTTCTCCCTGGCCCTCTGGAACGGCGTGGACCCGATCCTCAAGGAACGGCCCTTCGGCCTCGGCAACCCCGAAGGCAACCACGGCGAGGACCTCAAGGACTACTTCTTCCATCTCGCCAACACCCCGACCCACAGCTTCATGCGGGGGCTGTACAAGTACCCGCAGCGGGCCTTCCCCTACGCCGATCTGCTGGTGGAGAACGGCCGCCGCGGCCGGGACCAGCCCGAGTACGAACTCGTCGACACGGGCATCTTCGACGACAGCCGCTACTTCGATGTCCTCATCGAGTACGCCAAGGCCGGACCGGAGGACCTGCTGATCCGGATCCGGGCCACCAACCGCGGCCCCGATCCCGCCCCCCTCACCCTGCTGCCCAGCCTGTGGCTGCGCAACACCTGGCGCTGGGGCTATCCCGACGAAGTCGAGCACGGGATCCGCCCGCTCGCCGGCGCCGGTGATGGCTCTGCGGGTGACGCCGGCGGCCCTTCGATCGTCACCGATGCCCTGCCCCATCTGGGGGTGTACCAGCTCGACTGCCGGGAGCCCGGCACCTGGATCTTCACCGACAACGAAACCAACAGCGAGCGGCTCTGGGGCCAGCCCAACGCCACACCCTTCCAGAAGGACGGGTTCCATCGCCATGTGGTCGAGGGCGAAGCCGGCGCGGTGAATCCGGCCCTGCGGGGCAGCAAGGCGGGGCGCGTGCTGCAGCGCACCCTGGCCGCGGGCGAGGAGTGGCTGGTGGAGCTGCGCCTGCATCGGATCGACGGCCCCGCAACGGGCCCGACCGAGCAAGGCGATGCGTTCGGGGAGGCGTTTGGGGAGGCGTTTGGCGCGATCTTCAGCGAGCGCGAGCGGGAGTGGCTGGAGTACTTCGACCATCGGGTGCCGGGGCTGTCCGAGGACGACCGCCGCATCCACCTGGCCGGCACCGCCGGACTGCTCTGGTGCAAGAAGTACTACGGCTGGAGCGTGATGCGCTGGCTCGAGGGCGACCCCACCGGCACACCCCCGCCGGCCGAGCGGCGCCACACCCAGAACGCCTTCTGGCAGCGGCTGCACGCCCACGACGTGATCTCGATGCCGGACTGCTGGGAGTACCCCTACTTCTGCCAGTGGGATCTGATGTTCCACTCCGTGGCCTTCGCCGTCTTCGATCCGGCCACGGCCAAGGAGCAGTGCATGCTGCTGCGCAAGCCCCAGTACACCGCCCCCAACGCCCAGACCCCCGCCTATGAGTGGGCCCTGTCCGATCCCAATCCGCCGATCGGCGCCTGGGCGGCGATGCGCATCTATCAGATCGATCGCAAGAACAGCGACGCCGCCGATCTGGCCTTCCTGCGCGCCGCCCTGCGCAAGCTGATCCTGGAGTACGGCTGGTGGGCGAACCGCAACGACCGCTCCGGCGACAACGTCTTCGAGGGGGGCTTCCTGGGCCTCGACAACATCGGCGTGTTCGATCGGCGCTTCCCCCTGGCCGACGGCAGCATCATCGAGCAGTGCGACGGCACGGCCTGGATGGCCTCGCTCAGTCTCAACCTGCTGCAGATCGCCGTGGAGCTGAGCCGCGAGGAACCCGAGTACGCCGACATCTGCGAGCGGTTCGTGGTGGATTTCGTGCAGCTGGCCATCGGCCTCAACAATCCCGCCGGCCGCAACTACCTCAACTGGGACGAGGAGGACGGCTTCTACTACGACGTGATCAAGCGGCCCAACGGCAGCGTCGACTATCTGCGCACCCGTTCACTCTCGGGCCTGGTGCCCCTGCTGGCGGTGCAGAGCTTCGACATCGACACCGTGGCACGGTTGCCGATGCTCGATGTCACCCACACCCTGGCCTGGTTCACCCATGAGCGCACCACGCCCTCCTGGATTGTGGAGAACCTGGGAATCTGGAACAACGACCGGGTGCTGTTCACCCTGGTGCCCCGGGAGCGCCTGCAGCGCATCTGCGAGCGGCTCTTCGATGAGGAGGAGTTTCTCTCCCCCTACGGCATCCGCTCCCTCTCCAAGGTGTATGCGCAGCACCCCTACACGTACACCGAAGGCAGCGAGAGTGAGACGCTCGCCTACAGCCCGGCCGACAGTCCGGTGGCCATGTTCGGGGGCAACTCCAACTGGCGCGGGCCGGTGTGGATGCCGATGAACTTCCTGCTGATCGAATCGCTGCAGAAGTTCGCCCACTTCTACGGGGACAGCTTCAAGGTGGAGTTCCCCACCCGCTCGGGCCACTGGATGACGCTCTGGGAGGCCTCCCTGGAGCTGGAGAAGCGGCTGGTGGGTCTGTTCCGGCGCGACGGACAGGGCCGCCGCCCCTTCAATGGCGCCGTGGAACTGTTCCAGAGCGATCCCCACTGGCGCGATCTGATCCTGTTCAACGAATACTTCCACGGCGACAATGGCCGTGGCGTCGGTGCCTCCCACCAGACCGGCTGGAGCGCCATGGTCTGCAAGATGCTCAACCAGCTCAATCGCTACCCCATCCAGCCATGAGCACCCCGTCCCCCAGCGCCGCCATCGCCGCCATCGCGGATCCGAGCCTGCACAGCTCGCCCCTGCCGGAGGCGGCCCAGCTGCAGGTGAGCCACGGCGCCCACTTCGACGTGGTGATCATCGGCAGCGGCGCCGGCGGCGGCACCCTGGCCCGCCACCTGGCCCCCACGGGCCTGAAGGTGCTGGTGCTGGAGCGGGGCGACTGGCTGCCCCAGGAGCCCCAGAACTGGGACGCCGAAGCGGTGTTCCAGCAGAACCGCTACGTGTCGAAGGATCCCTGGCTCGACAAGCACGGCAAGCCCTTCCAGCCCGGCAGCCATTACTTCGTCGGCGGCGCCACCAAGATGTATGGCGCCGCCCATTTCCGCCTGCGCCAGCAGGACTTCGAGGAGCTCGCCCACTTCGACGGCACCTCGCCGGCCTGGCCCCTGCGCTACGCCGACTTCGAGCCCTGGTACCAGAAGGCCGAGGAGATGTACCACGTGCACGGCCAGCGCGGTGAGGATCCCACCGAGCCCCCCTGCAGCGGTCCCTATCCCCATCCACCGGTGGCCCATGAGCCGCGGATGCAGCAGCTGGTTGACGACCTGCGCTCCGCCGGGCTCCATCCCTTCCACGCCCCCAGCGGCGTCCAGCTGGATGAAGCCCACATGGCCTTCAGCCGTTGCCGCAAGTGCAACTGCTGCGATGGCTTCCCCTGCCTGGTGCACGCCAAGTCGGACGCGGAGGTGCTGGGCATCCGGCCGGCCCTGGCGCAGCCGAACGTGTCCCTGCTGACGCGGGCCCAGGTGAAGCGCCTGATCACCGATGAATCCGGCCGCACGGTGAAGGCGGTGGAACTGGAGCGGGACGGGGAGCCGCTGACGGTGAGCGGTGATGTGGTGGTGGTGAGCTGCGGCGCCGCCAACAGCGCCCGGCTGCTGCTGCTGTCGGCCAACGACCGCCATCCCCGGGGCCTGGCCAACGGCTCCGACCAGGTGGGCCGCCACTACATGTTCCACAACAGCAAGGCGATGGTGGCCCTGGCCCATGAGCCGAACCGCACCATCTTCCAGAAAACGGTGTCGATCAACGACTGGTATCTCGGGGATGCCGACTTCGATTACCCGATGGGCAACATCCAGATGACGGGCAAGACCAACGGCACGATCATGAAGGGCTACGCGCCACTGGAAACCTTCCTGATGCCCGGCTGGAGCATGGACAAGATCGCCGAACATGCGCTCGACTTCTGGATCTCCAGCGAGGATCTCCCCGATCCGAACAACCGGGTGACCGTCACCAGCTCGGGCCAGATCCAGCTCAGCTACACCCCCAACAACCTCACCGCCTCGGCGCGCCTGGTGAGCCGCCTGGAGGGCCTGCTGGACCGCCTCTATCTCCGCAACCACCTGGTGGAGCGCCAGTTCTACATCGCCAACAGCATGGGCATCGCCGCCGTGGGGCACCAGGCCGGCACCTGCCGCTTCGGCAGCGATCCGGCCACCTCGGTGCTCGACCTCGACTGCAAGGCCCACGAGCTCGACAACCTCTACGTCGTCGACACCAGCTTCATGCCCACCATCGGCGCCGTGAACCCCTCCCTCACCGCCATCGCCAATGCCCTGCGGGTGGGCACCCACCTGGTGGAACGGCTGCGGGGCTGAGGGTGGCCATGGAAGCGTCGGAGGAAGCGGCGGAACGGCGGGTGCTGGTGGCCCTGGGCAGCGCCTGGGCCCTGACGGCCGGCTGGTTCCTGTTCTGGCCGGTGCCCACCGAGGTGGTCGGCCGGGGGGTCGTGATCGTGCCCGGCGGCGCCACGGTGATCGATTCCCGGGCCGAGGGCCAGATCCTCAGCTTGCCGGTGCGGGAGGGCCAGCGGGTGAGCCGGGGCCAGACCCTGATCCGCCTTTACCTGCCCACCCTGGAGCAGCAGCTGCGCCGCCAGGAGAAGGACCTGGCCGAACTGATCCGCATCAACGCCGATCTCGACCGCCGCGACCGGGCGCGGCTGGCCTCGGCCCGGCGCCTGCGGGACACCGCCCTGGCCAAGCTGGAGGGCAACCGCGAGCGCCTGGACGCCCTGCGTCGGGTCTACGACCAGAAGGTGGCCGATTTCCGCCATCTGGCCCGCCGCGAGGTGGTGGCCCCCCTGGCCGCGGAAGTGGTGGCCAGCGAGGACCGGGCCATCCAGCTCGACAACAGCGTCGCCGAGCTGGGCATCCGGCAGCGGGAGGCCATCGACGCCTGGGAGAAGGTCCGGCTCGCCATCGACACCGAAGCCCAGCGGCGGCGTTTCGCCATCGACGACGCCCGCCGCGCCGTCCGGGTCACCCAGACCCGCCTGGCCTACGACGGCACCCTCACCGCCACCCGGGACGGGCGGCTGCTCGATCTGCAGGTGGTGCGGGGCCAGACGGTGAAGCCCGGGCAGCGTCTCGGCACCCTGGGGAGCCCCCGGGCGGACCGCGGCAACGCCGATGGCGGCGGCCAGGCCCTGCAGGCGGTGGCCTACTTCGCCCCGGCCGATGCCCGCCGCCTGCGCCCCGGCCTGGCCATGGAGGTGGTGCCGGACTGGAACGAGCGGGGCCGCTTCGGCGGCATCCGCGGGCGTGTGCGCAACATCAACCTGCTGCCCGCCACCCGCGAGGACGTCAACACCACCATGGGCAACCCCCAGCTGGCGGAGGCCCTGGTGCGCAACGGGCCGGTGATGCGCACCGAGATCGCCCTGCTGCCCACAGCCGGCGGCTCCGGCCGCGACGGCTACCGCTGGACCCTCAGCCGCGGCAGCAGCGTCTTTCCGATCCGCGAGGGGCTGACCCTCAAGGCCCACGGCTACGTCGAATGGCGCCCGCCGGTCAGCTACCTGCTGCCGCTGCTGCGCGACCTCACCGGCAGCTACCGAACCCTGCGCCAGCAGGAGCGCCAGGACCAGCCGGCCCTGCGGCAGCGGGACGCCCTGCCATGACCCGCGAACTTCCCTGGCTAGTGCTGGAGGGGGCCCTGCTGGTGGTGCTCCTTCATGCCAATGCCCCGGAGGTGTGGTTCTGGTTCGCCGCCCTGCTGGTGCTGCTGCTGTGGCGCTCCTTCGCCTGGCGTCAGCGCCGCTGGCAGCGGCTGCAGGAACGCCAGGGCGACGCTCAGGAGCCGCCCAGCACCAGCGGCAGCGCCACCGGCTGATCGGGCCGGTCCGGCACCGGCAGCAGTTCGCGCAGCAGCTGGGCGTAGCTGACATTGGCCAGGGTGGTGGATTCGGCCACCCCCTCCATCGCCCCGGTCAGGGTCGCGACAGTGTCGGCCACATCGCTGTAGTCCGCCAGCCCCAGCTGGTAGCGGGCCCGCACGTCACGGAAGGCCTCGCGGGAGGCGCTGTAGGAGGCGCGGGCCGCCACGATCTGGCGCAGGGCGGCCCGATGGTCGTAGAAGGCGGCCTCGAGGCGCTGGCGGATGGCGTTGCGCTCCCGGGCCAGCTGCTGGTCGGTGCGGGCGGCGGCGCTGCGGCTGGCGGCCACGGCGCCGGCGGTGACGCCGCCGTCGAAGAAGCGCCAGTGCAACTGCAGGCCCGCCGCCCAGTCGGCGCGCTGGTTGAGCAGCTGGGGGATGAGGGCCGAGCTGCAGCAGCCCTCCAGCTGGATCACGGGCTGGGTGATCAGCCCCTGGCCGTAGCCACCGGTGGCCACCAGCCGCAGGCTGGGCAGCAGTTCGGCGGCGCGGCGGTCGGCCTGGCGCAGCAGGGCGTCGCGGGCGGCCTGCAGGGCCCGCAGCTGGGGGTTGTCCTGCCAGCCGCGCACGATCGTCTGCTCCAGATCGAGGGGCCAGGGGGGCTGCAGCCGCACCGCATCGCTGGCCCGCAGGCTGACGTCGAAGGGCACGTTGATCAGGTTGCTGAGCTGGCGCTGGCGACTCAGCTGCAGGGCCTCCGCCTGCTCGAAGCGATAGCGGCTCTGCTGCAGGGCGGCCTCGGCGCGGAGCCGGTCGAGCCGCGGCACCAGGCCCGCCTGCTGGAGCGCCTCCACCTGGTCGCGCACCACCGTGTCGCTCTCGACGACGGCCCGGCGGATCCGCAGCAGCTGGTCGGCCAGCTGCAGGCCGTAGTAGGCGATGCTCACATCCAGCTGCAGCTGGCGCAGCCGGTCGGCGTAGCGCTGGCGGGAGGCCTTGAGGCTGTCGTCGGCCTCGGCGATGGCGGCGGCGCGGTAGGGGCTGAGCAGCTCCCAGGCCAGCTCCACCCGGGCGGCGGCCGCCCCGACGTTGGACTGGACCACATTCCAGCCCTGGTTGCGGACCAGAAACGGGGAGCCCGCTGGATAGATGCCGGCGTTGTCGGTCCAGACCTGATTGTAGGAGCGCTGCTGGCTGAAGCCACCCGCCAGGTTCAGGCCCAGCTCCGGCCAGCGGCGCCCCCGGGCCGAACCGGCCAGGTCCTGCTGCTCGCGCACGCCGAGCACGGTGGCGGCCAGATCGGGATCGTTGCGCACGGCCACAGCCAGGGCCTCGGCCAGGCTGAGCCGCTGGCGCCGCTCGATCCGCACCGCCTCGGGCACCTGGGGCAGGGCCGTCGCCGCCGGCGCCGGCAGCGACGGATCGGGCAGGCCGGGGAGGGTGGCGTCCGGCCCCCCGGTGGCGTCGGCCTCGGGCGCGGCGGGCAGCAGGGTGCGGTCGAGCCGTTCGAGATCCTCCTGAAACCCCTGGAGGCTGCGCAGCAGCGCCGGGGAGGGGGGCGGCAGGCGCCGGGGCCGGGGGGCGGCGATCAGCTCCTGGCCCCAGGCCTGGGCCAGCGGTGCCGCCAGCGCCAGGCCCAGGACCGGGGCCAGGCAGCGTCGGACCTGACGCCGGATCACGACGGTCGGGCCCCGCCGGAGGCCCCCGGCGGGGCGACAGGGGGTGCCTCCGGCGGGGCGCCCGTGCTGCGGGCCTGCATCAGATCGTGGAGACCCAGGCTGGTGCGGGCCAGGCAGCCGATCGAGAAGCAGATCGCGGCACTGCCGAACAGCCCCAGCTGCGCCTCCCTGGTCTCCCCTTCGATGCGCGTCATCGCCAGCAGCACCACTCCGGCGGCCAGCCAGGGCAGGGTGACGACCAGGCCGAGCTGGGATCGGGTCATCGCCATCAGCGCAGGCCCAGCTCCCGGCGCAGCTGCAGCTCCAGCTGGCGCACGGCGCCGACCCGCGCCATGGCCCAGGAGAGCTTGCAGACGCAGCCGATCGAGAAGCAGATCGCGGCGTTGCCGAACAGCCCCCAGGCGTGGCTGTGCAGGTTGAAGTCCTCCGCCAGCAGGAGCCGCAGCGCCAGGATCACCAGCAGGCCGGCCACCACCCAGGGGCCATACACCCAGCCGACGAAGAACTGGTCGACGAACAGCCGTCGTGGCGGCGGGGCCATGACACCGGGATCCAGGGTTTCAAGTCTGCCGCAGCAACGCCCTCAGGACGACCGCCGCCGCAGGGCCAGCAGGAGCTTCTCAAACACCTCCGGCAGGGGCGCCTCGCACACCAGCCGCTCGCCGCTGATCGGGTGGTCGAGGGCCAGCCGCACCGCGTGCAGGGCCTGGCCGGGCAGCGCCACCGGCAGCTTGCGGCAGCGGCCATAGGTGGCATCTCCCACGATCGGGTGGCCCGTGTGGGCGCAGTGGACCCGGATCTGGTGGGTGCGGCCCGTGTCGAGCTTGAAGCGCAGCAGGGCGTAGTCGCCCAGGGTTTCGATCAGGCGCCAGTGGGTGCAGGCATGGCGGCCGGTGCTGTCGGTCACCACGGCGTACTTCTTGCGATCGGCTGGATGGCGGCCGATGGCGCCCACGATCGTGCCGCTGTCCGCCGCGGGCTGGCCGTGCACCACCGCCAGGTACTCACGCGAGGCGATGCGTTTCTGGATCTGCACCTGCAGCTTCACCAGGGCCTCCTGGCTCTTGGCGACGACGATGCAGCCGGTGGTGTCCTTGTCGAGGCGGTGCACGATGCCGGGGCGCATCTCGCCGCCGATGCCCGGCAGGTCGGGGCAGTGGTGCAGCAGGCCGTTCACCAGGGTGCCGTCCTTGTTGCCGGGGGCCGGATGGACCGTGAGCCCGGCGGGCTTGTTGATCACGATCAGATGCTCGTCCTCGAACAGCACCTCCAGCGCCATCGGCTGGGGGACCAGGTAGGGCAGGGGCTCCGGCGGCGGCATCCACAGCTCGACGGTGTCGTCGGTGCGCAGGGGCGTCTTGGCCCGGCCCGTGACGCCATTGACCCGCACATAGCCCGCATCGATGAACTTCTGGATGCGGGCCCGGCTCTGCTCGGGCCGCTGGGACACCAGCCAGCGATCCAGCCGCATCGGCAGCGGCTTCGGGTAATGGAGCGTCAGCAGCTCCCCTTCGCCTTCCCCGAAGCCAGCCATGAGAACCCCATTGGAATGCCTCTCCCCATGAAGAGCCGCAGGACGACGGTAGGGACAGCGGGGCCGGGACCTGATCGAAGGGTTCATGGCCACCTGTCCCAACACCGGTCCGGGGCTTGGATGGGGTGGCCCCAGCGGCCGGCGAACCCCGATCAGCGGTGAGCCGCGCGCCGTCTCGATGACCCACCACCCCTCAGGCCAGCGTCATGAAACCTCGCAGCCTCCCATCGTGGCGTCACGAAAGGCGGAGCCGATCGGCTGGCCGCAGGCCCGAGGTTCTGTTCTGGACAGCCATCGGCGTCCTGACCCTGATCAGCCTGACTGTCAGCAGCAACGACAGCAGTTTTCATGACTTCCTCGGGGGGCGGTTTCCAGTCGCGGACGGCTTTGACTGGCTGAAGGCGTCCCTGGACGCAGCCAGTGGCTACCTGACGGACTACGGGGTCCGAAGACCCTGGAATCTGCCGTTCAATGTTTCCTCTCTCTGGCTCGGGCAGCGGATCGGACCGGATCCCCTGGTGAGCGCCCTGACGGTCAAACGACTGCTGGCCTGGGCGAGCATCGCCACCCTGCTGACGGCACTCCGGCCACGCCTGAGCCTGGTCTCCACAGCAGGGCTCGGCGTCCTCCTGTTCAGCACCCTGCCCAGGTGGGGGGAATCGCCACTCCATGAGCTCATCGGTCAGGGCCTTGGCCACACCCACGGCTCCGAGCTGAATGCCTTCATCTTCGTGAATGTGGCCCTCGCGTGGTTGGTGCTGGGGGTCGATGCTCTGGACGCCGGCCGCTTCCGCAGTAGTGCCCTTCAAAACACGGCCGGCTTTGCTTTCCTGTGTCTGGCGCTTCAGGAACGCCCGGGGACTCTGGGTCTGCTCCCGGCCCTGACGGTCCTGGTGGCCGCTGCCGCCGCTAGCGGAGGCTTCCAGGGGAAGCGGTCCCCATGGCGATGGCGCCGTGCCGTCTCCATCGTGATCCTCGCGGTTCTGGGCTGGATGCTGATTTCGGGAGGGCAGCTGGCCCTTGAGCGCTCCCTGGCCAAATCCGCCTGCGGATCGATCGGCGCCAATTCGGGCGGTTCGTTGATGGGAATGTCCACCGGTCAGACCTGGCGCGAAGGCATGCAGGAGACCAAGGAGATCGGATTGACGGGATGCGGGAAAGCCCTCTCGAGAAAGCAGACGGACATCGCCATTGAGCGCATCCGAACCAACCCACTTCCGTTTCTGAATCTTCTCGGACGCAACACGATCAAGCTCCTGCAAGTACCGTCCCTGGAACTGGGACTCGTGGCCCTTGGGGGCTTGGTGTGCCTGGCAGCCCGACGCGTCTGGCGGCACAGACGGGACGGGACAGAGGATCCCCCCGGAAACCATCTGATCACAGGCCTGGCCGCCTGCGGCAGCCTCAGCGTCATCGCCTTTCAGATCATCTTCTTCGGCGAGGCAGGCTTGAGGCCATCTGTTCCCTACAGTGCTTTTCCATTTCTGCTACTGATGCTCGCAGCAGAGCAGGGGTACAGAGTCATCTTCCACTCCCCTTCTGCGACCATCATTCCATCTGGACATCGCAACCATCTCACCCCGTTGATGAGCATGCTCCTGGTGTCCTACATTGGCATCGGAGTGTTGCTGATCCAGCGGCAGGCCCTCCGCAGTGCCGGCTATCACTACGTGACTGGATCCATCCATGTCTCCCAGGAGTGGCTGGAAACGTGGATGGCTTATCGGGCTATTTCACCCTCCATGGGAACCATGTATGACGTGAAGATCTCCCCGAAGATTGCCTCGATGGCGGCCTTTTCCCGTCGAGAAGACACGCCCCTATGCCTGACCTATCGCCGCAGAGGTCTTCCTTGGGGAATGCCCTACGGGAAGCTCCAGATCAGCCCTGGGGGCTGCTGACCGTGTCCACCGCGTGTGCCGCGGGCAGCTCCAGGGAGATCGGCCCCAGCAGGGAGCGGCGGAAATCATCGAGCAGGCGCTGGGCCATGCGGGCGGTGTCACCGCTGGTGTGGCGGGCCGCGGCCGCGGCGAACCAGGCTTCCGCATCCGGAACCGGCCGCTCGGGGTCCGATCCGGGCAACGGCGGCACCATCACCCCGTAGCGGCGCTCCAGCAGTCCGGGCGCCACCCCGGCCGCCGCCACCGGCTCCAGCTGGGCCAGCAGGCGCAGGAAGGCCTGGGCCACCGCCTCGCCGTCGTAGGAGGCCTGGCCGATGTCATCGCAGAGGGCCAGCCGCAGCCCGGCCAGCTGGTCATCGAGGCGGGGGGGCAGCACGCCGGGGGCATCGAGCAGGTCGAGGTCCTGCCCCAGCCGCACCCAACGCAGGCTGCGGGTGACCCCGGCACGACGGGCGCTCTCCACCACCTTCTGGCGCACCAGCCGGTTGATCAGCGCCGACTTGCCCACGTTGGGGAAGCCGAGCATCAGGGCCCGCACGGGGCGCGGTTTCATGCCCCGACCGGCCCGGCGGGCGTTGAGCGCCTCGCCGGCCCGGATCGCCGCCTGCTGCAGTTGCTTGACGCCGGTGCCGACCTTGGCGTCGCACCACCAGGGCACCTCCCCCCGCTGGCGGAACCAGCCATCCCAGGCCAGGCGCGCCGCCGGGCTGACCATGTCGCGGCGGTTGATCACCAGCAGATGCTGCTTGCCCCGGATCCAGCGCTGCAGCCGCGGGTGCCCGGTGGCCAGGGGGATACGGGCATCGCGCACCTCGATCACCAGGTCCACCTTCTCCAGGTTGGCGCTGAGGGCCTTCTCCGCCTTGGCGATGTGGCCCGGGTACCACTGGATCGGTGGGGCGGCGGTGCTCAGTCGGACCGTGTCGCCGACGTCCGCCATCAGGGCACCACCAGAACCGGACAGGGCGCCAGCTGCAGCACCCGGGCGGCGGTGCTCTGGTGGTCGCCGTCGAGGGTGATGCCGCGGGTGCCCATGACGATCACGTCGGCGTTGATCTCATCGGCGACATCGCCGATGACGAAGGCCGGCTTTCCCTCCCGCTCCAGCACCTCGCAGGCCACACCGGCCTGGGTGAAGCTGGCGCGGGCCTGCTCCAGCAGGCGGGCCACATCGGCCGGATCGTGCATCACCCCTTCTTCGGCCTCCACCACCGAGAGCAGCACCACCCGGCTGCCGTGGCGCTGGGCGAGCTGCAGGGCGACGGCCGCCGTTTCCATCGTCTGGCGGCTCTGGTCGATGGGGAACAGGACGGTGTCGAACATGGCGGAAGGCCCGGCCCTCTTGTCCTAGCGCTGACCGTTGCGGCCGCCAGGGAGCGGGGGTGGGAAGAACCGAATCGCGGCGGCGGCGGGGCGGGAGGCGCCGGAGGCTAATCTCCCCCCGCCTTTCCTTATCCGTAATCATGGCGAAGCGATCCCTCTCCAGCCTCAGTGCCGACGATCTCCGCGGCAAGCGGGTGCTGGTTCGGGTCGACTTCAACGTGCCCCTCGATGAGGCCGGGGCGATCACGGACGACACCCGCATCCGGGCCGCCCTGCCCACCGTGCGCCACCTGATCGACCACGGCGCCCGGGTGCTGCTGGCCGCCCACTTCGGCCGGCCCAAGGGCCAGGTGAACGAGGCCATGCGTCTCACCCCGGTGGCGACCCGCCTCAGCGAGCTGCTGGGCAAGCCCGTGACCAAGACCGACAGCTGCATCGGCCCCGACGCCGAGGCCAAGGTGGCCGCCATGGCCGATGGCGACGTGGTGCTGCTGGAAAACGTGCGCTTCTTCGCCGAGGAGGAGAAGAACGACGCCGCCTTCGCCGAAAAGCTGGCCGCCCTGGCCGACGTCTATGTGAATGACGCCTTCGGGGCCGCCCACCGGGCCCACGCCTCCACCGAGGGCGTGACGAAGTATCTGAGCCCCAGCGTGGCCGGCTTCCTGATGGAGAAGGAGCTCCAGTACCTGCAGGGGGCCATCGATGAGCCCAAGCGTCCCCTGGCCGCGATCGTGGGCGGCTCCAAGGTCAGCAGCAAGATCGGCGTGCTCGAGTCGCTGATCGACAAGTGCGACAAGGTGCTGATCGGCGGCGGCATGATCTTCACCTTCTACAAGGCCCGCGGCCTGGCGGTGGGCAAGTCCCTGGTGGAGGAGGACAAGCTGGAACTGGCCAAGGAACTCGAAGCCAAGGCGGCCGCCAAGGGCGTCCAGCTGCTGCTGCCCACCGATGTGGTGCTGGCCGACAACTTCGCCCCCGACGCCAACAGCCAGACCGTGGCGATTGACGCCATCCCCGATGGCTGGATGGGCCTCGACATCGGCCCCGATTCGGTGAAGACCTTCCAGGACGCCCTGGCCGACTGCCAGACCGTGATCTGGAACGGGCCCATGGGCGTGTTCGAGTTCGACGCCTTCGCCGCCGGCACCAACGCCATCGCCCACACCCTGGCCGATCTGAGCGCCAAGGGCTGCTGCACGATCATCGGCGGCGGTGACTCCGTGGCGGCGGTGGAGAAGGTGGGCGTGGCCGAGAAGATGAGCCACATCTCCACCGGGGGCGGCGCCAGTCTGGAGCTGCTGGAGGGCAAGGTGCTGCCCGGCGTGGCCGCCCTCGACGAGGCCTGAGGCCCCGTCTTCAGGGCCGGCTCTGGCCGGCCTCAGAGGCTGCTGGAGCCGGGGCCACGGCCCTCTCCCCAGCCCCCTTTGCGGTCCCCCTTGCCCCACTGGGGCAGGGGGATGCCGTTGCGCTCGAACAGGGCCTTCATGGCCGCCCGGTGCTGCTCCCGCTGGCCCTGGCTGGCGCTGCGCTGTTCCTTCATGCAGGTGCGCAGGGCCTCGCTGCTGCCGGCGGCCGACAGGCAGCGCTCACCGCGCTGAAGGATGGCGATGCGGGCCTGCTGATCGCTGAGCGCCAGCCGCTTCTGTTCGGGGAAGATCTTCTGCATCTGGGCCGGCGTGGGGCGGCCGGCCGGGGTGGGCCCGCTCTGGGCCATGGCGGCACCGGTGGACCCCAGGACCATCGCCAGCACGGCGGCGCGTAGGGGTTGGAGCAGGGGGAAGGGCATGGGAGGACTTTTCATGAACGTCTCCATCGTGACCGGCAGGTGTGACGGCGATCAGACTGGCCACCGGCGAGATGTGACCGGATGCAACTGAAGCCCCCTCACCCCCCGGCCAGGGGCCAGGCCCGCAGCGCCACGGCGAAGCGCCCCGGCAGCGCCTCGGCGGTCGCGGTGGCCTCCAGCCGGCGCAGGTCGCCGCCATGGTCGCGGGCCACCTTGGCGGCGATGGCCAGGCCGAGGCCGCAGTGCCCCTCGCCGCCGCGGGCCCGGTCGAGCCGCTGGAAAGGGGTCATGGCCTTGCTCCACTGCTGCGGGTCGATGCCCTCGCCGCAGTCCCAGACCTGGATCTCGAAACCGCTCTCCACCGCCGCAGCCTCCTCGTGGGGCCGACCCTCCCCCGGCCCCAGGGGCCGCAGCACCACCCGCAGGGGCGGCCGGCCGTAGGTGAGGGCGTTGTCGAGCAGGTTGCCCACCGCCCGTGCCACGGCGGTCGGGCGTACCCGCCGCACCAGCGGTTCCAGATCCAGCTCCAGGGGCACGTCTCCGACCGCCGCCGCCGCCTCGGCCACCAGGGCATCGAGGGGCACGAGCACCGGTGTCTCGTCAGCTTCGGCGCCGGCGAAGATCATGAACTGGCGGGTGATCCGCTCGATCGAGCGGATGTCGGCCTGGGCCCGCTCCAGCTCCTGCGGCGCCATCGGCCCCTCGGCGGCGAGAGCAAGGCGCAGGCGCAGCCGGGTGAGGGGGCTGCGCAGGTCGTGGGCGATGCCGGCCAGCATCGTGGTGCGCTCCCGGCCGGCGTCCTCCAGCCGCAGCAGCATGGCGTTGAAGCGGGCCATCAGCTGGCGCACCGCCGGGGCCCCCTGGTCCGGCAGGGCCCTGGGCAGGGCCTCGAGGCCCACGTCGGCCAGGGCCTCCTGCAGGCGGGTCAGGGGCCGCTGGATCTCCAGGGTGAGATAGAGCAGCACCGCCCCGAGGGCCCCCAGGCCGACGGACAGGGTCAGCAGCAGGGGATCGGGCGGCCAGCCTCGGGGGGAGGGCAGGGAGACGAACAGCCACACCGGCTCCAGGGGGGAGGCCATCTCCACCCATACCCCCCGCCGCGGCGAGGAGGCCGGCCGCACCGCCGGACAGCGCGCCAGGCGGTGGCAGAGCTCCGACTGCAGCCGCAGGGTCTGCCAGCGCAGCCGCCGGTCCCCCCTGAGGCGAGGCCTGGCCCCCGGCTCCGGCTGCTGGCCCACCACCAGCTGCATGCCGCTGATCTGGCCCAGCACCTCGGGGCTGAAGCGCTCCAGGGCCACCTCCCCCAGCACCACGTTCGCCGCCACCTCCGAACCGGTCTGGACCAGCTGCTGCTGGGCCAGCCGGCGACCCAGCAGCAGCTGCAGCAGCAGCAGGCAGAAGGCGGCGGCACCGGTGCCCGCCAGCAGATACCCCAGGGTGCGACCCAGCGGCGGCCGCCAGGCCCGCTCAGGACTGACGGGGCTTGCCATCGGGGACGAAAACGTAGCCGTAGCCCCAGACCGTCTGCACGTAGCGCGGCCGGGCCGGCTCCGGTTCGATCAGCCGCCGCAGCCGTGACACCTGCACGTCCATGCTGCGGCTGTCGGTGTCGCTGCCCGGGCCCCGGGCCAGCTCGATCAGCCGCTCCCGCGACAGGGGCCGGTGGGGGTGCTGAACGAAGGCCGCCAGCAGGGCGAATTCACCGCCGGTGATCGTCAGCGCCTCCCCGTCGCGCTCCAGGGTGCGGGCCGCCAGGTCCACCTCCAGGTCGCTGAAGGCGATCCGGGCCCCGTCGGGCTGGGGCAATCCACCGGGCAGGGTGCCGCGGCGACGCAGCACGGCCTCGATGCGGGCGGTCAGCTCCCGGGGCAGGAAGGGCTTGGCCAGGTAGTCGTCGGCCCCCTGCTCCAGGCCGATGATGCGATCCACCGCATCGGCCCGGGCGGTGAGCATCAGCACCGGCAGGTCATCGGCCCCGTCCCGCAGACGCCGCAGCAGGGTGAGGCCGTCGTCGCCGGGGAGCATCAGGTCGAGCACCAGCAGATCGGGGCGCTGGCCCTCGAGCCGGGCCATCAGCTGGGCGCCATCCCCCATGCAACGGACCTCGTAGCCCTGCTCGCCCAGATAGGTGGCCAGCAGCTGGCGCAGCTCCGGATCGTCATCCACCACCCAGATCCGATGCGGTCGGCCCATGGCTCAGGGCTCGAGCGATTTGCGGTCGGCGACGACCCGCACCCGCTTGGTGGCACTGACGATGCCGTCGGGATGGACCAGCAGCACCGCCCAGGTCTGGGAACCGGGGGACAGGGGGGCCTGGACGATCTTGAACAGGCCACCACCGCCGAGGGCGCCCAGCTCCATGCTGGGGCTGGCCATCGACGCCTGCTGCTGGGGGGTGATGGCCGCGATGCCGCCCGCGGCGAGGGCACCGTCGAGGGGTTCGTCGAAGATCACGTCGACGTCGTAGCGCTGGCCGGTCAGCACCGCATCGGGGATCAGCAGGCTCACCGGCACGGGCTTGTCACCGCTGCGCAGCAGGGACTTCTCCCGCAGCACCGTCTGGCCGTTGATACGGGTGCCGTCACTCTGCAGGGCAAGCAGCTGCTCCGCCTCCAGCCGGTAGGTGGTGCCGCCCTGGCGCCGGGTGCCCTCCACCCGCAGGGTGACCGTGGGCTGGCCGTCCCGCAGCTGGCTGCCGGAGCTCAGCTGCCAGCGGGCATCGGGGAACTGCTGGCGCAGCAGGCGGCGACGGTTCTCCAGCTGGGCCGGATCCAGACCGGGACCGGCCTGCAGCAGGCCGGCCAGGGCCGTGTCGGAGCTGCTGTTGAGGGCGCTCTCCAGGGCCTGCAGCTGGGCCGCCGAAGGCGGTGCCGCCAGGGCGGGGGCCACGCCAACGCTGGCCACCACCGCCAGGCCGGCCAGACAGGCACCGAGCAGCTGCGGCGTCCGGACCGGGGGCAGGGGGGCGTACAGCGGGCAGGGCGGAGCCATGGAGGGGGAGGGATCCGGGGCGGCGGTGGGCGGACCGGAGTCGGCTTTTAAGTTAGGCGCGCTCGTCCCACCCGCCCATGCCGACCCTGCTGATCGCCGCCAGCGGTACGGGTGGCCACCTGTTCCCGGCCCTGGCGGTGGCCGAGGCCCTGCCGGACGACTGGCAGGTGCACTGGCTGGGGGTGCCGGACCGGCTGGAGACCGAGCTGGTGCCCAGCCGCTACCCCCTGCACACGGTTCGGGCCGGCGGGCTGCAGGGGAAAGGACTGCGCAAGCTCTGGAACCTGCTCCAGCTGCTGCTGGCCGTGATGCCGGTGCGGCGCCTGATCCGGCGCGAGGGGGTGAGCGCGGTGTTCAGCAGCGGCGGGTACATCGCCGCGCCGGCGATTCTCGCCGCCCGCTGGTGCGGGGTGCCGGTGGTGCTGCATGAGAGCAATGCCGTCCCGGGCCGGGTGACCCGGCTGCTGGGGCCCCTGTGCACGCGCGTGGCGGTGGGCCTGCCCCAGGCGGTCGAACGGCTGCCCCGCTGCCGTCCCCTGGTGTGCGGCACGCCGGTGCGGCGGTCGTTCCTCACCCCCGCGGACCTGCCGGCGTGGGTGCCCCGGGGCGCCGGCCCCCTGCTGCTGGTGATGGGCGGCAGCCAGGGCGCCCTGCGCCTCAACCGCATGGTGCGGCCCCTGCTGCCCCTGCTGGCGGCCAGCGGCTGCCGCGTCGTCCACCTCACCGGCAGCCAGGATCCGGACGCCGGCCAGCTGCGCCTCGACGGGGTGGTCGAGCGGGCCTTCAGCGATGAGCTGCCGGGCCTGCTGCAGCACTGTGACCTGGCCATCAGCCGCGCCGGCGCCGGCAGCCTCAGCGAACTGGCGGTCTGCGGCACCCCGGCGATCCTGGTGCCCTTCCCCCAGGCCGCCGACCACCATCAGGACGCCAACGCCGCCGCCGCCGCCGCCGTGGGTGCCGCGGTGATCGTCTGGCAGCACGACCCCGGGGAGCCCGCCCTGGAGCGGGCCGTCTGGCGGCTGCTGGGGCCCCGCCTGCGGGGCAGCGCCGCCGCCGCCGACCCCCTGGTGGCCATGGGCGACGGCATGGGAACCCTGGCGGTGCGGGACGCCGACCGCCGGCTGGTGCAGGTGCTGGAGCAGCTCATCGGCCGCGGCTGATCTGCTCCAGGGCCGCCAGCAGACGCCGGTTGCCGGCCCTGTCCTGGACGGCGATCCGCAGCCAGTCTTCCCCCAGACCCTCGAAGGAGCGGCAGTCGCGCACCAGGATCCGGTGGCGGCGCTCCAGCTCCAGCCGCAGCGGCTGGAGCGAGGCGGCCGGCGGGCGGCTGCGCACCAGCAGGTAGTTGGCGGCCGAAGGCAGGGGCTCCAGGCCCGGCACCGCCGCCAGGCGGGCCGCCAGCCAGGCCCCCTCCCCGGCTACCCAGCGCTGCACCCGCCCCTGCCAGCGCCGCAGGCCGGCCTGATCGGCCAGCAGGAACCGGCCCGCCGCCGCCAGCCCGTTGACGGGCCAGGGATCGCGCCAGGCGGC